>CAVTNO010000008.1:0-95364 GCA_963736155.1 uncultured Rhabdochlamydiaceae bacterium | reverse complement strand
AGACCTAACATAAGATCAATTATCAGACGTAGTGGTAGATAATCGCCAGAACCCGTTAGAGCATTAAATTGACCGGATGAATGAGCCGATGGCTTTGAGGGCCTGATCGCCTTCTGGGATCTTGGCGGCAAAGAGCTGCCAGGTATGGAACATTCCTTCGTAAGGCTGGAAAGTTACCGAGGTGCCTGCTTTGCGGGCCTTTTTGACAAGGGCCTCTATTTCACTCCAAAGAATCTCGATGGTTCCTGCCTGGATCAGAAGCGGCGGCAGATAAGATAGGTCTCCATATAAGGGCGAGGCCAAGGGATCTTTGGGATTGTGCTTTCCCAGATAAGCGCTGGCTGCTGCAATCAGGCGCTCTTTATTAATCATATCCAGACCATTGTGAGTGTTGAGGGTTTCCCCTGTATGGGCGAGATCAACCCAGGGACAAAGCAGGACGCCGGCGCAAGGGAGCGGTTTTTTTAGTTCTTTAAGCTTGAGCATGAGCGCAAGCGACAGGCCGCCGCCGGCGGATGAGCCGCCCACGATGATTCGGCCTTGCTCCTGAAGCTCTTCATAAGCTTGGAGAGCGTCATTTAAGGCTGCCGGAAATGGGTGTTCCGGAGCGAGTCGGTAGTTGATCGCACAGATGCGAATCTCCCCATAGCTGGCAATACGCCCTATCATATCTTGATGAGTTTCCCAAGAGCCGGCCGTATACCCTCCTCCATGAAGAAAAAATAAGATCTTTTCCGATGTGACTTTGGGTGGGTTGATCCATGTGCCGCTGCAATGTTTAAAAGTTGCGGGTGTAAATGTGATATCGTTTGATGCGGGAAATCCGCGGAGCATCTTTTCAAAGTAAACACGGATCTCCTGAAAGGTCATTTGACCCGTTGGGATATGCGTTTGCAACGTCTGATAAAACTCATTGAACTGCTTGGATGGCATAATTTCCTGAGGTTAACACAGCGCGGAATGAAGATGTAGATCTAAAATCTAAGATTCGATTAGACTCTTGCTGAAAATTTAAAAATTGCAACTGAATGACAACCTCAAATATTACCCTACTGCATAGGCCTTCGACTCAGCCTTACAATCAAAATGATCAGATCCAGCCCGCCGCTGAAGTGGAGTCGCTCTCAGCTAGAGCTCAATTTATTGCCCACCACTCGGGAGATGGCGGCCTTCTCAACCAGGACGGTACTTTACGCACGCAAGTCTCGGCTCGAATTGTAGTTAATACGGAGCTCAATTATGGAGATCGAAGGATCTCTTCATTTCTTGAGTTCGTTTCAAATTATTTTGAAAAAGCAGCGATCAGGCTGACTGTGGGGAGTTTCAGTGCCGTAGGCTGGCCGTTTTGGGAAAGGGTCCTTTCGGAGAAAGGATTCAACACTCAGCTGATTACTCCTGAAATGAGGAGCGCTTTGACACAGCGGCCTTCCCGCTTTGAATTCACTCTTTGTATGCCTGCTACACATATCAATCGGGCAAGCGAAATACAAGACCTGTTGACTTATTTTATGTTTGTTCAAAACCAGGAGACTCCTCTCACTTTAGAACAAGCCCTAGATTATAAAATCCGTTTGAGGGATTCGTTTGAGCATTATAAAACGACGTTTACTCGTTCTCTGGATGGGTTTATAGACTTTGATTGTGCAAGAGTGAGGCTATCTTTCTCAGACTTCAGTTTTGATCGTGTCTGTGTTAAAATTCAACAAGATCCCTTAGTAGAAGGTTCATTCCAGTCTGTCATTGATCAGATGATGATTGGCAGGTATGAGCTCGTTACACCTTTGTACATTCCCTTTGATTTGGGGAGCTATTGGGCGAGCCTTACCAGTAGAGGCGTTATATGCCCTCATGCTGAAACAATGCTGGTGCAGGATCTTCGACAGTGTGATCTGGATGGTGTGCTGCCTCAGGCGTTTAAGGCAGGTCGAAGATGGCTTCCTAGAGATCCTGAAGCTCATCTTGCGTATCAGTGTAACGCAATCTCTTTTATTAACCTGCATGTGTGCCCTCAAAAGCCAAACTTTAGCGGCATCATACCTACAACCTCAATGGGGCATCTTCTTGTTTCTCACGACTTTTTTACTCTCTCCACTGTTCTAAAGTTCTTCGCTCATTTGCTGGCAGGAGTTGATGAAATGCCTGAAAATGTCCCGAAATGCCGTATTGTGAAAAGCTCTTTTATGCAAGTTTCCTGGTCTGACTTGCATATCGTGTTTCCGTTGAACTATGATCAAGCATTGGGGCCTGAGAGCCTTCCTTGCATTTCCCATGCTCTGGCTGTTTTCATGCCTTCCTATACTTTGATCAATTCAAGCTATGCCGATAAGCGTCTTGATTGGATCTATCAAGCACTGAATGACGATATAAAACTTTCACCTGCGTTGCTGCGTTTTTGCCTCCTCATAGGCAGAAAGGACCTTGCTGTTTTGCCCAAGCTGTTATTTGCTGCTGCGTCTGAGCAGAGGTTGGACAGCGGCCTTGCAGCTCTTAAACGGCTCTATGCCGGCAGCCGCTCTGAGGCGCTTTTGCTTGAGATCGAGCAAAAAGTTCTTGCTCTGGAAGATTGTACGCCTAAAGCTTGCGGACAGGTTGCCCTTGAGCAGCTGCTGATCTGGGGCGAGCCTATTTCGTGGAGGACTTTACAAATACCCATTGGTTTTTTAGTTGATGCGGCGCCTCTCTTGAAACCCGAGGCGCTCGAATATGCTCTACCCCGGGTTTGCCGTGATTGTAAAAAGAGCACGCTTCCTATAGAACAGCGATTTTCTTTGCTTGCTGCCTATTATGAGCGGCTGCTGCAAAATTCACCACCGCACCTTTTGACTGTTTACGAGCCCCAATTGGTGGAGTTATTACAGCCCTTCATTCACGCTAATTCGTTAAGCGCCTACCCTTGCGTTCAAGAAGCAATGATCGGCTCTCTTTTGCAAAGATTGAAAGATTTTTCTCATCCTGACACCTGGTGGGAGCTTCTGCTTCAGTATCAAAAAATGGTTGATCTCGAAGGACGCTATGAAGAGTTTGATGCGATTTTTCAGCAGACCCTTGTACTTTCAAAAGGCAGCCTGAGGACTCAGAAAGAGTTTAGAGTCATTTTTGATGGTGTGGCAGAAAGACTGCTTGCCGCCGGAAAAGAGGCTCCTCTTCGAGATATGCTGGAGCTAGCACAATTTGAAGATACCGTATGGTATCAGAGGTGCATCGGCAGGCACATCGATGAGAAAACGCCTTTCAAGAAATGGGCGGAGACTTTTGCGGCTTTTTCTATCAAACATGTTGAACGAAGCTTTTTACTCAGGCTCCTGAATTATTTGTCGAGCAATAATGGAAATACCGCTCCTGAGGAAGCTGCGGCCGCGTTTGAGGTCTACTGCGAAATTAAACCGACGCCGAGCCAAGCCCCTCACCTCGGCGATTCTTTGCTTCGCCACTGCTCGCAAACGAGTCAATTAAGAGCTGTTTTACCCTATTTTGCCGAGGCAAGAGACCGCCGCCTCGTCAAGCGATGCAGCGCCGGGAAAGAGACGTGGCCTGAATTTGCAGAGCTTTTAAGAGAAATGAATGCGGTAGAATTCTTTCATAGCGACTCCGAATTTCAGGCTCTGCTGATCCAGTCATTCCCCCGCCTCAGAACCCTTGAAGGGTTTGAGGCTATTTGCAATGAAATTGCAACTAGGCTTTATGAAACGGATGAGGCTGCTCTTCTTTCTCTACTGGAGACAGATCATTCCAACAACGCCAAAGAATTTGCCTCCGTCTGGCATCGGAAATGTATCGAAAGACATGTGGCAGCAAAGGCTCCTCTCAGCAGCTGGACCGGCGTTTTAAGCGCTTTCAGGACATCTTCTTCGGTTTATGAGGTTCCTCATCTGCTGGATTATTTTCTTGATCATTTCTCCTCCTTGGAATCAGCGGGCGACTTGATCGATTCGTTGCGCGGCAGCCTCGAATATTTTATCGATGCAAAAGATGCTCGCATTAATGATCACGTCAGCAGAGCGGCTGCCCTACTGCCGCCGCAAGACAGCCTTTGGATAAATTTTGCAGCGCTGCTTAAAGAGATGATAAGAGAGAAAAAAGGGTTTGGAAAAAATGACCCTTTTCTGAGCCACTCCATTAAAATACTGGATACCATTGTCAAAGATTGTTCAGGCATTCATTTTGGCGACCCTCTCATCGAGTGTTTTAAACAGCGCGTTGTAAAGATACAACGACTCGGAGTAGATGAGCAGCTCTCTCTTGCCAGAGCCCAATGCACAGTGATCATGCTCGCTTCGAATGAAGGAAAAGATAATGAGTTTTCCGACTTCATTGATATTGACTGGGTACATGACCAATTAAAAAACGAAAAATCGTGGGAAGATTTTGCCTGGCTGTTTTTTTCACGTTCCAAAAAGTCGATTGTCAGGGTCGATGATGCGCTTTGGATTGCAGCTCGTCTGCAAAACTCTTCCGAATCTCTACTTTTTAAACAACTTACCAACTATATTTTACGCACTACGGCGACCCATTTTAAGTCGCCGGAATGGAAAAAGTGTATGGTCCGGCTCATTTTGAAGGATGAATCATGCGTTTCTCTATTCCAACCGCTCCTTGAAGTAGCGGCGGGCCTTGAAAAGCAGTTTTTTACTGAATGCCGGAGTTTGAATGCGGAGGCAAGGCGCGATCTGACTAAGTTCTGCGCGACAGGAGTGCCAAAAGTAAAAAAAACAGTCGTGAAAGCAGCGATGCCGGCACCAACCCCGGCCTCGGCTCCTGCCCCTGCCTTGGCTCATGACGAGAACTCAATTAAAGCCGAAATATTAAAAAGCGAGCTGTCCAAGGTTCTGCCTCTTCTTGAGATGCTCTCAGCAGAAGCGTGCAAAGAAATGGCAAAAACATGCCTTGAGCGAGAAGGTGATAATAGTACGGAAAAGCTGCGCGCGTTACATGCAATCATAACAAGCCCTGCCATCCTGAAAAAGATTGGCGACCCAACATTGCTAATGAATGAGAGTGCCCGAAACAAGCTGTATGTAGATTTGGCCAGTGAGGCTGATGTTCAATTATATACAGCCGGCGATGCGTGGCTCTGTGAAAGAGCTCTTGAGAGCTTCTTAAGGCAGGATTATAAATCGACGGCTAATTTCTTACTTTTTAAGGCCTATTTTACTTCCCCTTATATTCCGAGAACTTCTTTCAGCCATCGCACGCTTTTGGCTTGGATCGAAGCAAGCTGGGATGCGCATAAAGAACGAATCGACTGGAACGACTGGGACAGCATATGTAAGCTGATCCAGGCTCTTTGCGACTTTGCGGTAGACCAGGGTAAAGTAGAATCGTATTCGAAACATATCCGTGAAATGTGGGACCATCTACTGATTATTGCAATAAAACCTGTTTTGCTCATAACGGATGGAAAACCGGTTCTGCTTCAACCGTGTTCTGCTAAGCCGGAATTGTATGCTCAAACAACGATCAGGCTCATGAGCTCCCTTATGATGCGTGGTGGTAGTGTGGTAGAAATATTAAGCTCATTAACATATGTGCGTGAACATTTTCCAGCTTATTCGGTCGCGTTTGTGACGCCAGAATTTCGCTCCGAGTTCAATCTCCTTTACTGCTCCTTTGTTCTTCCACTTATTCAAAGAGATATACAAGATATCGGTCTTCAAGCTGGAAGGGTCTTGCAAGATTTGCTTGCTATCCAGGGATATCTTGCACAAACAAATAATGAAAAAACCAAGCTTGCTGTCATTTCGTTCATAAACGCACTTCCCAACCTCTTGGAACTGCGTGATCCGAAAGTTTTTGAGCTTGTTTTGCAGAACATCGAGAATTGTATGAACATTCCTTGGGTTCAGCCAGCCAATGCTGAACAAGCTTCTTGCTTGGGCTCACTATTCATACAAGTTTGCCACGCTGCCGAAAAGACAGACGGGCTCGAGAGGCAAAGAGTGCTTGCCTTGATCGGCAAGCTGCCTGAAACAAGAGTTCTTGAAATATTTAACAGATTATTAGAGGAAGGCCTTGATTTCGCAAAAAGATATCGCTCCTTTCTAGCCCTTTCCAAACTGATTTCTCATGCGAGGTTCAGCACTACTGATGCCTTGAAAATCGTGCAAAATATTTGTGTATTAATTTCAACAGAGTTCCCCAATGAGCAGGATAATGCCAGCCTGTTTAATTTCTTATCGCAATGGATTCATGCCTTAACCGCGTTCATGCAAAGCTGCAGCAGTCTAAAGTTTGTGTGTTCGCAGGAATTAATGAGGAAACAAATGGAGTTTGCAATAACTCTGACAAAGCGTGCTCTAGTTCTCATCAAAGATGACCAAACCTGTGACGAGTATTGCAAAATCATGATTGATGCGCTCGGCAGCGACAAGATAGTTGCTAAAGTGATGCTGACTATATTTAAAAGAGAACAAAAATACTCATTCCACCATAGCATTGTCGCAGCCAAGGTTGTGAGACACTTATGCAAAGTCACCAATCCCTTAGTAAGCATTCTTCAGGAGGTTTGCCTTCATTTGACACAGCCCGAGCAGTTGATGTTTGAGTTCGACTGCAAACGCGAAGGTTCTGATTCAATGGGTTCTTGCTCTTTCTGAGTTAGGCAAAATATGCTCAGATGTAGATGAGAAGAAAAAGCAGCTGACCGGGGAGCTTGTGCAATTGGTGATCGGACATGATTTATTCGAAAAGTCATTATTCGAAATCCTTCGTTCAAATGACCCGCAGGTCGCTCAAGCAATACTTGATGCACTCCCACCCGATGTAGGATCAAAAGCATTGAGAGCAATTATTATATCCAGGATAGCGAAAAAGCCCTAACTCTTCGATGGCTCTCAATTCGAGGAGTTGGTAGAGTTGCTGCATGGTTGCAACTTTATCAAATTTCATTGTGCTTCGTCCCGAACACGAACTCGATCAGGAAACCATTTTAGAGTGGGTCGCCGCCGTTCATGCCGAATCTGCGAAAGAGCCCCGAAGTGGGGGCGACGGTTTTAAGCATGCTTAAGAAAATCGGACTTGGCAAAGGTAAGATTGGGAAGAGAAGCATTGCGATTGAAGACTGCCTCCATCGAAACTGGGACGCAATGGAAATTTATAATACCGACCAAAAAAAGGCAGGAAATGGCCAAGGTGTCCGCACCAGTGTCTTCGATCGGATTGCCACCGATATTTTAACCCGTTTCTATCCCGTAGGCGCTCCTCTCCCCTCTCAACTGATCCATGTCACCTGCACCGGCTATACGGCGCCCAGCCCCGCACAAAAGCTCGTCTCGTTTCGGGATGCAGGCCGGACAACAACGATTATCCACGCGTACCATATGGGATGCTATGCCTCGATTCCTGCGATCCGCATTGCTCAAGGATTTACCGGGACAACCGAGATTGTTCATACGGAAATCTGCAGCATCCACATGAACCCCTCTTTTCATACGCTCGATCAGCTGGTCGTGCAATCGCTTTTTGCCGATGGATTTATTAAATACGAAGTCTGCTATGACGACAGACCGGGATTTAAAGTTCTTGCGGTCCAGGAGGAAGTGCTTCCCGAGTCGCTGGATGTGATGACCTGGATCTGCGATGACTGGGGCATGAAAATGACCCTTTCAAAAGAAATACCCTTGCTCATTGTAAGAGCCCTTCCCACCTTCGTTGCAGAGCTTTTGCAAAAAGCGCATGTCTCCGACGAAGACTCGCTCTATTTTGCCATTCATCCCGGCGGACCCAAAATCATTGAGCAGATCGCCCAGCTCATGAAACTCGAGCCATGGCAGTTTGCACACAGCGCTCATATCTTAAATCAATGCGGCAACATGTCATCGGCAACGCTTCCCCATATCTGGAAAGCATTATGGGATGACCCGCAGATCCCAAATGGAGCTAAAATTGTAAGTCTTGCCTTTGGCCCCGGACTTACCCTTGCAGGAGCCATCCTCCAATGCAAACGTTAATTTACATCCCCTTCATCCTGCAAATGATTGTCATTTTTTTAGATGAGGCTCTCTTTCACATCAAACGGGACCTGCCGAAATGGGAGCGTATCGGCCACCCGCTTGATACGCTCACCGTGATTGCCTGTTTTGCATTCGTCTACTGGGTTCCTTATGACCGGTCGATCATCGGCTGGTATATCGCTTCGCGATCTTCTCCACCATTTTTGTAACCAAAGATGAGTTCGTGCATAAAGAACATTGCCCTGCGGCCGAACAATGGCTCCACGCGGTTTTATTCGTGAATCACTCGATTGTGTTAAGTCTGCTCGGACTCATCTGGCCGCACCTGCATGGCACTGAAATTTTTAGCTTCCTTCCCTCTATTGATCGATTGAATATTTTAACATTGTCGCAAATGGTCGGAGCCGGATGTTTTTGCATGTATCAAATCGTCTATTGGAACTTCATAAGAAAACCGCTTGAAGCAAATAAATAACGAATTCTATCACGATTTAGGCGATAAGTGGTTTGAAGCATCAAGCCATCCGATCGCTCTTTTACGAGCTGAAAACCGCCTTCGCAATCCCTGGATTATCAGCCACCTTGCTCCCGGCTCAAATGTGATCGACCTTGGGCTGCGGCGCCGGATTTTTAACGAGCGCGCTGAGCCGGGCAGGCCACCATGCGACAGGCATTGATCTTTCAAAGGGATCGCTAGAAATAGCAAAGAAGCATGACGCCGCGTCTACTTATATTGAGGCCGATGCGACAAATGTTCCCCTCCCCTCCCACACGTTCGATGCCGTCTGCGCAATGGATCTTCTTGAGCATGTGCCTGATCCTCAGAAAGTGATTCGAGAAGCCTCCAGGCTCCTAAAACCGGGCGGGCTTTTCTTCTTTCACACATTTAATCGAACCTTTATGAGCTGGCTTTTAGTGATCAAAGGAGTCGACTGGTTTGTTAAAAATGCACCTCCCAATATGCACGTTTTCGATCTTTTTATTAAGCCGAAGCAGCTCACCTTGTGGTGCACAGGTCATCGGAATGCAGGTGCAGGAAATTAAAGGATGCGGACTTAAATGGAATAGTCTCGCGACATGGAGCATGGCTCTGACGCGTGAAGTCCCTGAAAATCTGGAATTTTGCTTCAATCGCTCGCTCAAAATGGGCTACACGGGCTATGCAACTCTCAAGTAAAAAAGTTGGTAATCCGCCCAATTTGAAAGTGCCGCTCGACATGCGGTTTAATCATATCACGCCATAGCTCGTCCGAGTCGTTTTCCTTCTTCTTTTGAGCATCTTCTTCGTCAACTCTCGACACTTTATTATCAACCTTGCGGCTTGACGCTTCGTGCAGCTCTGCAATTTTTCTCAGTAAGCTGGCGGTTTTCCGCTGATGGAACCGCTCAATGCGACGATGGGACAGATCTTGTCCTTCAGATGCCTCGGGAGAAAGATAGGAAGAGACGCGGTCCGTGTGGGTCACTTCAGGCGTCCACTCTTTTGTCACCTGCTGTGTCGTTCGTTTAATATGATGGTTCAGTTGAGGCACTGGACGCTGAGTGGGAATCCGGATCTGCGCGCTGGCAGCCGGCAAACTTTTTACTTGAGATTCGGGCTTCCCCCCCATTGAAGCTTGGGCGGTCTGTGTAACGTTTTTCTTCATAAGTGGAAATATTTTAACAAATCTTAACATTTTTTGCCAGCAAATTATATGTTGAAGTGCTTTGCTAAATCATTTAAAGTAGGACTCTTAAGAGGAGAGCTTATGCAGCATGTTACATTAAAGGGATCGCCTGTTGAAGTGATCGGGCAGGTTCTGAAAACAGGCGCTCATGCACCCGAGATTACAGGCATTGACGCCGATTTTAAAGAGCGCTCCCTCAAAGAATTTAAGGTTAAGAAAAAAATCATCTGCTTCGTCCCCAGCCTCGACACAGCCGTCTGTTCCCTCTCTGCCAAGAAGTTCAATGAAAAAATGCAATCAAAGTCCAATACAGCCGTGATCTATTGCTCCATGGACCTGCCATTTGTGTTTAAACGGGTCTGCGAGCATCTTTCACATGTGACTCCCCTCTCCCTCTTCCGCAACCCTAAGATCGCCGAAGCCTATGGCGCTCTTCAAAGCAGCGGCCCATTAAAAGGCCTTTGCGCGCGGGCAGTCTTTGTTCTCGACGAGAAAGATCATGTGATTTACCACGAACTGGTCAAAGAAATCACAACCGAACCTGACTACGACAAGGCTCTTGTACACTTGTAATGGTTCAGGCTTTGTTGAACTCTTTTTCAAATTTTTCAATTGTTGCCAGAATCAAATTCCATTCAGGAATTTCCCTGAAGAACATTGCTTCCATCAGAGCATAATCCTTTTCAAGTTCTTTCATGATTCGAGCAGGAGGAGAAAGCTTTAATGTCTCTTTTTCTAGCGGAAGGGTAGTTGGCCTAACTCGATGCAAAGTAAACGCTTTTATGGTTGGCAACTTTTGTTTTTGAAGTCGCGACAGCGACTTTCGAACAGCAGTATCACTGCCTAAATCCCAAAAATTCAACGATGTAAAACACCATCCAGGGCCATGCTCAATAATTCGATTCTCTATCAGATCTGTAATACCTAAGCGCATTTCAATGTCCCCGTTTGTCACAAAAATAGCATCTTTTTGTGACACTAGATTCCAAATAACATTGATAATAAACAACTTACAATTCTAGCCTATATATTGAGGGGTCCACATCGTGGCATCGACAAGTTTGGATGGATTGCCTTTGACAGCCAGGCCTTCTTTCTGAGCGACTTCTACAACGCCGATCGCGATCTCGCGCGAGATCTCCCTTAAATCCTCAAACGGAGGAAAAAGAGTGCCGGCAGGCGACTTTAGCATGGGCGAATGCAACGATAGGATCTCTGCCGCTCTAAAAAACATCTTCTCCGTCACCTCTTTAGCTTGGGCTGCAACAACTCCCAGCCCGACACCCGGGAAAATATAAACATTGTTGCATTGGGCAACGGGGAAGCTGCGGCCTTGGTACATCACGTCGGAAAACGGACTTCCCGTTGCAATGATCGCCTTTCCTTTCGTCCAGGCCAGGATGTCGCTGGGATGGCCTTCGGACTTGGTCGTAGGGTTTGAGAGCGGGAATACAATCGGGCGCTCGGTATAACGCGACATTGCGGTGATCACTTCTTCGTTAAAAACACCGCTTTGGGCAGAGACGCCGATCAGCACCGTTGGATGAACCGACTTAACAGTATCCAGCAGATTGATGTTTTTAGTAGTGACATTCCATTTTTTCACTTCTTCCAGCCCGCGTGCGAACGGCCGCTGATGGGGAGGGATATCGGAATGCCCCGTGTGGACAAGGCCATTGATATCGACAATATACATCGTCCGTAGCGCCTCTTCTTTAGGGATTCCCAAGGCAACCATCGCTCCTACAAGATGCTCGCAAATTCCAATGCCTGCCGATCCTCCGCCGAAGACGACGATCCTCTGCTCATGCAGCTGGCTGTGGCTTAAGTTTACGGCGGCCAGCAGCGCAGCTAAGACAACCGACGCCGTGCCTTGGATGTCATCGTTAAACGAACAGATTTTTTTCCTATATTTTTCAAGAAGAGGCCTAGCATGGTCTTTACCAAAATCCTCCCACTGGAGCAGCGCCTGAGGGTACTTTTTTTTCACAGATTTTACAAAGAGTTCTACAAACGCATCATACTCTGATCCTGTAACGCGTTTGTGCCGCCATCCGAGATAAAGCGGATCATTTAAAAGGGTTTGATTGTCGGTTCCCGCATCTAAGAGAACCGGAAGCGTACGTGCCGGATGAATCCCTCCAAAAAGCGTATAGAGAGAAAGTTTACCCACAGGAATAGCCATCCCTCCTGTTCCCAGATCGCCGAGGCCTAAAATCCGCTGACCGTCCGTCACAACGATCACATCGACATCCTTGCGGTCGATATTTGCAAACATTTCATTTATTTTATCGCGGCGCGGATACGACAAATAAAGGCCGCGCGGCTCCGTATAAAGAGAGCTGAAGTGGACCGAATAGTCCCCCACCGTCGGTGTATAAATGTAGGGAAGCATTTCAGAGACATGCTCGGAGACCAGCTTATAAAAGAGCACCTCGTTTCTTTGCTGCAGCGCAGAGAGAAAAAGGTGTTTGCCAAGATCTGTTGTCTGAGCTTTAAAGTTGGAATACCGCCTTTCAACCTGCTCATCCAATGTTGAGACATGGAAAGGCAGCCTTCCATGAAGCTTATAGGCATCCCGTTCTTTGTCAGTGAATGCCGTCCCTTTGTTCTTGAGCGGATCTGATAAAATCAACCACGGCTTTGAATCACGTTTCATGAACCTATCCCTAAATGATCAATTTTTGATTTTTGATGTATACCCCAATCGAGCTCAAACTTGGATTTAGACCGATGCGAAAGCTCCCGCGATTGAGTTGTCCGGGAGGGGGATTGTATTCTCTCGATACTACCCCCCTCCCCGACAATCTCAATCCCGGGACTTTGGCACGGTCTAAATTCCAAGTTTAAGCTCGATTGGGGTATATTTTTCTCAGATTTTAAAGCCGCTTCGCAGGACATACTTGAGTAAGTAGGCCAAGAAGCGGCTTTAAAATATGAGGAAAAAGACGCAAAAAGCGAAACTTGAGCATTTATGGATAGGTTCATACCCTTCTTCTATAGAAGAGGTGTTATAAGATTCAATGATTTTCTAATCCCAATGACGGAGCGTCCATGAGGTTTTATCCAGCCGCATGTAACAACGGTCATACTTTTGATCGTCTCTATAATATTGACCTTTGAGGAGAAGACAACATCCGTCTCTAAGTTTAATCAAGAGGTCTGAGTTTTGCTTAGGTAAAATCTTATTGAGGCGTCCATAAATATTTTTATCTAAAAATTGATTCGCCAGCTCTGATAGCTCCCTGTAGTTTTGCATAGAAGGTGTTGGTTCTTCGGAGATTTCGGGAAGCTTCCATCCTTCAGTAGATTTCTTAAATTCATCCAGATATTCTCCGGTATCATAAAACAGTCCATAATTGTGAACGGCATCGCTTATCGCATGTTCAGTCGCATTTCTGGGAATCTCTTTAAACACATGCAAAAATGCCTCTCTTTTATTGAGCCCCTCCTTTCTCAGTATCCTAATAATCTCATTGAATAGCTCAGGAATCCTGTCATCATTTAATGATCTTGGCTTAGATGCAGTGATATAGATAATAGATCCTGATAATACAACAAAGCTGGCAGCTGCTACTGCAAGATTTACTTTCTTATAAACAAATAGCGAGAAGATGCCGATGACAACCAGTGCAACATATAAGGTCCTGTTGGACTTCTCTGGTTCAATAATGGTCTCAGGGATGGATTCGAAGTCGATCAGATCTTTAAAAGGGTGGATACGAAATGAAAAAGAGTCTACCGAACCTGCCATCATATTCAGTTATAAAGAAAAGCTGAAAACTACTCCAGTTCTTTGACGGTTTCGCCCTTGAGTTTGAACATTTTGAAGACGATAAATGCCCAGACCATGAGAAGAACAAAGCTTCCCCATGAAAGGGTCTCGATCATTTCAGAGAAGCCGATAAATTGGAGTACGAGGATGAGGCACGAGGCAACCGCTTTAGAGCTGCGGTAGGCAAACACATCGATGATCGCCTTGGCCTGGAACTTCTCATCCTGTTTAAGAGGGATATAAAGCATTTCTTTAAGGACGCCGAAGAGAGAGAAGTCAAACGCTTTAATGGTGATGAAGGCAGCCGAGATCATCGCAAATGTCGGGAAGAAAAGCGAGCCAACGGCGTTAAAAGCTAAAAAGAGCGGCATGGCGAGATGGCTCCTGCGCAGCCCTATAAAATGCAAAAGAAGGTACGATCCAAACAGCTGGAGCGCTAAGCTGAAAATATTGGCGATGCCAAAAATCTTGCCGCAGTATTCGGTCCTTAAATCCTGGATTAAAATCGTGTGTTCAAGAACAGCGTTGAATTGATAGTAGATCAAGGTCGTTGTCACCTGCATCACCACCACGATCGCCAAGATAAAGGTGAGGTATTTGGAGTTGCGGATGGCGGTCACCCCTTGCCAGAAAGTATTAATTTGAGGGCCTGAGTCAGCATTTGGGGCAGCTCCTGGGGCTGCTTTGATTTCTTGAATCTGGCTGTTTTTCATTAGGTAGAAGAAGGCAAAGCCCAAAATTGCGAGCAGCGGAAGGCTGGCCAGCAGCAGGTTGGCGGAGCCCATTTTGACGGCAAAATAGCCGGGCAGCGAGTTGCCGAGGATTCCCCCAAAACCGCCGCAGGCAAAAAGAAGGCCGTACAGATATTTCGCCTGGTCCATTTTGATCGTCGTATGGATCACCGACCAAAGCTGCTGGAACAGCAGCATGACATAGATCTCTTTCCAGATGTAAAAGAAAAAGGCAAATGCCGGCATTTTGGTCATGAAAAGTGCTGCACACGTATTGATGATCAGGATTGATCCCAGGATCGTAAAAAACATTTTGTGAATGCCGATCTTGGGCAAAAAGCGGTTATAAAGCTCAATGATCAAAAAATTAAATGGAACGATGGCCAGCCAGACGTACGGAAAAAAATCGCTCCCGTAGGTGGATAGAAAAATACTATGACTCACAGGGCGGACGATTCCGTAATCGCACATAATGCAAAAACCACAGACCATCGCACAGATGATGAAGGCCAGCTTATTACCGGTGAATTTGGCAAGTTCTTCTTTTATCGCAGTCCAAGACATGGGGAGATTATACTATGGGGTTGGGGTTTGTAGCAAAAACAATGGAAACGTCTGAAATTGAATATATTACAGCATAAGAGATAGTACAAGATTTTTGAAAACTAAGAATTTCTTCCATTAACATGCTAGGTTACCACATTTGCCAAAAAAATAATAGAGGGAATTACGCGCATTCGTTAAACTGATGACGTTATGTCAATCTCAGTTCATGTGTTAACTAAAAATTCTGCTGCGACGCTAGCGCAAACGCTCATGTCGCTTGGCTCCTTTGAGGAAGTGATCGTTTTAGACACGGGCTCTACAGATGAAACACTCGAAATTGCCTCGCAGTTTCCCAACGTCAAAATCCATCAGGCGCCGATGTCAGGATTTGGTGCAATTCATAATCAAGCCGCCCACCTGAGCGCCAGCGACTGGATCTTATCAATTGACAGCGACGAAGTGCTGACACCAGAGCTGATAGATGAAATTCAAAAACTGACGCTTGAGCTAAATTGCGTCTACGCCATCCAGCGCGACAACTATTTTAACGGCAAAAAAATCACCTTCTGCGCCGGCTGGCATCCCGATTGGGTCATCCGTTTATACAACCGAAAAACAACAAGCTTTTCAAGTGACGCCGTGCATGAAAAAATTCTTTCATCCAATTTAAGGGTCGTTAAACTCAAACACCGCTTGGCCCACGTGCCGTACAGATCGATGTCGGACTTTTTAGACAAGATGCAAAACTATTCATCGCTCTTCGCCCTTCAGCACAAAGGCAAAAAAGAGTCGTCTCTTATCCGCGCTCTTTTTCACGGCTCAGCCGCTTTTTGCAAAAACTATTTCTTCAAACGTGGAATCTTCGGCGGCAGGGAAGGATTTATTCTCTCCGTCTACAACGCGCAGACAACCTATTATAAGTATCTCAAACTTGCAGAGTTGAATAAAAAACTTTAGTTGTATACCATCTCTCGGATGGACGTTGAAATTTTATCCCGCATCCAATTTGCATTCACCATCACATTCCACTATATCTACCCGCCGCTGAGCATCGGCCTATCTCTGGCGCTGATCCTCATGGAAGGGATGTTCCTCAAAACTAAAGATCCTCTCTGGGAAAAACTCGTCAAGTTTTGGCTGAAGGTTTTTGCGATGACATTCGCCCTCGGCGTTGCAACCGGCATTCCTATGATGTTCTCTCTTGGAACCAACTGGGCCAAGTATTCGCGGTTTGTCAGCGATGTCTCCGGCAGCATCATCGGCGCCGAAGGGATGTTTGCGTTTCTGATTGAGGCCGGATTTTTAGGCGTTCTTTTATTTGGGTGGAACAAAGTCAGCCCCAAAATGCACTTTCTGTCGACGATTCTTGTTGCCGTCGGCGCCCACTTCAGCGCCATCTGGATTGTCAGCTTCAACTCGTGGATGCAGACGCCCGCAGGATATAAGCTCACAACCCTTGCCGATGGAACCGAGGTCGCTCAGGTCACAAAATGGGCCGAAGTATTTTTTAACCCCTCTAATATGAGCCATATCACCCACGTTCTTCTCGGTTGCTGGATGGCCGGCGCGTTCCTTATCATCAGCGTCGCCGCCTATTACCTGATCAAAAAACGGCATCACCCGTTTGCAGTCAAAAGTATGAAAGTCGGCCTCCTCATCGCCATCACTACAACGTTTTTGCAGCTTGTGTCGGCCGATCATCTGGCGCGCAAAGTTGCCACCCACAACCCTGAAAAATTTGCTGCGTTCGAGGGCGTTTATAAAACAGAGCCTCGTACACCGGCGTATGTGCTCGGCTGGGTCGACGCTAAAAATGAAACCGTGCACGGCGTTGCCATCCCGGGACTCTTAAGTTTTATGACCTACCGCAACACTGAGACCCCGGTGCCGGGGCTCGATCAATTCCCCAGAGAAAATTGGTCGTACGTCCCTGCCGTTTTCCAGCTCTACCATCTCATGATCTTTATGTGGGGCGCCATGGCCGTAGCCTCGCTCATCGGCGGATATTACTGGTGGAAAAATAAATGGGAAATGAAGCCCATCTTCTTAAAATACCTCACCCTCACCGCGATCTTCCCCCAAATTGGCAACATCGCCGGATGGTACAGCTCCTGCATCGGAAGGCAGCCGTACGTCGTCTACAAGCTCCTCAAGACAAAAGATGCTTTCTCCCCCGTGATCACGTCAGGGCAAGTGCTCGGATCCCTCATCATGTTCATCGTCATGTACCTGCTCTTCTTCGTCCTGTTTTTAGTGCTCCTTGACAAGAAGATCAAAAACGGCCCCGATCACGAAGAGGAAGAACTCCCCTACCGCGACGTTTACAAGGAACCCAATGGATAGCCTCTTTATCGCCCAGTTTCTCATGTATCTCGTGCTCATGGTCGCCATCGTCGCCTACGCCACGCTCGACGGCTTTGACCTCGGCGTCGGCTGCCTCCATCTCTTTACGAAAACCGATCAGGAGCGGCGCATCATGATCAATACCATCGGCCCCGTCTGGGATGGCAATTCCACCTGGATCGTGATCGGCGGCGGCGTACTTTTTGCCGCGTTCCCCAAGGCTTTTTCCATCCTCGCGCCCAACCTCTACACCCCTTTTATGCTTATGCTCTTCGGCTTCATGCTGAGGGCTGCTGCGATCGAATTCCGGAGCAAAAGACAAAGCCCTTCGTGGCGATCGTTTTGGGATATCAGCTTTTTTGCCGCCAGCCTCATCCTTGCCGCCATCGTCGGCGTAGTACTGGGCAACCTCATCCAAGGCATGCCGCTGGATTCCAAAGGCGTCATCGAAGGCGGCTTTCCCGCCCTCCTGACTCCCTACACTCTTACGATCGGACTCCTCGGCATCTCGTGCTTTATGATGCATGGCTCCATCTATGTCCTGATGAAAACAGAAGGGCCGTTCCACGCCAAAATCCGCCGATGGACCCACATCACTATCGTCTTTTTCATGATCATGTGGCTCGTAGGCTCCGCCATGACATTTTATCTGCAGCCTCACATGATCAGACCATTCATGATCTTCCCTTGGCTCATCGTCGTTCCTTTCCTCAGCCTCGGCGCGATCGTTGCCATCCCCTTCTTTATCGGCAAAAAGTATGACGGCTACGCCTTTTTATCCTCCTGCCTCTCCATCTTCTTCCTCCTCAGCCTCTTCCTCCTCGGCACCTGCCCCTATATCGTCCGCTCCACCATTGACCCAGCAGCCTCCCTCACCCTTATGAACAGCTCCGTCTCTGAGCTGGCCCTCTGGATTCTCGTCGGCGTCTCCTTGACCGGCGCTCCCCTCTCGTTCTTCTACTTCCCCTACGTCTACCGCGTCTTCAAAGGCAAGGTAGTTCTTGATAAAATGAGTTACTAACACTTTAGAGGTAGTTGCATAACTCAGGGTTCGTCGATTTTCGGGTTCTTTTGAACCGATTTTCGAATCAAATTGCTGGGGTAATATCCACATAATCCCGAAAATCGACGAACCCTGAGTTATGCAACTACCTCTTTAGATATTCATGTCATTCCCTTGCAAATTAATGCATTTAAGCTTACGATTTTTCCTATAAAAAGTGGGACTTATGTCAATTTTGATTTCTAGGAAAATTTGGATTGGTTTAGCCTGTCTGACGGCGCTTTTAACTACGGGGTGTACCCATCATTCCCAAGCCAGCGAAATGACCCAGCTCCAGATCCGTGAAATCCAGACAAGAACTTTTTTAGCCAAAGATGCAAAAAGTGTTTTGAAAGAGATGTTCAATGTCCTTCAGGATGATGCCTATATCGTAAAAAATGCCAATGTTGAACTCGGCTTTCTGACTGGTGAAAAAGATATTGATTTGGAAGAGGGCTGGGTCCGCGCGCTTAGTATCTTCGCCCATGGCAATAATGCCACGTGGAAGAAAAACGCGATTATTGAAATTTCTGCAAATGTCACCCAGTTTGGAAGTGATACGCGTGTTAGAATTAATATTCAGAAAAAATTATTCGATAATTTTGGCCGTGTGATCCAGGTCCGCCAGATCTATGACGCCTCAGAGTATCAAGCGTTTTTTGACAAAGTGCAAAAAGGTTTATTTATTGAAGAGCAGCAACTTTAAAGGATTATTATGAAAGCCACTCTACTGATCGTTTTAGCCATTTTAACATTCGGATGCTGCAGTTCATGCCGCAACAACGAAGCCCTCCACTCAACCCAGCAGCGAGAAATGACTCTGGGCGTTGTACAAAAAGAGGTTCGTCCAGGGATGAATCAACGCGAGCTTGTTGAAGCTCTCGGTTCACCCAATATCGTAACTAAAGATCAAAACGGGACTCAATCATGGGTCTACGACAAGATCGCCTCTGAAGTGTCCTATTCGCAGGATCATGGCGGTTTTTGGTTAATCGTGGCAGGCTATGGGAAAGACTCCGGCGCTCGCGCATCAACGCAAAAGACCCTGACCGTTGTTATCAAGTTTGATGAGCATGAACTCGTCGATAAAGTTTCGTACCATTCAAGCAAGTTCTAGAACCTTAAAGCCGGGTTACTAACCCGGCAAGATTTTGGGCATTAACGACCTCCCCTTTTACACTTTTTGGCGATTTTTTGTAGAATTAGCACATCTTATTCTTAATTACACATATAATGAAATAATTAATTTAGTTTAATTTTTTTATGTTTTGTTTTATAATGTTTGGTATATGTCAATTAATTCAATTAATGATTCGAAAAATTATGCAGTGGAAAGTCAACCGATAGGAGCGGGCGCCTTCGGGCAAGTCTTTGCAGGGACAGATCGAACTGGATCCCCAGTAGCCGTGAAAAAAATGAAGTATACGGACCAAGCGCATAAAGAAGTCAATGCTCTAAAAACCGTACAAGCTGATAATGCAGTTGGATATAGAGGCTTCATAGTTTTGGAAAGTAATGAGCCTCACAACTGTTGCATTGTTATGGACAGAGCTCCCGGAGAAAATCTTCATAAAATAATAAACACAAGGTTTTTGCCTATTTTTCCTATTTCGGAAAGCATCTCAATAACGAAGCAGCTCCTTGAGTTTTTGAATTGCATGAGACGACATCGACTGAGTCATCGTGATATTAAATTTGCCAATATAATGTGGGACCGGGCTTCCCGTGTTATAACTGTGGTTGATTTTGCCGGTATGCGTCAAATAGATGAAAACTTCTATGGTTCTTGCTTAACACTACAAAATCAAGCTCCCGAATGTATACTAGGTATGAAGGAATGCCCTGACTATGATCTTTGGAGCACTGCTTTGGTTATCTACGGGCTATTTACTTCATTAGATTTGTTTGTAATTCCTAACGCAATAGAGCAAAAAAATAAAAATGCTTTTTTGATGCAGCTTATTAGTGATCAGCTGGGTTTTCCAACCAGTGAATTTTTAAAACGCTGCCGTCTAACTTCAAACTTTTTTAATAAACATGGTAACTTTAAGAAAAAATGGTTGATCCCTAAATCTCCTCATTGGAAAAATGTTTTAAATACAAAACTGAGTGAACATGCATCACCGGAAACGGCTGCTGATATTACAGATCTCTTGGACAAACTGCTCAGATATGAAAATCGAGTCGATCCACAAGTGCTATTATCTGAGTCGCGACTCTTAAGGAAGGAACTTACTATTCACCTTAAGCGCGATGAGGGGCAACTACGATTGCATCTGCATCGTAAATCAGAACTAAGTCATCCGAGTCTATGTGATGCATCAATCGATCTAAAAACCCATAAACGATCTCTCGTTCATGTACCTCGTGATATAAATGACGAATATATTGTTTCTGTTGAGAATTCCTTGGGATCAACAACTTCACGGAAAACAGTTCGCTTGGATGAATTAGACACTTTAGACATTCAAGACCTTTAAGAGACTGGCGGGCGAATAGCGGTAGTCGGATTCGAACCAACGACAAAAGGATTATGATTCCTCTGCTCTAACCAACTGAGCTATACCGCCGAGAATCAGTGACAAGAAATAGCGGGGGAAGGATTCGAACCTCCGGCCTTTGGGTTATGAGCCCAACGAGCTAACCACTGCTCCACCCCGCGATAATGTGAGGCTACGATAACAAACTCACTTATTTAATGCGAATGTTTTTGATTTTTCTGTGAACTCTATCCCTCTTCCTTGAACTTATCCAAGTAAAAAATCTCTGTCGATTTTCAGGTTCTTTTGAGCCGCTTTTTCATTGGGTATATCTACTTGCGCATATGACCTTACAATAAAGATCTGATGAAAAAAATATTAAAAATCCTTTGACTCAAATCTATCAAGTTAAATATAACATATGGTGGTGAATAAAAATTTAACTAGGTTAGGAGGAGTTTATGGCACTTTCCAATGTACCAAGAGCAGCAACAGTGTGGGCAGCCAATAGCCCCATGACTACTTTAAAAAAAGAGACCGGACTTAATTCTCGTAACGATTTTGCTCCAGAAAGGTTGACGGAGGAGAGAATTTCCTTAAGGACAACTACTTTTACCGCCTCAATAGGAAAAACATTCTTTAATGAGGCAAATGCCCCTGAAGTAAGATCTCTAAATGAGCTTTTACAATTTGTCAGCAAAAATGGAGTTGACCCTATTCGAAATAAAATTAACAAACAACAGGGCTTTTTTAATCGCCTCTTTTCTGATGAAAGTTGGGCTGATTGGCTAAAGGACAAAACTCCGCTTGGCACAGTTGTTGACCTATTCTGTGAACGTATGACGCACCCAACACCTTTAAAAGCGCTGATGGATAGACTTGATAGGAACGTCCTGGAAGTGGCCAATAGAGATGCAGCTCTTCTACTACAGTCGCTTGAGCAGCCTGCTAAAGGTCATAAATATACTAGAAATTTCGATCCCAATTTTAGTTTATCACTTATAAATGGCACCAATGGCTTTGCCTTCCTCGGTGCAAATGCAGGGGAAGTAAGCGGCTATTCTGTAGGCCCAGCGGGAGACGTCAATCACGACGGCATTGCAGATCTTATTGTAGGAACTCATGTTGCTTCCCCTGAGGCAGGTAAAACCCATGTCCTCTTTGGTAGCACCCAATTGAGTAGCTCTATTAACGCCTCGAGTCTCAATGGCGCTAATGGCTTTACCATCACCGGTACTGCAAATGATAACAGCGGCTGGTCTGTAAACGGCGTAGGAGACATCAATGGCGACGACATTGATGATTTCGCTATAGGGGCTACAATTGTTGGCTCTGCTACAGGTGCAACCTATGTCTTCTTTGGAAGTAACGCCTGGAACAGCTCTATTAGCGTCTCGAGTCTAAATGGCAACAATGGCTTTGTTATTAACGGTGCAAATCCTGGTGATCTATTCGGCAATTCTGTAAGCGGAATAGGAGACATCAATGGCGACGGAAAAGCAGATTTCGCTGTAGGGGCTCCCGGAGCTGGGTCTGGTGCAGGTAAAACCTATGTCTTCTTTGGAAGTAACGCCTGGAATAGCCCTATTAGCGCCTCGAGTCTAAATGGCAACAATGGCTTTGTCTTTAATGGTGAAAATGCAGGAGATCAAAGCGGTCGTTCTGTAAGCGGAGCAGTAGATCTCAATCACGACGGCATTAAAGATTTCGTTGTAGGGGCTCCCGGTGCTACCACTAGTGCAGGTAAAACCTATGGTATCTTTGGAAGTGCCGCTCCCTGGAGCAGCTCTATTAACGCCTCGAGTCTAAACGGCGCCAATGGCTTTGTCCTTATTGGTGAAAATGCGGGTGATGGTAGCGGCGTTTCTGTAAGCGGAGCAGGAGACATCAATCACGACGGCATTGATGATCTCGTTGTTGGGGCTTCAAATGCTGACTCTTTTGCAGGTAAAGCCTATGCCTTCTTTGGGAGTACGGGTCCCTTGAGCAGCCCTATTAACCTCTCGAGTCTAAATGGCGTGAGTGGCTTTGCCATCACAACCAATGCAGAACGGACTCTATTAGGTTATTCTGTAAGCGGAGCCGGAGATCTCAATCACGACGGCATTGGAGATCTCGTTGCAGGGGCTCCCACGACTGCCTTTACTGACGGTAAAGTGTTTGTCATCTGGGGAAAAGCCACCTGGAGCAGCTCTATTAGCGTCGACAGTCTAAATGGCACCAATGGCATTGTCCTTGAGGGTGCAGCAGGTGATGGTATCGGCGCTCCTGTAAACAGAGCAGGAGACATCAATGGCGACGGAAAAGCAGATCTCGCTGTAGGGTCTCCCAGTTCTAACTCTGCGGCAGGTAAAACCTATGTCATCTATGGAGAAGCACAAAATGTTACTGGTGCGACAGCAGATGCTAGGCATTTAGTCCCTAATTGGAAAACAACTGCTCTTGCAGTCTGTATTGTTGCAGCTTTGTCTATCTAAGTTTTTACAAGAGCCATTCCAGAAGGAAATATCTGGAATGGCTCTTTCTATTTTTGAAAGAGCCTCGAAAGGGCCTCTAGTGTTCGGCTTGTTGCCCCATGCACTTCGTCTGCGAGTTTTAGGCCAGTCTCATGCATTGCGCGGGACGAGGTTGAGAGGAGCTCGTCCAGAACGGCTGCGATGTTATCTAGGGTCACCTGCCGGCCGGCGCCAGCCTCTGTGACCAGAAGCTCAAGATCTTTTTGAGAGTACATCGAGGGTCCGAAGAGGACAGGAACGCCGAGGGCTGCCGGTTCAAAAATATTATGACCGCCGACGGTAGGAATGAAGCTTCCCCCCACGATGGCCAGCTCAGAGAGCTGGTAGCAGGCGTTTAAAACGCCCATGGCGTCGACGAGGACCACACGCCTGGAAGGAGTTTTAACGAGGTCAGAATATCGATCAAAATGAATCCCCTTTTTCTCCAAGAGAGCTGCAACCTGCGCGAACCGTTCAGGATGGCGCGGGACAATTAAAATCTTAAGCGTTGGATGTTTTGTAAGAAGCGGTGAGATCGCATCGAGGAGAAGCTCTTCTTCGGGCTCATGGGTCGAGCCGATTGTCAGAACGCGGTCGCCGGGAGAGAGGCTGAGCGCTTCTTGCCATTTGTTTTTATCGATGTACGGGACCGGTTGATCGAACTTGAGGTTGCCTGTGATGACAATTTTATTTGGATCGACGCCGAGGCTGGCGAACCTTTCTGCGAAGCGATCGCTTTGGACGCAATAAAGCTCGATTTTCTTAAAAAGTTTGCTGCTAAAAAAAGGCACCTTTTGGAATCGCGAGAGCGATTTTTCTGAGATTTTACCGTTCACGAGGGCCACACGCGGCGCCAGGTCAATCAGGTTAAACCAAAAATCACCTTCGACAAGGATGAGAAGGTCGGGCCTGATGCGGCGCATGAGTTTTTTGATGATCCATGAAAAATCTATAGGAAAAAAGAAGATTTTATCTGCCTGGCTGATGCTCCGTTTGGCTTCATCAAAGCCTGTCTCGGTAATGATAGAGACGACAATGGAAGCATCGGGGTATTTTTCCTGGAGCCGTGCGATGAGCGGGGCTGCCGCTTTGGTCTCCCCTACTGAAATCGAATGAACCCAAATCCGAGGGCCCGGCTTCGTAAAATGAAACTCCGGCATATTGAATCCGAATTTTTGCAGAAACGACTTGCGGTACTTTTTGTAGCGCAGCGCTTCCCAAAGCCACTTGGGAAGGCATACGATGACGAAAAGAAAAAGCGCCACGTTATACATGGATCACAATATTGATCAGTTTGTTGGGCACGAAGATGACTTTTTCGATCGCTCCTTCCAGATGTTTCATGATCTGGGGCTGCGTCTGAATGAAAGTCATGATTTCTGCTTCGGTCTTATCTTTCGGAAGATCCCACTTGCCGCGCATTTTCCCGTTCACCTGGACGACATAGATGCATGTCGCATCGATGAGATAAGTCGGGTCGATCATGGGGAAAGGCTCATATGTCAAACTCTCCTGCCCTCCCAGATGCTGCCACGCCTCTTCAGCGATATGCGGCGCAAAAGGGTAAAGCGCTTGCGTGACCATTTTGAGCGCTTCTCTGCTGTAGACAGGCAGCGGCTGGAAGTCGTTGATGAACTCCATCATCCGCGCAATCGCCGTATTGAACGACATCGCCTGGATATCTTTTTCAACCTGGAAGACTGTGCGGGAAGCAAATTTAAGGCCGGCCTCGTCTTTGACATCCGACACCTTGTCGGAGGTGACGAGGTTGTAGAAGCGGTTTAAAAACCGGTGGCAACCTTGGACGGCATCAGTGTTCCACACTTTTTCGTAGTCAAACGGTCCCATGAACATCTCGTAGAGGCGGAGGCTGTCGGCCCCGAACTCTTCGATCATCTCATCGGGAGTGACGCCGTTGAGTTTGGACTTTGACATTTTTTCGATTTGGCTCTCGAGCTGGATGCCCGTGCCCATTTGGAAATATTCTCCGTCTTTCTCGGTACGTTATCGGTCGGGAGATAAGCGCCGGTGGGCAAGCGGTAAGAGCGCGATGTCAAGAGTCCTTGATTACGGAGCTTTTGGAACGGCTCGAGAGTTGAGACACTGCCGCAGTCATAGAGCACTTTATGCCAAAAACGGGCATAGAGCAGGTGGAGAACGGCGTGTTCAACACCGCCGACGTAAAGATCAACCGGCATCCAGTAGTTTTCTTTTTTGTGGTCCCAGGCAGCCTCTGTATTATGCGGATCGCAGAATCTTAGGTAATACCAGCATGAGCCGGCCCATTGCGGCATGGTGTTGGTCTCGCGGAGCGCTTTTCTGCCGGTCTTGGGATCGACGATCTCGACCCACTCTCGGACTTTGGCCAGCGGGCTCTCCCCTGTTCCGGACGGTTTGTAGTCGGTCAGATCCGGAGGCGTCAGCGGAAGCTCGTCCAACGTCAGAGCGCGTTTCGTGCCGTCTTCAAAGTGCAGAATCGGGAACGGCTCGCCCCAGTATCTTTGGCGCGAGAAAAGCCAGTCGCGGAGCTTATAGGTGACGCACCGCTCCCCTGCTTGATGCTTTTCCAGCCACTGCGATGCTTTTTCTTTTGCTTCTTCAATGGTCGATCCATCGAGGAATCCGCTATTGCAGATGATCTCATTTTCGATGACGTTGATGACAGGCAAATGGTATTTGGTAGCAAAGATGATATCGCGGTCATCGTGTCCCGGAACGCCCATCACGGCCCCTGTTCCATAACCTGCGAGTACATAATCAGCAATCCAGATAGGGATTTTTTTGTGATTCACGGGGTTGATGGCATAAGCGCCTGTCCAGACGCCGGTCTTCTCTTTGGCAAGATCGGTACGCTGCAGATCCGATTTTGTCGCGACTTCCCTAAGATAGGCATCGACGGCTTTTTTCTGAGCTGCGGTGGTCACTTGATGCACGAGAGGATGCTCGGGAGCGATGACTAGGAAGCTGGTTCCAAAAATCGTGTCGTGCCGCGTTGTAAAGACAGTGATCTGATCGGTGTGCCCTTCAACGGAGAAAAGGATTTTAGCCCCTTCACTTCTGCCGATCCAGTTCACTTGCAGTTTTTTGAGTGACTCGGGCCAGTCGACAAAATCGAGATCCTGGATGAGCCTGTCGGCGTAGGCGGTGATTTTGAGGACCCATTGTTTAAGGGGCCTTCGTTCGATAGGATGGCCGCCTTCTTTGGATTTGCCGTTGTCGACTTCTTCATTGGCAAGAACGGTGCCCAGCGCCGGACAGTAGTTGACGAGCATCTCGGCCTCGTAGGCAAGCCCTTTCTCGAAGAGTTTTGTGAAAATCCACTGCGTCCACTTATAGTACGTCGCGTCGCTTGTGGCGATCTCGCGGCTCCAATCGTAGCTAAAGCCCAGCGATTTGAGCTGGCGCCGGTAGGTGTTGATGTTCTGCTCGGTTGTGACGGCAGGATGCGTGCCGGTGCGGATCGCATATTGCTCGGCGGGAAGGCCAAAGCTGTCCCAGCCCATCGGATGGAGAACGTTATACCCTTTGTTTCGCATGTACCTGGAGATGATATCCGTGGCGGTGTAGCCCGTAACGTGGCCGACGTGAAGCCCTGCCCCGGATGGGTAAGGAAACATGTCCAGAACGTAAAATTTAGGCTTTGCAAGGTCAACTTCAGCGCGGAAAAGATCTTTTTCCTCCCAGATAAGCTGCCATTTTTCTTCGATATGACGGTGGTGGTAATTTGACATAAGAATAAAATACATTAGAGTTGAATTGCTTCAAAAAGAAAAATCATCTATAGTGGTGTCTTGGGTCATATGATTGAATTAACCACAGTCCGAAAACACAAGGTCACGCTCTCCGACTACGACTATAAGCGGGACATTGAAAATCGTCTTCTCATCTCCCATTTAACCGTCGAAGAACATGCCGTTTTGGAAGAAATTTTATTCAGCTCTATTCGTACAACGGTCCGAAAAATCGCCAAAAGCATTGATATAGCGGAAGATACGGTGCTTTCCATCCTTAAAAAGCTTGGGAAAACAGGCCTGATTTCCTTCGAAGAAGAGGCCGTTGTCGTCGATAAAGAGATGAGGAAATACTTTGAAACCGAGCTCGAAAAATTTGATGAAGCCTTTCAGGCGGGCATGGAGTTCCTTCAGCACCTGCTTAAAAAAGTCCCCATCCATGTTCTCCCCCACTGGTATGCGATCCCCAGAACTTCGAATAATATCTTTGATTCTCTCATTGAAAAATATTTACTTACCCCTCAAGCCTATCAAAGATACCTGCAAGATTTAAATTTTCCAGACCCGTCTATCAGCGCGATTGCCCAGGATGTCTTAAAATCTCCGAATTACGAAGTCACGGCCCAGGAAATCCAGAAGAAATACAACCTGAGTCCCGAAAAGTTCCAGGAAGCGATGCTGACGCTGGAGTTCCATTTTGTCTGCACCCTTGCTTACCGCAAAAAAGGCGAGAAATGGCATGAAGTCGTCACCCTCTTTCAAGAGTGGAAAGAACATCTCCTCTTTTTAAAAGAGACGGCCCCTCAGCCCATTGCAGAACCCAAAAAAGTTCAGCGGTACCGGCCGGCGGACTTCTCCTTTGTCGACGACATGACCACCGTACTGGTCCATGCAAAAAAACAGCCTGACTTCCTACAACAAAAGAACGGTTCCATTAAATTCAGTACACCCGCCCCTGATGAAGAGTATCTGAAACGGCTCCTCCTTAAGATTGAACAGGTGCAGCTGGCGCAGCTTCAAGACGGGAAACTTGTACTGACCGATGCCGGAGAAGAGTGGCTTGAGCTGCGCTCTGAAAACAGAGCCTTATATCTCTACCGCCATCCGATGAACCATCTGCAAACCACTCGCGAAATTGAAAAATCGATCCTGCGCATTGTCAATTTGGGCTGGGTTTCCTTCTCCGACTTCCTGAAAGGCGTTTATGCTCCCGCCTCCGAGGGGCAAACGGTTGCCCTTAAAAAAACCGGCAAAAGCTGGAAATATCAACGCCCCATCTACACGCCGCAAGACATTAAAATCATCGAGTCTGTCGTGCTCGAGCACCTTTTTGAAGCCGGCGTCACAGCTCTTGGCTCATACCAAGGTAATCTTTGTATCTCGGTCACTCCGTTCGGTCAATCCCTATTTGGATAAAAAAATGGCTGAAGACCTCGTCTCAAACCGTAAAGCATTTCACAACTACGAAGTGCTCGAGACGTTAGAGGCCGGCATTATATTGCTCGGCACAGAAATCAAATCGCTGCGCAACCACGGAGGCAATCTCCAGGATGCGTTCGTCGTCTTCCATCAGGGCGATCCCTATCTTAAAAATGCATCGATTGCCCCCTATAAGTACGGCAACCTATTCAACCACGAAGAAAAGCGCGAGCGAAAACTTCTCCTGCATAAACGCGAGATTGCCAAGCTCCAAAGCATCGTCGACGAAAAAGGACTCTCGGTCATTCCGCTCGCCATGTATCTTAAAAAAGGTTTTGTAAAAGTCAAACTCGGCGTCGCGCGCGGTAAAAAAGCGTACGACAAACGCGCCGCGCTGAAGAAAAAAGAACACGATCGCCAGATCAACCGCTCAATCAAAGATCGTGACGATTGACACGCTTGTGTTTTTTAGGTTATCTTCTTGGAAAAAGGATATCTCATGAAATTCATCATCTCACGCATCGAACTTCTCAACCTCATCGCCAAAATCCAAGCCATCGTTCCGGCAAAGCCGTCTCTTCCGATTTTAAGCAACGTGCTTCTCGAGGCGCAAGACGACCAGCTCATCTTGAGCGCAACCGATTTAACCGTCAGCATGCGGGCCTTTGCCGATGCAGAGGTTCAGGAAGAAGGCGCCATCACCCTCCCTGCAAAAAAATTCTTCCAGCTCGTGCGAGAGCTCACCTCATCGCAAGTCGAGGTCCATGCGCAAACTCCCGAGACAGCTCATATCAACTGCGGCTCGTCCCACTTTAAAATGAGCGGCATGCACAAAAGCGAGTTCCCGGCGCTTCCCGACTTAAGCGGGGGCGTCTCGATCGATATCGAAAACACCCTCCTCAAAGAAATGTTAATCCGCAGCTCGTTTGCTGCAGCGCGCGACGACAACCGTCAAGTGCTCAACGGCATCCTTCTCCAGCATAAAGACAAGCTCGCCACCTTCATCGGCACCGATGGAAAACGTCTGGCGCGCCTCTACGCTGAAGTGAACCTGCCCGAAGCTCAAATCGGCTCGTACGTCCTTCCCCTCAAAGCCGTGGAAGAGATCATCAAACTGATCGATGTCAAAGACGATAAATCGAAACTCACCTTCCTCGCCGACAAGATCGGCCTTGAAATCGGCACTGTCACCCTGATCACCAAACTCTTAAACGGACAATATCCTGATGTTGACCGCGTGATCCCTAAAAAAGCTTCCGACCCTATCTCTCTGCACCGCGAAGAGCTCATGTCGCTGCTGCGCCAAGTCTCTCTCTTTACCACAGATCATAGCAGCGCCGTCCGCTTTACGTTTGCGCCGGGCGAGCTCCACCTAACTGCCATGAGCGGCACCGTCGGCGAAGGAAAAGTCAGCATGTCCGTTAACTATGGCGGACCCACATTCGATGTCGCCTTCAACCCTCATTTCTTCCTCGACATCTTGAGGCACTGCAAAGACGAGAGCGTAAACCTCTCCTTAAGCGACGCCTTCAACCCAGGCCTTATCACCGATTCGACAACGGCTCATTTTGTGCTGATGCCGATGCGTCTTGATAGCTAGTACCAGATGTTCATTGAAAGTTTGTACTTACACAACTTCCGCAACTACCGCGAAGAGAAGTTTGTGTTTGCACCCGGCGTCAATCTCATCCGCGGGGACAATGCCCAAGGGAAAACGAATCTCTTGGAAGCTCTCTTCCTTGTCGGAACAGGAAGATCGTTCCGCACACCCCACTTAAAAGAGCTTATCCACAAAGAGGCGCCGTTTTTCTTCATCGAGGCGCAGTTCAATAAAGACGCCATCAAACAGACCGTGCGGCTTTCCTTTGACGGCGAGGTCAAAAAGCTCGAGACCAACCACACCTCCTACTCTCACTTCAATCCCCTGCTCGGACAGCTTCCCATTGTGCTTCTTGCCCCAGAAGACGTGCTGCTCATCTCCGGCTCGCCTGCCGAGCGCAGACGATTTTTAGACCTGCACCTGGCCCAAAGCGATCCTCTCTACGTCTACCACGCGACGCGGTACCACAAAGCGATCAAGCACCGCAACTTTCTACTCAAACAGAAAAAAGAAGAAGGACTCGAGCCGTGGGAGACGCTCATGGTGGCAGCCGCCACCTATATCAAGCAGAAGAGAGCTGAACTCATCACCGATCTAAAAGAAGATCTCCAAAAAGCGATGCTACAGCTCTCAAGCGGCAAAGATCAAATCGAGATCCGGTACCAGCCGTCGTTCACCGACAACTACCAAAAGCACCGCCCTCGAGAGCTCCACATCGGCGCTACGCTGCTCGGCCCTCACCGCGACGATCTTGAAATCATAATCAACGGCCTTCCTGCCGCCGGATACGCCAGCCAGGGGCAGCTTCGTCTAAGCGTCGCCGCGCTCCGCCTTTCCCAGTGGAAACACCTCGCCCGCGAGCACAATGTCTCCCCGCTTTTCTGTATCGATGATTTCGGCGTGCACCTCGATGAGGCCCGCCGTGAAGCGCTTCTCTCCCATGTCACATCCTTCGGTCAAGTCTTTCTCACCTCGCCCGTCTTCCTGGAAAATAGACCGTTCCATACATTACAAGTTGTTGCAGGATCGCTCCAAAATCAGGTATAATTGTTTCCTATGATTGGAGCTTTATCGAAAGATACATGGCCCTGTGTTTTAACACAAAGCGGCATCACACCCTATGAACTCGGCGCCGTGAGCAGAACATGCCGCCCATTGCGCGCTATGATCGCCGAGAACCGTATTCAGTTTTGGAATCTTATTTTTTCAAGAGAAGGCTTAAGGCCGATGCAGGAAGAGCCGACTCCTGAATTTCTTCGGCGAAGCTGGACCCTTTGCAAACAGCTTGCATCGCTTCCCCCTCATTTACATTTTCTTATTCGGAGAGCTGCCCGGCTTGGCCATGAAAACCTTCTTCTAAAAACTGCAGAGCGTCTAGAGCAATCTAATCGCCATGACAAAATGGAGTATATGCAGCATGTCTTCAAAGAGGCTGCAGGAGCAGGGCTTGTCCAAGTGGTCCGCGAGATGAAAGCCCAAATGAACCAGGGCTATGCAGGAGTTGCATTGTTAAGAGCTGTTTCAAATAATCATCTTGCATGTGTAAAAGAGCTGGTGGGTTGGAAAATAGCGGAGTGGCATCTTTCAGACGCGATAGGGATTGCCTTTGAAAAAAAATACACTGAAATTGTAGAAGTCTTAAATCCCCTTGTAGAAAATATACCTATGATTCGCGATGAACCAGGCAGCGAATTCCTTATACGTTGCCTTGAGCATAATAATTGTGAAGATTTAGAATTAACACTTTTTTCTCTAAAGAAAACCGGCTTTCTTCCATATAATCTTGATTCGCTCAGTATTTCAAGGAAGGCATTCTCTATACTTCCATTTCGACATCCGAATTTTGATATCATCGAATTGCTCTTAAGTTACCCAGAAATTGTAAGTGAACTCATTAAACAGCCTTTTTTTTATCAACATATGAGATGGCGTATTTTGGAAATCTCCGTACACCCTCTATGCGCCGACGTGTTTGCGGCGATTCTCTTGAATGATGACATACGCAATGAGCTCTCTCGCACCAAAGCCCCCTATGTAGAAACTAATACGCTTGATCGTATCATCTCCACCCAAGGCAGCCTTGCCCCTCAAATTTTAAAACTATTGTAGTCGGGCTGGTTTCAGGCGTTGTTCGCAGAAACTAGGATCGGCCCGAGGGCTCCGCAGACATACAAAGACGAAGCTGGAAAGCATCCGACAGTCGCTCCGAGACCACATAGACCAACTAAAGGGAGCGGTAAGTATAAAATTGGGCTTTTAGCACTAGAAGGAAGCATACTTATCATTGCCTGATAAAACAGAGACCCGATAACAACTAAGGATTCAATACGTACTGCTTTATCACTGCTTATGAAAGCTTGAGAAGGCATGACGTTTTTGATGAACCAGTAGTTCACAGTAATGCCGGCAGCTGAAGCAACTGCGCATGTAATAACCTTTTTGACCCAATCGATCATAGGATAGTCGCTTAGATTGATCTGCCGTCCGATCCAAGTCACGGTAGCTGCTGCTGCAGTCCCCGGAATAAGAGCTATCGTAAAAAGGGCTGAGTTAAAGAAAGCGTCCTTAACATCTTGCTGGGTCAAAGCAGCCGTTAGATTTTTGTGATTAAAGATATTCAAAAATTGTGCTTGTGTCTGCTCTAAAAGTGGAATTGCCATAAATAAGTCTCCTGATTAATGAAGGCATTTTAGGCAATGGAGTTTCTTTTGTCCATACATTCTTCTCTTTACATTTCATACCATTTGCAGTAGATAGAAAAGTAGATAGGAGGATTTATGAAATCCAAAAAAATCGCGGCGCTTGTCGTTTTAATCGCCGGTGTCGCTCTCTTTATTTTCTCGATGGTTGAAAAAAGCCGTGTTAATTCAGCAAATTCCAGCATTAGCAAAGGAAGCAGCATGTTTTCTGGCAATAAAGCTGCCAATTCAATAGGCGATTATCTGCATGGCGAAGCAAACCAATACAATACAACTTTAATGATTTGCCAGGTCAGTGGCATCATCCTGATCATTGTCGGTGGCGGGATGTTCTATTTTTTTAGAAAAAAAGATAAGCTAGAAGGAGCATATCTATGTTAATGTGGGCCGTTATTTTTTTAATTATCGCGATTGTCGCGTCACTCTTTGGATTTAGAAATGTTGCTGGTATGGCGACTCAAGTTGCCAGAGTTCTTTTCTTTATCTTCCTGGTGCTGTTTATCGTGTCATTGATCATGCATTACACGTCACCGGCAGTCCAATAAGGAATCGTAAATCTTACAATTTTTCCCAGAGAAATTGTAAGATTTATTTTTTTCTGGCATAATCATCTCCGTTAAATTAGGAGGATGATATGTCAGTAAAACATTCAACTGAAAGCGCTGTTTTAACCACTCCCCAGCAGCAGCCTTCCCCGAATTCGCTAAAAACGCGCATGTTAACAGTATTAAATTCTGCGAGTAATAATTTTAGTCCTGAAAAAGATGATTGGTCTGTCCATGATATTAAAGAAGTCGACCCTGAAACAGTGAGGCAATTCAAAAAGTATTTTGCAGAAAGAGATGCAAAAATAGCTGCTAAACAGCAAACAACAAACACTCCTTCGATTTTTGAATAACTATCTCTCAATACGGCAGTCGATTTCTTGAAGAGCATCGACTGCATGCTGCCAGGCGGTGTAGATTTGCTTGAGGCTGTTTGCTCGCAGATCCCCGATGACAAAGAGATTCGGCACGGACGATTCGCACTCCTCGCTTGTGATCACAAGGCCGTAGTCATTCAGCTGGGCGCCCAGCTGCACGGCCAGTTTATTATTGGCCCTGATGCCTAATGAAACAAAACCAATCTCGGCCTCGATAACATCTCCCGTTGCAAGCTTAAACCCGTGCAGCTCTTTCTGCTGCTCATTTCCGATGATTTCATGGATAGGCGCATCACAAATGAGAATGCTCTTCTCTTCGAGTTCATGCAGCTGCTCCGGTGCAAATTCGTGCGGCTGTCCGTTTGTAAGAAGGGTGATGGTATTTAGCTGATACTTCTGCTTTAGATCTAGGGCTGTAGCTGCAGCAAAATTAGTGTGGCCGATGACAACAGTCTTCTTTCCATAACACCTATGGCCGTCGCACAAACAGCAATAGCCGATTGTTTGAGCGTTGGCGTATTTAAGAATCGGACGGATGCTCTGTTGAATTTGGGGCTGCTCTTTCATGATTCCGGTGGCCAGCACGACGAACTTTACGTCGTACGAGCGGCCGGTGTTGTCCACCAACTTGAAAATCTCATCTTGTTTTTCAATGGATGCAATCGAGTCCTCGATGACAAAAAGATTATTGCTGAAAACGGTTTGTGCAATTTCCTCCAGCACTTCATTGCGAAGCTCAAGGACCGTTCTTGTATATTTACCCAGGCCTGGCACATTGTCGACTTTTTTTACCCAGTTTCCGCACGACCGTTTCCGATCAAGCTTGTCGCCGGTAAAAAGCAGCACTTCGTGGTTGTCGAGTATGGCCCGTTTGACGGCCATCGTTCCTGCAGCGCCGGCTCCAATGATCGCAATCGGATAAATCTTGTTCTCCTGCGGCTCCGCTGTTTTTATGGGCAGCGCTCCATGGCCGGCCTCCAGCGTCTGAAACATCAAGAGAATTGGTACTAACCCGATACGCAAATAGTTTACAAAGAGCGCCAGCGAGGCACAGCGCAATTGATCCCCCGCATGCCAGACAGTGTTCATGACCACGGCAGGCATGCGGGGAATCGATTGCGCAAAGCCGCAGCAAGCAATTTGTAAAAAATTTACGTAGCGGGTTAGTAATAATCTACAAAATTTCATTGTAAAAAGGTGTTAATGAGAGCTTCCTGGATCGGGTCGGATACTTTTTCGCCATCGCGTGTTTTGGCCAGCGCGTCGATCATCTGGGTGGCCAGTTTTTTACCCAGCTGGACGCCTTCTTGATCAAATGGGTTGATTTTCAATAAAAAGCCCTGGAATGCGACTTTGTGTTCATAATAGGCCAGCAGCGCGCCGACGGTAGCAGCATCGCATCGTTTGCAGATGAGCAGCTGCGAAGGACGGCTGCCGGGAAATTCCTGATTCGGGTTTTTGCTGTGCTGACCTAAGGCGAGCGCCAGCGCCTGCGCGAGCATGTTGCCGCACAGTTTTTCTTGCGACGTTGATCCCTCCAGCAAAAGATCGTCTCCATACTGGCTCTCTCTAAAGCCGATAAATTCTACCGGAACAATGGTTGTTCCCTGATGGATCAGCTGGAAAAATGAATGCTGTCCGCTCGTGCCAGGCTCGCCCCACAAAATCGGTCCTGTTTCATAGTCGATGACTTTTCCATCTCTATCAACTCTTTTGCCGCACGATTCCATATCAAGCTGCTGAAGATGGGCCGGAAAACGGGCCAGCGCATGCGAGTACGGAATGACAGCCACGGTCGGATATCCCAAAAATGATCTGTTCCAAACACTGATGAGCGCGCCCAGCAGCGGCAAATTATCGCGCGGATTTTCTGCAAGCGCCACTTGGTCCATCGCGTGTGCTCCCTCCAGCAGCTGCAAAAACGCCGTAAATCCGAGCGCAAATGCCAGCATCACGCCGCCGACCATAGAGGTGGTTGAGTATCTGCCGCCAATATAGTCCCAGATGTAAAAGGAAGCGCGGTACTTTGTTGGGTCGTCCATAGGACTTCCCTTGCCAGTCACCGCAATCAAATGAAGCGTCGGATCAAGTCCTGCTTTAAGAAGTTCGGTTCTGATAAACGCTTCGTTGGTGACAGTCTCCAGCGTCGTGCCCGATTTGGAGACAATCACGAAAAGAGTTTTTGCAAGCGGGACGCATTGGATGACGGATGTCACTTCATCGGGGTCGATATTGGAGATGAAATGCGCTTTTCTTCCCGGTATTGCGTAGGCCTTTAACGCTTGGTAGACGGCTTCAGGACCGAGCGACGATCCGCCGATGCCCACCTGTACAATATGCGTGTAGCTGTCAACCGATGGCAAAAAATCGTCGAGCTTATCAAGCTCTTTCCACGCAAGCTCCGACGCTTTTAAAAAGGGCTTCGACCCTTTCTTGGCCCTCAGCGCCGTGTGAAGCGCCGGCCTATTTTCGCTCCCATTGACGATCTCTCCTGACTGGAGCTTCTTCATCCACCCCATCGCCTTCTGCTTTTCCGCAAACTTAATAAGGCTGTCAAGTATGGCTGTCGATACTAGCTCCGTCGCAAATGACAGCGTAATGCCGGCTCCTTCGGCTTGAAACTGCCGGATCCGCTCAGGGGTGAGCTCTTTTTTCAAATGAACGGTTTGCGATGCAAGCCTTTCGAGGTGGTCATCTAACATATTTGAAGAATCTCATACACCCGATCAAAAATCAACAATTGAACTTTAAATGTGACACCTGATACACGCAAGTTAAGAAATAAATTTCCAGAAAGGGTACTGCAATGAGAAAAGAGCGACGTTTGAGTAAGTGGGAAGACAAAGCATGGAAGAGTTCGATGAGAATCCTTCTGGCAGGTTTGGCTGGATTAGGGGCAGAAGTTAATGCCGTTCCAACGGGCATTATCGCAGGGCAGGATACTGCGTTAAATGCGTATGCAGCGCTTGTCATGCAAAGCGGCGCCCTGGTTCCAGTTGCGGGCTTGCCAGCACTTAGTGTCATCAACGCCGTTGCCATGAATTCTACGGGCTTGAGTCTCATTGGCGGCAAGGATACCAACCTCGGCGCCGGTTACGCTGCAATCATCTCCCCTACTGGGACCCTCACCCCCCTTCCACTTGTTTTAACCGGACTAAACCCAATGATCAACTCTGTAGCAATCAACAGCGACACAGGTCTGATTGGCGGCCAGGCTTCCGGTAACGGCCCCGGCTTTGCCGCATTCGTTCTTCCGGATGGCACGATCTCACCAGCAGCGGGCTTTGCCGACGTAACAGCAAACACCAACCTCATCTTTTCTACGGCTATCAATTGCTCCAGTGTCGGGTTAATTGGAGGAGAGGGACTTTCTCCTGATTATACACTTTATGCTGCGTATGTTACTTTGGATGGAACCTTGACTCCTCTTTCACTTCCACCTTCATATAGCGGTTTAGGCGGAATTAACAGCGTAGCAATCAACGCTCAAGGAATCGGCATCATCGGAGGAAACTCTGGCGATAGTGGAGCCGTCGCAGAAATTGTGACTCCGAGCGGAGGAGTCTTAGCGGTTTTCACTACATCAAATCCCAACGATAGTTTCAATAGCGTTGCCATTAACAATGCAGGATTAGGTTTAATAGGAGGAGATGTCGGCTTGCAGTATTATGCCGCATATGCTACACAGCAAGGAGTTTTGACCCCCGTTGCCACTCCTGCGATTAATGGGTCAATCAATAGCGTCGCACTAAACTCGTCAGGCGCCGGTATCATCGGAGGTTCAACCACCATTGGCCCAACTCCCTACGCAGCACTTGTTCAACCAAACGGCTCTCTGACTTCTCTTAATCTTGGTGTGTTCACCGGCACTATCAATAGTGTGGCCATCAGCGAATCGGGAATCGGCCTGATTGGAGGGACCAATCAGACTTTATCTGAGGCGTATGCTGCGCTAGTAGCGCCGAATGGGACGGTAACTCCGCTTGATGTTATTGGCGAGGCTGTGATTAACGGGGTAGATCTCAGTGGTAAACTGTCATGCAGTAGCAGTAGCTGTATATTTGAAGAAATGACTCCCAAGTCAATAGGGCCGTACTTAAGTGTAGCCTATACACAGCTTGCAGCCAGCTATGCTTTAGATACGCGCTTCACTCAAAAAAACTGCAGCTGCACTCAAATGAGCGACACTCCAGCAACGCCTAAGGCTAGATCTAAATCTAAATCCAACTGTAAAAATTGCAATAATGAGACGGCAAGCGCACCTGCCAAACAAAATTCAATTTGGTTTGCCCCCTTCGGAAATTATAACCACGTTAGAGAACAAGGAAAGATACCCAGATACAATAATCAAATAGGCGGAGCGCTTGTGGGTTATGATTACCAGGGTTCGAATTATCTGGCAGGAGCCTCTTTGGGATATGCTTTTAACTATGTCGGTTACCGAAAAGGAATTGGCCATGGAAAAATCAATAATGAAATGGCATCCATTTATGGGTCCTATAACAAGGAACATTTTAGATTAAACGGCGCCTTGTGGGGCGGCTATTATCAATTCAGGAATATCCGCCATGCCAACGCCTGCTCAATCGCAATCACATCGAAAGCGAAGACTCATGGCTGGACTTTATCGCCGGAGCTTCAGATTGCATCTCCATGGGCGATCAATCAGAAAAAATGTTATGTTGCCGAGCCGTTTGTCAAATTTGATTGGTTCAATGAATGGCAGCATCGTTTTACTGAGACAGGAAAAGCAGGCTTTAACTTGAGAGTCCCCAGTTTCTACTATTCGTTTCTTCAGTCAGAAGCAGGAGTCCGTTTCTATGAGACATTTACGTACGGATGGGGAAACTTCTGTCTTGAAGAAAAGATCAGCTATGTTAACCAAGCACCTTTTCATGTTCATTCAGTCAAAACCTCTTTTGTGGGTGCAACATCAAGTTTCCCAATTGAGATCGCAAGCAGCAAGATTGAAAATCTGGGAGCCGTGCAGCTGATGGGCTCTTTCACCCCGCGAGACAGTGCTTACCCCTACGGCGGTATTTCGCTGCAGGCGATGGCAAACAGGACTTACCAGTCGTATTTTGCTAGCGTCTTTGTTGGAATGGACTTTTAATTGGAACAAAATATTCTTTTGAACTTTAAGCATGAAACATGATACACAACATGCTAAGAAAGAAATTTTCAGAAAAGGTACTGCAATGAGAAAAGAGCGACGTTTGGGTAAATGGGAAGACAAAGCATGGAAGAGTTCGATGAGAATCCTTCTGGCAGGTTTGGCTGGATTAGGGGCAGAAATTAATGCCGCTCCAACGGGTATTGTCGTAGGGCAGGATAATTTTTTAAATGCCTATACAGCGCTTCTCATGCAGAGCGGCGCCCTTGCTCCGGTTGCAGGATTGCCAGTGAGTAGTGTTATCAATGTCGTTGCTATGAATACATTGGGATCCAGTCTTATTGGCGGCGTGGATAACGCCTCCAGCACCGGCTACGCTGCAATCGTCTCCCCCACCGGGATCGTCACCCCCCTTCCTCTTGTTTTACCAGGATATATCGATGCTGTAGCAATCAATCCAGACAGCAACACAGGTTTGATTGGCGGCGTAAATACAACTGTTCCGGGTGCTAGCACCGGCTTTGCTGCATTCGTTCTGCCGGATGGCACGATCTCACCCGCAGCGGGCTTTCCCGACATAATTGCAAACACCCAATCGATTTCGTCTGTTGCTATCAATTGCTCGAATGTCGGATTAATTGGAGGAGAGGGAGTTGGTGTATTTGGTGGGCCGTATGCTGCCTATGTCGCTACGAATGGAACTGTGACTCCTCTTACAATTACACCTGCATATAACTTTGAAGGCTCAATTAACAGCGTTGCAATCAATGCTCAAGGAATTGGCCTCCTCGGAGGCTTCGCTAACGATACTGGAGCCTTTGCGCAATTCGTGAATCCGAGCGGTCAAATTTTAGCGGTTTTCGCTCCAGCTGGAGCTTCCGGCGATAATTTGAACAGCGTTGCCATTAACAATGCAGGATTAGGTTTAATTGGAGGTCAGGTCAACGGAACTTTTTATGCCGCCTATGTTACACAGCAAGGAGATTCAACCACCCTTCTTTACAATTCCACCAGTGGGACAATCAGTGCCGTCGCACTGAACTCGTCAGGCGCCGGTATCATCGGAGGTTATAACACCCTTGGTCCACCAACTCCCTACGCAGCACTGGTTCAACCAAACGGCTCTCTGACCCCTCTTAATGTCGGTCTGTTCGAGGGCGATATCACAAGTGTGGCAATCAGCGACGCGGGAATCGGCCTCATTGGAGGGACCGATATTACTATGTCAGAGGCGTATGCTGCGCTTGTTGCCCCAAATGGGACGGTAACTCCGCTAGATGCCATCGCGGCTGTGATTAACGGGGTGGATGTCAGTGGTAAAGCGGCATGTACTCTACAACAAGCCACTCCCACGACAATAGGACAGTATTTTAGTTCGGCGTACATGCAGTTTGCAGCCGGCCAAGCATTAGAATCCTACTTCATTCAACAATGCAATTGCCACTGGAATCACAAGCATACATCTGAAGTTGCTCTTCTTGAGTGGAACGACGATGAGCTTACGGCTTCCCTCAATAATAACTATAAAGGAACGTCTAAATCTAGAAATAGAAAACAGCCTGTTAATACACCTTCTGAAAAAAATTCAGTTTGGGTTGCTCCCTTCGGCAGTTATGTTCATCTTAAAGAGCATGGAAGCATACCTAAATACAACAATCAAATTGCTGGAGCGCTCGTCGCTTGCGATCACACGGGTTCTAATTATCTAGTGGGAGCAGGGGTTGGATATGCTTTTAACTATATCAGTTACGGAAAAGGGCTTGGCCATGGAAAAGTCAATGAAGAAATGGCTGTCTTTTATGGCTCCTACCTCAGCGAGCATTTAAAGTTGCTTGGTGCACTGTGGGGTGGCTATTATCAATTTAGGAATACCCGCCACACTCTTTCTATAATCACATCGAAAGCAAAAACAAACGGCTGGATTTTAGCTCCTCAATTTGAGCTCATAACTCCGTGGGCTATCGATCAAAAAGAGCATTACCTCATCGAGCCATTTTTCGGACTTGAATGGGTCAATAGCTGGCAAAAGCATTTTACCGAGACAGGAAAATCAGGCTTCAACTTGAAAATCCGAGATCAGTATTATTCTTTATTGCAATCAGAAGTAGGCGTCCGTTTTCATGAGAAACTTGTGTATGAATGGGGTCACATTTGTATCGATGAAAAGATCAGCTATGTCAACCAGGCCCCTTTTCATCTTAATTCGATCACGACCTCTTTTGTAGGAGCAGCTTCAAGTTTCCCGATTGCAACCGCAAGCAACAAGATTGAAAATTTAGGAGCGCTTGGACTGATGACTTCCTTCAACCCAAAAAACACTGCCTATCCCTATGGCGGTATTGTTCTCGAAGTAATGGCAAATAGAACCTACCAGTCGTATTTTGCAAGCTTCTTTATTGGAATGGAATTTTGAACCTCTTAGAACTTTTCCAACAACTGGATCGGACTCAATGGGAAAAACGTGCTTTTCCCCCTCTCAAGGGTCCGATCCTCACGAGGTACGACCTGCAAAAGATGCAGCCTCCGCCTGGAAATTTTGCGACAAAAACCTCCGGGTCCACAGGCATTCCTGTTGAGGTTCAGAAAACATATCTTTCTCAATTGTGGTGGAATGCAACGAATTTAAGAGAAGTTGTCTGGCACAAACGGGATCTTTCTCTCTCTTTTGCAGTCATTAGGCCGACCATTGATAAAGAACTTTCCCTTCCTCAGTGGGGCTCAGCCTTTGCCCTTCTGGGGCGCACCGGTCCGCTCTATGCGCACCCGGTACAAGGCGATCTCAACCGCTGGCTTCAAAAAATTCAGCCCGGCTACCTCCTGACATATCCTTCAATCCTGGAGACAATCGACCTGTCTGCGCTAAAGCAGCTCAAAGGAATAAAAACAACGGGAGAAACTCTCTCCTATAAAAACCCTCTGATTGCAGATACCTATTCTTCCGAAGAAGTGGGAACGATTGCCATTCAATGTCCGGATGATTCGGACAATTACCATGTGATGGAAAATATTGTGGTTGAAATTCTGGATGAGCACGATCAGCCCGCAGAGACGGGCAGAGTCATCGTGACCGATCTCTCCAGCCGGTATCTGTATCGTTATGATATCGGCGATTATGCTCAGAAGGGAACGTGCAGTTGCGGCAGAGGCCTCCAAACCATTAAAAAAATACTGGGCCGCAAAAGAAACATGGTTGTTTTGCCCGACGGATCAAGACATTGGCCGCGCATTGGATCGAGAGAATTTAGAAAAATGGCTCCGATCAAACGCTTCCAGGCCGTCCAAACCGGTATTAACACCATCGAGCTGCGCCTCGTTGTAGAAAAACCGTTAACGATGCAGCAGGAAAGCGCTCTCTCCGATGAAGTTCAACGCTGGATCGGCCATCCTTTCGAAGTTCGATTTGTCTATCTTGATGAGTTTCCATCAGGAAAGTTTGAAGAATTTATCTGCCAAGTAGGAGCTTAAATGAATCAGTGGGCTAAAATGTCGGAGCGTTGGGCAAATGAGTGGGCATCTCCCCTAAGACCATCCCCCGAAGATGTGGCAATGTTTAAAAATCAACTGAAGGAAGGCGATGAAACACTTCTTCTTGGCGTCACGCAAGAACTACAACCCTTGGCACGCATTGCAATCGACAATAACCCGCAGGTCATCAAGAATTTCCAAACTCATGCAGTGCTGGGCGACTGGAAGGATCTTCCGTTGCCCTTCGAAACGAAATTTGATGCGATCATCGGCGACGGGTGCCTGAATATTTTTCAGGGCTCCCCCGAACTGTTTTTCCAGCAGGTGAAAAAAGCCCTAAAGCCCAATGGATGCCTGATTTTGCGTGTTTTTATTTCTCCCGAGCACAAGGAAGATCTCCAAACAGTGCTAAAAGAAAAAATCGGATTTCATGCGTATAAATGGAAAGTCGCGCAAGCAGTGGCAAATCCTTATGTGCCTGTCAAAACACTGTATGAAGTGATTCAGCCGGTTTGGGATCATCCCACCTTGGAGGTCTACCAAAACTCAGATCACATTTACTATTTCCCCAAATTATCAGAGCTCCCCCCTTGGGACCACATTCAGTTTGGCAGCTCCTACGAGCTTGCCGAGCGCTGCCCCGTCATCACCTGGAAATTCAATAATTGATCCTAATTACCTCTGTGCTCTCTGTGGTAGTAAATCCAAACTAGCTAGTTATTTTTTTACCCCAGAGGACACAGAGAGCACAGAGTAATCAGGAAAGTTAGAACTGGATTTTAAGCACTTGTCGAAAAGATTCAAAGTGTTTATGCTTATGTCTCGTTCGGAGCATAGCGCAGTTTGGCTAGCGCATCTGCTTTGGGAGCAGAGGGTCGGGGGTTCGAATCCCTCTGCTCCGAATTTTCCCTCCGGCGGCCTCAAATCCTAAGAGCTGCCGTTTCCCGTATGCCGTCAGTACCTCTTCAAAGACAATAAGCTCATCCAGACCGCTCCATAGCTCATTCAGACGCCTTTCGGGGATAACTCTGAGATCCGGCATCTCCTGGAGCAGATCATTCAAATTTTTAATAACATCAGGATAGCACAGCTCATCCGTTGGCAGCAAGACGCCCATAGGCGACTCAGCGGGCTCAAGCGAGAGCTGAAGGTGTAAAAACCGTTCCTCGGACAGCAGCTGGGCGGCCTCCCCTGCCGTGTAGCCGGCGTGGTCTTCAAAAAGACAGTAAGGAGTTGCTTCCTCCGGCAAGAACGAGGCCAGCCGGTGGAGATAATTCCCAAAAACGGTCGCAGCCTCTACCGGAGTCAGATCGCCGTCAGCAACTACAATATTTGAAAGGATTTTAAGCGATCCCCGAAATAGCACAGCGCCTTTACACCGGTCTTGAATGAGCGGCCATACGTCTTTAGAAAATTGGTCCAGTGCCAAAGTAAACGACTGAAACGCAGCGGGGTCATTGATCAAAAATGGAGCTTTATCCCACCCGAAACTAAATTCAATCAAGACAGGCCCCTGCGAGCTTTTAAGCTGCGCGATTTCTTGAGACCAATCGAGATCACTGGCCATATCAGCAGACAAAATCACAAATGGACCTTTTTTTGAAATTGATAATACTTGATCTCGCGCCCTTTTTCCCGCCAAAGAGAATCAAAAAACGAAGCGCCATACCCTTCCCACTCGGTAACAAAATAAGGATCAGCAAAGACCGGATTCCATGTACCGCTCTCCAGCACAACATTTGTGAGCTGCTGCCCATATGGCGGATCGTCCGTTACAACGGTAAAAGGCGCGCCGCTCTTAACTGTGCGCGTAAGCTCTTTAATAAATGGCGGCTGAAAAAGGCGGTTCTTCGCATGCTTTTCTTTGGGCCATGGATCAGGGAAATTGACATACACACCATCGATCGAGGCATCTTTCAGATACTTGGCTATAAAAATGTTGGCATCGCCGCAGACAACAAACAAGTTATCCAGCTGCTGCTTTTTCTTTTTCGACCAGATCTTCTGCACCCGGTCGAATCTCCACTCAACGGCAATCCAGTTTTTGCTTTTGTCTTTCGCCTTCTCCGCAATCCACGTGCCGTTGCCGCTGCAGTATTCAATCACAACCGGATTTGTATTCCCAAAAAGAACCTCCCACGAAGGCAGCGTCCACTCCTCATGCTTGTCATAATAATCGGGAATAAAAAGCACCCCTTCATGAATCTCGGGCCTGCGCTCCTGCCACGTATAAGGAAATTTTAAATTTTTCGTCTGCATAGCCGCTTATTATAGAAGGAATTTATCAATGGATCAAATCAAAAATGTTGCGTAGGACGCACGCTTTTGATATGGTGAAACTTAATTTATTTTAACTTAAAGGGTTTGCAATGAAGAAAATATGGCTTTTGACAGTATGCTGCTCCATGATGTTTGCGGAAGATCCAATGAGTGTAGAATTTATGGATAACTCCGAAGATGAAATCGTCATCCCTGCCACCGCCTCGACAGAGGTGGCTACAGATTCTTTTAAAATCATATCCCCTGCTCTTCCTGAATCCGAAGCTTCTTCCTCGACCATTTTGCAGACAGAAAGCATCCAGCTTTCAACAGACACGCCTGCAACACAGACGCCCTCTGCAGCAGCCCAAACTTTAGAGATTCCAACGCCTTCTCTGGTTCAAAAAATCGACATCGATTCAGTCGATGATATTGCCGCGATCGAGCTCGAAGAAAAAGAAGTCGCCGAAGAAGTCAAATCAAGCGGCATCATCATCGACCTCGGACAAGTCTTTGCCGGATCTCCAACGATCTACTCCGTGCTGTTCCTTCTCTCCATTGCAAGCGTCGGGATCTGGGCCTATGCGCTGCTCAGCCTCCGCAGCAGCGAGCTGCTTCCCCAAGACAAGTTTGAAGAACTCAAAAGCCAGCTCGGCACCCGCAGCTATGATGCAGCTCTCACGACCTGCAAAGAGCATCCTACACTCCTCTTCGGCATGGTTGCCACTGCGATCAATAACCGTCACCAAGGCTCCGCTACCATGCTGGAGCTCATGAAGTCGGAAGGCCGCAGACTCAGCATCGCCTACTGGCAAAAGATCAATCTCTTAAACGACATCGCCATCATCGCTCCGATGCTCGGGCTTTTGGGAACCGTTCTGGGGATGTTCTATGCATTCTACGACCTCAACAGATCGGCAGAGAGCATCTCGGCTCTCTTCGACGGCCTCGGCATCTCGGTTGGAACCACCGTCGGCGGACTCGTTGTCGCCATTTTGGCCCTCATGTTCCATGCTATTACAAAATACCGCCTGACCCGCCAGCTGACGCTTGTTGAAGCTGAAGCTGAAGTGCTTGCTCAGAAGATATCAAAGGAAATTTCATGAGCCTTATCCCTGATGAAGAACTCAAAAAAGCCAGCACATTGAATCTGGCTCCGATGGTCGACTTTCTCTTTGTCATTGTTGCCGTCTTTGCAACGATGTCGATCACGCGCGCCGTCCTTTATGATACGGAAGTAAACCTCGTCAAGGTCAATACCGATAAAAAATCGAGCGGCAACGATCAACCTTACGTCGTCAATATCGGGATCACCGAAGATGGAAAATTCAAGTGGATCACCGAGGTGAACGAGTTCCTCATGGACAGCACCGAAAGCATCCAGAAAGAGCTGCAAAAACAGCAGCAGATCGGGCTTATTTCCAAAAACCCCGAAGACACTAAAGTCCTTCTGCACATCGACAAAAACGCCAAGTGGGAGCCGGTTGCAGAAACAATCTTTGCCCTCCGCGAGCAAGGATTCCCCGTCCATCCTGTTTATGAGCCAGAGAGATGAAAGAGATCCTGCTGACCAAGCTGCGCGATCGAAAAACTACACTTCCTGAATTTCGACTGGCAGCTCTGGAGATCGCCGATATCCTGGCAGCAGAAGCATCAAAGACCGTTCCTTTTAAACGCGCACGCGTAGAAACGCCCCTCTCGGCTGCCGAAGGCGCCATTCCGCAGGGAAGAGTGGTCCTTGTCCCTATCTTGCGATCAGGCCTTGCACTTGTGCCCGCCTTCTTAAAACTTTTTCCCGATGCTCCCATCGGAATATTCGGCATGCGCCGCGATGAAAAGACCGCAAAACCGCACCTCTATTATGAAAACCTCCCCCTGCTCCATCCCACCGACCATCTCTTTCTCCTCGATCCCATGATCGCAACCGCAGGGAGCACAACTCTTGCCATCGAAAGACTCTCCAGCCTCATCTCCCCTAACCAGATCACCATCGTCGGCCTCATTTCTGCAACGCCCGGAATCGACGCGCTCAAAAAACACTTCCCCGTTGTCAGAGTCATCACCGCCGCAGAAGACCCCGAACTGAACGCAAACGCCTTCATCGTTCCGGGAATTGGAGATTTTGGAGATAGATTTTTTGGGACCCTATCATGAGTATAACAGAAGTTGAAAGCGATCACTTATTTCTCAACTTTGACCACCATACAAATTTGGATGAGCCGACCCTTGCCGGCCTTTACGATCGAATCGAGCAAGTCCGCCAGCTCCGCTGGGGAGCCAATGCCTGCGCCCTCACCTCTGCAGCCATCGCCCTGCGATGCGTTTACCACCATCAGATAGCGGCCGCGGCCTGCTTCGGAGTGATGGCTTTGGCATCCCACATTGCATCCAGATTTTTTCATAAACCATCCCCCTACCTCATTTTAAGCATCGACGGCGGCGGCATCCGCGGCATGCTCCCGATCCAAATCCTTGCCCATATTGAAGAAGAACTCGGCCGCCCCATTGGCGAAGTGTTTGACTGCATCGCAGGGACCTCCATCGGCGGCATTATCGCCCTCTCGCTTACACACCCCGATCCCGAAAATCCCACAAAACCCAAAATGAGCGCTGCTCAAGCCGCAAAGTTTTTAGAAAAAGAAGGCCCCGTCGTTTTTGAGAGAACAACCCTGCAAGCCTTAAAATCGATTGAAGGCCTAAGGGCCCCCAAATATTCTAATGAAAACTTAAAGCAAATCCTCGACGCTCAATTCGGAGAGACCAGACTCAACCAGGCCGTCACCGACGTTCTCATCCCAAGTTACGACCTGAGCCAAGGACAATCTGTCGTATTTTTCCACTTTAAAGATCAACCGACCCAAAAAAAATTCCTTATGAAAGATATCGGCATGGGAACCGCTGCAGCACCCATTTATTTCCCTTCCTATGCGACCGAAGAGCTCAACCTTGTCGACGGAGGCCTCTTTGCCAATAACCCTGCCCTGCTGGCTTATACGAAAGCCAAAGGGCATATCGATCCCAGCCGCGACATCTTCATTCTTTCACTCGGCACCGGCACGATGGCAAAAAAACCCATCCCTCCTGCAGCGTCCGAAAAGTATGGCATGATCCAATGGCTCCCAAAGATCTTCGACCTGATATTTGAATCAGGCCAAGAGATGCTCATGCTCCATTTCAAACAATTAAAACACGATGGAGCCCCTGTTTCCCTTCTGCGGCTTCAGCCCTTACTCCACAAAGCTTCCCAGGAGCAGCTCGATAACGGCAGCATCAAAAACATCGATTCCCTCAAAGCCATAGCAACTAAATATTTTGATGATAACGTCGGCTGGCTCCAGCGGGAATTCATCCAGCCTCTTAAAAAACACCGCGTCACTGCTCCGGCAGCTTGACTTCCGTCCCGCATAAACTGTATCCTATGTTCTCTTTGCCCAGGTGGTGGAATTGGTAGACACAACAGATTTAGGTTCTGTTACCCACAAGGTGTGTAGGTTCGAGTCCTATCCTGGGCAAAAAAAAAGCTCCTCTCCAGGAGCTTTTTTTTGCCCAGGAAGGAACCCAATAGTTTGGGTTCCGGAGGACGAGAGTGAAGTGCACTTGTGCACGAACCGGCGGGTAGCCCGGAGTCCTATCCTGGGCAAACAAAAAGAGGCGTCAGCCTCTTTTTTTTGCCCATGAAGTGAGCCAAGGTCTTGGCTCACGTTAGGACGAGAAGTGAAGCGCGCTTGTTCACGAATCATAGACAACAGATGTCGTCAATTTATTCATCTTGTTCAGGTTCGGGTTGATCTTTTTTAGCTTGAGCAATGAACAATGATGCCGTATTAAAATTTGATCTAATTAGTGGCTGTCTGAATGCAGTTTTCTCACCATCAGCCACTGCATTATCGGCCCTTATGATCAATTTTTTCATATAATCTGAGATTGGTTCCTTACCCTTTACCTTTGTTACAATTGAGCCTCGCAAATCGTTAAGTTTTGTTAAGGAACTTACTGATGTATCAAAATATGTCCATACAGCCTCAAAAGCATTATCATCATTCAAAAAAATCTCCTCTTTTAGCAGGAGAGTACGGATACTAAGATTGGTGCCTCTACTCAGCATACTATCAACAATCACTTTTCCATTTGCTTTGATCAACCGAACTAAATTAGACGGCCAGTTATCATCTTCTAAAAGTTGAAAACTATCAGGATAAGCACATAATAGCTGATGAATTTCGTCATTCGAACAGGCTCCTTCCACTACATCAATGTCATACGCGGCTTCTTCTTTTAGAAGAGCGGCTACATGCTGCACTCTCTTAAACTCACTCGAATATTCCACGTCAGTATTATGACAAACGACGGTCTGCAATACTGAGCAACCCTCGCTAATTGCATTAATATCGAACTTGCACTGTTTCAGCAAAGCGAATGTTTCCTGACTTGCGATCTTCGGAGATGTCCAGCACTTGTGCTGTATTACCGGATCACAGTCAGCAGCGGTAACAATCCCCCGCTCGATCAGGTAGCGGAACATCTGTAATTGTGACCCTTCGACAACAGCGAGAAGCTTCTCCCCTTTTTCTTGTGAAAAAACTTGGTTACAACTTGTCTGAATAAAGAGTCTTCTTCTACAGTGCGAATCTCACTTTTACAGGCCAGTTTCCATAGCACATTCAAAACATTTTTATCGTTCAAGTTAAGCCATCCATTACTTAGGCTGGTTCCACAACAATGTATTCTGTAATTGTATGGCTGCACTCTTCTGGTTTAATAATTTCCTGTTGGATTAGGTCAATAAACATGTTTCTATTTGAACCGGAAATGAAGATTTTTAAGTTTCTGCTCTTTCTCGTTGAGCGAGAGCTTCCCAAAATAGGCGGTGACAACTTCCTTGTAAAGAGTGTTGTCGCCTTCAGGTATATACTCACTTGCACAAGCCAAATACCATAGCGAACGTAAGATCTCATCATTACCCAAATCGAACAGTCCGTTATTTGGCTGACCCCAAAGTTCTTTCTCATCTAATAACCGGGGGAATTTTTGTATAAAATTGCCAGCATTAATCGAATTCTTAAGTGTATCATCCAACCTCAATTTGCATAGATATGGAGTTAAAAAAGCTCGTCAAAGCCGCTCTTTTTCAGTGGGCTGCAATGCATTGAAGATATTGGCGATCAATGCCTTAAAATGCGGCGCTCGACCATCCTAATTGTGAATATTCGAAATTTTGCATCATTGCATCCCATTTCAGCTCCAAGAACTCTCTCGTCAAATTTTGTATAATCTATATTTTTTAACAGTTCGACTGCATCCTTGCCGGATCACTCACATAGGCCGTGACCGCCCGCATCTGTTGATCACGGGTCGATTGATGTCTTGTCATAGCGCTTTGTGCTTGATAATAGGCTTAGGGCACAAGCAACCGCTGCAGCTGCAGGAGGTACAATCAAAGAATATCTCTGAGATGATAGGGCACGTCCTGCCGCGAATCCAACTGCTCCAGCCATGAGCATGCGAGCAGCGACTATTTTAGTATCGACTGTGGGACGCTGCCGTGCATAGAAGTTCGCTGTTTTAAGCGGTGCTGCAAATAAAAAATTATATACTTTCATCATGAGAAGACTCCTTTGGATTGAAATTGCGGGTATTATATCATAAACTTTGATGAAAACTCAAAATAAATTAATTTTTTATACTTTATGAAACCGCTGTATCGTAACATGTTGAGCATAGGAGCAATGGATGGAAATCGATGGGTCAGAAATTTATGTAGAAAAACTGCCGGGCGCAGGGGATTTAAATTTTGTTTTAATTCATAATGCCGGTTCGGATCACCGTTTTTTTACGCATCAGATTGAAATGCTCAGAAACTTTGGCAGCGTTATTCAGCTCGATTTGCCAGGTCACGGCAAGAGCCAGCCAATATCCAGCTACAAAATGAGGGATTTGTCCTCGATGATTGCATCGATTTGCAGAAAACTGTTTCTCGAAAATATCTGCCTGATTGGGATCAACAACGGCGCTAATATCGCGATTGACACCATTCTGCATCAATCTCTGGAGGTGAAAATGGTAGTGCTGATCGATCCCCCTATTTTCATGGACCCGTCATTCAGAAATGAAATATCCGCTTATATTGAAAGTTTGGCAAAATCCGAGTTCGATCACCGGTTTGTAGACTCTTTGGTCGATGCGCTCTTTCTTAAGACGAATTCAGAGAATAAGAAACTCGCAGCCAGCGCATTTAATGGTGTCGATACAAAAGCTCTGCAGGAAATTTTTAGGGGCCTTCTTGAATGGGATGCCAAATCATCTGGGATTTTAAAAAAAATCACCTGCTCTGCGCTATGCATTCTAACAGATGAACATCACTGTTCTTATGAAAAAATGCGTAGAGAAGCGCCTCAGTTTGAAATCGGAAAAGTTGTTGGCTCGAAATGCTGGGCAGCACTTGAAGTACCCCAGCAAGTCAATGCCATGATCGCCCGATTTATTTCACTTTCAAATGTTTGGCAAAATCATACGTGATCAGCTGCATTGCCTGCGTCTTTTTAAATGCTTGTTCTTCGTGAGAAAGATCTAACAGCTTTTTTCCATGATCATGTTTGACTAAATCGGCCACTTTTTTAAGTGTTTCTTTTTCAGCATCGTCAAAAACGGACAGATCAGCCTTTACTGAGCTTTTTAGTTCATGATGACTCTCAGCAGTTAAAATCCCTTCGCTGAGCAACCTATCGAATAAGTTCTGATACTGGTCGGGGCATGGACCGTATTCCAAATGGACATACCGGGCGCCTGTGATACTTGTCCCATGATCTTTGAAATGGATGAAATCCAAATAAAACAGCGCTTTGTTCAAAAACAGCGGACTTGGAGTCAACTGGACCAAATAACAAACGGCTTGCTTAAACAGCTCCCAATTAAATCGACGTTTGCCACTGTAAATATCGGCCGGATGGGTCTTCCAATGAACTGCCAAGGCATTAGAGTCGGCATACGCCTCATCACATTTGAGCCGGATGTTTTCGTCTTGAACGACATCCTGGACATAATAGGTCTCCCAACGCTTAACGCTGGCTTCTCCGACTTTTAAGTAAGCCGCAAACGCTGATTGCGACATGCCTAAAGCCTGCCGGAATTTGACAATCTGATCCGATGTAAGTAATTTATGCATTTTGCGATATTGATCCGCAGCGGCCTTACGCAGCTGGTTCATTTGTTTGCTGTCCATAAGCGGATCACCGCATTCAGCGCAAACATTTGCTGGGACCAAAACGGCAACATGCTCCCCTTTAATCTCTGGGGTGAACCGCATCTTTTTTGTCTCAAAGCGGCTACTGCCGCATTGCAGGCATTCCATGGCCTTTTTCTCCTTCTTGTTCTATTTTACGGCTCTCATGCAGAGAGACGTAGTAGTAAATTCCTGCTTTTAGAGCAAACTTGATATACATCGTCTTACCAAGTTTCAAGCTGTTCCAGCTGAAAGCAAAAAGCTCGCAGCTTGCAGTGGCCTTCTCGTACGACTTTTGCGGCGGCCTCGTTCCGGCATAGTCCGTCGGTTCTATTTCATCCAAGAGCTCTTTGATAAGCGTCCACACTTCGGCCGTGTCGCCGATCTCGAGGTGGTACAGCTCCCCAACAATCTTTGCAGTGTTGGCAAACAAACCTTCTTTTTCCTTAAGAGATGCTTTGGCCTCTTCTATCCTATTGTACAATTCACGATTTGAGGGTCTTAACTGCAGCATGCCACATCTCTTCAGAATCTTATTGTAGCATCAAATGATACCAGACTACAAGAATAATGATCAATAAAAAATTGTAAACTGCCGTCCAATCGAAGTATTATATCTGTATCTAGTTGTTGATAAATGGCTTAAAAAGACAGTTTACTTCAGATGCTGGCTGAAGAAGATTACGGCCTGGGAACCGATCTCATCGTGGATCTTGCCGCGATCGACGGTTGGAGGATCAAGCGCGACCCGTTTATCCAGGAGCAGCTTGCCCCCTTTCGTCGCTTCATTCAAAAAAACGTAGTGGCTTGCGCTGCCGGGGATAAACGTGATTGCAACCTCTTTGATCTTCGAGACGAGAATGTGGGCGCTCGATTCGTGAGGAACGGTTTTATCGCCGTCGGCAACGACGATATAGACAGGAACCGAAATGTTTTGCAGGCTCGTCAAATCAAACATGTAGCCGAGCGCCGGCGCCATTACAAAGACGGCCGAGACACGGGCATCTCTGTACGAGTTGCGTGCAGGAGAAAAATCAATCGAGTTGATGATATCATCATTGACGCTTGTGGGGATCTGATCCGCCGGCAGGCTCTTGAGATCGGGCTTATCGAATTGCGTGACGGTTCCCCCGGCAACCCAAATGGCGGTGTGACCCCCCAGCGAATAGCCGACGAGGCCGATTTTTTCCTTATTGATATGCGGGCCAAATCGTTCATCCTTCAGCAGCTCATCGATCACAAAAGTGATATCTTGAGGACGGTCCCAGATCTTGATAAAGCACTCGGGTATTTTGTTATTCCAGGTGTTGCCGTAGTGGTCCATCGAGGCGACGATAAAGCCGTTGGCGGCGAGTGTCTCTGCAATCCATGAGTTATTGAGCCTGTCGCCCCAGTTTCCGTGGGACATAATGACGAGCGGGTATTTTTTAGAACTGGCTTTTATGGGAGCATCCCGCGCTTCTGCGCAGCGGACCCACATTCCCTCAACGGGATCGGCAGGCAGCGACGCATCGATCGGGTACCACACTTCGGTAATCAGCGGCCTATTGCGGCTTTCATCATGGTAGCGGACCGTAGCAATCCCCGTCTTGGCAGGATGCAGGATCACCTGCGTCTTCTCGGACTTGCCGCACGATGGGATAACGGTTAAACAGCCGAGGAGCAAAAATACGGAAATGAGCCACTTTTTCATAGATAACCCCTTTATATCAGAAAACTGATTTTCATGGTAGATGTGTCAAGCGAAATCTTGAATTCAAGTATTTTGTTGATCATGAACTGTTTCAGATTTATGAGTGACTGTTGTAGAATCTACGCAATCAAATAACCCTTACGAGGCATTTTGCTAATTAAAGCTTTAACAGGAATCGCCGGCCCAGCCGGCCTGCAGGCGATCAGCTTTTGTAAAGGATTTTCTGCAAGCTGCATGATCACTGGAATCGCCTCCAAGATTTTTTCGGGCTCTTATACCCGCTACTGGGGCGCTCAAATCTCTCTGGCCTGCGCTGTAGGCGCCTGGAAGGCTTACAACTCTACTCCGCCGTCTCCACAGGCAAGGCCAGCCCCTAAACCCCTAAATGATGATGAATTAACTAAGGAATTTGATGCCTATCTGGACGGGAGCAAAACCGATTTCGACTTTCACTCTTGCAATGTGGGCCGTTTGATAGATTTATTGGCAGATGAACCCGAAAAACAAATCAAGATCTTTCAAAAAGGCATTCGGCTAAAACCGTCCCACATCCAATATGATAGTGTTAAATATCCACGGCTTTGTGATAACTCAGTCGCTCATTTGCTTAAATATGAAAAAAACACCTTCGCAGAACTGGTTTTATTATGCGCTCAAAAAGAAAAAGACCCTCGAGCAACAGAACGCGTCATCGGCTCGCTTGATGAGTGGTTCGACTATGTTAACATCTATTGGTCCATAAATCCATTTAACATACTGTTTGAATCCGTAACCGATAAAACTGCTCTGGCAGCGAACTTGTATGATCACTGGAAGAGCAGAAATCTGCCCGCATGGCACTTGGAAATGATACCGCACAAATGTCTAGCTATGTTGGATGAAGTTAGAATAGATCAACTTATCAAATCTATTAGTCCGGTCGGATTGACACGTTTATCAACCTCGCAAAATGGTGCAGCATGGCGTAAACACATACCGCTTGTGAAGCTTATCATAGCTTTGAGCTGCGAATCTGAGGTTGGCGAGGTGCTCGCAGCCGAACTTGCTGCACGCCTGTATGGGATTGATGTTCAAAAACTGATCGATGATATAGTTCAGGAGACCAATAAAATTTGTTACCCCAAGTGGAGTCCTAATACTTTAAAAAATTGCTACGATTTTTTCGGAAGCCTGCTTCAGTTTGAATCCGCTTGGGCGTGTTTTGAGCCTTACGTTGCCTCCTACATTTTGACGAAAGCCTCAAAGGATTGTAATTTAAGTGTTTATCAGATTCCTGAGGAGCTGCAAAAAAACTTCATAAACCTCAGCCAGATCTTACATCATAAAGATCCATTTGTGGCCACTAACGAGCTGCTAGTGCAATTGCCTATGTTTCTTCAGTGGGTCTACTGCAAAACTACGAATAAGAATAAAAAAGCTATTCTCGGCGATTTATATAAAGATCAATCATACCTGAGCCTGGATGATGCTCTGGAATGGATGAGTCTGCGTAAGATACCGCTTAATAGTGTTCGCGAAGATAGCCCGGCATTTCAAAACGCTCTTCGGCTCTATAAAGAAACATGGTTTAAAAATGATGCTCTTGATGCAGTCAATGTTTGGCTGTTTTACAGAAACCACAATGAAGTAAGCCGCCTCGATAAACAGACAGCCCCTAACGTCGCTGGAAGACTCTTCGCCAGGTTTTATGGGATAAAGGACGCAAGATATGCTCTTTCCCCTCCACAATTCTTTCATGCTTTTGTCCAAAATTGCACCGATTTAAATGACTTCGATAAACTTCTTCTATCTGTTTTCAAAGATAAAGTTTTGCAATTTACTGATGATGGATGTCAGTTGACAGTTCCAAACGATGTTCCGGCGCTTGCCCTTGCTGAGACGTTTTATACTGTCCTGTCCGGCCCTGTTGAGGCTAAAATTGAAGGGGGAGGTAGCAATGATAATGGCTTTGCCAGGCTTCCATTCGATGTTTTTAAGCTGATTGTACCTCTACTTACAGTTGAAACGGCGGGCAGGCTCGCGAGGCTTGATCGGTTTAACTACCATCGAATCAAGAGAATCTCCAAAGATGTGTTATGGAACTTTCCTATAGAAAGCATAGAGAAAGCTACCCGCATGTATTACAAACAATTATCCTCTTCTGTCAATACTAATCGGCGCATATTCATAGATCCACGGCTATCAGAAGTGCTACAAGTTGTACGAAAACCTAAACGTGAGTGGAGCCTAGACAATCTTCCATTGGCGCGGTGTTTTTTCCACTCCGATGAGCCTCATTTTGACTTTGCCTTCGACAAAAAGTGGGATGAAGGGTCTAAGCTCAGAACTGTTCTGATGGCAGGAGGACTCGCAAGCAGGAACTTTGTCCATTTCTGTCGGTGGGCAATGAGTGCTTGGCCGAAAGATGAAAATCAAGAAGTCGAGGCAGCAAAGTGCATCGACTTTCTCTGTGCCGAGGCGAAGAAGGCAGCGTTTTCAACGTATGACGAAGGCGTTCAATATCTTCCGGTGATCGATCCTTCTCAGCTCTTATGGGACACACCAGCAAATGTCGGCGCAAGTACAAGAAAAACAGGTAGTCGCCATTTGTTAAATGCATCAATGCCTCTTAACAGCTGGGACTGTTTTGTAGCGTTCATGATCGCAGTAGGAGAGCGCAGTCATACTGATTTCGCAAAAATCTACGAAAAAACCACCCTGAAATGTCTGGATAAAATAACCCCTGAAATCACCATACCCGAGAACTTTGTAAAACTATTAAGAAATGAAAGACAAAGATGGAATAGAGCTTTAATTGAGTCAACCGGACTTCTCATTCTAGAAAAATTAGTCGCAGTAGGAGCGAGGAGCGAATTATTCTTGAAAGCATGCGGCGCTTTTTTCGGACCGACATTTTATGAAGATGAGACTCTGAGCCGCATGAACAGCGTAATCATTCAGAAGGCTGATGAGTGTGGTTTTTTTGCTACAGAAATGGGAAGGCTCTCAGCTCTTTCTTTAGTGCACAACGACAAAGAGAGATTCTCCTCTCTTGCAAGATACGCTGAGTTTGAAAACTGGGATTCTTATATTAAGTTTGTCAAGCCCTTTAGTGAGAGAACGGATCTCATTTCCGATGAATATGAAGTGGCAATACATTTCATGCAAAGCGCGCTGGATAAAACACCCGGCGAAATCAAGTTGGGAGAGGAATTTATTGAGCTTGCAGATGTGGATGATGACGAACTTCAAAAGATACTCCTTAAGGCTCTTCCAAGAGCGGATATTGAAAGCCTAAAATTTCTTTTTAGACGTCCCAATCCTATTTTCTTAGTAGGGCTTCTGATTCTTGAAAAATTGGCAAATGAATCAAATGAAACCTTTTTGGACGCGTGCAAAGAGTTTTTCATAATAGACAACTCTCGTTGGGTAGACGCTGAGGATATCCAACACATGAGCAGCGGCATCATTCAAAAGGCTCATGCGTCAGGTTTTTTTGAAACGAAGGAAGGACGGCAAGTTGCAGCAGGCCTCCAGCTTGTTTCGGAAGAAGCTACAATCAATTTACCGGAAAACTCCGAGCTTAAAGCAGAATTCCTGAAAGCTCTTGAGCTGCTGCCTCAAAATGACTTGTGAAGATTGGGATAGAAGAGATATTTTAGGTGGATGCGCATATTTTTGATCATCCTCCTGTTTTTTTCGGCGCGGGTAAACGCTGCTGAAGAAAAGAAAAACCTCCTTATCCTCTGCTGCAATGGCGGGTTTTGCCATAACGCCGCGGCAGAAACCCTCAAAAACCTGCTCGGCGATGAATACAACTTTAAAGTCGTCTACCCCATCGACGAGCTCCACATCTGGGGCGTCAAATCGGGCGAGCAGATTTATAATACTCTGCTCCAAAACGACTGGATCCAGCCTGTCAACATTATGTCGCGCCATATAGCGCCAAAAGTTTTTCGGACACACAAAGTCAAACTCGAGGGGATCATCCAAAAACATATCTCCGATATGAACCCTGATCTTGTCATCTCGCTCACCCCGTTCATCAATTATGCGGCCAGCGAAGCTGCCAGAAAGTCGGAAATCCCCTACCTCCTCGTCACCATGGACAACGACCTGCAAAACTGGGTCCACGGCCTGCAGGGCGTGCAGCACCCCAACTTTAAAGTCACCGTCAGCTCCAATCTCTGGGCCACACGGAGCATGCTGATCAAACGTAACATCCCAGATTCCGCGATTGAGCCGATCGGATTTCCGATACGGACTGATTTCACTGCAAAAAAAGACATCGCCTCGATTAAAAACGAATACGGCATCCCTAAGAACAAGCCTGTCGCGCTTGTCATGATCGGCGGCGCCGGCGGGGACAAAGCCCTCAAGTACGCCAAACATATCGCATCGACTCAGTATGGACTGCATCTCATCGTCTGCGCCGGCAAAAACAAACAACTGGCTGCCGACCTGCGAAAAGTACATCTCCATCCCAGCAACACCATAACCGTGATGGAGTTCACCACAAAAATCTCCGATCTAATGGCTATTTCCGATATTCTGATCACAAAACCCGGATCAGGCACCGTCCACGAGGCGATGCTCATGAAAATCCCGATCCTGGCCGATGCAACCACAACCGTTCTCAGCTGGGAAAAAGCCAATATCGACCTGATCTCACAGTATGGAATCGGGGATCATATCGACAACTTTGACGAGCTCGAGCCGCTCCTCAGAAGATTTTTGTTTGATACCGAGCTGCAAAAAGAAGTCAAAGATTCGTATGATAAAATTCCCGCTAACAGATTTAATGAAGCGGTTGTTCCCCTCATCAAATCGATGTGCAAAAAGATATGACAGCTCCCTACGGCCATTGGACATCCCCCATCACCCCCGAGTGGCTAACCCACAGCCAGAAAAAATACGGCCAGATCGTGCTGAGCGGTACCTCCGTCTATTGGGATGAATGCCGCCCGCATGAGAACGGACGTTATGTTGTCATGGAGCGGACGCATGACGGCAAGCTAAACGAGCATACGCCGGAAGGGATGAGCTGCAGAACGCGGGTGCATGAATACGGCGGCCTTGCCTATGCTGTCGTGGAAAGAAAGGTTTACTTCGTAAACGACAAAGACCAGCGTATCTATCTGAGTAAAGATCCCCTCTCGGAGGCCGGAGTGCGGTGCGCTGATTTTCATGCCGCCGGTAATTATCTCATTGGCGTCGGTGAAAAAGGGCATGAAAACTTTCTGTTCTCACTCCATTTGCCCACCAAGAAATTTAATAGAATAGCCAGCGGCCACGATTTTTACTCCTCTCCCGCGATTAGCCCCGATGGCAAAAAAATCGCCTTCCTTACCTGGGATCATCCCAACATGCCGTGGGATGGAACTGAACTATGGCTTGCAGATCTCGTGGGTGGCGAAATTATCAATCCCAAAAAAGTAGCCGGCGGCTCTACCGAATCGATCTTCCAGCCCCAGTGGTCCCCTTCCGGCGTGCTCCACTTTGTATCCGACCATACCGGCTTTTGGAACCTCTATAAAATTGAAAATGACAAAATTGTCGCTCTTCACCCAATGGAAGCCGAATTTGGAGTGCCTGCGTGGGTCTTTGGCCAATCCACCTATGCTTTTGCCAAAGATAAAATCGTCTGCTGCTATACCCGCAGCGGCACATGGGCGATGGCCGAACTTTCCCCATGGAAAAAACTCGATCTTCCATGGACATTCTTCACACAAGTCAGATCGAGTGAATACAAAACCTATTTCATAGCTGCTTCTGCAACCGTTGATCGGTGCATCGTCGAATACGACCGTACGTCACACAAAACAACCGTTATCGCCCACAACTCCGTCCCGCACATCGATCCCGAAACGCTCTCTTTGCCTGAGCTGATCACCTATCCCAGCCATGGCGGACGCAAGGCGCATGCCGTCTACTACCCTCCACGCAACAAGAATTGGAAGGCCCCGCAAGGGACACTCCCCCCGCTCGTCGTCATGCTGCACGGCGGCCCCACCTCCCAAACCCCCGCGATTTTTGATTTAAAGATCCAATTTTGGACCTCGCGTGGATTCGCCGTCGTTGACGTCAACTATGGCGGCAGCACAGGCTACGGAAGGCCGTACCGCGACGCCCTCAAAATGAACTGGGGAATCGTCGACGTCGAAGATTGCGAGGCCGCCGCGAAGTATCTGATTGCCCAAGGCAAGGCCGACCCCAAGCACATCGCTATCCGCGGAGGAAGCGCCGGCGGATATACCACGCTTGCCGCGCTCATCTTCACCAAAACATTCACCGTCGGCGCAAGCTACTACGGCGTCACCGATTTAAACGGCCTTGCCGAAGAGACCCACAAGTTTGAATCGCGCTACCTCGATCAGCTCATCGGCCCTTACCCCGAGGCCAAAGCCATTTACAATGAGCGCTCCCCTCTTTTCAATGTCGATAAGCTCAAACACCCCGTCATCTTCTTCCAAGGCGCCGAAGACCTCGTCGTCCCCCTTGTCCAGGCGCAAGAGATGTACGACGCGCTTAAAAAGAAGAAAATCGAAACAGAGCTGATCATCTACCCCGAAGAGCAGCACGGCTTTAGAAAATCCGAGAACATTAAAGACTCGCTCATGCGCGAACTTGCATTCTACAATCGGTTTTGATAACCTCTTCAGGCATGATCATTGCACTACTCAGTTTGGCAGCACATTTATTGATTCCAGTCGGACCCACAACTGTCGTTTCTTCAAAAGAAGAAATCATCCACAAACCCTCGTATGAACATGTGCTTACCTCAGTACACCTATCTCTTGACAGCCTTGAACTCGAAGACCGGTCGGTTTGGACAATTGCTCCACCTGATGCCTATATCGTACCTGGCTGGCAGCGCGGTGATAAAGTCATACTCACCCCTCACAACTCGTGGTTTTCCATCTATAAGTTTGACTACGCTCTTAGCAACATCGATCGCGGCAACTATGTCAGGGTCAATTTTGCCTCCCATCCCTGCGACTACCAAAAAACAGCCTGCTGGATCATCAACCTCGATACCCATTCAAATCGCGTATTCTTAAGCGACGGCTCATCCTGGCAAATCCACTCCGATGACGCTGCCCTTTTCAAAAGCTGGACCATCAACGACTTCCTCATCTTCGGCAAAAACGACCAGCTTTTTGGCACTTACCCCTTCCTTCTCATCAATGGCCGCCTCGGCCACTGCGTCAGAGCCATCGAATTTTAGAGACAGATAATCACCCTTTCAATTATTTTTAGGGTGTTTCTTATCGTAAGGAGATGCTATGTCAAAAAGCAAAGATGCTAAAAAAGAAGAAAAGAAGAAGCCAAAATTGTCTCCCAAAGAAAAAAGGGCGGCAAAACAAGAAAAGAAAAAGTCTAAGTTCTAAAGGCTAACTTCTCACCTGCCCCGCACGTCGGGGCAGGTCTATTGATTCTCAGTCACTTACATTTCTCAAAATCCTCACTTCTAATTCCTTGGTAATCAGCTGTCTATAGTGTAAAATAAAGATTTACATTCAACTAAATTAATGGTAAAATAATAGTATAAAAACAATAGAAGTATAATAAGGAAGCAAATGTCAGTTCTCAAAGTCGGTGCTAACAGCGTACCTCCTACATCAGCAGATACTACCGCTCCATCAACAACAGAGAAAAGAACAACTAGGATCGCGAATGGTATTCTTAGATTTTTTAAAGCGACTGAAAGCGGTCCTATCAGACAATCTGTCACCGTAGGCTTTGGCGTTGGAGTATTTTTTCTAGGCATCGGAGGCGTCTTTGGAGCCCTCGTAGGATTTATCCATGGAATCTTTGCCTCCCTCAAATTACATAATCTACGGGTGAAAGAGAAAAAGGAATATTTTCAACAACTAAAAGCAGATGTCGAAGCTGCAACCAAAGATGAAAATGTTACATTAGCACCACAAATGGCATCAAAAATGCTCATGGAACTTAAGCAATTCAAAGCAGCCTACAATGAATTATGTATATTTGATGATGATGAAACAGATGAACAATTAATAGTATTACAAGGCTTAATCGTACCTTTCATGCAAAAAGAAGCAATAACAGAATTAAACATTTTAAAAGATAAAATTAATACATTGACTGAAGCATATACACAAGGCTCAACACCGGAATTGCTTGCTCAAGCATTGGAACTAAAAAAATCAATTAAGGCAATTAACAACAAATATGAAGCCTTTAGAACAAATGAATTTAAAAGAGATGTATCACAACTGGCAAAAGATCTTAAGCCTATTATAGAACATGGTAATGCAGAGTTAATCCGTCTTGAAAAAGAGGTGGAGTTGTATATTAAGTCCTATAAAACTAATGATGTCTTACAAGGCGGACCTGAATTATTGATTGAAAAAATTAAGACATTCACTTGTGTATATGGTGAAGAAAAAGTAGGTAAACTGATTGAGCGTTTATTCCCGTTTACTGCCGCAGGTCAACATATGATTACTGATCTAAGTAAAGAGCTATCAACGGCTACAATGGATAGCGAAGCGACAGTTACAGCACTCAAAGGTCTTTAGTAAGATCGTAACTTTCTGACCCCCAACGAATTACATTAATTCTTCATATCCGATTGATCATTAGTTCTTTAACATATTAAACATTTGTTTACATATTATTAAAATTATGTTAAAATAGTCTTATAAAAGAATAATAAGGGGACAATAATATGACTTATATAACAAAAGCTGGAGAAATAGTTTTCCCAAAAGGTGAGATTCGACCTGAAGAGAAAGCTACAAAAACAGAGGAAAAGACTTCTCGGGTATCGAATGCCATTCTTAAAGGCTTAGGACTTACAAAAGCTACGGCCATACAAAAATCTGTTGCTCTCGGTGCAACCTATGGAAGCGTGATTCCCCTTGTTGGAACAGGTATCGGAGCTCTGATTGGTTTTATAGTCTCATCAGTAAAAAGATATAATGTTCGTAAAGAATTAAAAGAACTCATAGCGTTTTCTAATCCAGACCATTCACCTGCATGTCAATCTACAATTGATATGATAAATATATTCATACTTGAAAATGCATCGTTGTTAACTGAGACTGAAAAAAAGAACCTTATTGAAGTAGCCGTAAAACCTCTGCAGGAAGCACTTGATAAGCAGGCTAAGAAAATTAAAGAAGAACGACGTTTAGCCGCAAACAATCTATGGAACCCCCCAAGAATTACCCCAAAAATAGAAAGATAGTCTCCATTTCGTCGGGCGTGAGGCCTCCGTGCATGGCATAGAGGTTTTGCTCAAAGCGCCCCTCTTCATACCACCAGACTGAATTCGTACCCTTCATGATGATCGCGATGTCGCCCATACGGCTGCGGCACCGGTCCGAGACGGGCCCAAAAAAGCCCCTCTCGATCAGCTCGGTTGTAAGACAGACCCAGGCGATCTCTTTAAGCTCTGCTTTTAACTCATTAAATACTTCCATGATGTACTGCGGCTGGACATGCAGGAAATAGTCCCTGCACGAGCCGGCAGGCGTTAGGGGATGGCCGTTTGAGCCTTTTTTCAGCTTGCCCTCCAGCGTGGGAAACCGCTGGTTCAGGTAGACGGTAGTCTTAGGGCTGATCTCGATCATTCCATGATCGGCGGTCAGGATGAGGGCCGTAGACGGGGGCAAGGAAGCGCTCAGAAGGGCCTCCAGCTCGTTAAAACAGCGGTCCAGCACATCTTCCGTCTCAGGTGAGAAAAGGCCATGCCTGTGGGCCTGGGTGTCAAAATCGCCATAATAGACATAGAATAGGCCCGGCTTATGAAGGTGCTCCTTGAGGAGATTCATGGCATGGGGCCAGTCTTTATACCCCAGCCGCTCGGCGCCCTCAAACATCTGCCTTGAATAGATGGAATTGGCAATCGCCTCCTGCTGTAAAACCCTGCACTCGATCTGATGCTTTTGAAGCTCTTTGAAAAACAGCCCCTGAGGCAAAAACTCCGAAGGCTTTAGAGCAGCTTCAAGAAGCCCTATTTTTTTTTCACCCGCATAGGTGTAGAGAAGCGGCGCTACAATCCGATTCATCATCGGCTCATACATAAACCACTCGTAAATGCCATGCTCTCCGACAGGCTGATTGCAGCACAGGGTCGTGATGTGGGCGGCGGTCGTCGAGGGAAATTGAGAGGTGAGCTTAGAGACAATCCCCTCATCAAAAAACCGTTTTAAAAACGGATACCTGTCTTTATAGCGCTCTAAAAATTTCCAGCCAAATCCGTCGATTAAAAAAAGAATGACGCGGTCATAGGGGCCGGGCTTTACGCAATCGCTTGGAAGGCCTCCCTCTTTGCAGCCGAGAAGGCTTAAGACCGTACCGGGAATTTTTGAAAAAGAGTAGGTGTCGTACTGGGGTTTTAGAAAGCCGTGAGGCTGGTGCCCCTCCGAAATAGCCTTGAGTGATCGTTGATTGATCATAGCCGCATAATGGTTAATCTAGATGGATTTGTCTAGAATTTTTAGTCAAAAGTTGAGATCATACTCAATTATGTCTAAAAAAATCATATCTATTTTTACGCTCGTGATGATCAACCTGGCAGCGATCGGAAGCATCCGTAACTGGCCGACGATTGCGGAGACAGGATTGTCTTCGATCTTCTTTTATTTACTGGCGGCGCTGATCTTTTTTCTGCCAACGGCGCTTGTCTCGGCGGAGCTGGCAACCGGCTGGCCCAAGATCGGAGGGATTTTCATCTGGGTCCGGGAAGCATTCGGGCAAAGGCTTGGATTCCTTGCGATCTGGCTTCTCTGGATCGAAAACGTCATCTGGTATCCCACGATCCTGAGCTTCATCGCCGCAACGCTTGCCTACATCATCGACCCGGCCTGGGGCAGCAATAAAACCTATATTGTGCTGACCTCTCTTATTGCCTATTGGGCCCTGACGCTGATTAACATGAAAGGGATGAAAGTCTCCGGCTGGATCAGCAGTTTTGGAGTCATCGTAGGCTCGTTTATCCCCGCTGCTGTGATCATTGGTCTGGGACTTATGTGGTACTTTTCAGGAAAGCCGATGCAAATCGATTTTACATGGGATGCCTTCATCCCTGATTTATCCTCGCCCAAACAATGGGTGATTTTTACAGGCGTTCTCTTCTCCCTTGCCGGGATGGAGATGTCGGCCATCCATGCCAGAGACGTCCAAAATCCCCAGCGCAATTATCCGCGCGCGACTTTTTATACGATCCTGCTGGTGATCATCCCCTCGATTTTGGGCGTACTGGCCATCGGAAGCGTCATCCCTCAAAAAGATATCAGCCTCACTGCCGGCACCATGCAGGCGTTCGTCACGTTTGTGGATAGCTACAACCTCCACGGCCTTGTCCCTGTCATGGCGCTGCTTGTCTTTGCAGGGGCCGTAGCCTCGCTCAGCACCTGGATTGTCGGCCCCAGCCGGGGTCTTCTGGCCGCGGCCCAAAATGGCGACCTTCCCCCCGCCTTCCGGCGCCTCAACTCCCATGGCATGCCCAGAAACCTCCTCATCACCCAGGCACTGATTGTGACGGTGCTCAGCCTGCTCTTTGTCCTCATGCCCTCAATCAACAGCGCTTACTGGATCATCACCGTGCTTGTCGCTCAGGTCTACCTTGTGATGTATATCCTCATGTTTGCCGCCGCGATCAAACTGCGGTATGTCAAACCGAACGTCTTCAGGGCCTACCGAATCCCCGGCGGCAATTACGGCATCTGGATCGTGGGATGCATGGGGATCGCGGCCTCATTTTTCACACTGATTGTCGGCTTCTTTCCCCCTGCTCAAATCCCCACCGGCAATACGACCTTCTATGTCGCCTTCCTGATGGTTGGTGTCGTCCTGATTTGCCTGGCGCCTTCTCTCATCATAAAGTTTAAAAAGCCCAGCTGGTCAAAAAGACTAGCGCATGAAACCGGAGAAGACGAGTGAGCACTTCCTGGGAAAACTCTCACAAATGGTATGATTCGATCGTCGGTGAAAAAGGGCACTACTACCATGAGCAGATCGTCCTTCCAAACAGCCTGAAACTCCTAAAGCTCCAAAAGGGTGACAGCCTCCTCGATCTCGGCTGCGGCCAAGGCGTGCTCGCCCGCTCGCTCCCTCCGGGCGTCAGCTACGCCGGCGTCGACGCAGCGCCCTCTCTCATCCACAGCGCCAAGGCCAAGTCCAAACATCCGTTCTACGTCTCCGACATCACCCAGCCTATCTCGATAAAAGAGAAGCCGTTCTCCCACGCTGCGATGATCCTGGTGACTCAAAATCTCGAACACGTTGATGGCGCCTTCAAAAACGCCGCCTCGCACCTAAAGCCTCAAGGCAAGCTCCTGATCGTCATGAACCATCCGTGCTACCGCATCCCTCGCCAATCGTCGTGGGGTATTGACGAGCCGAAAAAGCTCCAATACCGCCGCGTCGATCTCTATATGAGTTCGCTGAAAATCCCCATCCAGACCAACCCCGGGCAGCAAGATAAATCGGCCACCACGTGGTCGTTCCATCATCCCCTGTCGTATTACTCTCAAAAACTTGCAGAATCAGGTTTCGTCATCGAAACCCTCGAAGAATGGATCTCAGATAAAAAGAGCACCGGCGGCAGAGCCGCCATGGAAAACCGCAGCCGCAAAGAGTTCCCTCTTTTCCTTGCGCTACTTGCTTCCAAACATCATTAAATCATTAAATCATTGTTATCATAATACTTGTTTCTGAAGACAGGTATTATGATAACAATGATTTAATGATTTGAATGATGTTTGGACGCTAGAACCGTTTAACGCCGAAAAAATTACCGCCCGACCCAAGAAGCACAGAGTCCCTTGAGCAAAGAACCTGGATAACGTGTGGCACTTTTTCGTTCTTTACATAAACGCATCTATGAAAACGAGTGAAAGGAAAATACAAACCGCGCTCTGTAGTTATGGCATATGGAGCGTACGTTGCGAGCTCGCTCTCAGAACTGATAGCCCTAAAAAAGTTCAGCGTGGCCACTTCCACTATTTGAGCAAGCTCAAGACCTGACTTTTTGACTTCTCCTTCTATCTCACCTAATTGAAAAGATTCATCTTTTCGATGATCACTGACGGCTACAAAGGTGTACGGCTTTTCGACACGCGTGTCTTCAATACCCTTTCCCCAAAAAGTAGGATCGGCATGCACATTCATTTTGATTTGTTTTCCTTTCTTGTAAAGCTTCATAAGCGTTCGAAGCTTCCCTGTAGAATAGCCTTGAGGCATTGTCACAATTGTTGCCGTAGCAGCACCTTTAATCCGAGCCAAGGCGCATATGATTTGCCGCTTAGTTATTACTGGAGCATTTGAGCAGGTCGATCTCCATCGCATCCAACTTAGCGAAATTAACATGCTTCTTCCAAAATTCCGCATCCATGCACTCAATTTTTATATTTGGGAATAACGCATTACATCAAAATGCCTCCATACGGCATCATCAGAAATCCATCGATGCCACTCTTTGCAAACTCGTGAATCCCTCGCCAAATCTTTGTAGCTTAAGTCGGAAAAAATATTAAATTTCCAAACATCGACATGTAATGCCATTATTGCAACCTTTGTATAAGTTTTTCACGATACGTATCAATGATCGCATGGGGATTCAAACTTGCAATAGCCTCAAAGGCACTGCCGTTAAGACGCTTTTCTAAAAACCAGGCTGCTAAAACTCCGCAGCTGTGGGCATCAAATTGAAGAGGTTTTTCAAGCTGTTTGAAACTAGCAACTTTAGTTTTCTGCTTGATCTTCGTGTAAATCTCATTGGCATTAGCGTTTAAAGGATGGGTGATCGGCAGCGCTTTTCCATCATAAAATTCAACGTTATAACCTTCATCCGTTTTTTCTAGATAGAGCAGCGTCATATGATTGCCAACGATCCCCTTTACAAGCACAGGGATCACCAAAGTTTTATCAAATTTAAGATTATCGACATTTACATGCCCGTTAGAAATACCACTTGCGATCAAAGAAATATCACGCTCACCTACAACGGTGCTTAAAAAAGGTATCAGTTGCCTTGATTTCAGTTGCGAGCCCCTATTACGTAGTTCAAACCACGCCGCCACGGTATTAAGTGCGCATTTGATTGTGTAGAATAAAGAGCGCTCCCTCGGCACAGGGATCTTGACCCAATCATCGTGTCCATTATTGTTGTCTATTTTTGATATACTCATATATTACCTCATATTAAAATATTTATTATATCTTAATACGAATTTAATGTCAAAAATATATTTAATTGCAAACTATTGGATGTGAATAACTTAAAAATATAGCAATTTTTTATTTGAATTTATAGTAGTTCAGGAGGTCGCTTCTCGTCTGGATTTGCGAGCTTCGGCCTCGATGCGGCGGTTTTCGCGCCTCACGTTGGCCTCTTCAAAGCGGCGCTTTTGTAGAGGGGTTTCAGATATGATGGGCGCCACTTCAGTCGGCAGCTTTTTCTCATCGAGAGCGATGAATGTGAAGTAGGCCGAAAGAATGTGCCTGCGAGCCCCTGTTTCATAATGCTCGGCAATCACCTTAACCCCGATCTCCATTGACGTTCTCCAGGTCCGGTTGATGGCCGCGCTGAAAAGTAAAATATCTCCTTGCCCCGCCGGCCTCAAAAAATGCATTGAATCAACCGACGCCGTCACGCAGGTTTTTCGGCTGTGCCGCTCGGCGACAACGAGCGCCGTCCGATCGCAGACCGCCATGATCATTCCCCCGAACGCCGTTCCATACGAGTTGAGATCGTTAGGAAAGACTTTATATGTATGGTTGTCGACGGCCGACTCACTGACTTTTTTTGGTTTTAGCGTAGTCATATAACCTGGGGTTAGTATATATTTTGGGCTATAACATATGTGCGGCATATTTGGATATATAGGGCCCGAAGATTCGGCCGTCATCTGCCTTAAGGGACTCGAAAGACTCGAGTACCGCGGCTATGACTCTGCCGGTCTTTGCGGCATCCATCAAGGACAGCTCAAGGTCTGGAAAGAAGTCGGCAAAATCCGCGCGCTGGAGCAGGCGTGGACAGAGTCGCCCCTTCCCCTATCGCTGGCCATTGCCCATACCCGATGGGCCACCCACGGAGAGCCCACACGCGAAAACGCCCACCCCCATTTTGATCAAGACCTGCGCGTTGCCGTCGTTCATAACGGCATCATCGAAAACCACCGCGTCCTCCGTGAAATGCTTGAAAGCCACGGCGTAAAATTTAAATCGGAGACCGACACCGAAGTCATCGCGCAGCTGATTGCCTACTACTATCAAGGCGATCTGGCTGCGGCAACACAGCAAGCCCTCTCACTCATGCAAGGATTTTGGGGCATTGCCGTCATCCACAAAGATCATCCCAATCAAATCGTCGCCGCCGCCCGTGAAAACCCGATTGCCATCGCCTTCAACCCCTCTACCAACGAAGCGTATTTATCCTCAGATCCAAACGCGTTCCACAGCTCCGAAATGGATATCCTGTTTCTCCGAACCGACGAGCTCGCCGTCATCCAGGCCGACAAAATCGAGATTTTTGATCCGGCACGCACGCCTATTGCAAGAATCGCCGAAAAACTCACCCTCGACAACTTTAGCAGATCCAAGGGCGACTATGAACACTACATGCTCAAAGAAATCTTCGAGCAGCCTGAGACGTTAAAACAGGCGCTTCATAACCGCTTCATCGAAGACTTTGGCAATGTCGAGTTCGAAAATTTCCACCTCACACCGCAAGATTTGCAATCGACCCGCCGCATTCTTATTCTCGCGTGCGGCACCTCGTGGCATGCAGGACTGATCGCAGCCTCGCTCCTCGAAGAAAAAGCGCGCATCCCGTGCCAGGCCGAGATCGCCTCCGAGTTCCGCTATAAAAACCCGATCGTCTCCGAAAACACCCTCGTCATCGCCATCAGTCAATCGGGCGAGACCCTCGACACTGTCGCCGCCATCCGCGAAGTGAAGCAAAAAGGATCTAAGGTTCTTGCCATCTGCAACGTCCGGAATTCAACCTTGACCCGCGAGGCTGATGCCACCATTTTCCTTCGCGCAGGACCTGAGGTCAGCGTCTGCTCCACCAAGGCCTTTACCAGCCAAATCACTGTCCTCTCGCTCCTGGCCCTCCTCCTCGGCCGCCAAAGGCACCTCGATAAAGACGAGGGGCACGAGTTCCTTGTCCATCTAAGAGAGCTCCCAGGCGTCGTCGAACAAGTTCTAGCCCTCGAGCCTCAAATCAAAGCCATCGCTGAAAAATACGCCAAATACTCCAACTTCTTCTTCCTCGGCCGGCACTATATGTTCCCCACCAGCTTAGAAGCCGCCCTCAAACTTAAAGAGATCTCGTACCTCAACGCCTGCGGCTACCCTGCCGGCGAGATGAAGCACGGCCCGATTGCCCTCATCGACTCCAATCTCCCCGTCATCGCCCTCTGCGGCAATAAACGAACCTTGGACAAGATGATCAGCAACATGATGGAAATCAAAGCTAGAGGCGCTCCTATCCTGGCCTTTGCCTTCCCAAACACCCCTGAAATCAGCCGTATCGCAAACGACCTGATCATCCTTCCTGACTGCCTTGATGAACTCGCTCCGATCCCCTTCTCGGTCGCCTGCCAGCTCTTGGCCTACCATATCGCCCGATGCCGCGGCACCGATATCGACCAGCCTCGCAACCTGGCCAAGTCCGTAACCGTCGAATAATCAATAGTTAAACTAATTTTTGACTTTTTTCTGAATTTGTATTATCATAGTTGCCATGAGTATTAATAGAATTACACAAACACTACTTTCATATTTACCAAACCGACGAATTATAGGAGTGCTTGGATTTGCGCTTCTCATCCTGGCCGCCTATCGGAATAGAACAACTATTGGCTCCCTTCTAGGACGCGCGACACCACAACCTCCTCCTTCTCCTCCAAGCAGCCAGCCAGCTCCCAGCTATGAAGTGAAAAAGCTTGAGCACAATGCTCAAGGGCCTTTAGATGATTCAAAATTAGCTGCTCTAATCACTCAGGTCAAGGACGGTAATTACAATGAATTGATTTTAGTGGGCTGCAGCTTGACACTCACTCAAGTGAAATCCTTATTCAGACAACTTCCAAATCTCAAAGGCTTTGGCATCCAGGCGGAGCACCTTCGTTCAAAGGGAGAATTAGACGAATATCTCAATCTATTTGCACCCGTCGGAAAGCCTATTTTAAGAGCACTGCATCTCACTGAAAAAACAGGCGATTTTCAACATAACGAATTTGCTTATTATTACAAAACACTTCCTTCTATTTATTATCTATATTTAGAGTCATGGCACGAAGGCATATTTAATATCGGATTTGATTTTATTAAAACGTTAATTCTACCAAACGCAACAAATGTTCAAATATATAACTACCCACAACTAATTTACATTAACCTGCAAAGTGTAGTTGATTTAGTTATACATGGTTGCCATCTTTTGAAATCACTAGTTTGTAATGCTAAATATTCCTGTTGTATAAAGGATTGTAATGCCCTTACATCATTAGAATTACCTTATGTAATAAAATGCGAAGTGGGAAATTGTCCTGCTCTTGAAAATATTGTCCTGCCGATGGCAACTAAAGCAACTTTCGGAAACTGCCCAAATCTGGATATCGAAAAACAGTCTTTACCAATGATTAAAACGTTAACTCTTAATGAAATGAATTTACACACAGTAAATTCTCTTCCTGGAAAAGAAATAACCTTAATGGGATGTCAATTGACCTCATTATTTTTGGATAATGTTGAAGATGTTATTATTCACGATTGCAGTCAACTGACATCCGTAGATTTACCTTCAGCAACCAATGTACAGATATTCGAATGCTCCGCACTACAAACAGTCAATCTGCCTATAACAAGATTTGTTACTTTAAGTAACTGTCCAGCCATAACATCGGTCAACCTGCCTTATGCAAGGAGTGCTTACTTTTATCGCATGACAAATCTACACACGCTCAACTCTACACACTTGCCGAAGATTAAAAGATTGGGATTTGACGACGTTTCCGATGAACCTGAACCCCTCCAATTGCCCGAAGGGTTAGGTAGCCTATCCACCCTAAAATCTTTAAATTTATCTGATGCAAACATTTCAGGCCTCCCTATTGAATTATTCCAGCTACCTCCTACTTGCACCATTGATATAACAGGATGCCCCATCTCTACTGATGTTATACAGCGATTGCAAGGACTGGTTCAGTCCCAAGGTTATCAAGGCCCGCGGATCAGCTATTCAATGCCAGAAGCGCCAAGAACAGAGGGGTTAACTATCGAGCAAGCGCTCCATCAGTTGCATCAACTAGCAGGCAGTGCCTATACTCCGCTTAAAAATATTCCAGGCAATGGAGTCAATAAGGCAACATTTAAAGCTTGGTTAAACAAGCTCTCCTACATGGCAGACTACAAGGCTAAAGGGGATGTGCAGAAAGGACTCGCATGTATGTTACTGAAGTATATCCAACTCGCGGATAAAGACCCTTCTTTCCGCGAGGTATTTGGACTCAATATCGAGCAAGCAGCTGGGAGTTGCGGAGATCGTGTTGCCTATTACCTGCTGTTTTTAGACTTAGAGGCCAAGCTGCGTGAAATCGAACTTGCAGACATCAAACAACTTCATGACTTTTTAGTCCGAGCTCTATGGCCCATGAATCTGCTAGAGCAGTGCGCGGAAAATAAAATCCCAGCCCTGAAAATGTTCGATGAGATTGAGGTTTTCTTGGGCTATCCTATCATGCTGAGAGAGCGCCTCAACCTGCAAATAAACGCAAAAGAGATGCTTTATTTCGCGTGCAGCGCTCTTACAAAGCAAGACCTGGATGAGGCAGCGGCATTTGTTGAAAAAACCGTACGCGATGATGATAAACGGTGTGCCTTTTTGATCAATCAACCCAAGTGGATTAAAGCTTTAGAGGCAAGGTTTCCCAAGGAAATGGCAGCCCTTCTCGAGGCCCGTGACGAGAATGAAGATTATGTCCAAGGTCCAAAGGATTACGAAGCAGGACTTATCGCTCTTACAAAGTCCGTAACAATCGAATAATCAACCACTTACATTTAAAGAAATTACTATCTATTTTATTCATAATTTGTTAAAATAATAACAAGAAATAATAAGGATATAATCATGCAACCAGCAAGCCCACGTCCAGGTGTCCAACCTATCCAAGGACCCTCTGTAAGATTACAACCCCTCCGAGAAGGTTTACAATTTGAGCATAATGGTAAAACATATGAAATCACCTTCCATAAAACACGCGCAAGCGGCAGTAAGGGTAAGTGGGAATTTACCGATCTGAACCGTTATAAGAACATGGAAAATCTTGAACCTGCTGAACGACAAGCAAGAATGGTGGAATTACAAACCATTAAAGAACAAGCTGGAGAACAACTAGAACAACAACTGACAGCTATCCTTGGTAATTCCTCACTCACCGATGATCAGAAGACAGAATTGCTAAACTCCCGCTCTTTTACGCTGCATTTTACCCTAAAAAACGATGGGGGCACCGGTTTTGTTTTCCCCGTATTAAATGCTATATTTGGTCGGGCTACATCACTCTTTAAAGATGACCTCGACAGCAGGCTCAGCAGACTCACAAAAATCACCTATATACCAGCAGAAGGCGCGCCAAAAAAAACTCTTAAAATTAATTTAGAAGACTTGCAAGGAACTCCAGAGGAAATTGTCGCTAAAAAGAAAAACCTCAGCCATACGGCAATAACTATTCATAACCTTATTACACAAGCCGCTAAAATAAGACCGCCGCAGCAACCAGCTAACCCGCCCGCTGTTGTGACCCCGGCTCCATCAACAGGAGCTACTGCTGATCTAAATCGTCCCGCTAACGTGAACAACGATAATAATGCCACTACAAATCCAAATCTTGCCAACCTCCCAGGCAGTCTTGGAGTAGCTGACTAATAAAATCCTGATCTGCTTTCAGGCCTGTTCTCTTAATTAGACATTGAACCCACCCCTAACAACTAAAAAATTAGTTATTGTACATTTCAACACAAGTTGTGATATCCTCTTAGCTTTTTTAGAGGGCTTATTGAATGGGATATGTTGTTGGACGTTATAACGGAGCGGCGTTTTGGGCAGCAATCCCTATGGGGGCTGCTGTCGGTGCATCCATCACGACGCTCGCACAAGGAAAGCTGCGATACAGCGTGCTGGCTGGGCTTGTGGGAGCTGCCGCCTTCCCCTGGCTTCCAAGTCTGACAGGACGGGTCCAATCCCCTGGTTGGGCCACTGCTTTTGTTTTCATTCCATCTGTAATATCTGTGATGTTCGCCGTCGACAAAGTATTAAAGCCTTTTTATGCGCACTCTCCACGGCTTGAGCCTTTAGCGCTCATCGGAACCCTTACGCTACTGCTTGTTGGTCTTTTACCTATTGCAGATGATCGCGATGGTATAATATTCAATCGGCATCTGGCTTTCTCAAAAGCTAAACCAGAAGAGATGCAAGCCCTCGTTCGTGCAAATGCACCACATGGCTGGATGGAAAGGGTGTATAATAATCTCAACATTGGCGGCGAAGAAGCAGCAGCGATTATTATTGCCTTTGGATATGATTATAATTATGCTATTACTTTTCTTAAAAAATTTATTACAAGGCAAATCATTGTCTTCTTAGATCTCAAAGATCAGACGAAAAATAGCATCAGGGATCTTATCTATCGAATCGGTGTTTATGATCAGGCTGTCTATCAGATTTTACACGTCGCACAGCATGACCCTAGCATGCAACAAGCCATTCTAGAGATTTTCCCACTCCGTGAGCGGTATGACTATTTACCACTGCCTTGCTTGCATCTGGAGGTCATGGATCACCTCTTAAAGAATGATCCATCAGAATGGGATCTTGTCTTTTGCGCGGCAAACAGACAAATTCCCGATGAGCTATGGAATAGCGCAGATTTTCACACTCTTTTAAGTATTGCACAGTCACAGCGCCTATTGGACGTGATTCTTGGCAAGCTACCGGAGCCAATTCTGAACAAGTTTTTAGATTTTTTAATCAAGAAGCGCTTTGATTCCGAACAAGTGCATCGGACGCTCTTAGAGGTAAGAAGCCCTATACTTGCTCAACAGTTTTCAGAAAAAGCAGCAAAAGGTGTTGATGAGTCTAAAAAACTGATCCTGGAGTTAACGGATAGAGCGAAGATCCCTCAAGCGGATGAATACACCGCTCCGGAGAAGTTTAAATCACAAGATGATGTTCTGCGCTTTCTTTTCTCTTTCATCCTGACAGACCCATTCCAGATTCCCCCTATATCCAAGGAAGTACAGCAAGCTGTTGCAGAAAGGCCTGCTTTTTATGGAAGGCTGCTCGGAAAATGGAGAAGAGTATCTCCGCGATTGGAACAGAATCTGCTACTTCCCCTCCTGCGTTCGTTTCATTTACCTGACGAGAAGAATCGTACTGCCTTTGGCAATGCCTTCAAGAGGCAATCCTTCTTCGATTTTTATCTAAAAAAGTTTGAAGGGCCTTCCAAAAAGAGGCTCGATGCCCTTGTGCGTCATGTGTTTGATGAACCGTCTATCAATCAGGTCTGCTACGGCGATCGGTTTGTCCGAATCCTAGCATCGAATCTCATCTATGAAAGCGACCTCTACGACAAACCGAAGGGAGAGGAAACAGCTTTGACTGGGCCATTTGCTAGTTTGCCAAGAGATTTTCTCCTTCATTTACTTTACTATTTACCGCCAAAAGCATTGGCAATGATGGGAAGGACGGGCAGGACGTTTCACAATTACATCTTCACCGGTGCCAAGTACTGGCAAGCACAAGGTGTAGGATCTCTCGATGCTGTCAGAAACATGTTTAAGCTAAAAAAATGGTTGGACGATCCAGAAAACAGCCACTATCTGCGGGGAAAGCCAAATCCTCGAATACCTGAGGATCAGATTAAAGCAAGGTATATAAGAATGCGTAAAGCCTTCGAGCTGGCGTGTCCTAAAAACCTTTTCCCGCCTACTGAAGAGCGGCTTGTCTATGAAAATCCCACACGAAATCCTCAAGATTTGATATTTGGCCTTCCCTATCGTTCTATTTCCATTTTCTGCCAGAATGTAAGAAACGGAACCATTTCGCATGAGGATGCTCGGCTTCTCCTCCCAATTATTAAACGCGACTTTCCTTACGTTGACCTCGAGCCACTGCTTCCGGAAGGTCTTAGATAGATTCCGCCTTTCCTTTTGACCAAAAAGCCCTTCATTTCGCCTTGTATTACGACCAAAAATAAGACATAAACGCCTTGTATTACGACCATTGACACTAACTGTCAATGACTTATGAAGCCATTGCCTTTTATTCGATTAAAAGATAAGTTATAAGTAAGGTTATGTTTAAAAGAATCATCGATTTTCATCTTGAACAGTGGAAGAGCGATCCCTACCGAAAACCTCTCTTGCTGCGTGGGGCAAGGCAGGTTGGAAAAACCTATGCCATCCGCAAGCTTGGTCAAAAATTTAAGAATTTTGTCGAAGTGAACTTTGAAAAAATTGAAGATGCGATCGATATTTTTTCTAAAGATCTTACTCCCGAACGCATGCTGCGCGATCTCTCCCTTCTGCTTAAAACTCCGATTGTGCCCGGAGAAACATTGCTTTTTCTAGACGAAGTACAACAAGCCCCGCGTGCCATTACTGCGCTTCGATATTTTTATGAAGAAATGCCTCAGCTACATGTGATTGCTGCAGGATCTTTACTTGAGTTTGCCATTGAAAAAGTGGGTGTTCCTGTTGGCCGCATCACTATGCTTTATATGTATCCACTCTCATTCATGGAGTATCTTGTTGCCACTGAGAATAAATTGATCGCCAAAGAACTTTTGAATCATCCTCCAGGAAAGGCGATGAATGAACCTATTCACTCTAAAATACTTTCTCTTCTTGGCGAGTATTTGGCAATTGGCGGTATGCCGGAAGCTCTTGAGCGATGGATTCAAACTCAAGACCCGACTTCTGCGATCAATGTTCAACAACAAATCGCCTCAACCTATCGTCAAGACTTTGAAAAGTACGCAAAAAAATCACAGGTCAAATATCTCGATCTGTTATTCAGACAGATTCCTTACATGATTGGAAAAGAGTTTGCTTACAAAGAAATACATGGCGAGTACAGAAAAAGAGAACTTGCTCCCTCGCTAGAACTTCTGGAAAGAGCAAACATCGTGCATGTAATCCGTCATACATCCGCAAAGGGCATTCCAATTGGATCCGGTGTCGATTTTGAAACTTTTAAGGTCATTTATTTAGATGTTGCCCTATGTCAATCCATTTTAGGTGCAGATACCTCCCTGTGGTTTTTAAAACCGCTCGAAGGTTTTGAAAATCGAGGAAATATTGCGGAAGCGTTCATCGGACAAGAACTCCTTGCTTATGCAAGTCCAACCAGCAAAGCAGAACTACACTATTGGAAGCGGAAAGAAAAAAGCAGTTCTGCTGAGATCGATTATCTTATTCAACGCGAAGAAAACATTATTCCTATCGAAGTCAAAAGCGGCCATGGCAGCACACTCCAAAGTCTTCGAATGTATCTTGAGCTGCATCCCAAGGTTAAAATGGGCATCCGTTTTTCTGCACATGACTACTCTATCTACAAAGATTTGGACTCACGCCCACTCTATTCAGCGGTCTCGCTGGCACACCCCAGCCAGCATGAAGCTCTGAAAAGCTTGGCCGATTAAATATTTTATTGATAGCCATCAAACTGCTTGACGAAAGCCAGAAGCTGAACACATAATGACAGTATGGAATCTCATGCTGAAAAACAGGTTGCCCTTGAGGCGGCCGCCACCATCCAGTCACATATCATCCACCACGGAAAGTTCATCTCGGTGCGCCGGGATGAAATCGATTTTCCAGGGGGGCTTCATAAAACCTGGGATATCATCCTCCACCCGGGCGCCGTTGCCATTGTCGCTCTGACCAAAGAGGGAGACCTCATCCTGGTTCAACAGTGGAGAAGAGCCATTGGAAAGATCACCCTAGAGATCCCCGCCGGCGTCATTGACCCGGGTGAAAAGCCTGAAGAGACAGCACAGCGCGAGCTCCAGGAAGAGATCGGTCAAAAACCGGGTCAATTAACGTATTTGGGAGCTTTCTACTCCTCCCCTGGCGTCTACACAGAGAAGGTGCACCTTTTCGCTGCCAGAGACCTGACCCCGAGCCAGCTGCAGGGCGAGGACACCGATGAGATCGATATCAAGGTCGTACCCTATCAGAAAGCGCTTAAAATGATCGAAGACGGCACGATCTGCGATGCCAAAACGGCCCTGGGAATCTTAATGATAGGCAGATTATGAGATTCATTGTCCGCATCTTGGTTCTTCTGTTCTTTCTCATGTTATTACTGGCCATCTTCGCCCCTTCCATCCTGTCAACGCAATTTGGCAAAAGCGCTCTTTTCCGCACAGTGAAGAGCATGTCAGGCTATGAGATCCATTCTGAAACGCTGAAGCTTCGGTGGATGAAAAACCAGGCGGCCGCAAAAGTTGAGGTTTTTGACCAGTCTGGAAAATCGGTTTTCCGGGCAGACTCGATCACATCGTCGGCCCCCCTTTGGAAGATCTTATTCTATCATGATGTCGGACACTTGGAAGTTAAAGACCCTTTTGTTGTGATTGAGCCGCCGCAAAAGCTGGCCTCAAGGCTGGCGACATTGCAGGCAGGGTTTATTTTTTCTGTCACGCTTGCCCCTACGAAGAAGGCAATGAAAGTTTTGGGCGATATCTCCGTCTCCGGCGGCTCCGCGCAGTTTGTCACGCCGGGACTACCGCCGATCTCGGTAAATGACATCCAGCTTCAGGCAACGCTCCTTCCCAAGCAGATCAAAGTTCAATCATCAGGGACAACACAGGAAGGCTCCCTTCAAGGGACTTTTGATATCGACCTCTTGGCCTATCCTGGCTCCAGCCAGATCGACGCCAACGTTAAAGTGGCCAATTTTCCGCTGAGGGCCGCCGATCAGCTGGTTTCAATTTTATATCCAGGGCTGAAAGGCGTTCTGCGAGAGACCATTGGCGAGAGTTTTAACGCCGACATCAAACTCAAAAACCTTCAAGACAATTTAGAAGTTTTTGTTAAAGCAAACTCAGATTTTTTTTCAGCAAGCCTCGAAACCACCGTCGTCGGCGATACCCTACAGCTGAGCGCTCCTGCCACTTTTCAATTTCAGATTCCCAAAGCCTCTTTTGAAAAACTCACCTCGCTTTCTATCCAAAATAACGTCTCGGCCCAGATCAAAATCGACGAGCTATCAATCCCCCTTCAGAGCCGGCAGCAGCTCTCGCTTCAAGGAACTTTGAAGTCGGACGCGCTTCAGTTCAATGAATGGACGCTCGAGCCTTTTACGCTCTATCTGGGAACAGCGGCGGCAAGCGCGGGCGAGTGGAGCATCAAGATCGACTCCCCTCAAATCCAGTTCCACGGCGCATTAAACCTGCCTGAGAAATGGGAAAACCTTTCCTTTACCGGCGAGGCGCTCCTGCCCAGGAACACAAAGCTGGAGCTGTCCGCAGAATCGTTAAAATCAATTGCCGTGAACCTTCAGGGAGATTTGTGGAAAGGACGTTTTAAGGGAGCGTTTGATCCGATCAAAAAAACAGCCTCGCTGCAAGAGCCCGGATTTATTTCGGTGCAGCTAGACAAGCTGCCTCCTATTGAAGTCAACATCGACCCAACAACCATCCATCTCGATACCTTGAGCGGCAGCGTCAAAGGGGTTGCCAAAGCTTCACCCTTTGAACTTGGAGCTGCAAAAGTGGGCGATACATCGGTCCAGTTTTCTGCAGATCTTAAGACAAAGCTCGTACAATTCGACGCCTCTTCTTCCGTTGATCAGGGGCCTTTAAGCGCCAGTGGTACATTGGGCTACCCTTCAGATCTAAAAATGACAGGATCGTGCACTAATTTTCCCGTTGCATCGCTCCAGCCTTTTTTAACAAAAGGCCCTCCGCTTCAACCTTTGATCGGAGAGTCGCTGACAACCAATTTTCAGGTGTCGCACTCTTCAACGGCAAGCCTTCTGTATATAAACACCTCCTCTTCCAACCTGACCCTTAAAGCCTCGCTGAAAGGCAATGAAAAGAGCCTCGAGCTGATCGAGCCCGCAAGCTTCGTCTGGACGCTGACCCCGGAAGGATACGTTACGCTTGCCAAGTGGCTGCAGGGGTCTGCTCCCTATACACTATCAAAGCCCGCTGTTTTTAAAGGATCCGTCTCCACCCTCATGCTGCCGGAGCTTCGGTATGAAACAAAAATCACCTGCGACGAAGTTGCCTTTGAAACCAATAAAGTCACGCAGCTTCTTGCAAATCTCTCTCATAAAGAGACGTCTTCGCCGCATCTATTCCAAATTTCCGCCAAGGCTGCACCTCAGGGCACGCTTCTCTGCAAAGGAAGCTGGATCCCTCCCGGCACAGCAGATGTTCAGCTGCTCCTAGAACAGTTTCCAGCGGCCACTTTCGATTTTTTTTCAGCTCCCTTTTCAGGAAACAAATACTCGCTTGTAACCCTTTGCGGCCCTAATTTAAACCTCTCACTCCGCACCACGCTCACAGATTGGAACGGACAGATTAAGTTTGAGATCACTTCCGCGAACCTGCGCAGCTCATTAAACGGCAGCATGAAGCAAGGCACGCTTCTGCTCTCCGATCCATTTCATCTGCAGCTTAACATCACGCCGCAGCTCAGCCAAATGTTCATGAAATCCGGTGATATTACGTCTATCCGCTCGGAAGGCCCGATCACGCTTGTCGTCAAACCGCAAGGGTTTTCATACCCTGTCGCCCCTTACGATCTTTCAAAGATTCAGGTAGGATCAGCCCGCCTTGAGCTCGGCAAACTCCTTTGCCGCAATTCAGGGAACGTCCAGATCACACTCGGCCTTTTAAAACAGGGGCAATACCGCGCCGGCGATGAACTCGAGCTCTGGCTTGCGCCGATGGATTTCTCCATCCAAAACGGCATCTTGAGTGCCGAGCGCACCGAAATCCTCATCGCCAAAGAGTATCAGGTTTGTACATGGGGTGATCTTGACTTGCCGGACAACTCCGTCGATGCGACCTTAGGTCTCACAGCAAGCTGCTTAAGTCGCGCCTTCGGGATCAAAAACCTCCCCGAAAAATACGTCCTTCAGATCCCCGTCCGCGGCACGCTTACCGATGTCAAGATAGACAAAGGCAAAGCGACGACAAAGATCGGCGCGCTGATGATATGGCAGCAAAAAGGCGCCGTCGGAGGCATGGTCAAAGGACCTGCCGGTAAATTCCTCAGCGAAGGGCTGAATAAACTCGGTCCTCTGCCCGGCGGCGATCAAAAAGCGCCTCCCGCAAAGAAACCCTTTCCGTGGGACAGCGAGGCTGCCGCCTCAAAGAAAAAAACCTCCGAAGCCTCCCACAAAAAACGCATCGCGCCTGAAGACTCAGCGCTCAAACAAGCGCTCAAGCTGATTAGATGATCTGACTTAAAAATGACAAGCAGATTAATCGTGGTGCATCATAGTCTCGGCATAGAACACACCGCTTCCGTAGGCGCCACCGTGTTCTTTGATGAGCTTCATAACGTCGGCATACGTCTCCTGGCGGGCCCAGTCGCGCTGCCACTCGCACAGCACCTGGAGCCAGGTCACAGGGATAACGCCGGCTTGGATCATGCGCTGGATGGCCATTTGATGAGCCTCTGCGCTCGATGCGCCTGAGGCGTCGATCACCGCATAAACTTCATAGCCGGCCTTCACAGCTGATATGGCAGGAAACGCGAGACAGACTTCGGTCCAGAGAGCCGCCATCACGAGTTTTTTTCGTTTGGTTTTTTCAATTGCTGCGACAAAGTTTTTGTCTTCCCAGGAGTTCATCGTTGTACGATCGATCGGCTTTTGATTCGAAAACACATCCTGGATCTGCTGTATGAGCGGCCCGCTGAATGATTTGGCGGCCACCGTTGTCAGGACTGTCGGCACCTTGAAGATTTTAGCTGCCTTGGCAAGGCCCACGACGTTGTTGATGATGGTTTGCCGGTCTGTTGATTGAACTCCGAAAAACATTTGCGGCTCATGATCGATCAAAGCGAGCGCGCAGTTTTTGGGCGAGAGCAGTTCTAAAGATGACATACGATTCTCCTGTTTTCCCCACCCATATCTCATTTAAAGATTGAAGTTAACAAAGTTCTTTTTTATCATTGGCCGCAAACTTTAACCAGGATGTTAAAATGGGCGTTTCTCTTCAAACAGTTGTAGACAGACTTAATGTTCACTCTTTTGCAGATATAACCCTTAACTGGATGGAGGAAAGAAGCCTGATTACGAATCCTCTTAAAAACCCATCGATTGACTCAGCGATTCAAATCATAGCCCGAGTTGCTGGCGCCTATTTCTTTTATCCAAGAATTTCAACGCCTGGAGCTCTGATCAACGGATCGCTCGGCGTGGTTCATTTGACGCTCGGCATGGTTCAGCGTTTTAGGGCAACGGAAAAAGTCGACTGGGACGCTATTGCTCTTCAGATCCATAAAGGTTTTGCCCACATTTTTGCAGGACTGTATGATTTGTCAACCGGATATGTTCTTTCCCGCCAATTCCACCTTATGGCCGTTGCCGTTGCATTGTTTGCCTTTTTTCCCGAGGAGACCTTGCAGCTCCATCGAAAGATGTATCATGTCTTTGTCCAGCCTTCTATAGAACCGGAAAAACAAACAAATTGGTTCAGCAAGGCCACTGGAACATTCAGAACAAAGCTTGGGCTTCAAGCCGCCATCGAAGCACCTCAACAGGATGCTTCTGAAGCTAAAATCATAGAAATAAATGCTATCATATCTGCAGTTAAATCGCTGAGCGCTGATGACATGTCACAAAAGGTACCAGAGATTCTAACATCAGTCCTATCTGCTCTTCCTGAAAAAGAACCTCAGAAACAAGAAGCTCCTAAATATTTATCCAAGACCTGCTTGATCTACAGAGCGGCAAGATCGACCACTCTTTGGATCATGCCTAAAATAGAAGATCCTACATTGCCTAAAGTAGACGACCCTGCGCATAAAATTTGGTCAACATTCAAACTATAGCCCTTAAATCCCCGTAGGCGATAGGATTTGGACGTTCCACCGCTTGTCGCCATCCCTATACTCCGAACAAGTGAGTTTCAAATAAGGAATTTCCCCGGGTTTTGTTAATGACCAATGAGCGCCATCAAAACTCTTAAAATCAAGCCTAATCGATGCACCTTTATCTGTGTAATAGCACCTTGTTTCATCCCATTTGGCATTAAATGATTCGACGAGATTTTCTTTATTGGGGCGGATATGGGTGAACGTGACGACTCCTGCATAGATCGGAAGTGCGCGTATTTGAACATCGAACACAAATTCTTTGATATGGCTCACGACATATCCACACTCATAAGGAACAATCAGCCGAGCTTCAAATGAGGTACATCTTGTCTCATGATACGGGGGCCGTACTTTAAAAAAGGCCTTAAAAGTGATATCATGCTGCGTCGCCTTGGATGATTTAAAGTCTTGGCCGCATAAAGTCAATGTTGGTTTGTACTTCTCTTGCTCAGCGCATTTAAATCTTCCAAAAAATTGAACCGTAAGATCAAATACAAAAGTTGAAGAAGGAACAACATACTGAGGATAGACACTAAACAATTTAGGAATCCATCCCTTCTCAGTCCCCGAGTCAATCGAATGTCGAATGAGCGGCTCCAAATTGAGTCTGCGATAACCTGGATCCCTAAGACAGGCGGTCATTTTATAAAATTCTTGCACCTTTTCATCGATTGTAGGACGCTCGGGTGGATGATGCCGATACATGTTTATTGCATTTTGAATCGCGATCTCAAGGCGTCTTGCTGTTTCAATCACAGGATTCGGAGCATTTTGTCCATTATTGTCCTCTTCTTTTATCACATCTAAAACCGCACGCAATACGTTATCAAAGGGTGATGCTGTTACTGCAAGCATTATTTTTATCTCCTCAAATATAGGGAAAGAATATGTCACAGCGATGTAAATATTTGAAATGATTTTTTGCGATGTTATACTGCGCGCTGCCAGAGCTTGGATTGCAAGGTCGCTTGGGCGAAATACATCGGAAGGCCGTCCATGGTGCGGCATCCGCATGAGGCGGCGCGCTTAAGAAACGGCGAGGTGCGGATCGCAACATCCATCACCAGTTTTCCGGGGATAAACCGATCAAGAAAATCAGGGTTTGGAGACGATGTCGCGTTGATGAGGATGTCGTAGGATGTGATTTCCATGCCGCGGCGCAGCAGGATGACATGCGCTTTTTTGAGCGAGAGCGCCGATTCGATGGCTTTTGCGGCCCCTCCAGATCCCAGGATCACAATCGTTTTCCCTGCTACCTCACCGAGCACATCGCTAGCAGCGACACCGTCGGTGTTGCAGCTCTGCCAGCCGAATTCTGTGCGGATGAGAGTATTTGCAGGATATCCTGTAATCTTTTGCTTCAAAGGCGCTGTAACACTAAATCCCCAAAACGGAAGATCTTCGATCGCCTCAAAAAATTGCGGCAGCTCGTCCACCGTCACAATCATCTTCACATAAACGGCATCCATACTGAGCTGACGAAACCGGTCGTTATGATAAAGATGTCCGATGCTTTGAGAGACGGGATCTCCGATGAGCCCATAGATACGCGTCTCAGGCGTAATCGACCTGTAGCGATAGATCGTTTCAAGCTCGCTCCATAAAAGCTGCCCGGAGCGTTTTTATCGCTCTCCGTCAGCGGCGCATAGGTAAACGGCGACATAATGCGAGTGACGACTCCTTTTTCTCCCATGCAAATCCCAATCACCTTGGCGTGTTTGCGCTGGAATTTGAGCATTTTTAGCGCATCAAGCGTTGAATTTGCAAACGTGGCGATTTTGTAGTAGCGAGCTTTGGGATGACGTAGCTTCATCTGCGATAAAATCATCTCGAGATCGGGCGTCTCGTCGAAATTATGGTACGAGACAATGAGATTGTCCTCCCCTCGCAGCTCCAGCTCCCAGTCGATATCGATGAAGCGGAGTTTTTTATCGCGGTCGTAGAGATGTTTTACTTTGCCGTCGGTGAACTCATACAAATCGACGGGCTGTTCTTTCGGCCATTCTTTAACGGGTGCACATACAACTCTCAGTCAGCACCTCCAGCAAAAGATTTTCATCAGCGGGATGGCAGAATGTCCCCTCTTTGACATGCGGCTCGCCGATTTTTTCAAGCAAAACAAAATGGGGCGTGCCGCCGCGTGTTTTTTTATCGACTGTCAGCTTCTTGATGATTTCGGACGGCTCAAAATAGATCTCCACCGGAGGAAAATGAGACTCGATGATCGCAAGATCGTCCGCAGGCAAAAGCCCCATTGCATGCGAGAGGCGGGATTCTAAAACGATGCCGGCAGCCACTGCCCGTCCGTGAGAGAGAGAATAGCCGGAGAGCGACTCAAGCGCATGGCCGATCGTATGGCCGAAGTTGAGAAGCGCTCTGCACCCGTGTTCATACGGATCGCACGCCACGATGCGTCTTTTCACTTCTATGGCCCTGTCAATGACCGACTCTACCGATAGATGCGGCATGTGGTAAAAAAGATACGGATCGGCAAGAAGCCCTGCTTTTAAAATCTCGATGATTCCGTTTTCCCACTCGATATCAGGCAGCGTCTTCAGAAATGAGGGCTGTACAATGACTCTTTGCGGAAAGGTTGTAGAGCCGAGAAGATTTTTCCCTTCGGGAAGGTTGACGCCGGTCTTTCCGCCGATGGAAGCATCGACCATGGCCAGCAGCGTCGTAGGAATTAAGATGAGAGGCACTCCCCTGCAAAAGCTGCTCGCTAAAAATCCGGCAAGATCGCAGATCATCCCTCCGCCAAGACCGACAATGGTTGTATCTCTACCGTAGCCGTTTTGGAAAAGACGGGAGGCAAGGTCTTGCACAGTTTCAAGCGATTTGGAGGGCTCTCCTGCCGGCACGACAAAAAAATCGGGCTTTCCGTAGAGAGCGGCGACATTGGAGTCTGTGATGACGGCATATTTCATAGTTTGACAGTGCGGTTCATTAAAACGGCGTCGACTAAAACAAGTGCGGCCATCGCCTCCACGACGGGGACTGCGCGGATGGCAACACACGGATCGTGGCGCGCTGTCTCTGAGAGTTTAAAACGGATTGGTTCACCGGACGTTGTGACAGTCTGCTGCTCTTTTCGAATGCTGGAGGCAGGCTTAAATACCACGCGTCCTACCACCGGCAGCCCTGTGGAGATGCCGCCCAGCGTGCCGCCGGCGTGATTCGTCTCAGGCGCTTCCAGACTTGTAAACGGATCGTTGTGCTCGGAGCCGCGCATCGCAGCTGAAAGAAATCCTTCGCCGATTTCAAAACCTTTTGACGCAGGCAGCGAGAGCATTGCAGATCCTAGATTCGCTTCCAGTTTTTCATAGACTGGATCGCCAAGGCCAATGGGAAGCCCTTCAGCGCAAAATTCAACGATGCCTCCAATTGAGTCGCCTTCTTCTTTGACCTGCTTAATGAGTTCGATCATCTCTGGATCGCCTTCTCTGCATTTGAGATGCCCCACCTGCACGAGATAGGCGCTGCAGGTAATGCCCCAATGGCGGAGAAGTTTTTTCGCAACAGCTCCCGCCGCGACTCTACAGGCCGTCTCCCGCGCAGAAGCCCTGCCCCCGCCGCGGTGATCAAAAATCCCATACTTGGCAAGGTAGGTAAATCCGGCATGTCCGGGACGGATGATATTTTCAAGCGCCTCATAAGCGGCAGAATTTTGATCTTTGTTCCGGATCAAAATAGAAATCGGCGCGCCGGTAGTTTTTCCATTAAATACACCTGAGAGAATTTCAGGAATGTCATCTTCTTTGCGCGGCGATGTAAGATCCGACTGACCCGGAGCACGCCGTTTTAGATCGGGAATTAGATCATTCACAGAAAGTTCGAGCCCTGCAGGACAGCCGTCAATAACAACACCAATGGCGGGGCCATGCGATTCCCCCCATGTAGTGATCCGAAAAATGGATCCAAACGAATGACTTCCCATGACCCTATGATGAGCCTGCAAGTAATAAATTCCAAGCCGTTAATTAACGGCGGTTTGCCATCGGATGAGAGCTGTGGGATGATCGAATGGTTCATGGTGAGTTTTCATCCAATATCTTTGAAAATCACTATCCCGCCAGATATCAAGAACATTTTCATTCATTTTTTCTAAAGAAATGGCGATTAAGTCGGAGATGACAGTAATGGCCCAAATGGTATCGACTGTAGCGCCCAAGATAGTTGCAACTTGAAGGAGGTGCTCTTTATCTATTCGTGGACGATCGAATGCGGCTAGATTTTTTTCTACCGACCCAGCAATCTTTTCTTTTGAGGCTATGTATTCTTCTGGAGATGAAATCATCATTTCAAGGACTCGAGCAGCATGGTAGATGCTGTCATGGACAAACTCTACCCCGTCTGAAAGAAGGATATCGTAGAGGATATAGGCTCTGCAGAAAGTGAGATCATCTGCAATCCCTTCGCTTGACACAATGCGTAGAGGCGGGCATTTGGGACGCGTTTCCCGCAATTTTTCATACCCTGCAACAATGGCTTCTAAATCAGGAAGATCGAGATAGACGCCGCTCGCATCTGATCTCACACTGTATCCGATTTGCTGTAATTCCTTACTAAAGGATAACTCTTCTTCAGGATGGGGTTCGATGGCAGGGAAGATTTCTTCTTGTTTTTTGATGTAAGCCTCTTGCTCAGAGCCCTGATATTCATCCTTGAATTTGTAACGGTAGATCTTACCACCCATAGGATTGATCGTGACACCAATACAACTCCACAATGCGGCTTGCTTCTTTGTGATCAGATCAATCGGCTGTGATTGAAGAGCAGAGACTTCCAGCCCCCGAAGTGCAGCGCCTATAACCCTCTGATCCATAATAGGTTCCGGAAGGTTTAACCAATCATTTTCTCTTATATTATCTACTTCAATACTCATATGTACTTATTGTACATTATTTTAATGTAATAATAAAGATTATTTTAATTGATTAAGTAATTAATGATGAGAGCTTTAAGCAAAGACGTTTTGCCATAGATCAATGGCTTTTTGGTGATCGATGGGGGTATGGTAGATGTTCATCCAGTATCTTTGGTAATTTTCATCATCCCAAATATCGAGCATTTCTTCCATTGTTTCTTTGGAAGAAGCGGTTAAATCAAAGATGGAAATAGCGGCCCATGTGGAGTCAACAAAAGCGCTTAAGAGGGTTGTAGCTTGCCGTAAGCGCGTTTTATCAATTTGCAATCGATCGATCTCTTCAAGGTGTTTTTCTACCGACCCGGCAATCTTTCCTTTGGCGTCCATGTATTCTTCTGGATATAAGATCATGATTTTAAGAACACGCGCAGCATGGTAGATGCTGTCATGGGGAAACTCGATCCCCTCTGAAAGATGGATATCATTGTCGATATAGGATCTACTGAAGGTGATATCATCCGCTATTCCCCTGCTTGAAAAGATACGCAGAGGTGGGCATTTTGGACGTGTTTCCCGCAATTTTTCATACCCTGCGACAATGGCCTCCAAATCTGGGAGATTGAGATAAACGCCGCTCTCATCTGAAAACGAACTGTATCCGATTACCTGCAATTCCTTGCAAAACTCTATAACGCCGTAAGGTTCTTCGGCCGGAAAAATTTCTCGTTGTTTTTTGATGGCAGCCTCTGCCTCATAGTCCCTATATTCATCTTTGAGCTTGTAATGGTAAATCTTACCGCCGAGGGGATTAATTGTGACGCCGATACAGCGCCACAAAACGCCGTGCCTTTGTGTGATCAGGTCAATCGGCTTAGCCTGAAGAGCAGGCGCTTCAAGCGCCTGAAGTGCAGCATTCACAACCCTTTGATTCACAACAGGTTGCTGCGCGAACGGAACACTTACTATAAGATTACTACTTAATTTAATAGACATACAGATATATTATACTTTATTTTATATTAAAAAGGGATGTTGTATTAAGTTATTGTAAATTAGTACATTTTGAATTTAAAGTCAAAAAATGATGGCTTCCCAAAGCTCATCTTCTCCGCTGATACTATAATGAGCAACCGACTCATAAATTCTAAGCCGGAAGTCATAGACATCATCGAAATCAAATCCTTTCAGAAAAGTCGGCATCGGACCGTTTTTTATCCGCTCGCGAATGATCTCTTTGGGAGTGTTCACATGTACAATTGTGCCAAGCTCTCGCAAGAGCTTTTGATTTTCAGGATCCAGCGGCACGCCCCCGCCGGTTGCAATCACACGGCCCGTGAGGTCTTTAAGCGTGTAAAGCAGCGTTTTCTCAAGCGCGCGAAAACCCTTTTCGCCCAGCCTTTCATGGACAGCCGCGGCAGGCTCCCCGAGCAGCTCGTCTGTGTCGATGAAGGGTTTGTTATATTTTTCAGCAGCCTTGCGGCCTAGCGTTGTTTTGCCCGCCGATTTAAAACCGATCAGGATGAGATTATTCAATCTGCACACCCAATTTTTGAAGCGCGCTAAAATATCCCGGAAAACTTTTCGAGACGGCCTCCACACCAACGATCTCCGTCGATCCTTTGGCAATGAGACCTGCAATCGATAGCGCAAGCCCCATGCGGTGGTCTTCAAAGCACGTCACCTGCGTGCCACTCAGCTCAGAGGGATAAACAATCATTCCATCCGGTGTCTCAAGAATTTTTGCGCCCATTTTTTTCAGCTGCGACACGATCGCTTTGATCCGGTCGCTCTCTTTGCACCTTGCGATGGCTCCATTAAAAATATGCGTCGGCCCTTCAGCCTGGCACGCCAGCACCGGAAGCAGCGTGATGGCATCTATAAATCTGCCGATATCTATCTTGGCTCCTTTTAAGCGAGGCCCCGGATGAACGGTCAGAGACCTTCCTTGCATCGTGATTTTGGCGCCCATTTCTTGCAGCAGTGTCACGACTTCCTTATCACCTTGCGGGTCGTTAAAATCGACGCCATGGATTGTGATCTCCGAGTTTGTGGCAAGGCCCGCTGCGATCGGATAAAGCGCCGAGCTCCAGTCACCGGGGACCGTGTAGGTAAATCCCGGAATAACAGCCCCTCCGAAAACTTTGTAATGCTCAAAGTTGTGGTTTTCATATTTGATGCCAAACCAGTCAAGCCAGTTTAGCGTCAGCGCCACCCATGGAAGCTCCCCGGGATTTTTCACAAAAAGCTCCGTCATGCCCGAGGCAAATCCCGCTGCGATCAAAAGACCGGAGACCGGCTGCGAATCCTCCCCTGAAATCTCCGCGATGCCTCCCTTCATGGGACCTCTCACAATGATAGGAGCATATCCATCGCCGCGCGCCGAGACCGCCGAGGCGCCTAGCTGGCTGAGCCCCTCAATCAAAGGCACCACCTGCCTTCGATGCCGGATCGAGCTGTCGCCCGTTAAAACCGTGTGAGAAGGCAGCAGCCCCGAGAGCGCTCCAATCAACCGAAGCACCAGACCGGAGTTCCCGCAATCGATCACATCTTCGGCGGGTTTTAGCCCCCCGCAAACCTCGATCCGATCAGGATAACAATCAACTTGGGCCCCCAAAAGCCTGCAGGCACGGATCATCGCTTGTGTATCGGGAGATGGAAGCGGATTGTAAATGATCGACTTCTCGGTGCTGAGAAGAGCAAAAACCAGAGCGCGCATTGTTTGGGATTTTGAAGGAGGAATGGTCATCTCTCCGGAGAGAGATGACCTTTTGATCGAAACTTTAGTTAATTCCAAGAAGTTCCATCTCGAAAACGAGCGTGGTGTTAGGGCCGATTTCATTGCCATACCCAGCTTCGCCATAGGCGAGGTAGTGAGGAATGACGATCTGCCACTTATCGCCCACGTGCATGAGCTGAAGCGCTTCTGACCAGCCTGGGATCACGCGGTTGAGCGGGAACACTTGCGGCTTGCCTCTTTCATAGCTGCTGTCAAAAATCGTACCATTGATAAAGCTTCCGCGGTAGTGAACAGAGACAACATCAGCAGGCGTCGGTTTGGGGCCTGTGCCTGGTGTGAGCACTTTGTATTGGAGCCCGCTTCTCAGCGTCGTGACGCCTTCCTGTGCTTTATTATTCTCTAAATACGCTTCCCCATCTTTGCGATTTTGCTCAGATAGCTTTGCGTAGAATTGACGTTGCTGTGTCTCAACTTGCTGGCGCAGCGCCTGCATGATCGACTGTATCTCATCTTGACCCAGCTTCGGATCGCTCCTGTCTGTGGCGTCTTTAAACCCTTTTAGCAAAAGTTCAATATCCATGTCGTTAAACTGGCGTAGCAGATTTCTGCCGGTCTCAAGGCCTAAGCAGTAGCTGACTTTTTCACGAGTAGACTTCATTCAAAAAACTCCTTTCTTGTAAGTGTCAATGATTCAGTTGTATATCTGACCGTTGTAATTTGTTCAAGGATTATGCTAAATCTATGCTTTTTTAAACCGCTCTGCTTCTAGATGCTTGACCGTCTCTAGAGCTGATTTTAGCTCAGCTCCCTGAAGGGACAGCTGTGCTCTTAATGCAGTAGCGGTTTGCCGACTTTCTTCTAACTCTTTTTGCAACCCTTCTATTCTTGCATCTCTTTCCAAAATATTGCCCCTTAAAACGCCCTCTCCACTTAACCTCTCACCTAATAATCGGGACAATTGTGATCTAAATTGAGCTTGCATTGCTGCGGCAACTGCACGAGACTTATCCTCTGGCGTTACTGGATGGGATGGGCTATCCACTCCAGGTTGATGGGTATTCCAAATTCTAAAAAAAGCTCACTGCAAGGCTCAAAATCGTCAACAACGGGCGCTGGTAAACCTGCTTTCAGGCAGCCCTGGCTAGTGTTTTCGCCTTCGCTTCGGCCTTTGCCTCGGTTAGTGCTTTGGTGAACTCGGGTTGGAGCAAATCCCAGAAATCGAAACTCGGTAGCGTTAGCCCTAGATGCTTGTAGGGGGATTTGCCCCGTCGCTTCCCGCCGAGAAACTCGCGGCAGTTCCAATAGAGCCGTTTCAGGTCCAGCATCTCCGGAGTGATCGTGCGATGACGTGACTGGTGCATTCGCAGTACGCTGTTCATACACTCGACCAGACTACTGGCCCGCACCGTCTCACGCAAAATGGTTGCGATCCGTCGGTACCAGTGTCGCCAAGTCGGAGCCAGCTTCTGGCAGACCTCCTGCTGGACCAAGTGCGCCACATGGCCAGCCCCTGGACGGAGCCTTCGACCGGCTTGCAGGGCCGCTGTCGACGAAGCCACCAAAGTCGCACCAACGCCTCACGCAGATCCATTGAGATTGGAAGCTGGGCCAACTCCTTGTGCATGCGGTCCAAAAACGTGAATGTCTCGGGGGCCTGAAGATGGTTGCGAACTGGCACCCAGGCCCGACCCATGAGATTCTGCAGGGCTGGCACCACCTGGGCCTCGGCCCAGGCCCGGTCATTGAGCCGGCCGTCGGTTCGGAACACATTCAAGGCAACGGCGGCCTGCTTCCAAACCGCCTCGATCACCTCGTACTCATTGAAGCTCTTGACCACCTTGGCCCAGGCGCGACCAGCCTCGCGGGCCTCCATTTGGCACGGGATCCCCGCTTTGCGGGTCCGTTCCAAGCGACGATTGATCTTGTCAAACGCGTCACAGTCTCGCTCCGCTTTGTTCCAGTCGATGGCCAAGGCCTTGCGGGCCTCGTACTTGGTGTGGAAGACATCCAGTCCCGAAGCCAATGGGGCCTTGCCGTCTCGTCTGCGTTGCGTTTGGACCTGGGCGATGCCGGCCTGCAGTGGGACGCCTGCATCCGCGACCACATACTGCAGAGCGTCCCAGGCCTGCAGCGGCTCGGCCCAGGTCGAGCCTTTCAGTGAGCCGACCTTCTTCCCCAGGAACCAGACCATGCTTTGGGGTTCCACGCCTACCAGGACAGGATGCCCGCGGAAGAAGATCTCGTCGAGGCAGCCAAAAAGCACCAGATCCTTGCAGAGGGCATCAAGCCGCATGAGGATCTTGCCCGCCGCTGTTCCAGCGGCCTGGACCCAACGCTCGATTGTGGACCGGGCCGGGGCCACCTCGCGACCGAGGAGAACAACCAGCAACACACCGATTTGGTCGAGACTGATCCCCATGCTCCGGCCTTTGGCGGAGAACTCTTGCTGCTTGGCCTCGGGAAAGAGGATGGCCTCTTTGAGCTGGTTCGACAGATGAGCGTATTCCTGACGGAGCGTCTCGATTTGTTCCACGAGTTGTTTCCGTGTCGGGCCACCAGAGTGCTCGAGGGCGACAGCCGCGAGAACTTTGCGGCTGTGGTCGTAGACGGTTTGCCGGCTACAGTCGGTCTGCTTGGCCTCTTGAGAAACGGCGCCACGGCGATGGGAGAACCGAGCGGCAGCATCGACGATCCACCGAGGCAAGGGTATGGTGCACATGGGGGTGAACATCCTTGAGTTGAGGTCTGTTGACTAACCCCACACATGGATGCCACCCCCACTTCAAGTCAAGAGAACCTGGCTCAATCTCGCCAAGTGTCAAGCCGAAAACAAACTCATCGGCAAGGTTTGGCACGATCCCCAGCAAGCCAAATTCGAGTCCAGCCGCAAAGTCGCCTGCTCTCAGCAGAGTTAAGGTCGAACAAATTCGTAACTTTCCGTTTATGCGAAACATAGAGCCAAATTCGGGTTGTCGAGGGGCGACGACATTGGGAGAGCAGGCGATTTCTGAAGCTGGCACGTTCCGATTGACGCCTCGACGGAACGGTCCTGCACTCCCAACTCAATGTTTTGAAAAAGCGGCCCGCCTGAGGGGGCGGACGATGGGATGAGCCTGTCGAGAATCCCGGGATCTGTGTTCTCTTCTTCCCTTCTGTCCGAGCAGATCCGTTCGAGATGACGCGGAAAGGATTCCGCTCGATTGAACCGTGAGAGGCGGCAGTGGGGAAGGCAGCGGCTCGGCGCGCCCTGATCGTGATTGGCGGATCGCCTGGACTTTCAGGCTGTAATCCGCACTCATCGGCAGTTGCGCCCGAAGAACGCTTCGAGCAGATCGGCTGCTGGCGCGGTCAGCCTATCGAAGCGGCGACAGTCTCCGCGTGGCCATCCTGGACCGTCCCTTTTGCGACCCCTCAATGACGAGATCGTCTGGAAGGCGGCCGATGAACAGGCCATCACTTCCGAGGCACGACGGGCCCTTCAAGTGAACGGACTGCGCATTGGCCGGATCACCGTGCAAGCTCCCCCCGCGCGAGGCCGTTCTCGCCGCGCCTCCGCCGCACAAGGTCGAGCCCGCCACGTTCCTTCTCGATGACGGTGAGCAAACGCTCATCAGCACCAACGAGGCCGTCGATCAGGTCACTCTGCTCATGAACCGGGAGAACCGGCCCTCTGGCAAAGATTATCAGGCAGCCAGCGGCTATTTCCGCGTGATCGCTCATGATGGCGCAGGCGCCGTCGCACTGCGGTTCACGCCCGAGATCCATCACGGTCAGGCGCACTGCTCTTACCTGGCAATGCCGAACGCGGCTCCCTACGCGGCCCAGCAATTCAAGATCAACGACGGCCAGCCTGAGGAGGCACTTCCGGACCTTGCCGCCAGTCTCGTCCTCGAAACTGGACAGGTGGCCGTGGTGGGCTGCCTTCCGGAACAGGAAGCCCGAGGCCTGGGCACGTTTCTGTTCACGCAATCGGTGCCAGTGGTGGCCAGCGGCGACAGAAGCTGATCCTGGTCTGGGCCGATCGCAACCAGCTCGTGAACTGCGAAGGCGGTCAAGACCGATCGTCCCGTTCCTGGCGATGCTTCCCGGGCCAGACTGGAAAAACAGGCGAAGCCCGAGATCGCCACGACAGGCAAGAACGATTCTCAGCCTGCCTCAATGCCAAGACTGTCACATTCGCGATGCGGAGCCGTCCCCAGAGAGGGCTGCCTGCACTTTGTCCCTATTTTCCATTTTCTGGACGGCATCCGCATTTTGATGGCGACCCAATCGTTGCAGTTTCCCTCAGAACACGAACTTGGCCTGAAGCTGACCCACGCGGCCTGAAGGCAGCCCGTTGAAGAATGAACCGTAGGGGCCAGTTGGGGGAGCGGATTGCCCAGTGATGTTTCCGCAACTGGGCTGTTGCGAGCCCGCTGGAGTCATAGAACAAGGAACGCCTCCCGTCGCGGGACTCCAGTTCTTGTTCGGATTCAGGAAGTTCGGGTGGTTGAAAATGTTATAGAGATTTGTCCCACCGTGACTTCATTCGTTCGCTGATATGAAAGTCTTTGCCAAAGGTGAAGTCTGAGTCGAAGAACCCGGGGCCCCAATATTGATTCCGCATTTCATTGGGGAAAAATCCCGAAATTATTTGCGCTCGCAAAGCTGCGGCGCCTGGTCGGTTGCCCTTGCCCATGGCGCCGCGCCGGTGGCCGTGGCGGCGCTGTGGCAGAGCGCGGCGATTGCAATCGTTCTCGGCCTCTGCCTTCGCTTCGCGCCGCGCCTGAATCTCGCCGCGGCCGAGCGATTCGCATTGTGGGCCGCGGCCTTCGCGGCGGTTGCAGTTTTGCCGTTTCTGCCTGCGCTCATGCGCGGCGCGGCTTCGGGATTCGCGGGCAACGCTCCCGTCAATGTTCCGATCGGGGCGCCGACCGGGGCATCGGCGCCCGTGCCCTGGTTCATGCTTCCCCACATTCAAATCGACGAGCGCTGGGCCCTCGCGATCGCCGCACTGTGGCTGATGGCTTCCCTGGCGCGCGCCGTCCATCTCGCCATGAACTCGCTGCACTTGCGCCGACTGTGGGAGTTCCGCCCGTGCCTGTCGTAATCGCCTGACTCCGGCAAAATTGCTGGCCCAGCCGGGCCAGGCAGGCGCCCATCTCCGCGCTTTGCTGGCTGCGGTATCGCCCGCGAGCCGGCCGGTGGAGGCACGATTTGCACCACGCGCGAGCTCGACCGTCCCAGCGTCATTGGATTTTTCGCGCCGCGCATTTTCATTCCCGGCTGGCTTTTTGGGCGTCTCACGCCGGCCAGCTCGAACACGTGATTCTGCACGAGGCCGAGCACCTGCGCCGCCGCGACGACTGGACCAATCTCATGCAAAAGCTGGCCTTGGTTCTCTTTCCTTTGAATCCCGCGCTGGTCTGGATCGAACAACGCCTGTGCCGCGAGCGCGAGATGGCCTGCGACGAGGGCGTGGTGCGCCGCACGCGGGCGCCGCGTGCTTACGCGGCTAGCCTGACGAGCCTCGCCGAGCGCGCAC
>CAVTNO010000007.1:0-127198 GCA_963736155.1 uncultured Rhabdochlamydiaceae bacterium | reverse complement strand
TATCCCAAAAACCAGCCTAATAATGCGATTCCTTTAACGTTTCTTAGGATCGAGCCTTTCGTGGTCCCTAAAAGATCGCTGACGGGGCTGAGCAAGGAAAAAGTCGATACGCGCGTCCTTCAGGTGATTTATACATTTAAGCCTCCAACAAATACCACACTTTACGTGGGAAGCCAAGTCGATGTCTATATCCATCGGAGCGTCAAAGAATGAGACTTATACTTGTTACAATAGTTCTCCTTGCAGGATGCCGGCACTACAACCCCTCTACTCCGGAAATAAATATCCCGGTTGCCTGGAAAGAAACATATCCCAGCAGCGAAAACTACGAAGAAAAAAATCGGTTCTGGGAAACTTTTGAAGATCCTGCTTTGAATGCGCTTGAAGAACATCTCAGGAAACTTCGATCTGCAGATCGCAGCCAGCCGCATCGATCAGGCACGATCTTTAGTCATGAAAGACCGCGCAGAGCGCATGCCGAAAGTCGACTTAAGCGCAACTCACATGCAAGATGAAACGCTTTTAAACCCTCGTAATTACGGGTCTCCGACCAACCATTTAGAGAGAGTCAAACAAGAGCAGTACGGCATCTTTTCCGATTTCTCGTATGAACTTGACCTTTGGGGAAAGCTGAAGGCAAAACAAGAGAGCGCAGAGCACAGCTCCAGGCCACTCAATGGGAGCGAGAATTTGTCTATCAAACTTTAGTCACCGATATCGCTATTCATTATTTTTCACTGCGCGTCTTTCAGGAGCAAATCGCTTATTTAGAAGAGACCCTCGGCGTTTACAAAGATAAGGTTCAACTCAGGCACGACCGCGTTCACGCAGGACTTGAGCATGAAATCGATCTTTCAAAATCAAAATACGAACTTGCCCTTGTTGAGAAACCGCTGGAGCAAACGAAGCATGGCTGCTGCCTGGAGGAAAACACGCTGGCCGCTTTGCTGGGCAGGCCTGCCTCTTCCTTTAAAGTGGCTCCCGGAAGGCTTCCCAAGCAAATACCGAATCTGCCGGCAATCGCCTCCGAAATCATCCTAAGGCGTGCCGACATCAAGCGCGCTTTGGCCCAGGTCTCGGCCGGCCGCTCGGATGTGAATGCAGCCCTAAGAAGCTATTTTCCATCTTTTCCCCTGACAGCCAGCCTAGGACTCTCCACTCCTCTGATTTCTCATTTCTTTGAATGGCAGGCGCGGTATTGGGGATATGCCTTCAACGCTCTAGAACCCCTATTCGACGGAGGCAAACGAAAAGCCGACGTTAAATATGCAAAGGCCAGGTTCTCAGAACATTTTGCATTGTATCAAAAACCAGTCAACCGGCCTTTAAAGATGTCGAAGATGCTCTTTCAACGCTCCCTACAACAACCTCCAGCTGGAAGCGCAAACAAGAGCGGCCGTTGCATCTGCCGATACCTACAACCTTTCAGAAGATCAATTTAAAAGCGGCCTGATCTCTTATCTTGTTGTTGCAGATTCAAAAAATAATTCCATCTTGGTAGAAGAGAATTAATGGCTCTCAAGGCGAGCAGCTGATTGCGTGGGTCCGCCTGATGAAAGCGCTGGGACTACAGGAAAAAAAATGAAATTCTCTTTTTTTCAATCGCCCGTGCAGGCTGGTTCCCTCGCTGGCGGATGACTTTGTCGAAAAGACGCTCGATCTGAACGAGCTGCTCATCGAACATCCTGCGGCCACATTTTTCGTCCGCGTGCAGGGAAGCTCGATGAAAGACGTCCATATTCTCGATGGAGACGTATTAATTGTGGATCGAGCCAAAGAAGCCGCCAGCGGCAGCATCGTCGTCGCCGTGCTCAATGGAGAACTCACCGTCAAGCGGATTGAAAAAAAGGGAGAGTCCGTCTTTCTTGTACCGGAAAACAAAAAGTTCCCATCCATTGAAGTCAAACGAGAGATGGATTTTCAAGTGTGGGGAGTCGTGACATATGTCATCCACAAAATACTCCCTCATTGACTGCAACAGCTTCTACGTCTCATGCGAGCGGCTTTTCAACCCCAAACTGCACAATCGACCCGTGGTTGTTCTCTTCCAACAATGACGGCTGCGTCATTGCCAGGTCAAAAGACGAAAAGCCATCGGCATACCGATGGGAGCGCCCGCCTTTCAGGTCAACAGCAATTCTTACGCTACAATGTCGCCGTGCTGTCTTCGAACTTCAGCCTCTATGGAGACATTTCCCACCGCGTGATGAACACGCTCGAGACCTTTGGATATCCGCTCGAGATCTATTCCATTGATGAAGCGTTCATGGAAATTCCAGAAGATGTCGGCATCTCTTTTGGGCAGGAGGTGCGCGCACGTGTTCTACAGTGGACGGGCATCCCCGTCTCGATGGGAATCGGCCCGACTAAAACCCTCGCGAAAGTCGGCAGCGATCTTGCAAAAAAAAGCCCTTCAGGTGTTTACCTGATTGATGATCCTGCTTTGGCTCTTGCGAAAGTTCCCGTCGAAGACATTTGGGGCATCGGTGATCGGTCGGAGAGTCGCTGAGGGCCCAGGGCATCCAGACGGCAGGACAGCTGATCCAATGCGATAAGGCATGGATCAAGCGGCGTTTTGATCACGCTTCTTAGAACCGTGATGGAGCTGCAAGGAATTCCGACATTAGAGCTCGAGGAAATACCGCCGCCGAAAAAAGGGATTACCTCGTCCCGCTCGTTCGGACGCGTTGTCTTCTCACTTGATGAGCTCAAAGAAGCCGTCGCTTCCTTTATAGCGATTGCCGCCGAAAAACTCCGCGCGCAAGAATCGATGTCATCGCGCCTCTCTGTCTTTGTCTATGACAAAGAGCGGCGCGCCGAATCTGCCTCGTGCAACCTGTCTATGCCGACAGCGTTTACGCCCGATCTCATCCATCACGCGCTCCGCCTTCTTCAGCTTCTCTTTGTCCCCGATAAAGGCTACAGAAAAGCCGGCGTGATGCTGCAAGAGATCGTCTCCGACAAAGAAGTGCAGCTCGATTTCTTCACCGATCCCCGTAACGTTAAACTTATGAAGCTTGTCGACCGCATCAACACGCTTCATGGCGATAGAACTATTTTCTTTGGCGCGGAAGGCACCCAGAGAGCCCAGAGGTCTTGGGCCTCTGTGAAAAAAAATGTTTCCCCTCACTTCACCACGCAGTGGGATGAGCTTTTGACAATTCAACTCTAAGAAATGAAATGATTACTTTGATACACGTCGATGATTTGTCGGTTTGGCAAGCAGAGGATGGTAAATTCCCATATCAACGATTTCTAATAATCGAAGAGCTGCATGATTAGGATTTCTATCTCCTGATTCCCAAGCCTGAACAGTTTTTAAACTGACGTTCAAAACTTTCGCAAATATACCTTGGGAGTAATTCCATTTTGCTCTTATACCCTTAATTTTTTTTGGACCGTATTCTTTAGGGGGCTCTGGAATTTCAATGAATTCAGATTTTAAGGTTATTTTGCCTTGTTTATGTGCAATGATCTCTTGCATTCCTTTTTTCAAACCTTCGAATAATCTTCCCATATTTACATCCACTTATATCCTACTATGTAGGATATAGTATTCAACAGCCCCTTTTATACTCAAGAATTTATTTTTATAAATTGAGAAATCCGTTACACGTATCAGCAACAAACAGCTTGATATACAAAAATCATAACTCTTTCATAATCAATAGTCATTTTTGTCAAAGTGGCGGAATATTGGAAAATCCTAACCTGATTTACTTATTTTGCTGACCCGTTTAAACTGTCCCACATGAACATCTGGCTTGAATCGATCGAGATCCCGCTCATTGAGAAAGGCGCCCGCCAAGGACTGCTCCAGGGTGTTGTCACAACGCCAGCACTCCTGTCTGAGCACCCGAAAGAAACCATCAAAAATCTTTTGGCAGCGCAGCCAGGCCCCGTTGTTGTCGATGTCTACTCTGACTTTCTAGAAATAGGTGCGATGATCGCAGCTCTTTCTCCCCGCATCATCCTACGAATCCCTGCCATAGAATCTGCTTGGGAATCAATCCATCTTCTTTCAAACGTCATGGTTGGAGCCATTTTTTCTCCTGTTCATGCCATGCTGGCCGCACGCGCCGGCGCTCTCTATGTCTGCCCTCACCTCTCCCGCATGGTCAAGACCGGTGAAAAACCTTTCGAGCAGATCGAGTCGGTTCAAAAAATCATTTCCAACTATGAGTTTCCCACGCAAGTGATGGTCCTGCACCCCAAAAGCCTGGAACAAGTGAAAGCGTGCGCGGAGATCGGCGTCTCAGGTATATCCTGCGGGACGATCTCTACAAGGAGCTCCTCGAATCGCATGAGCTTGCCGCCTTCCATACCGAACAGTCCATCGAAGAATGGAAAAAGTCAGTTGTTTTATTTTCATCCACTCACTAGAGTAAAAATATGACAGTCGCCGTAATAGGTGCCTCAGGGCACATTGGAAATAATCTTTGCAGAGCTCTGATTAATAAAGGGTACCGCGTCAAAGCATTAATCCATCAAAACGCAGATTCGCTCGAAGGGCTCAGCCTTATTAGAGAAACCGGCGATATCCTCGACCCTCAATGCCTCAGGGATTTTCTGGCCGGCTGCGACGTTGTTTTTCATGCCGCTGGAAAAATTTCCATCGACGGCGACAAAGACGGAATGGTCTATTCCGTCAACGTGACAGGAACTAAAAACATTGTCGAGGCATGCCTTGCCAGCGGCGTGCATAAACTGATTTACTTCAGCTCAATCCATGCGATTGAGCAGCTCCCAGAAGGACCTCTCGATGAAAGCCGTCCTCTCGTGCAGTCGAGCCGCCTTGAGCATGACCTGGCCAAATCCGATGCTGAACGGGAAGTGATGAAAGGCATTGCCCAGGGGCTTGAAACGCTTATTATCATTCCGACGGCTGCGATCGGCCCGTATGATTTCCAACCTTCTCTCATCGGACAAGGACTCCTTGCCCTCTACAACCGAAAGCTCCCCTCGCTTGTCGACGGAGGATTTGACTTTGTCGATGTCCGCGACATCGCAAGAGCTGCCATTGCTGCGATGGAAAAAGGGAAATCCGGCGAGCGTTATGTCATCTCCGGCATGTGGAAAACCGTGAAAGATCTCGCCTTTCTCGTCGAAGAGGCAACCGGCGCTCCTCCCCCAAAGTTCACCTCGCCCCACTGGCTTGCCAAAATGGGCGTGCCGCTTGTGAAAGCCGTCAGCAAGATTACACATACTCCCCTTCTCTACACCAACGAGACTCTTACGGTACTCCTCCGCTGCAACAGGAACATCAGTTCCCTGAAAGCCCGCAGAGAACTCGGCTTCTATCCCCGTCCCCTCTCCGAAACCCTCAGAGACACCTTTGAGTGGTATAAGGAAGCGGGCGTCATCGTCTAAGATTTTTTTAATTGATGGATAATTTCCCTTAAAGATATAATTCGCGGAAACTCTAACTTTAAGGGAGAAAACAATGAGCATATATTTTCCAAAATTAGCAACAGCTGCAGCAGCTTTAGCGGGTGCTGGAGTAACCTTTTATAGTAAAGGACTTGAATTAAATAAAGATGCAATGAAGCCTTTAGGCATAGCCGCAGGAGCTGTTGCCGTCGGACAACTCTTTAGCAACGCGGTGGGACAATTTGCGAAAGGTTTCGTTCCGAAAGAATATGGCTCGCTTGCTCGTAAAGCAGTTCATACTCTTGTCGCAGGCGGTTTGACGTTTGCTGCTAAGTCATTTTTCACATTGAGCCGCAATGATGCAATCGCATTTGGTGCGATCACAACAGCAACGTTCCTCTTCTTGAATCGAGATGGCGGAAATGGCGGAGTTGGCGGAAAGGGAAAAAGAATTGGAGAAAGAGACATTTTAGTAGGCGAATAAAACTCTACGAAGGAGATCTTTTGCACCAGCAAAAGGTCTCCTTTCATTGATTCGCAAAAGACCTATCAATCTTGTCATTCAAAAGTATCGAATTTCACGAACACAGAAAAAAATCACGAGACACAAAAGCACTGAGTAGGAAGTACAATTAACTTCATTGATTGCGCGCCCAAGCTCATACCTGATTTTTTATTGCTCCTAAATCTCCCACAAATGTAGAATTTAACCCAATCTTTAAACCTTAGGAGAAAAATTATGGCAGCAACAGTCGCAGCAATCGGTGGAGTCGCAGGCACTATAGGCGGAGCAGTTTCAACTTGTTTTTTCAACACACCGGCCCTCAATAGAACAGCATTGAAAATTGTAGGCTTAGGCGCCCTTCAGGGAGCTGTTGTTCAAGCTCTTGGCCTTACAATAGGCTTAAAGGCTACAGAAGATACCGCTACCATGAAGAAAGTCGCAGTAATACACTTTGTAAGCGCGGCTATTTTAACAGGGGCTGCTAAAGTATTGCTAGGCACGACTTATAAAGAAGCTTTTGCTAATTGTGCGATTTCGTATGCACTGACCTGGGGTATCATCTGGATAATAACACCTTCAGATGGTTAAAGGCTAGTAAACATGGGAGCGCTTCCAGTAGGGATGAGATAGGTCTTTCTCATACTCGCCGGTTGCTTCGTTGTAGATCTTGATCGGCCCGATGTCTTGTCCATACCGCTCTTGAAGATAGAGCTTGGTCTTATTGGGCACACACACCTCGATCCCGTCAAATTGCACTCTTCGCAGCGGGAAGATCGTCTCGTAGGCCGTCGGATTTGTAAAACGGCTCTCATATGTTTTCCAGCCGGTTGTCATGAAGTTGCTGTCCATGAACGAAACGAAGTAGGTCAACGTTTTCTTCTCAGGATCGATGTTATAGTGGTAGACATCGATGTGGTTGCGGTTTTCCTTGATCAGCACGCGGATGTACGTTTCAGGATGGCACCTGTTGGACCAATCCTGCACTTGATATTTTTCAGGGTCGAGCTGCTTAAGCGCGTTCAGAGCGTTATGGAAGTCAGGCATCAAAATCGCAACGTCGACATCTTTGTCCCACGGGATCGTGCCGCCGTAACGGTGGGCGCCCAAGCAGGTGCCGCAATCAAGCCAGAACGGGATTTGATTTTCGTTGAAGATCCGCACCATCTCTTTAAGAAGCGCTTTCTCAACAGCCAGCTTATTTTCCTCGCCGGGCCGTCTTACATGCTGCGGCAGCTCTTCCGGGGCGTCAAGAGTTGTGGTGACAGGCAGCCCGAGCTGTTTATAGAGTTCAGTATTGGGATGGACTTCTCTGGAGTCTGCAGCCAGTTTGATCTTTTGATGCCTCTCTTGCGTCTCTTTTGATAAATACGCCAGCCCTTTCACAAGGCATCCAATCGGCAGGGATAAAGGAGCGCTGATAACCGAGACGGTGCTTTTAAGCGCGAGGTCCCTGTTATAGTCGAACTGCTGCTTTAGGACGTACTTCCCTTGCTGGTTCACGGCAATTTTTCCGCTCAAGAGATAGTGCACCGGCGTCAAGATCATGTTGCCGGCTTTTTCAAGGCCTGCCGCATCTTGCGCTGCCGTATTAATGAAGATATTGCCTGTGACCAAATGATAGGCGGTCACAACAGGCATCCCAAAATAAACGACGATTTTGACGAATTGATCCCACATCTTAAGAACTATCTATACCTGAAGCCGATTTTATGTACATCCGTAAAAAAAATCTTGGCCCTTATCCTATTTTCGTGGTACTTAAATATTTTATGAAAGTAAAACTTCTTACCTCACTTGTACTACTCACAACGACCCTCGCCGCAGAAACACATTCTGCCATGACAATCAGACATCGGGAATCCAATGGCGTTGGATACAACCAAGGGTACTCAACCCTGGACTATTATTTAACTTCCCAGTTCGATGATCTGGAATTTCTTTTCAACGTGCGGGGGCATCTATTCAATAACGCAAAAGCTGCAGGCAACGCCGGCATCGGCTTTAGATATTCGTTAAACGAAGACGACTCCCGCATAGGAATGAACCTCTATTATGACTTTCGGGATACAAACCATTTCTTCGCCCACCAGGCAGCCGCCGGTTTTGAATGGATCAGCCACATTGTCGATGTGAGAGTCAATGGATATGTTCCTGTCGGCAAACAGCAAAATTTCCACCACAAAAGATTCCAGGGGTTTACCGGAAATCGGGTGATAATCCGTAATAAATATACGGCTGCACTGCCGTGTGTTGAAGGCGAGATCGGAACGCCGATTGCAAGACCTTTTTATTTTGCGGCAGGATCGTACTATCTTTTCCAGGAAAAGGCACATGGAATGCAAGTGGGCAACGCCTTGGGAGGAAAAGTAAGGTTTGATTTCGACATCGGCAGCTATTTCACTGCCGGCGCCATGGTCACTTATGATAAAATCTTCAAAACCCGCGTCCAAGGCTACGTGGCAATCAATATTACACTCGGGCCCTGGAAGTCGATGAAAGACAGCTGCACCAATTTAGAGAAAAGACGCATCATCCGCAATGAAATCATTCCGATCCAATCGAAGAAACAGTCCAAAGATATTTTGACCGCCTCCAAAAAACAGAATGCGGTTCAGTTTGTCTTCGTGAACAACACGGCAGAGCCGCTGGGCGATGGAACCTTTGAGCATCCTTTTGTCTCCTTAAAAGAAGCGGAAGCGCACTCCAGCCCGGGCGATGTGATCTATGTCTACCCAGGCGACGGAACACCCCATTTCATGGATGAAGGCATCATCCTGCAACCGGAACAGGAACTCGCAAGCTCTGGGGCGCCTCTAGAGGTGAATGAAGTTGTGATCCCGGCTCAAACACCCGGCCAAAACCCTGTGGTCACCAATATCCACCCCAATGAACCCGTTGTGACAAATCCGGGAAGCAGCAACCTGAGCAATTTCTACTACATGAACCCTTGGGAATATATGGGCATGTATGACGCGCCTTCCTATAACTTTGACTCGCCATCTTTTTCTCCCGGCATCCCCCATTCAAGCAGCGACACTGCACTGAGCGACTGGGTTTCGATGGATAACTCAGTTACGGCTGCTGAGGCAGCGGAAGCTTCAGTGGCGCCTGCTGGGGCGGCAGAGGCTTCAGGTCAAGACTCTGGCGGACTTGATATTATCCATGATTACTGGGGACATGGTAAACAGTAATCCCCCTGTAAGAAAGAAGGCAAGGCGTATCTGCTGCTGGAAAATGGGATGGTAGTCGACAAATCCTATCGCTAAAAAAGCCAGGAAAAGCAGCAGCAGCGTCCGGCCCTCAAGAGTGCCTCTTTGCTGCCATCCTCTATACAAAACAACTCCGCAAAACACTAAAAATACCGCAAGACCGATCAGACCCATCTCTGCAGCGATCAAAAGATAAATATTGTGCACCATGATCGTATCCACCACCGCACCCTTTGTATAGTGCGGCAGCGCAAGGAGATAATTATTATACCCAATTCCCATCCAGGGATGATCCTGGATCATCAAGAGAGCCACCTTTTGCATCGAGATCCTCATCACGTCCGACTTCGATGCCAGCTCATTGTAGGAAACAACTCCTCCCCTATGAAAAAGCTGCGGGTAAAAAAGCAGAACCGAAACTGCAAATCCCATCACAAGCGGCCTGCAGGCCTTGCACATTCTTTTTTCTTTCAGCCAGCTTAAAACCATCCATACTAAAATAGCCCCTGCAAAAGCAAAAATCGCCGCACGGCAGTAGGTTGTAAAAAGCGTGACGATTTGCAGAAATAGCGCAGCTCCGATCCATCCCCTTTTTGCTGACTGCTCATACAGATAGCAGGTCATCATCAGTGAAAAAACCAAAAACGCGCCCAGCATGTTAGGATGCGGCAGCGTCCCCGACGCCCGAATCACTCGAGTGGTCTCCTGCGACTGGCTCAATAAATAATCGATTGAAGTGACCGCCCTCTTCGGCATCGTAAATTGTGCTGGAGCCGCATGTTTTGAAACCAGCGTCCTCTCCCCTAAAACCTTGAGCCCGATTTGATGCTGCATAAAATACTGTGGTAGGGCTACCGCGCACTCCAGGGCAGCGCTTAAGACCACCACAGTCGCAATGGTCCTAAAGGGGAGTGCCCACGCACGCAGCAGATAAACAACCCCTGCACTGAGCGCCAGATGAGCCCACCTCCAATAATGAACCGGATAGGAGCTATAATCGCACACGACAATGGAAAGAAACGCAGCGCCCACATAGGCGGTTAAATATTTATTATCCCCCTCCCAGAGCGTTCTGAATGAAAATTTTTTCTGAAAAATCGCCCAAAGACAGAGCACAATCAAAATTACATCGGAGATATATAGATCTCCAAAAGACTCAAAAGCATGAGTGAAATGCCATCCCGGATCGATCCAGGAGGACGACATATGCCTAAAAAATTTATAAAACCGCCCCTGAAACGGAATTAAAAAAATTAAAGCTAAAACAAGCCTGACCATTCACGAATTGTATCGAAAGCACCGTCCAGATGCAAGTGCGGCATAAAACGCCTTGAACTATTCCATGCAGTCAGTAGATAATCTTCACTTCTGAAGATAACGCCATTCCAAAAAAGGATAATTTTATGTTGAAAAAACTGACACTTCCAATGATTTTTTTGGCACCTCTATTCATCCATGCAGATGAAGCTTTCCAAGATCAAACTCCCCACTATTACGAATATCACAACCGCATGGCGGTTTTTGGTCCCACCCACCAGGTCTATGAGCGCACCAAACCTGATGACTTCTATGTCGGAGTCGAAGCGTGGAGGGTCTTAGCCATTACAAGTGGACATTACCACTACGACTTTCTCCCCTTTGGAGCCATTGCAGAAGCAGAGCTTCGCCTAGGATACAACTTTTTCTATAATGGAAGAGATCATGTGACCCCGTTTGCGGGAGTAGGCGTCTTCAAAGACTGGACAAAAGAAGAACATAGCCACTATACAACACGGAGCGGCCCATTCATTAAACATCATTATAAAAAATCCGAACTGCCGGCCGTCGTCTATGGCACTTTTGGATTGCTCTACGATCACGAGTTTAACTCTATCTTTACCCTTGGATTCAATGCGAAAGGGATCATTGGCGGACCTGTCAAAAACAAACACTGGAAGGCGCCTATTTTCGGCATTGATTTCGCCATTCCGATCACCTTCCGCTTCGGCCCTAAAAGACATTGGGATCTGCGCATAGAACCTTTTGACATCTACATGCATGGCAGCCAAATTGCACGCAATTATGTTGGATTCCGCAGCACCCTTGGGTATCGATTCTAAGTTACTGAGAAAGAGGATTTACTCGGAAAAATATAATGGTAGAGAATATTACTTCTTTACATCGAAAGGATTTTTTCCAGGTTGTCCCTGACGATAGATATCCGTTAGTGAAGCTTGGGCTTGGGGGTAAACAACAAGCTCAGCCACATTGACATGAGGCGGACGTGTTGCACAGTAGATCACAGCATCGGCAATATCGTCTGCAACAAGCGGAGTAAAACCTTCGTAGAGCTTGTCTGCCCTTTCTTTGTCATTCCATCTCACTTCGCTAAACTCTGTATGAACAGCGCCGGGATCGACTTCACTGATCCGAATCGCCGTTCCAATCAGATCTATACGGAGCGATTTGCTGATTGCGCGTACGGCATGTTTTGTAGCTGAGTAGATATTGCCAGACATATAACAGCCGTGTGCTGCACAAGATCCAATATTGATGATGTGGCCTTGATTCCTCTTAACCATCGGACCAATAAAAGCCTTTGTTACATAGAGAAGGCCTTTCAGATTCGTATCGATCATTACATCCCAATTGCCCACTTTCCCGTTTTGCATCAAATCAGTTGATAGAGCAAGGCCTGCATTATTTACTACGATGTCGATCTCGATGTTCTTCTTCTCAAGATCATGAAAAACGGCTTCAACCTCCTCATTCTTCTGAACATCCAACTGAATAGGGAACGCTTTGATTCCATATTTGGAAGAAAGCTCTTCTGCTAGCTTCTCTATACGATCGAGCCTCCTTGCCGCGATGACAACATTCACTCCAAGCGCAGCAAATTGCTCCGCGCATGCTTTCCCAATTCCGCTCGATGCGCCGGTAATAAAAACGGTTTTTCCTGCTATCGATGATTTTTTCATTGGGAAAGATCCTTTGTTGGCTTTATGACTAGGAGCTCCAGCTGCGCAATATGAAGATGAATTTTTCCGCTCTCATCTACCCGTCCTTTTTCTTTCAATAATTCAAATAGATCTTGCAGAAATCCGGCTCTATTCTCCTCTGGAAGATGGTACAAAGGAGTTAATACTGCTGAAAGGAAGGTTTCCAGGGATTGCCTACTCTCAAATGGCACTTCTCGAATGGACTCTTGAATTTTCCCAATGGATAGATGCGCCTCCGCTGACATTTGTGGGTATTCCTGCTGCTGAGTGAAACGTATGAACCGGCTGATAATCTTTAAAAAAAGAGCTCCATTTTGAAGAAGCCATCAGCTTCGCACAAATGCTTTGTAAATCATCTTGAGCGCTCTTGGGAGCCGCAATGACAAGCGCTAGGCCTCCCGGCTTCAAACTTGCATGTATTTCATGCAATACCTTCTGTTGATCTTTGGTCCAATGCAAGCTGTTGATCGCAATAATTCTGTCGAACTGATTACTAAACCCCAAATCCATTGCATCTTTTTCAAGAAAACTTAAATTGGGATACTCCGAAGGAACGTACTGCTTGGAGGCAAAATCAATCATCGATTTTGAGATATCGCAGCCGACAACAGATGCCTTCGGCATTTTTTTGGCTAAAAGAGAAGTAACCGCTCCATCGCCGCATCCCAGATCAAGAATAGATTCTGCATTTAAGAAAAAGGGACTTTCTAGAATTTTTAATGCGCCTTCCATCTGTTTAGAGATGCTCGCGTGATACGACTCGACCTGCTTTCCAGTAAACTCAAAAGGTTTTTTCAACATATCCTATAGATCCATCACGTAGAACGCCATTTGATGAGCCTCTTCTTTGACATTTCCATCAGGCTGCAGCGTGGGCCAGTTCATCTCCAACGTAACATCCATGCTTCTAAATTCTTTCCCTAAATCATTCCAGGGCTCCAGTGGAACAAATGGAGAAGGCCTTAAAGGATGTTTTTCATCCTCAACAATCTCCATATAACAAATTTGAATCTTGCCCAACTTCTTGGCTTGCTCTATCGCTTGATCAAACAGCTGGTTAATCGCTTCCAAGTTTGAGCGCTCTTCTCCCATCATCAAAAAACAAGAAATATAGAGAATCTTGCTTGGATCAAACCCCTTTTTTCTGATCTGTTCTAACTGAGAATGGGGAGTATAGTGGTCTTGCTCTAAAAATGATGAATCCAAAGGATTTGCCTGCAAGAAGCCCAACATTTTGCCATCTCTTTTGGCAAATAACACAAAAGCCTCGGGATCATCCTCAAATATCGAGTTGTAATTTGTCTCATCCTGAAACACATATAAATAAGGGTACTCTCGCCACAGCTTGATATTCCATTCATCAAGATCCGCGCGAATGGACTTAACAGCCTCATTTTGATAACAATCGACGTTGGTATTTGCATGCATAAAGGAAGGTACCACCATTAAAATTAGAGTCAAAAATTTCATAGATAAATACTACATTAAACCACCAGAGCAGTCAACCCACTTGTTGCCCATCGCGGGGCTTAAGTTTTAAGAATATCAATACCGATGAAAGAGCAATGGCCCCCATGACGAGGAAAGCGTGAAGGAATGGAAGTGGATTGTTGAACGCAAGGGTATGGTTCCAGCCAACAAAAAATTGTAAAACCAGCGTGCTGACAGTGATCCCAAGTCCCACGGACAGCTGTTGCAATGTGCCCGTAATACTAGTCGCATCACTCATATCGTCCAGATCCAGATCGACATAATACAAAACATTCATCCCCGTGTATTGCAGCGATGTAACCAGGCCATTGATGAAAACCAGGCCAACAATTAACGGTATATTGATGCTGCCAATGAGCGAAAACGACAGGATGGTCATTCCCGTAAGTACTGAGGTTAAGCAGAGCATTTTTCTAAAACCTAGCCGATGCAAAATAAGCTTATTGATCGATTTCGAAAACAACATCCCTAATGTCCCGAGGCCCGTCAGCAGGCCCGAGCGAAGCGGCGATAATCCATAGCCTATCTGAAGAAGCAGAGGCAGTAAAAACATCACGCTGCTAATCCCGATCCGCATCCATACATTCCCAATTGCTGCAACCCAAAACGTGCGGATGGAAAACAGCTTTAAATCGAGCACCGGCTGCCGTGTCTTTTTGTAATGACGGTAAAACAGCAAAAATCCCAGCAGCGCAAAAACCGTGACCCAAACAATCAAAGATCTCTGGATGGAAGAGCACGCTAATGGCCTCAATGGCAAAAGCAATCGCAGCAAGGCTGCTGCCAAACAGCAGAAAACCCATCATATCAAAACGCCGAAGCGGCACAACCTTGTAGTTTTTTATACAACAGAATGTGGTTACGATTCCTATTAGTCCCATCGGCACGTTGACATAAAAAATCCAGGGCCATGAATAATAGGTCGTAATAAACCCTCCCAGAAAAGGACCGAGCAGCGGCCCCAGCAGCGCAGGCACCGCCACAAAATTCAGCGCGCGGATCAGTTCCGACTTAGTAAACGTCCGCAGCAGAATGAGCCGGCCCACCGGCATCATAAATGCTCCGCCCACTCCCTGAAATATACGCCCAATCACGAGCTCAGACAAACTCCCTGCTCTCCCGCACATCATAGAACTAACGGTAAAGATGAGCAGTGCCAAGATAAAAGTCCGCTGCGTTCCCCACTTGTCCGCCACCCAGCCGCTGATCGGAATAAAAAGCGCAATACTCAGCAAATAACTTGTCAGTGCCAGTTTTAAATTAATCGGATCAACCTTAAGACTCAGAGCCATGACCGGAATGGCCGTGGTTATGATCGTGATATCAAGCGTCTCCATGAAGAGCGCAATGGCCACGATCCAAGGAATGATTGCCTTATTATATACGCTTTCGCTCATCGTCTGACAAATAACACGACGGCGTATATGGTCCAAAACAGATTCACCCATTCTTTTACCCCTTAAATCAATACAAATTTATTTATAAAAATAACTCTTGAGCTACCCGGACCCTGCCGCTCCCGGCATGAACAAAGAGCGACTGCATGAGCGGAGCCTTTAGATCCACCGCATATTTTGAAAAATCCACAACACCGATCTCCCGAAGCAAAGCCTCGTCCGTATAGAACTGCCCCGTGCATTCCCTCAAAGACAGCTCATAGGCCGCATCTCCCATAATCGAAGGCCATCGGCTCCCCGCATACACCGCCGGCGCAAAATGATCCTTGATCGTTTGGGTCGCAATCGTCGTCTCCGGCCAAAGCGAGTTCACACAAATCCCCTCTTCTTTAAACTCCACTGCCATCCCCAAAGTGCACATGCTCATGGCGTACTTACCCACAGAAAAAGCCAAATGGTCCTTAAACCAACCCGCGTCCAAATTCAGAGGAGGCGAAATATTAATAATGTGAGGCATGGCTGCCTCTTTAAGAAATGGAAAACAAGCCTGCGACATAAAGTAAGCTGCCCTTACGCTCGTCGCAACCACCAGATCAAACTTCGCAGGCGTTGTATGCAGCGTATCCGTAAAGCACGTTGCGCTGGTATTGTTCACCAAGACATCGATCCCGCCGAATTTATCCGCCGCCTCCGCTACCGCTTGCTTAATAGCTTGTGTCTCGGTCACATCGACACTCAGAACCAAAGCCTGTCCGCCGGCTGCCTCGATCTGCTCCCCTGCCGCTTTCATATTTGCCGGCGAATCCTTCGTCGCAACCACCACGTTTGCTCCCGCCGCCGCGAACCTGAGCGCGATAGCAAGTCCAATCCCGCTGCTTCCACCTGTTACAATGATCGTTTTTGACATATCAGCTCCATTAATAAAGTTGTTGAAGGTCTGAGTAAGAGATAGCCTTATTCGTTAAACTCCTGTACGTCCCCAATTCCAGAAGCTCGCGAGAAATCTCCTCTAGCAGCCCCAATGTAGCCCTGATGGGTCCAGATCCTAAACTGACTCTTGACACCCCTAGTTCTTTAAGCTCTTCGATAGAAGGCAGTTTTTGCGTTGCCAAAAGATTGAGCGGCGCCTTAATTTCACGAGTGAGAGTTGAAATCAGATCTTTATCGCTCACAACGATGAAGATAGAATTTGCACCCGCCTCCAAATAAGCATGAGCCCTCTTGAGTGTTTCATTTAAAGCCTCCTCTTTTTCCAGGAGCCCCAAATAAAAGACATCTACGCGGGCATTAATCCATAAATCCTCTGAACTGAATTTTCTTCGGATCGCTTGAATTTTCTTCTTCTGCTCATCAATCGGAGTAAGGGGTGCAGCCTCATTACCCGTTCCATCTTCAAGATTGATACCTACAGCTCCCAAAGAGACCACTTTTGAGATTGTACAAACGATCTCTTCCTCGCTCCTCCCAAAGCCTGCTTCGATATCGACAGAGACTGGAAGGTCTACCGCCGATATGATTTGCTCTATATTATCTAACATTTCAGGCAATGGAATATTTTGGCCGTCACGGTACCCTCTGGATGCCGCAATGCCTGCACTGGTTGTTCCAATCGCAGAAAAACCCGCTTTCTCAAACATTCTAGCGCTCGCTGCATCCCATGCATTGGCTAATATGAAAGGCTCTTTTTTATAGTGTAAGCCAGCAAAGATTTTCGCTTTCGTGTCCTTCTCAAGTAACATATGCGCCTCTCTTCTTTAATTTATCCAGATAGAATTCTATAAAATGACGCACTTTGGGCTGCAAATAGCGCTGCTCCAAATAGCCTAAATAAATGGGCTGGGCAGGCTCTCTAAATTCCGCTAAAACCTCAACAAGCGATCCTTCAGAAAGATATTTCTGAGATTCCAGTTGATGGAGCTTTATAAAACCCAGACCCTGAAGAGCACAGGAAATCATCATATTGGTATCGCTAACACGCAGCAAGCGGATTGAGATAGACCTCTACCCCATTATTGAAAGAGAGCATATGGCACGATTGCCTAACGCTATACGTAATAAAATGATGATGCGATAAATCTTGAGGAAATTTTGGAATTCCATGCTTTTCCAAGTATGAAGGCGAAGCACATATAGAAAAATGACCCTTGCCAATCTCTTGCTGTAGGGTTTCAGGCGGAGCTTGGTGAGTGATTCCAAAGAACAGGTCGATGTCATCTCTGAGCAGATCGGATGCCCTGCCAATGATGATAAGATCAAGCGTAATTTTTGGGTATTTAGCTAAAAATTCCTGTAAATGAGGGACAATGCAGTTGTCGGCAAAGTATCGACTGGAGAGCACCTTTAATTCACCGGAAGGCTCTTGCAGAAGAGAGCTGATCACCCCATCGAGATCATCCACCTTCTTTATTACTTTTTTACAGTGCTCATAATAAACATGCCCTACTTCTGTCAGTTCGAGGCGCCTCGTCGTGCGGGCTAGCAAATTGACATTCAAATCATTCTCTAAAGCACTTATCTGTTTGCTCACAGATGCAGGAGATATCCCCAGCCGTTTAGCCGCTAGTGCCAAGCTATTGGCTTCTACCACTTTTATAAAAGTTTCCAAATGCTCCAGCTTTCTCATCAACCCCGCCTAAATCGAATGAATAATAGCCAGATTATGCTTGATTGATGAAAATATTGCAAGAATAGATCGCATCAATTAAAATAATTTATTTACTTTGTTAAGAAGCCTATAATTATAATTCAATCTTTAAATAAACGTTAAAATCATGCATAATATAAGGCATGATTTCAATGAATGGCACCTTTATCAAATGATACATGGAGTGTTGTTCTAACACAAAACAGCATTACTGCGCATGAACTCTGTGCCATGCGTGCAGTGTGTCGAGGAATGGATTCAAAAAAAATTAACCTAAACTTGTTATCCTTTCGTGGTTATCATCACTCAATCACAGGGACGGGCCTCTGAGATATTAAAACTGAGATGTTAATAACCTACACTTGTAGTCTAAATAACCGATTCGGACATTGAGCAACTGAAGACGCATTTCATGAGAAACAGATCTCAGATCGACGCCTCTATTGAGAACACATCTTACTGCAAATAAATAAAGGGCAGCTTTCGCTGCCCGTAGGTTTAAGACAATTCCTGCTCGGCGAAGACTCTCATTCCCTCTGCTAAGAATTTAGCAAGTTTGGGATGATGAGGATCATACTTTGCAAAGAATTTTTTCCATTCAAATTCCGTGTACATTTGTCCCAAGCCAGAAAAGCTTTCTTTATCCGGCGTCCAGAACCTCTTGAGCCATTCGTAGTTTTTACGAACGACAGCTTGAACCTCTGGAGCGTTTGCTGAAAATTGCCCGTCCATTAACTTGGCAAGCATTCTCATGTTGATATCAGACTCCTGTTTATATTTTTCCCAATCTGCCTTCGTCCAATTTTTGACATTTTTTTCGCACTCGGCAAAAGAGGGATGATCGGCGCCTAGCCGATTTTTCAAATAGGCTTGATATTCGGCCTGTTTTTCTTTGCTGAAACCTAAGTACATTTCTTGATCTTTCATTTTCGTATTTCCTTTTAAGTGTTCTATCGTTTTATCGATGGTCTTTATCAGCTCTTTGGTTCTTCGCAAGTTCTTGCGTAAAACCTCTCTATGAGAACTGAGGGTCCCGATCTTGTCGAAATCCCCTCTTCCAAGAATCTTCTGGATTTCTTTAAGCTCAAACCCCAGCTCTCTAAAAAATAGAATCTGCTGCAGCATCAAAAGCTGCTCCTCTTCATAGAACCGGTATCCGTTGGATCCATGGTACGCCGGTTTTAGAAGCCCCACTTCATCGTAAAAATGAAGCGTTCGGATGCTGACTCCCGAGATCTCAGCTAATTTTTTAACTGTATAAGCCATCGATTTCTCCTCCCTTAAAATCCCAATGATTTTAAGGGATAAGAACAATATAAGGAATAACGTTACGTGAGGGTCAAGCGCCTATTTTTTTAAATAAAAACATTGTCATATTATCGGTTAAACAACGGGTATTCAATGGGTATATGAGCGCAAATGAAAGAATGAGCGCTGTAGCGGGAAGCAGAATTGGTATGTTGATTGGCCGCTTCTCGGGCCTGATCAAAATTGCCTTGTAATACAAGCCTGCTGATTCTGCCGTCGATAAAGAATTGTATCACCTGCTGTTTATATGTAACAGTACGTGGGGGCGGGAGGCGCATTTTATCGCTCAGCCGCTGCCATAACCATTCCGTGCTGCAAACCGCGTGCATCTCTTTTGAACATGCGCCTAAATGGGCAACGTCTTTCACAGGCAAAAAAGATGCCAAATAAACACATAGATCCCTCGGAAGGCTATTGAAACCTATAGACATTGTTATCCTCACAATTGTAACGCGGAAAAATGTTATACCAAAAAAAGCACAACAAATCAACTATTTTAAACACCTTAAAATAAGCGACTTATGATGACATTGATATTTTTTGCGGGTTGTCGTAGCCTTTTTCGCTAAAGGATCGAAATGCAAGCCGTTCAACCCGCCACTAATCTTACAAGTTCAAGAACCTACTTCCATCATTTTTTTGGGTGTTGACGGAGTACTATTATGTGAAGAGAATCGATATCTTGGTATGATAGTTTTTAAAAAAGCACAGGAATTATTCCAAAGAGATGGGTGGCATGGATTCAGTGCATTGGAAAGCAGGATTGCAACGAGTCATTTTTTCGACCAAACTGCTGTTGCTAATTTGGAAGGTTTAATTAAAAGATGCACTAGACGAGTTTTTATTGTAATTTGTTTCTGACTGGAAACAAGACATAGCCGTTGAAGATTTAAGAGAACGGGTATTTAAGCGTTACTCATTTTCTAATTTAATCATCGATAAAACACCTGATAACCATCTGAATACAGAAGCAGAGCAAGTGGACTTCTGGCTGCATCAAAATCGTAGCAGATTGAACATTGAAAGCTTTGTCATTCTTGATAAATACGACTCCAAATTAAGCGATCGATTTCCTAAGAATGTTATCAAAGTTCATAGTGAATTGTCGAAATCAGAAGTTGAAAAAGCTCATCGAATTATGTCTCAATCTTCCAATATGGAAACGAGTGGCATTGAGTGAAGCGAAACCGCATCACCCTCCAGAAACTCCAAAAGTTGATGATGAATTGCCAAAATCAAATGTTGAAAAAGCTGATCAAATGACGCCTCCATCTTCTATTATTTTTTTGGATGTTGATGAAGTGATAATGCCAGATCGAACCGAACCAAATCTTAGTTCAGCAATTTTCAACAAAATTCAAGAACTATTCGGAAAATACAAAAGAGAAACGGGGTTTACTTCACTAGAATGGAGAATCGCAGCTAGCCATTTTTTTTCTCGAAAAGCTGTAGCTAATTTAAATGTCTTAATTGAAAAAAGGAGCAAAGTTACGCGGGTTTTTATTGTCATTATTTCTAGTTGGAGAAGTGACGGAACCGTTGAAGAATTAAGAGAGCGGGTGTTTGACCGTTGCGCATTTTCTCATTTAATCATAGATAAAACACCCGACAACCATTTCACTCGCAGCAGCGCAAATCCAGATGCAAAAGACCCTGCTGTAATTTCTAGGGAAAAATATAAATTCGACCTAAGTACAAGAGCTCGGCAGGTGGATTTCTGGCTGCGTGAAAATCGTAGCAAATATAATATTAATAGCATTGTTATTCTTGATGATTTAGACCTTGAATTTAGCGAACGATTTCCTGAGAATTTTATCCAAGTTCAGTTTCCACTATCGAAATCAGATGTTGAAAAAGCCGATCGAATTATGTCTATAGGTTTGGGGAAATTATGAAATATCGAAAACTAGGAAAAAAAGGGCCTCAAGTCTCTTCACTGGGCCTGGGATGCATGGTCTTGACGGAGTCGTATGGCGCCACTGATCCAAATGCTGCCGAAAACCTCATTAAAAAAGCTTATGAAAATGGCATCACGTTTTACGATACGGCCGATGTTTATGGTCAAGGAGCAAACGAGGAGCTTCTAGGAAAGGCAGTCCATGCTTTTAGAAGCAAAGTTGTCATTGCAACCAAATGCGGCATCCAGATCAACCCCCAAGACTTTGCTCATACGATTAATAACCATCCGAGCTATATCAGGCAGTGCTGCGAGTCAAGCCTGAAACGGTTAAAAATGGAGACGATCGATCTTTACTATCTGCATCGCTATAACCCTGAAGTTCCCATTGAGAAGTCGATGGAAGCGATGCTTCATTTGATCCAGGAAGGAAAGATTCGTTATGTCGGCCTCTCAGAAGTGGAATCAGATATTCTGGAGCGCGCCCACCTGGTATTAGGAGACAAACTTGTCGCCGTTCAAAACGAATACTCGATTGCCAACCACGCTGTTACAGACAAAGTTCTGCCGGCCTGCCGTAAACTGGGAGTCAGCTTAGTTGCTTATTGTCCTCTTGGAAGAGGTCTTCTGTCCGGCGCAATTAAAGATCCCAATGCCTTCAAAGAGAGCAGCGAGTTTGATTTCCGATCTATTCTGCCCCAATTTCAACATGGCGCCTACCAAGACAATCTTCATCTAACCGAGGCCCTTGCAGCAATCGCAGAAAAGAAAGATTGCTCCCCAGCCCAGCTGTCGCTGGCATGGCTTCTTGCGCAAGGCAAGGATATTATCCCCATCCCCGGAACAAAGCGTCAAAGCTATCTCTTAGAGAACATTAAAAGCGTCGATCTCCAGCTCTCCAAAGGCGAGCTTGCCCAGATCAACGACGCGATAAAAAAGCACCCCATTAAAGGCGCACGCTACCCAGAAGAGCTTTTGAAGATCTTTCACCTGAAATCATGATCTCCCACCGAACTTATTGTAAACCTCATCGATCTCAGTGATTTTATACTCATCATCGAATCGAAGAACAACAAAGACGATTAAAACACCCGCTTTTTCGGTAAAAACCAGTTGGCGTATCACAGCGACACGACTACCGACATCGGTTAAGATTTCGAGAGGCTGTATAGCCCAGATTCCAATATCTTTTTTAATATCAGTGAGCTGCACTGAATAATGCTCCCTGCTCTCAAAGATAACCTTCCCATTAACAATCTTTTTGCAGGTCGGCGCACACATCGTAGAGATTCGATCGGCTATTTCATCGATGTTTTGAGAGCTCGCATCACCCAAATTTTGTAAATAAAGATGCGCAGCAGCCTGCAGCTGGTCAATTTCAGAAACAGCTTCTATATTGTTTACTTGTGATTCATTTTCAAGAGCTTGTACTCCCGATGTGAATAGCGCAGCAGCAATTAGTGTATATTTCATAGACAAACCCCTATTTTGTAAATTTTCGGAAATAGTATTACATCATACTTGAAAAATCAATCAAAAGCTTCTCTTAGTGCCTTGACTGCGACATCGAGAGATTCTTTTGCCTGCTGCGACGCTCTGGCGCCATGGCCTGCCAGGTGATTGGTATCTTTTTGAGTGTAAATTAGAGTCGGTATTCCGGCAGAAATAAGCCGCTCGGCATATTTCTGCCCTGATTCTCTCAAATCATCTTTCTCTGCAAGAATCACCACGGCAGGAGGAAGATGGCCTAAATCAGGTGCGCTGAGCGGAGAGACATAGGCGTTATCTGCATCACTGAGATCGGACAAATATTGTACAGCCTGCCACCTGAGTATATCTAAAGCATCATTTTGCCTTTGAAGAGTCCCATTGCAAGTCAAATCAGTTGCGGGATTGATGAGCACCTGTAGATGAATCTTAGGTCCTTTTCGGTCTCGAGCCATGAGACAAAGAGCTGCAGACATGTTGCCTCCAGAGCTGTCACCAACGACCGCAAGCCTTGAAAGATCCATGGAATATTCTCGTGCATGCTCAGTTATCCAGACTAGCGCGTCATAACACTGCTCTAGAGGCAATGGAAATTTACCTTCAGGTGAATTCAGGTACTCAACAGACACAACCACAGCGTTTGTATTAAAGCACAAATAACGGGCTAGATTGTCATGAGTTTCAAGATTGCCTGCAACCCAAGCACCACCATGGATAAACAGAATAATAGGCAAATGACCGTTATCAGCGGGCTTGTAAATTCGGATGGGAGTATTGCGTGTTTCGGAGTGAATTACCAAATTCTCTACAGATCTGACAGAGGGAACAGGAGCGTCAGTGGTTAGAATGCGTTGGTTTATCTTGCCTCGGATTTCATGAGGAGACATATCCCACCATGATTGAGCTCCAACACTCTGCATAAAAAAAGCCCCCAAAACCAGGTAAATAAATCTCATATTTACAGGATATCAGATGAGCTGGGTAGCTGTAAAGTGATCAGCCTTTCACAAAACTTGTCTCTAATGGTTAGCGCGGTTTTCTTTCTCAAGCAGATCCATGATCTCACTGAGCGTCTTGTGTTTGAACGAAGGGAAGAGGTACAAAAAGAGGCTTGTGAAGGGCCACACGACAAAACTGATGAACTTAACAGTTTTGCGTAATAAATATCGAACTGCATTAGCGCTCATAGAAATTCACTAATTCCAACAGCGCACTTTTTCCATCAGCAGATCTCAATCTGACTTACTCATCACTGATTAATTGTGTGACAAGTTCTTGTATGTGCGTATCAGAATCCAATACAACGGGTGGAAGCCTACCCCCGGGTACAACAAAAAAGGGTGGATCTTCCTGAGGGATAAATAAGACGACTGGGGATTGGAGATTATGATTTCGGCAGCAGAAAGCAACTGTTTTATTATTTTCGGATATGAAAATCGGCCCCCTTTCAGATGTGAGCAGCTCTCCGATTTTGGTGTCGTCTGTAGTAAGATCATCTCGCGGAAGCAAGAAAATACGTTCGGCTCCCAGCACCTTCACGATAGGCTTAAAGCAATTTTGATAAATATAAGAACCGATCATTTTGATCTGATATTGAGCCAGATCCATATCCACTTGATGAATGCCCAGCGATTTCACTTTTAGGTGAAATAAATAGGCTGATTTTTCACATAAATCCTTACAAACCTGCACAACACGGCAAACATCCTCTATTTTAAGACGTCTTACGATGTTGGGCCAAATATCAAGGGGCAGATCAGTTAATTTTATTGTTGTTGCCATAGATACATTATATCAAAAAAATGATTATAATGTAATAAATATTTTAATTTCGTAAACAACTTATCCTAAGTGACTTATTTCTCATAAGCTGTATATTTGAGCGCTTTTCCACGGCTAGCCTCTACCGGAAACCTTTTCTTCATGATTTCCAGTTTTTCATAGGTTGCTTCGATGGGATCGATGCCAAGCTTATAAGAAAGGTAGATGAGGCACTTGAAAAGATCACCGATCTCGCCTTTGACGTCTTGCAGGGCTTTCTCATCGAGGTTTTTGCTTTGCTCTTCGGTGAGCCAACGAAACGGCTCGGCAAGCTCCCCGGTCTCGGCAGCAAGATCCATCACCAGATTTTTCGGAGAATGGAACTGATCCCAGTCGCGCTCCTCATAAAAGGCTTTCAAATCGGCTATAAGAGCGTCGAGTCTTTGCTCAGCACAATAACCGCGCAAGGTGCTAAATATCAATAATAGATAGATAAAAATCTTCATTTGGGCCAACACTCCTCATAGGTATAATCGAGTTCATCATTGAAGCCTATCGCCTCTTTTGTATACCTCTCGCGCTCCCCTACTTTAGCCCTTTTATCAATTTCAACCATTTCATCTGCAGAAAGTGTAAAGTCATTTACATTTATATTTTCACGGATATGCTTCTCGTTTTTACTGCCTGGGAGTGGGATGCATCCATGCTGCATGATCCACCTCATCGCGACTTGTGATGAAGTTTTTCCATATTTTTTTCCAATCTTTGCAAGAAGAAGATCTTGACTGATGCGGCCGCGCCCTAAGGGCGCCCACGCTTGCACGGCAATGGAATGATCATGACAGAACTTAAGAAGCTCAAAATCACAAAAATAGGGATGCATCTCTACCTGAACCCACGTAATTGGAACTCCGGCCTCTAAAGCTCGTTTTACGTGATTGACGGACACATTACAGAAGCCTATATGACGGATTTTTTTCTCTTTTCTTAGCTTGTCCATAGCTCCAAGGGTCTTTTCAATGGGAATTTGACTGTTAGGCCAATGAAGCAAGTAGGCGTCAAGATAGTTCGTTTTCAGCTGTTTTAGAGTCTTATCGAGGTCTTTCAGCAAGTCATCCGGCAATTGTTCATCATGCCATACCTTAGAGATGATATAGAAACGAGACCGGTCTTGCCCTTTTATAGCCTCTGCAATCCCATCGAAGTTTTTATAGTAGGTTGCTGTGTCGAAGATGTGATAGCCGGCATTAGCTGCCTGTCTCACAGCCTGGGTGCATTCGGGGCCGGTTAGCGGATACGTCCCAAACCCTACCATCGGAGAATCCACCCCATCGATCTTGCATATCCCCTTCTTCACATCGATTTCCACAGCAGATAAATGCATGATTACTCCCAGAATTGACAGCAAAGCCGCTAAAAATTTAGTCATTTAGGAGATAGAATATCAGATGGATTGGATGGCTGTAAAGGAGTAGATCTTTTAGAGTTTTATGTTCTTTTTGACATCATGAAGCTCTTTTGCTCCAGCTTGTTGGATTTTGTTATTGTCAAGAAATAGCGTTTCTAAAGTTGTGTTTTCAACCATAGATTTGGCAAGAGCCTTTGCACCTGGATCGCCTATTTTGTTGTGAGAAAGTCCTAATTTTTTTAGAGCTCTATTCTTTTTTAAAGTCTCGGCAAAAGCTATCGCGCCTTCATCGCCGATTCTATTGTGGCCAAGATCCAGCCTTACCAGGGTTTTATTGTCTTCAAGAGCCTGGGCAATCGCCTTTGCGCCTTCCGGCTGTATTCCATTAGATTGAAGGTTCAGTTCCAGCAGCATAGTGTTGACCTGTAATGCGGAGGCAAGCTTGAGCGCGCTGTTAGAACTGAAAGGATGATCGTTAAGATAGAGCGTTTTTAGAGATTTGTTTTCTTTTAATGCCTCTGCGATAGCGACTAATCTGAGTTCAGTTCTCTGCTCAGATTCATTCCACGAACCGCTTATCGAGAGCGTCTGAATAGGATATGAACTCAAAACCTCAAACAGACCCTCGGGATCGAAACATCTCATATTGAGTGTTAGAGTTGAATTATCTTCAATTCCCCTTCGATATTTGACGAAGTTAGGAAATGGCAGCTGAACAAGCAAGCTATCGGGTTTCTTTAAAGAGCACTTCAAGCAGATCTCTTTTAAATCAAGATCATGAAGTTGATCTGCGCATGCTAAAACTGCCAAAAAATCGGCAGCGTCTGTGGATGCATTAAGAGCCCACTTAAGAACTTCATGACACTTGTCCTTTAATTTTGGAAATTGATGTCTAGTTGCAACCTCTAGCAGTTTCAAAACAGTCTCTATACCTTCATGTTTATTCTCATAAAAACCAAGACAACGCTGCTGTAGATCAGGATCGATAGTTGGAAATGACAGCTCATGGCGTAGACGATCGGGTTTATTTAAAGAATTTATGAAGCACATTTCTCTTAAATGAAGATCATGAGTTTTATCAGCATAGGCTAAAACAGCCAAAAAATCGGCAGCGTCTGCAGTCATGCTGAGCGCTTTGTTTAGAGAACGGTTACACCTTAACTTCACTATGGAGAATTCACGTAATGTTGCTACCTCTAGAAGCTCTACAATTGATTTTACACACCCCTGCACTTGGGTATGCCACTCTTCAACCCTTGCACTCTTACGTTTGCAAAGATCAAGACAATACTTTTGCATTTCAGGATCATGGCCTTCAGCAGTAAAGGATATTACGCTCAAAAAATCGACAGCATCTAAAGTAGATTTCATCAAAGATTCAAGCGAATCCTGGCACACTTTTATCAGACTGAATAACCTATGAATGTATGCTTCCTCTAGAACCTCCAATGTATCTTGGGCACTCCCCATCTCAAAGCTTTTCTCATAGCAAATACTTCCGCACTTTCTCTCTAATTCATGATCATTCATTTCGTCAGCAAAAATCCAAATATCCAAAAGATTAGCTGCAGTCCCGACATTTTCAAGTGCCCGTTTAAGAAACTTTTGACATAGAGTTTTTACTTCGGGAAGGAGATACATGTCGGCCAGCATGTAAAGTTCCTGGACAGTGTCTCCATCGATATGTTTGGCTTTGCCTGTTTCGACCAAGTCAAGAAACCGCTTAAACGTATTTTCAGACACATCCGCTGAAAGCGTATATCTTTTGAGAAGTGCTTCTTGATAATTAGAAAAGGCGGCCGTGAAAACCGGCGATTGTGCTTTAAAGAATAAACCATGGACGCGTACGGGCTCTGAGCCTCTCAGGCTAAATTCTATGTCTTTATCCATTAAGTCTGGAAAATGCCTTAATAACACTTGAGTCATATACAAGACGGCGGTGTTTTCATGAAGCAATTCAGGTGTGAGGATCACAGCAAGTTTGATCCTTAATCGCTCTTGTATCTGGTCATAAGAAACCGCATCGGTAAAGACTGCTGCAATCGCCAGCTGCTCATTCTCAGGAAGATAACGCTGGACGTTTCTGAGATGTATGGCAAGTCTATTGTACCTATCTTCTGCGGTCGGGGTAGCGCAAGGGACTAAACTCATTTCCTCTCTTCTCTTAAATCTTTAGTGGTCAATATCATCACATTATCACGCTCATTTTACTGCATCCTTTCTGATGCGAGTTTTAGGTGCATCGTTACTTCCAAAGGAGCAAGATTAGAACCATTCAGCTTGATTTGCTGACCTTGAATCAATTGGGTAACACATTCAGATGTAAAAGTCGCAGGCTCAATCGGAAAATATGCTGATAAGTCGTCATGAACAAAATGACGCCAAAAAACCTTGATGTTCGCAAACCGGGATCGATTGATCACTAAGACACCCCCTTTGTCAGGCAATCCAGTTTCTCCCGGCAGGTTGCTTTCTTCGCAACAGAAAGCAATGGAGCTGCCGTCAGCCGATCTGAAAATGGGTCCATTTTTAGATTTCAAAAGCTCAGAAACTTTCATACTCACAATGTCCTTCTGAGGAAGAAAGAAAATACGCTCCACACCTAGCGGCTCCAAAACAGATTTACAACTATTGTTATATATCAAGTAGATGGTGTCCATTATGCGTTTTCGAGCTTCATTTGGAGGCACGTCGATTCCTGCAGATATTGCTTTTTCATGAAATAGACGATCTGAATAGTTGTACCACTGCCGAGACACTTGCGCGACTTGGCAAATATCTCGAATAGAAAGATCTTTTCCAATTATAGACCAGATGTCAGCTATCAAATTTATTTTAACATCTACAGTATCTGGCTTCTGAACTTTTATCTCTTGCAAAAGTAGGTGTTCAACTACTTTTTGATGCTGGCTTCGAAAATAGGAGCTCGCAACAAACAAAACAAGCCTTAAGGCTGTCCCAATCACTGTTCCAGGAACAATGAACATTAAAGCTAATACGAGATGAGAGGTTTTGAATGTCGATGGCGATGATGTTGGAGGGATAGGAATGACGGATCTTTTTAAGCTTGGATTTACCAAAAACGATGAGATGGCCGTTGGATCCGACCACTGCTTTTTTATATAATCCAAAGGCGCAAAGCAGCTCTGAGAAGCCTGATAAATCAGGTCTCGCGGCGAGCCCTTATCTTGAGACTCAATAGTGGTTGAAAATAAGACTTTGCAGTGTGCTACTAAACTCATTCTTTGTTTTGCATCTCTTTCAGACAAGCGATCATATGATCTCGCAAACCATCTTCATCATCTTCATCCATCAGGCCTTCAGCCAGCTCGAGGGCTCTTGTAAAATCTTTATTATCTATACATTGGCGTATCTCTTTGTGAAGCTTAACCTCGGCCGCAATTCTTCGTTCTTTGTCTGTGGGTGTTGTTACCCGGCCCTCGGATTTCAGTGCTTTTACCACATTAGTCAATTGACAATAGATAAGGAGTTCCTCATCAAGATTATTGTCGACAGCTCCTTCTGGAGCCTTAGTCACTAAAACGCCTTGGCTATCGGGCCCATCTGTTTTCACATCTTGCGAGCCAGCAGGCGTTGGTGTTGGTATTCGGAAAAACCTGGCAACAAATTCAGGCAGTTCCGATTTTTTAATCCACAAATATATGGTCCCTTTATATTCATCGCACTTAACTCTTTTCACCATTCCTAATTTGGCTATAAGCAACTTAATCAAAACATCTTCTCGAGTTAGATCAGCTTTCTTAGTAAACAAATGGGAGTCTTGCAGCGCTCCACTCAAGACGATTTTAGGTATTTCTCTGTCTTCACGAGCCCAACCATTTCTTAGCTTATCAAGAACCTTTTCATAGGCAGCGCTCAATTCATCTATTGAGCAGTTTTTAATATCATCAAAAACCCAAAGTACCAGCCCGTGCTTAATTGGGCGCAAACTCGAATCACTGAATTGATAAGGAGAATCACCACTTCCATGTATGGCAATTTGCCAGTGTTTTGCATTCCGAAGAATGGATCGCGCATTTTCATTGATAATCTTGGTAATCTCAACTTCAATTCCGTCTTCTAGAGAAATGACTTTACATTTTTTTCCTCTACATCCATTCCCATTAAATAGCGGCTGTTCGTCTAATACACGAACTAAGTACACACAAGACTTAGGTATTTCGGACAGATTTTGAACTGATGCACCTATCATACAGGCTCCTTTTGATGGCTATAGTTTAGCAGTTGGCAGAGATTTTATGACATTGGTTTTGAAGACGGCTGTGACGCGTCCTTCTGCGACTGATTTTCCGGTGGGGACTTCAATTAGGATCAGATCGCAGTTGCCAATCTTGAGATCAGGCAGATCTTGGCCTGGGGTATCAGAAAGAGGGACTTTATTTAAGTAGGTGGCCAGCATATTTGAGGTCATGTCATGAGAGACGCCCAGGATTGTTTTACCCGGAGCAGATTGAAGGGCTTTATCGAGGTCTAAGATAGCTCTTGCAACCACTTCTGCAGGGCTCTCGCCGGTGGGCATTTTGGGTGTCACAAATTTTTGCTCTTGAGAGAGGCCTTTCCATATCTTTCCGGTTTCTTCGCATTCTCCTTCTTTTCTCTTTCCTTCCCAATCGCCGGACCCTAATTCTCTGAGGCCGGGAGATACGAGAACTTTCTTCCCAAAATGCCTAGAGAAACATTGGATTGTTTTTAGGGCTCTCAGGGCATTGGAAGAGATGAGCTGTAAATTAAGATGGGTGATTTTGGGGGCAAGTTTTGCGAACAGTTCTTTTGCCTGGGCCTCCCCTAGAGGGCTTAGATCGACTCCCAGGCTGGTTCCTTGGATTCGATGGACTCCATCAGGGTCGGGAAGGTTTAACTTGCTCTGGCCGTGCCTTATCAAGTAAATTCTTTGAACATCGGCTGTCGAGCCTTCTAACGAAGTGACTTCATCTAAGCTAATTGTTGTTGTCATGGTAATATTATAACAAAACAATGAAAATAATGGAATAGATATTATTTGATACTATCCTCCATAACATGCTTAAAACAAGCTACTTAAATGCATTGAAAACAATCAAAAAATGTGCTATAATCGTCTATATTAAGGAGAAAATTTTATGATTTTAACAGGAAACCACAGAACAGTTGACGAAACGATTGATCTTCATACACTTAAGCGACTTGAGGGTTCTACAAAAGATGTAACGAGAATCATTCTAGTCCGGCATGGGCAAAGCGCCTACAATGTGCCGATCCTGATTAAAGACGGAGATGGAGTTGAACGGAAAGTCATGCTCGTACAAGGCGCTAGTTTAGAAGTTCCATTGACGGAGCTCGGCCAAATGCAAGCCAATGATCTTTTGGAAAAAGCTCAAAGGAAAAATAGAACATTTAAACCTGCACCTCGTCTCTTCAAATGCAGTGCGTGCCCAGAAAACGATGGAAGTTTTTGAAAGTTATCTAGGACAAAAAGCTCATATTGAACCTGACCTACGGGAAATCTGCTCGCCGGCTTGGGAAGGTCAAAGTAAAGAAGACCCAATATATAAAACCCACTACAGCAAGTGGTCTAGTTTATCCCCTCAAGACCAGTTTGTAACAGAAAAATTGCCGCCTCTCGACGGAAATCCCGATTTAAAAGGCGAAAGTCCTAATGATGTAGCAACAAGAGCGATTGCAGCATTAGACAAAGCTGTGAAGGCAGCTCGGGCATTAGATGATGCAGAGGAAGCCGCTACTCCAAGAACGATCTTGTGTACATCACATGACGGAACAATGAACTTTCTTGCGTTGAAAATTATGTACATGATTAAAGGTCAGCAAGAACAGGACGGAGCTGATAGAAGGCCTTCTCTGTCGAATAATCCTGCAGATAAACCTCCGTATGTCGATGTGGAGAACTGCGATATTCTCGTAATTGATGTTCCCCTCGGAAAATCGGTCGCTGAAGGTCGCGTAGCAAAACTCATTAAAACAGGCGTTGGTGTTGTTGGCGGAGCTAAAGAAGCTGTAGCTACTCATCCCAAATGACTTCTCTTGATTTTTCTATTGAGGAAGGCTATAATTTTCTTTTTTTAAAAGGATTATATGTCACATTTTTTACCCCCGTCTGATCACCGTTTAAACGAAGTTTCTATTGAAGTGCCGGTCAGTGAGATCAAGTCCAGAGAGATCCAGGAACTGATTGACTGGATGTTCAAACTCTCGGGCGGAGAAAGGGGCGATCCAAAAAATCGAGGGCTGGTCGGCCTTGCAGCGCCTCAAATAGGGGTTTTTAAGAGGGTCATCATGGTTGATATCGGCGTCGATACCCTGCGGAGAAACTGGGGCGAGCTGAGGGTGTATATCAACCCGCGCATCACTCAAAAATCACCGGAGCTTGTCATGGACCGTGAAGGCTGCTTTTCTGTTGATAACCATGTGTGCGGCGTGGTTCCTAGAGCAAAATGGATTAAAATTGAAGCGTATGATCGTGATGGAAACCGAGTCGAGGAAGAATATTTTGATTATACAGCACGGATTTTTCAGCATGAGATTGATCATCTCGATGGCAAACGGTTTCCTGACCGTGTGGGGCAAAACGGAAAGCTGCATTGGGTCGAGGAGCATGAGTATCCTGTCTATCGGGTTAATTGGGGAACCTGGAGTAATGATGTTCCATGGGAAGACTGGGTTGCAATGAAAGAAGGGCGGCCTTACTCGATTAGAACACCTGAGTAATATTTCCATTTGCCGTCTTCTTTTTCAAAATGGCTTTTCTCAGTGAAAGAAACGTCTTTTCCATCGCGAGATAGATGGGCTCTAAAGGTTACATTGTCGCCGTCTGCTTCGAGGATATCGAGTCCGCCAAATGTCGTTTCGTCTGAAAATTTACCGATATCGTCTCTGCTTTTGATGGTGCTTTTAAGATGGGTGTGGGTTGTTTCAATGATATAGTCGATTTTTTTGAGCGCATAGCCGCTGTAGCGCGAGCGCATGAGCGCAAGATGTGTAGGCGCAGGCTTGCCTGCATGGTACGGCCCGCAGCACGTGTCATACGGTTTTCCGCTGAAGCAGGGGCACTTCATTCGTTGGGTCTTCCTCTCATTTCCTTGACTTCGCCGCGGTGCTTTTTATTCTCGAGCACTTTCTGCTGGGCGCGTTTGGATCTTTTTCGCTTCTGGCGCCGCTTTTTTTCGATCTCATGCACTTTGGCTGTCTTGATCTTAAACACCTGGGTTTCGATCTTTTCACAGAGCTCTTTCCGGGCAAAATACCGGTTCATGTCACGGGATCTCTCGCGCTGGCACTTGATCTCGATGCCTGTGGGAACGTGTTTGAGATAGACGCAGGAGGAGGTTTTTTGGAGGTTCTGCCCTCCCCTTCCAGAGCCTAAAATAAATTTTTCTATGAGATCGTCTTCAACGATCCCAAGATCTGTCATTTTACGTCGAAGCTCATCCCATTTTTCTTGTCGAATCATACTTTTATATGCTACCCTAAAAGACGTATGTTTTCACGAAAAATCAAGTTTTTAGTCCTCCTGTTTGTCTCTCTTGGGTTTGTGGTAGCATGGTCATTTAGGCCCCAGCAAAAGTATTATTTGTCCGTTTGCGCGATCTTCCGCAATGAGGCCAGGTTTCTGCCTGAATGGATCGAGTATCATAAACTCCATGGGGTTGAACACTTCTATCTTTTGAACAATTTGAGCGAAGATGATTACCAAAGCGCTTTAAAGCCGTATATCGATGAAGGGCTCGTCGAGCTTTATCAGTGGCCCCACCACGGAAAGAATCAACGGGAGTGGAACACGATCCAATGCAGCGCCTATAAAAAACTTCTGAGAGATAAGAAGAGAGAAACGTTTTGGATGGCTATCATTGATACCGACGAGTTTTTGGTGCCGGTGCAAACGGATGATCTGAAAAACTTCTTAAAGCCGTACGAGCCTTATGGCGGAGTGACGATCAATTGGCAGCTGTTCGGGACATCGAATGTGGAAAAGATCCCTCAGGGTAAGTCGCTCATCGGGGCTCTCACGCACAGGGCGCCATCGGATCACCCGAGAAATCTTTTTGTAAAGTCGATTGTCCAGCCGCGCAAAGTGCGTAAAATTGCCGAGCCGCACTACTGCCACTATATCAAGCCGCATTACCATGTGACCGAGAATTTTGAGCGCATGCCCTCTGTCAGTTTATCGACCAAAGTCAGCATCGATAAAATTCGGCTGCACCACTATACAAACCGCGATGAGCTGTTCTTGAGAACCGAGAAGCTAAAAAGATTCAAAGAATGGAACCCCAATGAAATGATCGTCTATCCATCTTATAACGATGTCGAAGATACTACGCTTCAGGCCCAAGCTCCACTCGTGGAAAAACAGTTAACCGTGCGATGAGATCTTATTTAATGCCTAGCTGAAGCAGTTTATCTGCTATTAGAAAGAGCTCCGTGCGGGTTTGTACACCTAACTTATTCTTCACCGAATTAATGTACTGCTCGACTGTTCGACTGGAAAGCTTTAAACGCTCTCCGGTGGACTCAAAAGTGTTGCCTTCTTTGAGTAACAACAAACACTCTTTTTCTCTTTTAGAGAGTTTTAGCAGTTCTTTCCTTCCGCAAGCTTTGACGATTTCTGTGCGATCAAGTTTAGCCGAGGATTTTCCATAAGCAGACTTAATCTCTGAGAGTGTGATCCCCTGCTGGAGAAGCTTTAGCAAGGAGCGGTCCAAAAGGCTTGGAAGATGCTCCATAAACGTTGAAAAGAGCCCCTTTTCATTCATGAATAGGTTATAAAGAGGCTTTTTTGAAAGCAGTCCTGAAAAGCAACATGTTTCTAAATAGTCTTTGTTGTGTTTGACAATGACGAGTCCGTGATCCATCTGGAATAGACGCGCGCGATCGCTGTAAAATGTCTCGCATCCAGGAAACTCTCGATCGTTAAACCACAGGTAGTGCCCTTCTTTTAAAGCCTCTGGAGTATCTAGGAGAGGGTCATCATTGAGGGCGCCGGATTCTAAAAGAAAACAGTCTTGACTGGGATTGGTCGTGAGCCAACTCGCATATCCCTTTTTGTAGACACGCACATACGCAAAGGTGGTGATTCCGAGTGACTGGCAAAACGGTTTGGAAATCTGCCGAATTCTTTCAGCGCCCTCCTCAAAACCTTTGCAAAACTGCTTGATTGTTAAACTCATAATTCGAGTTCAATTATAAACAAATTCTTCTTAAAAAACACCGGGGAAAGTACGGTGTTTTGTAAATAGCGCGCTATCCTATTCTATACGACATATATGAGTACAATAGCCGAATATCGAGTTAGAACCTCTAGCGGGGAGGTCTCCTTATGGGATTCCCAGGGAGAAGGCCCCATCGCTTTTTTTGTTCATGGGAATTCTTTATGTAAAGAAATTTTTAAAAAACAGTTTGAAGATACCGTTCTGACGAGTCAATTGCGCCTAATGGCTTTGGATTTGCCTGGCCACGGCAGCAGTGAAAAAGCGATCAATCCTCAAAAAACTTATTCGCTGGAAGGCTATGCGCACGTCGTCGTTGAAGTTCTTGAAAAGCTTAAGATTAATAATGCCACTTTCATTGGACACTCTATGGGAGGTCATGTGGTCATCATTCTGCTTGAAAAGTGGCCGGGGACTCAGGGAATTTTATTATCTGGAACACCTCCTATTCCCGCTTCTCCTGAAGGGTTCCAAAAAGGATTTCATCCCTATTCTCGTTTGAATTTTCATAAAGAGGTGTTTGACCAAGAAGAAGCAGAATTGTTTATTTCTGAGAGTGGAATCAAAAATAGCGAAGCCCCTTTTCTAGTAAACGCCGTATTAAAAACGGACGGTATTGCTCGCACGCTTCTTTTGTCTTCTGTTCTAAAAGGCGTAGGAGGCAACCAGAAAGAAGTTGTCGAAAACTCAAAAAAACCGGCTGCGATGGTTGCAGGACAGCAAGATCCACTCGTTAATTATGAATACGTTGAAAAAGAAGTAAATCCAAGAGCTTTTTGGAAATCAAAGATACATTATATAAAAGGCGGGCATGCAACTTTTTGGGAAAACCCTCAAGAGATGAACAAAATTATATTACTTTTCTTATCAGATCTCAATAGCGGTAAATGACGACAATCACAGAATACAAACGGCCTGTCTGGTTTACACAGACAGGGAATTCTTTTTCAGCAAAAAATATGTCGAGTGATTTTGATTTAAATCATTTCTTTGGATAGAGTGCCTCCGTCCGAAGGAGGATCTATGAATTTTGTAAAATCGTGCTGCGTTTCTTTGATGATACTGGGATCGACGATCCCTTCTGTGGGGCAAGCAGACGCTGTCTCAACTATCGAATCACTGGATATTCGTATCCCGGTGGTCGACATGAATGATTTTTATTCAACGGAAAATAAAGAGGCTTTCCTAAATACCCTCTACGATGCCATGACAACAGTCGGTTTCTTTGCTGTAAGAAACACGGGCGTCGATAAAGGGGTGATAACAGAGGCGTATGCTCAGGCAAAGACCTTCTTTAAAAGCGAACGTGATTTTAAAGAGACTTGCATCGTTCAAGCAGTGAAGGGACAGAGAGGTTTTGTTCCAAGCGAGACTGCCAAAGGGAATAAGATGAAAGACTTTAAAGAGTTTTATCATTTTGCGCGGGAAGGAATGACACCTCCTAACGTGTGGCCTGATCAATCCGGCTTTAAAGAGTCGATTATTGCTCTTTTCACGGAGCTGGAACAATACGTGGTCCCTTTACAAGAGGCCATCATTGCAACGATCAATCTGCATGGAAAGTGCAATGTACCCATTGATTTTCTTAATAAAGAGACCCACGACGGCCACTCGCTTTTGCGATCATTGTACTATCCTGCAATGGATCAAGAGATGATCAGCAATCTTGAAAAGCCCCTCTACTGGGCAGCAGCTCACACCGATATCGATCTGATGACGCTCCTTCCATTTGCAACTGAAAAAGGACTTCAACTTGAAATAAATGGGCAATGGATGAATGTGGTTGTTCCGGAAGATGCGTTCATTGTCAACATCGGCGATATGCTTCAAAATATCACCAATGGACTTTTTAAAAGCGCCAAACATCGCGTATTTGCCTCGGAACCGAATAAAGACAGATTCTCGATGGTGTTTTTCGTCCATCCTAGAGATGAGACACGTCTGGATCCCATTCCGGAGTGTATTGAGCTGACTGGCGGTGTGCAAAGATTTGCAGCGGGAACGCGTTTAGACTTTCTCTGGGAAAGGCTCCTTGAGCTAGGACTTGCTCCAGGACTGCTTCCTATCTACGCACAAACCGGTCATACAGAACGGCAACTCGAATTTGGCCGTGAAAGCCCCCAAGTGGTTCAGCTGCTGGTGGAAAATAATCTCGCCAGCCCCGAGCTGCTCAAGGCTCTGGAGAATCGATAGTACTTACAGAAGCTCCATCTGATTAGATGGAGCTTCTGTTTCATTATTCTTATTTAGCAGAAGCACGTCGAATAAACTTAAGCCCTACTTCTTCAGGTTTAAGGGTCAGCATTCCCTTTGCTGATAAATTCTGTTTGTTTGGCATTGAAGTAATAACATATTTATCCAAAGCCGCATAAATAAAAGTCGATATTTCATTTTCTGCCAAAGGCCTGCCGGGACACGCGTGATGACCTATGCTAAATACCATGGTTGGGTATTGATTTGCATAAGATGTGCTTGAAGAAGAAATTTGATGTTCCTCTTTTCCAGCAAGATAGGGAGAGCACATAAGTCTCTCGCCTTTCGAAATGGGATATTCCCACTCTATAGTGCCCTTATTTTTGACAGTAATGACTAGATCTTCACGTGCAACACGGCCAAAAAAATATACAGGAGGCAAGATTCGAAGGCACTCTTTTATAAATGGATCTAGGGCACGAGCATCTTCTACAATTTCATCTTGGATATCTGTATGCTGACCAAGGCGCCATAAAATAGAGTGCAGAGCTGTTGAAGTGGTTTCTGATCCGGCAATATATACAAGCATCAGCGTCCCATAAATTCGTATTTTAGACATTCCTGCATCATGAAGAAACTGTACAAATTCTCCATTCGTGGATTGGATGACCTGACTGAGTTTGCCTTTGGCCCATTTATACTCTTCTCTTTGCGCTCCGCTAGAACTAAACATTAACCAGTAATTTATCGCAATTGATGCGGCCCTGCCTATCTCTTGACATTCTTTTAAAGGAAGCGTTGGGTCTAAACAAAGACGAGAAAGAACAGCTACGGTAAGTGTTTCTGTCAGCGCTCCTGCAGAAATCTCACTTCCATCTTTTTCTTCTATTGAATCAAGAATCTCTTGAGTGACTTCTCTAAGTATAGGCTGCATCCGCTCGCGCGCATTTGATTTAAGAAAAAATTCCATGAAAGGGCTTCTTAAATCTTTTGTGTTTTCTCTGGAGCAAGTGAATAAAAAATCCTCATTGGAAATCTCATTCTTGTATTCAGGAAACAGATCTCTTAAAAGGTTTAGAAAACTTGACTTCTCGGGCATCTCAAACAGGCCGTTTGGATCACTTCGAAAATGACGGAAAGCGACCTCATGGATAAGCTTTGGGGAAGAGACAATATGCATGGATTCGAACGATATTGGCATGGGCGTGATTGCATTGCCTCTATAGGTTTGATCTGCAATTGCAGCCAAATCCTGGCACTTAAGAAATAAATAGGCATTATAGGCGCCCTGGAGACTCTTCAATGGAAGAGCAACCATCCACTTAACCCAGTTAGTTACTTTGCCGCATGGGCTATGCTTTGCAAGTTTGATGTTTACCTCAGAATCCTCATTAATATGCAGCTGAGGCGGGGTGTCAAGAATTGTTTTCAAAATACTCATATGAAGCTCCTTTAAGGTTAATTTTTGAAACTACCACTGATTATACAATACCGACCGACCGTCGGTCAACTACTAAAAAAAGGTTGACCCACAGGGACGATGCTTTATACTGCAAGTAACTTAGGATGAATCTATGGCGAGAATTGTGAAGAAGGCCTCTGACAGGAAAGCGGAAATTGTGAGTACTGCCCGCCGCCTTTTCCAGACCCAAGAATATGACAAAACGAGCATGCAAGACATCATGGACGCCCTCGGCATTGCTAAAGGCACCATTTACCACTATTTTACATCCAAAGAAGCCCTTCTGGAAGCCGTTATCGATGACATCGTTGAAAAGAACATCCAACAGATGCAAACCCGCCTCAAAAATGCTAGCGGCAATGCCTTGCAGAAAATGGAACTTTTGGTGAAAGCAAACAACATGGCCGCAGATAACAAAGACATTTTAGACCACCTTCATAAACCAGGCAATGATGCGATGCATAGCCGCCTCCTCGCAGCAACTCTAGTAAAGCTCGCGCCTCTTTATGCGGAGCTGATCCAACAAGGATGCGATGAAGGGATCTTTAAAACAGACACACCTCTCGAGTGCGCAGAATTTATCCTTTCCGCAATTCAATTCCTTACTGATATGGGAATTTACCCATGGACGAAAGAAGATTTAAATCGCCGAATACAAGCCTTTCCGAAATTAATAGAGCAGCAGCTGCGAGCCTCGCCCGGATCCTTCCAATTTCTCATTAAGTATATGAATGTTATTTCTTAATCCATTGATAATAAATTGCTTATGCAAAAACATACATGAATGTTACCAAAAGTGGTAATATTCATGTAAAAATCGATGAAATTTGCATAAAAGTTATCAATTTGGTAACATTCATGTATGGATAAAGACAAAAAGCTACTCGAGATCGCCGACAGGCAACAGGGGTACTTTACAAGCCGGCAAGCAGTAGAGTGCGGCTTTTTACGCGCGCATTTTCACCGCAAACTAAAATCTGGCAAATGGCTCAAAGAAGAGCCTCAAGGCATTTATAGGGTTGCGGGCTACCCATCAACCCCACGGCCGGAACTAGCCCTCTGGACACTATGGAGCTCAAATAAACACGGCAAACCACAAGGCATATGGTCGCATGAGACTGCCCTTGATATCCATGGCCTCAGTGATGTTTCTCCTGCAAAGCTCCATATGTCTGTGCCTCTAAAATTCAGGAAAGGCACTAAAATACCCAATAATCTCTGCTTGCACTATGTGGATGAAATACCACAATCAGACATCGAGATTCGAAACGGATATCGCGTCACTGCGCCTCTTCGGACACTGAAAGATGTGATAAGAGAAGGCACTACTCAACATGAACAAATTGAACTTGCAATTCTCGACCTTTCCATTCAAAAGTCTTTGATCAAAGGGCTTGCAACCTTTCAAGAAATGGAAGAGCTCCGTGATGTAGCCGAGTCTCAGGATATGCGTGAAATTATCGCCAGGGCAATCGACGCCGTGTGGACTCAAGCAAATGAGCAGCTGGAAAAGTTCGGACGAATGGTAGAGCCTTATACAATTGGACTTTCTTTAGAAAAAAAAGGTTTTGGAACGGCAGTTCTGTGTTATTACAAATCTCACTATTTTATTCTCACTGCAGGACACATAGGGAGAGCTCTTCGGCAAACAAAATCCGTTAGTATGATTCTACGATTTGACAATTTATCAAGAACATATCCTTCCCGATCAAGCAAGGATTTCACAGTGATTGAATGGGATCCAGCTTGTACTGATAAAATGTTAGAAGATGTGTTTGTCCAACAACCCAAAGATTTGGCCATCATAATTCCCACCCAAGAGGTTGTGGACATGCTGAAAATTTATAAAAGCTTCTACAACATAGCGCAGGAGTTACCAAGCGTTTCTCTACAGGATGCTCTCATTTCTCTAGGAGGAATTGAGCCCATTTATTCTCCTGATAGAAAAACATGCCAACTACATGTTGGCCCCTATGCATTTGTCGCCTCAGAGTACCGACAAATGCCAGATGTAGATTATATCGTATGCCCTGTGAGCAATCATACCTATGAAATCAGAAATTTACGCAGGAAAGCCATCGAATCCTTTAAAGGACTCAGCGGCAGCGGTCTTTGGAAGTTTGTCAATAATACTCCCATCCTTGTAGGCATTGCGATTGCTGAAGATCAGAGCGAAGAACGGACTGTCTATTTTCATGGACCTCAGTCCGTGCTCTCAATCATTACAAAATTAGGACAAACTTATGACAGCAGCTGACTTTCGAAAAAAATTGGAAGCAAACCTCAAAAAATATTCTATCAAGACAGGCGAAGATATGCAGCGACTTCGCCGCAAAGTTGCTTTTGATCGGCTTTTAGCTAGAATTGTATCTGAAGACCCCTCTCCTTTTTTCTTAAAAGGAGGCTATGCAATGGAACTGCGCATCTCAAAAGCACGCGCAACAAAAGATATAGATTTATCCTTTTATAAACGTGTAAAAAATGCAAAAGAGCCTATGGATGAATTGATGTTGAATGAACTTCAAACACTTGCTCGTGTTAACTTAAACGACCATTTTATTTATCAGATCGGCAGGCCGCAACGTGATATAGAAAATGCTCCCTATGGCGGCTCAAGGCACAGTATTTTAACAATTGTTGATAACAGACCGTTCGTAGAATTTCATCTAGATATAGGCGGCGATTTTCTCCTCGACCAAATTGAAAAAATTCCCGGAACAGACTGGCTTGATTTTTGCGGTATTGCAGCCCCGCTCATCCCAATGATTTCCGTTGAACAGCAGTTCGGAGAGAAACTGCACACCTACACTCTTCCACGCGATCATATCAATACACGCACAAAAGATCTTATTGATCTTATACTCCTTCTAAAAACCAAGAATCGAGCGCCTGCTTCGTTTTTAAATGCCCTAGAGCGCGTGTTCCGGGCACGTAACACACATCCATTACCAGAAAATTTACCGCAGCCGCCACCCAGCTGGCAAAAACCTTTTTCTGAAATGGCAGCAGAATGCGGCATTTCTCAAAACCTGAGCGATGGATTCAAGAAAGTCTCCGATTTTTACAGCGTGCTCCAGGAAATGAGCAAAAGCATTGTGTAAACATGGTGGTGATACCGATCTTACCCGCCCAAGAAATAATGAAAAAAAATCATGTATTAATCTATAACGCTCGCTTGGATCGACTGTAATCGTAGCTTGTAAGGTTCAACTGGTCTGTAGTTTGAAACACTTGAACCTTGTTCAACGCTTTGACAAATTATTTTGCCTATCCGAATTTTATCCCAGGCAGTTTCAAGTTCATGCGGCGACACACTTTTTGCTCCAGGAGGAACAACAATGTGCACGGTCAATAGACGTTGTCCATAAACTGAAACACCTAGAATCTCCAAAGCCAGAATATGAGTTTTGCGAGTGGAATTTGCCAGAATATGGACTGGGCAGCCTTCAAAATGAAGGATTCCCAATCGATCATCGGAAATTGAAATAGACAAAGTGTTGTTGATATCGTGGTTGTCCATCACAATTGGTGCATTCACTTGGCGCGGAGAAGGGATCGCCTCTATTGCACTCTCAAGCATTTGACCGCTTGTTTCTTGAGTTAGATCGTAAATGGCCATCGGTGCGTGAATATTTACTCGGATAAATTTAGCAAACAAAGAGATGCAAACTTGGCCTAAGGGAAAATTGTCAACGTAAGCTTCAAAGAATTTAGAGTTACGACTGTGGGTGAGAACTTGATAGGATTGTTGTCCGTTTTGTCCTTCACAAATGGCAACAATAGGATTATCATGATGAGACTTACTCTGTTGGGACTGAATATATTCATGTCCAATTCTTAAAATTCCTGCCGCTTTCCCTGACATATTAAAATCCCCTCTAGATTTGAAAATTTGAGAAGAGATGTTACTGCAGCATGAGTAATCTTTCAAGAATAATCAAAAACGAGGTGTAATTATAGTTGACAGTTTCATTGGGTTGCCTGCGACGGCAAGCCAAAGTTTCGCACAGTATAATTTGTATATGAGTCAAAGCATTTGATCCAAAATCTGTTCGAGCTTCTGTTTCATCGCCTTGGAGTCTTGTCCCTGGTTGATCATGATGGCAAATACGATGTCTCCCTTGTAGCCTGCCAAACAGCGGATAAATGACATCGCTCCGTCCTTGGCATGCACGCCGGGATACTCTTCGGGAAGCGAGGCATAAAATTCAGAGAAATAGGGCGACTCTTTCATCTTTTGAAGCATCGAGGCCAGATGTTTTGCAGTAATGAAATTCTTGCGGGAGAGGCCTGAGCCATCGGCCATGTTCATTCCTTCGGTTGTAATGCCTTGCCCTTTCCAAAACTCGGTCACGGCTTTGATTCCTGCAGCTGTTGTACCCCCACCCATGCTTTTGAGAAGATGTTCGGCATAGAGGTTGATGCTCTTTTGATTGGTCCAGTAGACAATCTCCGTAAGTAGCGGAGAGGGTGTTGTGTGGATCACCTGCTTTATTTGGGCGGGGAGCGTGCGGCGCCCGAGCACCTGGATGCCTCTCTTCTCAAGAGCCTTCGTCAAGAGCTCGCTGCAGAGCTTGGCTGGATCGGGGATGGCTCCTTTGATAGAGAACTCTTCGACTCCGGCTGGAATAGTTCCCCGGACAACGTGGGTCATTAGGTATTCGGCGCCAAAGATGCAGGCGCGGTCTCCAGATCCAATAGGGCCTGTTTTGACTTCGCTACTCAGCACAAAGTTGGAGGCGGCCGGGATGACGCGGTGCAAAATGGCAGGGGCGCCTTCGTGAGGACCCGGCTTAAAAGTAAGGGTGTACATATTCTCATGGAATGTCAGCGCTGTTGCCCCTGCGCCATAATAATTGGCAATATCTTCAAATGCCCAGCTAGGCGCCGCCCCAGCGGTCTCCCATCTCGATGCGTCGCCGATGATCTCTCCGGTGATTACTTTGATCCCGTGGTTAGCAAGCGCATCAGCCCAGACTTCGATTTGTTTTTCCCACGCAAGCGACTCCTTGGTTCGATCAGAACCTAAACACGGGTCTCCCCCGCCGACGATGCGAACGTTGCCTTGCAGCACTCCCTCTACTAAAGCTCCATCGAGTTCAAGATCGGTCTGAAAACGGCTATCAGGTTTTAGTAGATGCAGCGCGGCGCCCGTTGTGACGACTTTCATGCAGGAGGCCGGAACGAGGCTTTTCTCTGCGTCCACATTCATAATCACTTGCCCTGTCTTGCAATTGATTGCATAAGCGGAGACCAATGCATGGTCAAGATCAGCCCATAAGAGCAGAGGGAAAAATAGGAAAAATAAGTATTTCATGTGTTGGAGTCTATCCCAATGGAATATTTTTTTCAAACTCTTCTTGACTCTGATTTCCTTACCATCAAAAATGGGTGGATAATATGAGTTCAGTATTTTTAGGGATGACAACAGATCAGATTCATGGAGCTTTGGTGGATGTTGATGCAGAAGCGAAAAAAAAACTTGATGCAATTCTTGCTGAGACAATTGAAGATGCTGGAAAAATAGCTGGAGAGCCCGTCACTAAAGATAATGTGTACTTTGTCGCAAACCAGATAGCATTAGCTGCTTTTAAATCTTTTGAAAACTGGGCAGCAGAAAATTTCACAGTTTCCCCCTCAAAAGAACTTGCCGGAGCTTGGGTTAAAGGGAGCTTTCACCATTTTGCCGGAGCTACATCAATCCAAAAAGAAATTCGTCAGAAATTATTACACTAAATATCTCATCTTCGATATTCAAACCTTTCTGATGAAAACTAGTACTCTGTCACGATTAAAAATAGGGATGGGGCGGCGCCAAAGCCCCGGGATTGAGATTGACGGAGAGGGGGGTTGTATTCCTCGATACTACCCCCCTCTCCGACAACTCAATCAGGGGAGCTTTCGCGCTAGCCCGATCCCCATTTTTAATTGTGACAGAGTACTAGAAGCGCAGTGTAGAGAAGCGCGCCGGTGACAAATGAGATGTAGCCCGATTGTTTTTTCTCGGGGAGTTCGTAGTGAAGCACGTTTAGGAGGATGCCGCCAGCCAAAAATGAGACGGCGATGGCAACTAACGCATCGGGAATGTGTGTGATACACCCAACGAGATACCCCAGTAGGAGAGCTGCGACAAGCAACCATCTGCCGCGCTTGAGGAAGAGCGGAGAGTTATTTGCCCTGGCCTGGTGGTCGCGCACAAAATAATGCATCCCCATCGCAATCGTAAAAAGTGTCAGCGGCTGGATGTCGGGATTGGTGCTGTCGGATAAGCTGGCGCCAACAAAAAAATTGAATAGAAGGTATCCGCTGATGGCGAGCCAAAATTTTTCGCTTTTCAATTTCTCGGTCTTTCTTTGGATGCCGTAGTAGAATAAAAGGCCCAGCAGCGCAATCAAGTAGGCATGCCTATCAAAGTATGGAATAAGCTCGCCGAAGGCATGCTTTATGAAGGGCTGCCCCTTCTCAAGGGCCGGGAGCAGATCAACGAATACGTACGCAAAGGAGATCCCCGCCGCAAACGACAGAAACCTGCCGTGCCACACCCAGCCAAGCGCCTTAACTTTGTTGGCATACAGATGGATGAGAGCTAAAATGATGATTGAAAAAAGTCCGCCGTGCATATCTTATGCATAATCGAACCAGGCTTTAATTTTCCAGTCCGCAGCTGATGTGTGTCACAATACGAGCATCATTGATAGTGCCGTCTTGAGGTAATTTCATGACAACCATATCGCAATTCTCAAGTTCCAAAAGCGGGAGCTTGGATTTAGGCTCTTTAGATAACTCAGGTCGGTTCACCTTTATTGCCATGGCGTTCATTGCAGCATGATGAGAAACGACCAGGATGATTTTGCTGGGATATTTTTGCACGATGGTCTGAAGATCGGGAAGCAATCTATCTGTTACATCTTGAAAACTTTCGCCGGTGATGATTTTGGGATGGATGATTTTGTCAAAGGCGGATCTTTCTTCCCACTTATTAATCTCTTCTTTGTACTTTGCGTCTTTTGGAAGACCTTCCCATTTGCCTTGGCCGAGTTCACAAAGGCCGTCATAGTTGATGTCGAGCTCGCATCTGTTCTTTTCGTTTAAGATGTGAAATATTTCATGAGCGGTTTGCTGTGCTCGAAGGGCTGTCGACGAACAGATGACAATCTCAGAACCTTCTTTAATTCTTCCTAGGAGTTCATTTCCTAAACGGGAGGCTTGATCCTTCCCTTTTTGAGTCAGTGGAATGGTTAAACCTTTACCGGAAGTGAGCATGAGGCCTGAATCCGGATCAAGCACGTTTAAGGCGCTTTCTCCGTGCCGGATGACATAAAGAAGTCGATCTCCTTGCGGGGATCGACTTTCGATGCTTTCAATTTGTGTTAATGGCTGAGTCAAAACAAGAGCGTCAGCTAAAAACATGGATTAAGGGCCTCGTTTCGAGAATCTTCTTTCTGGACCAGAGTCTCTATTGCCTTTAGGGCCTCTAAAGCTTCTGTTTCCGAATTTGTTTCCGCCGCCACGATATTCTCCGCGTCCTTCTCTACGAGGGCCACGGCTTTCTCCTTGGCCTTCAGCTGGAGCAGGTCCTCTACTCTCGCCTCCGAATGAACTACGGCCTTCTCTACGAGGGCCGCGGCTTTCTCTTTGGCCTTCAGCTGGAGCAGGTCCTCTGCTCTCGCCTCCGAACGAACTACGGCCTTCTCTGCGTGGGCCACGGCTTTCTCCTTGTCCTTCAGCCGGAGCAGCTCCTCTGCTCCTGCCTCCGAATGATCCACCACGGCTTTCGCTTCTGAATGAGCCGCGACGATCATTCGATCTTCCGCCTCTAAACCCGCCCCTGAATCCGCCTGGTGATTTTCTAGGCTGGGTGTAAGGCTTGTCTTCGCCAGGAACCTTGATTCCGGAGAAATGCTCGATCTCGCGTCTGATTTCACGGTCTTTATGCGAGAAGAATGAGAATGCAATTCCTTTATTGCCAGCACGCCCTGTACGGCCGATGCGGTGGATATAATCATCCAGCGTGTTCGGCACGTCGAAGTTAATCACGTGGCTGATTGTCAGAACGTCGATTCCTCTTCCTGCGACATCGGTCGCAACGAGGAATTTGATTTTCCCTTCGCGGAATTGGTTGAGTGTTCGCGTTCTTTGGCTTTGGTTCAGATCTCCGTGGAGTGAGCCAACTGCAAGTCCTTTTTGGCGCAGATCATCGGCGATTTGACGGGTTTGCCGTTTTGTCGATGAGAAGATGATCGCTTGATGAATGTTTGATTCAGCAATGATTTTATCTAAACTGCGGTGTTTGTCGGATAAACTGTCCGTACGGAGGAAATGCTGCTCGATATTCTCGAGTTTATTCTCTGTATGGTCGGTTGAAATCTCAAACGGATTTTTAAGAAGTTTTTCAGACAGTTTGCGTATGTTTTTGCCGAAAGTGGCTGTAAACATCAGAGTCTGTCTATTAGGAGGGAGTTTCGCTGCGATATCTTCCACAGGTCCGATGAATCCCATATCGAGCATCCGGTCCGCTTCATCGAGAATAAACATCTCAACATGCTGGAGCTGGACTCGTTTTCTTTCCATATGGTCCATCAGTCTTCCGGGAGTTGCAATCAAAATGTCGTAGGGTCTTGACAGCTCGCGGAGTTGTTTTGGATAAGGCACGCCGCCGTATAAAGTGACGGACACAAGATTCAAAGATTTGCCCAGTTTAGCAGCTTCGGCAGCGATCTGGATGGCAAGCTCTCTTGTGGGGGCTAATATGACGACTTTCGGACCCTTACGGTCTTTTGATTGAGAAAGTTTCATGAGTGCAGGAAGGAGAAAAGCAGCTGTTTTACCTGTTCCTGTTTGTGAGGAAGCGCGCAGGTCGCCCCCTTTTAAGATTTGGGGAATTGCTTCCGCTTGGATCGGCATTGCTTTTTCGTATCCGAGCCCCTCAAGAGTTTTGAGGATTCTTTCATCAGTGATCAATTCTTTGAATAACATGTGTTCCTAATTTGTAGACATTTAGGATAACATATCCGTGCAAACAAAGCATTTAAATAAATCCAACTCTGCAAACAGCTCACTGCTAACCGCTTACGATTCAGCCTTTACAATTTCTCTCCATTGTGACAATAAAATAATTAAGAGGGACCTATGAACATAAAAAGAATTTTAGCCATCATCGTGTTTATTGCAGGGGTTGTCATGCTATTTGTTTCGAGCGATATCAAGAAACAAATTGCGGAAGGAACGCTCAAAGTTAAGAGTGCAGAAAAATCAGTCGGCCAAGCCAACAGTCTTTTTTCACTCAGCCCAGCTACAAAACAGCTGGCACAAGGATCCATCAATAGCGCGAATAAAAAAATCGCTGCTGGAAAAGAGCAAATCGCCTACTACACCAAAGTTGCCAATGAGCTTGAACTCGGCGGATTCGTACTCATAGGCGCCGGAATTTTAATCTTTGTTCTCGGCCGTCATCATGATAAGAAGAAGAAACGGTAGATATTAACAGGTCGTTCAAGGAAGGAGTTATTGTTGGGTCGGATATGACCCAGCAGTGGATCCTTCCCTGGTGGTGGCGCCACTATGAAAAATCAAACGATCATCCCGTTACTTTTATCGACTTTGGCATGTCGGATGAGGCCAAGTCCTGGTGCAGGGAGCGCGGGACGGTTGTAAGGCTTGCCCTGCCGGATATTTTTGTCGCCGAGAGGCATGAGATTGACGCTTCTTCCATAGATAAATGGGAAAACACGTTCGGGACCGATTTTTGGATCCGCAGAAACGGCTGGTTCAAAAAACCGATGGCCTGCCTTCTTTCGCCTTATCAAAAAACAATCTGGATTGACCTCGATTGCGAGGTGCGCAGCTCCATCAAACCGCTCTTTGCACATGCCGATCATCCTTCAGGCATTGCACTTGCAAAAGACATCCATGACCCGCTCAGCAATGGGAAAGGATATAATTCCGGGGTGATTGTCTTTAAAAGAGGCCTGCCCCTGATCGAAAAATGGGCTGATGAAGCGCTCAAATCGAATCATCTTTTTGCCGGCGACCAAGACATCCTCACCAAGCTTATCTTCGATCATGAATTAACGATTTCAGAACTCCCGCTTATTTACAACTGGAGCAGATGCAGCGGCGAGAACCCCGATGCCGCCATCTATCACTGGCACGGCAGGCACGGGAAAACCGTGATTGCTAATTCGCTCCAAAGGTGAAGGCGTAGGCTTGAACACCCTTGGGGATTTTGATGGATAAATTGTGTCTCCCGTAGGATGTTGCGGCAATGTCATATTTACGGCCTGCATCAACTTCAAATGAGTTCACATGCTTTCCATCAAGATAAACTTCAACTTTTGTTTCGGCGGATCCGCCTAGCACTAAGTAAACATCCTTCGCTTCAAAATTGAGATCGAGATAGCAATCATCCCCTTCTGCTTCGATGTACTCTTGCTGGGCAAGCCACGTGCCTTTGAGGCCGACTTGATCATCTCCAAGTGGTTTTTCGTACGAATAGGCATAGGAGTGCGAGCGCAAAACAATTTCAGAAGTATAATGCGACCCTCGATCAAGGCCTAAATAAGTCTCAGGAGTAATTGAAAGGCCCATCTGCTCTTTCTCTTCTATTTCAAGAGGCTGCAGGCCGAGCAAGCCTCGTATAGCATTTTCCGTCTCTCCATAGGCTCCTTCTCCAAAATGCTCCATGCGAATTTTTCCCTCTTGATCGATGAGATAATGGGCAGGCCAGTAGTTGTTATGATAGGCGTTCCAGGTTGCATACTGATTATCAAGAGCGATGGGATATTTGACACCGAGCTGCTTGGCGGCGCGCTCAACATTCTCTTTATCTTTTTCGAACTCAAATTCAGGCGTGTGGACGCCGATGATGACAAATCCTTCATCTTTGTATTTTGAATACCACTCTTCAAGATAAGGAAGTGTTCGGATGCAATTGATGCAGCTGTAGGTCCAGAAATCGATGAGCACGACTTTACCTCTCAGCTCCTCAAGAGTCAGCGGCGGCGTGTTGATCCATCCATCAATCTCTTTCAGCTCGGGCGCCTCTCCTAAAATAGACAACGAAGATCCACCACGGATTTTTTGAAGCTGCTCTTTAACTTCTGAGTTGTTTTCGACAAAAATGGGAGAAAGATATTTCGTCACTTTCTGCTCAACAATCATGTCCCACTTGAAAAACAGCACCAAGGCAAGCGCCACCATGATGCCCCCGAAAATCTGACGCAGCCCTTCTGATTTTCCCGCAAAGATTTTAGATGAGGCAGCGATGCGGTTGCCTCCATAGGCAATTAAGAAAAGAGGAATGCCGGCGCCTATGCTATATGTCAGCGTCAGGATCAGCGCGAAAAAACTGACGGCATGCGTTGCAGCAAGCGTTGTGACGGCGGCTAGAATCGGACCTGCGCAGGGCGTCCAAAGAAGGCCGAGCGATATGCCCAAAATGAATCCGCCCCAAAACCCACTTCTTGGCTTGGTGCCTTGCAGTTTCTGTCCTGCGTTTGCAATAGGAGCTGCAATGCGAGAGAACCAGTTTGAAAGTCCCGGGAAAAGCATCACAAGCCCAAAGAGCAGGATTAATACAATGGCAGCATATCGGAGCACGTTTGCAGAGAGATGAGTTGCTTCAACGATCGCCGTCAAAGTCAGTGTAAAAAACGTAAAACTTAAGATAAGCCCTAATATGATGCCAAGCGGACGGCGCTTTCCCTCTGCCGTGCTGGCAGATAGGATCACCGGAAGAATAGGAAGAATGCACGGTGAGAGCACTGTAAAAAAACCGGCAAGAAAAGCAAAACCTATGAGAAGCATCATAAATTGTCACCTGCTAAAAAAGCATCAGTCGATGCAGCGACAGCTGAGGCGATCGCCGGATCGTTAATTGCTGAATGCCCTCCGCTCGGGATCATCCACAGACGGCTGTTTTTCCATTTTTGATGTAGGGACGTTGCCATCTCGGGAAGGCAGATCAAATCCCCGCTGCCATGTACGATGATCGCAGGTAAATGTTCGATGAGATGCATATTGGATAGAATTTGATCCGGCTCTAAAAAAAATCGATTCATCGAATAGTAAAAGTAAACTCTCGTAATCGAAAGAAGCATCCGGTCATTTTGTAAAATCTTTTCTACAGCTTCCGGATTGGGAGTAAAAGTCGAGCAAAGCAAATCATATTTCATGAACGTTTTTGCCGCCGGCATATGGATGGCGGGATCTTGATCCATGAGTCTTAAATAATACGCCGTGAGCAGATCGCCTCGTTCATCTTCGGGAACATAATTAACAAATGGAGCATAAGCCTCGGGAAATAATTTCCCCATTCCATAGATAAGATGCAGATAGTCGGGTTCTCGTGCAAGAAATATGCCGCGCAGCATAAATCCCAAACATCTGTCGGGATGAGCCTGACCGTAGAGAAGCGCAAGCGTCGATCCCCATGATCCGCCGAAGATGGCCCATTTGTCGATGCCAAGATGCTCTCTTAGCATCTCAATATCGCGGACGGAATACTGCGGAGTATTTTCTTCCATGCATGCAAAGGGAGTCGATTGCATGGCACCGCGCTGATCAAACATCACCACGTTCCATTTATTGAGATCGAAAAACTTTGTCTGACTATCGTCGCACCCGGCGCCGGGGCCGCCATGCAGGACGACAACAGGAGTGCCTTTTGGGTTTCCATACACCGCGTAATGAAGTGTGTGAATATCGGAAACTTTAAGCATTCTCTCTTCTCTTGGAGCAGTGACGGGGTAAAGCGGGTGATCCATGATCATAAAATTCCTTTTTTTCGGTAAAGCGGGATGATCTCATTGCGGTCGATTCTCTGCAGCGCCCGCTGCTGCAAAACATTCATTGTTTCACACGAACGATTTTTTTTCTGCCTGGTTTCTTTTTTTCCGCCGAAGAGAAAAAAAATGCCCAGCTGCCCTTGTCCGATCCATTTAAAGAGATGATCGTACGAGATGTTAGCTTCGAGCCTGATGTGCTTATACATCTCAACAAAACCGCGCAACTGCATGCCCCAGGCGCTGATTCCATCATTGTTCAAATAATAGGGCCCACTCGCAAAATATAGTGGCGCTCTCTTAAACGAATTCACATGGATTGCTGCTTCCGCAGAAAATGTTTGAAGGGCAATGTCTTCTTTACGTACTTTTATTCCAAACGGAATATAGGCGCCTAAACGAAAATCCCATATCCGTCCCAAAGATTCTAGGCCAAACGAAATCTGATCGTAATGCGTATGGAATGTTTTTCTGTAATCATAATATCCATAAGCCCCCCACACACGGGACGCTAACATCCTGATGCCTACACCGGCGTTGATGGCAGATCTTCCATTATTAAAAAGATGCCCCCGCAGATCTAAAAATGGGATCCAGGGATCTCTCCATGCTTCGGTGGAGCCATAGAAAACCCCCATCGTCGTATATCCTATCGGATATCCGATGCCTTTGGACTCAATGTGTTTTAGGGTTAATCTGAACGGATCTGTCTGAATTTCACACTCTTCCGCTTGTAAAACGGACGCTGAAAAAAGAAGCAGAAACAAGTAATACTTTTTTTTATTCATGATCTCAATAAAATAATTTTTTAATGGGAATAATTCAAGATCTGTTTTATCCTTCTTGGTACAAATGAATCGCAAAACCGAGCTCAAATATCTGTTCTTGATCATTGTCGTCTTCATCGCCGCGTGCGTTGAGACGGACATTTACTTGCCTGCATTCCCCGACATGATCAAATGGTTTAATACAACTGAGGGCGCCATTCAAGGACTTTTGACATGGAATTTTGTCGGCATCTGCGTATCAGGCCCATTCTATGGCCCTATCTCCGACTCGTTCGGACGAAAAAGGCCGCTCCTCGTTGCACTCGGCATGTTTCTGGCAGGAAGCCTGATCACTCTTTTTGCTCAAAATCTTGATCAAATGCTGTGGGGACGCATCCTGCAGGGACTCGGCAGCGGCGGATGCTTTACACTTGGAACTGCCATCATTTTTGACGCTTTTAAAAAAGATCGGGCTATCGACGCGCTCAATAAACTCAATACCGCAATCCCCTTGATCATGGCAGGCGCGCCTCTTTTGGGCGGTTATCTCAACCATGCGTATGGATTCCGGTCCAACTTTTTAGCGATCGCCGTATTCGTCTTGATCAGCCTGGTTGTTTGCCTCTTAATGTTTAAAGAAACGCTGCCGCAAGAAAAACGGCTGCCGTTTAATAGCAAAAAGGTTTTTGACGATTTTAAAAGGGCCTTTTTATGCCTTCCGTTTTGGCAGCTTACTTTGGTGACAAGCGTGATTTTTGGAGGCTATATCGCCTTTTTATCCAACACGTCGATCCTCTTTGTCGTCGAATTTGGAATGAGCAAAAAAATATTCCCCTTCATTCAAGCGGCCATTTTAGGCGGCTGGGTGGCAGGAAGCTTGACGCTCAATCGATCGTTTAAGAAATGGGGAATTCCCAGCATCAAACGGGCAGGGATTGCTCTCTGTGTGATCGGTGGAGTTCTTTTAACAGCCTGCACGCTGCTGGCCCCGCGCGATCCGTATCTTCTCACTCTTAGCATGATGTTTTATGCGTTCGGCGCTAACTGGATCTTTGGCCTCTACTTTCCGGAAGGAATGGAGCTTTTACCCGATATTAAAGGGATCACCGCCAGCTTGCTGACAAGCGTGCGTCTTTTGGTCGCGGCGCTAGTTGTCGGTTTGACAAGCGTGCTCTACAATTCGACGATCTATCCCTTGACGGCTGTCGTTGTTGGAACGATTGTCATCCTTCTCCCAACACTCATTATGTATGAAAAAAAAAGACCTAATGATGCTCCAGCTACGCTTGGCGAGCATCTGAATCATTAATCGTGCTAAAGCATAGAGGCGTTCAGGTTCTCCTAATACTGGCGTTATACCTCTCCATCGCACAGTTTTTACCAAGCGAAGTCCATCAAGGACTTTATACCATCAGCCTTTTCATTAAAGATCTGCTCATGTGGCTGCTGCCTCTCACCGTTGGATTCTTTATTGCACACGCGATAGGCTCCTTCAAGCGGCAAGCTCCCCTCTTTATCATCACGCTTGTCATTTTTGAGGCCCTCTCGAATTTTAGCAGCGTCTGGTATGCCTACCTTGGAGGACATCTTGCCGCCCCTCATCTGCCCGCCTTAAAACTTGCCATATCCAGCTACGACTTCTCAGAGCTCTGGCGCCTTCCTCTGTTCAGACCTGCCTGGTGGGCTGCAAGCAAAGGAGCTATGCTGGGCCTTGTCCTTGGATGTACGGCAGCTCTCACTCACATCCCATTCCTTCAGCGCGTGATCGATCAAGGCAAGGATGCCGCCCAATGGATCCTTTCCAAAGTCTTCTCTCGGCTGATTCCCCTGTTCGTTTTAGGATTTGTGGCGCGGATGTACCAGATGAACCTGGACGCCATCGTCCAATATGGGACGCTCCTTGTATGGCTGCTGGTTTTACTCGTGCTCTATATCCTGGGAATTTTCATCATTGGAAGCCGGTGGACGATCAAGGATATCGTGCAATCCATCAAAAATCTGCTCCCCGCAGCTGGCCTTGCATTCACCTCAGGATGCAGCATTTCAACAATGCCATGGACAATTGAAGGCTCTGCTAAAAACCTGCAAAACCCTCATCTTGCCAAGGCAATCATCCCCGCTACAACCAACATCCAGCAAATTGGGGATTGCATCACCAACACATTTTTGTGTTTTCTGCTCTATACCCATTTCTTTGGCCATCCGCCCGACTTTATGACATGGGCGACCTTCAGCGGAGTTTACATCCTCTACCGATTTGCAACAGCCGCAGTGCTTGGCGGCGCGATCTTTATTATGATTCCCATTTACGAGTCGTATCTTGCATTCAATGCCGAGATGATCGCGATGATTGTCGCTTTCAACGTCATTCTGGATCCGATTGTCACCAGCTCCAATGTTATTGCAAACGGAGCTCTCTGCCGTGTGTTTGAAAAAGTCTGGATCTTTGTAACCGAGGGAATTTTAAAAAAAGAAAACTCCCCGTAAAAGTCCGGGGAGTTTTTTAGAACTTCGAAGAAGAATTACTTCTTGATATGTTTTGAAAGCGCGCCAGCCATCTTGAGCATGTCGATAGGCTTTTTGCCTAGAACCTTTGATAATTTCTCATCAGGATTGATCATGCGGCGTTTTTTCGCATCTTGAAGTCTATGCGCTTTGATGTAGTGCCACAGTTTTTTCACGATTTGAGGGCGTGTAATTTTTCCAGAACCTACAATTGCTTTCAGCTCTTCTGACACAGAGTATGTCATTGTTGTAAGTCCTGATGCTTTTCTTGCTTTCTTCTTTGCTGCTTTCTTCTTTGCCACAGGTTTTTCCTTTTGTTGTTATGGAAGCTTGTGTGTTTTCACATCTTCTTATCTCCGGTGTAAATTTTTTCCAAAATCTTCACAAGCATTTTTTTTGAAAAGGCGCATTTTTTTTCTTAATGATCTTTTTTCATTGATGTGTAAGTGTGGTGAACAGGAACCTATCCTAATAAAAAGGTTTCGTCGATTTTTCGGGATTATTTTGGCCGATTTTGAATTCTTTTGTGAGGGGTTATATACGCGAGTTGATATCACCCCTCACAAAAGAATTCAAAATCGGCTCAAAAGAACCCGAAAATCGACAGAAAATTTTTATTAGGATAGGTTCAAAGGTATAGTTATGTTCAGATTATATTGCTTGATTGCAGCATTGATTCTCTTTCCTTCCGTAGACGCTGAGTGCGGAGGCCGCACATATTATTATGAGGATGATGACGACCATGACCACCATGAAGATCATCATGATCATGATGACGATCATCACGATCATGGGGATGACCACGATCATAACGGAGATCATCATGAAGGACATCATTGATTAAGAAAAACATAGGCATGCCGGATCGGCTATTGCGTCTTGGCATTGCTGTCTTACTATTCTTTTTGGCTTATTGGAAATCAAGCTGGATCGTATTGATCTTTGCACTCTTCACGCTTTTTGAAGCTTTAAAAGGATGGTGCATCCTCTATCAGCTCTTAGGCAGAAATAGCTGTCCGATCAAAAAAAAATGAGATCAGGATCCTTTTGTTACTTAAAACATTGGACCTGATCTCAAACTTTACAGATGTTTCAAATGACGTGAGAGTTTTTGAATCTCTTTGGTAACGCACTTAAGTTTTCGTGCGAACATCGCTTTTCGGCGTCTATATTGTTTTGGGTTCCATGCTTTCATAATATCCTCTTAATTGATTTATTGGCTCGGAGCAGGTTAAACGCATTAACCCACACCTATTTCTAATATAGCTAATTTTGTATTATTTTCAAATAAATTTTATTATTATTTAAAACTAAATTAAATCAAATACAATTAACTCGTAACACGTTAATAGTCAGATGTTTAAAATAATTTTTATTATGTATTGACTCCCTGATAATAATTTGTTATTTCACGGGTTGGGATGAAATACTTTGATTTAACAACTATCCGCCGCTGGAAGCTGCCTCGATCACTTGTCGTGATGTTGATTTTGCTCCCCATTTCCATAGGCACGGTGGCAATCTGCAAACCGCAGTCGTATGAAAAAATCCAGACCTTCATTCAAAAAAGCTCCGTAAAAGCCGTTTATCTAGGCGCAGGTGCAGGGTTTAAAACTATGTCATTTTTGGCCAGAGCAGGATGGTTGGCCAACCTTGCCACTCGAGAAGAATGCCTCTTTTTGAGCAGCTTAAGCGGCTCGGCAGCGCACCATCTTTTGAGTTATCTCCATCAAGACCCCTCGATTGGAACCTCTCCTTCACAAGAGTCGTGGCACTTCAACCAGCATCATCTTTCCCAAATCCCCGCTTCCACCGATGAGGAAAAAAAACTGCTACTTTTCCTGGAAAACAGATGGCTTGCCAAGTCGACCGGATTCTTCTCGGTGCTTGTGGATTGGACCTTCCCCGCTTTTGGGATCTCTATGCAAGTGCATCCCGAATCGACCAGCCACTATGCAAGAAACCCATGGATCAAACTCTCTCAAACCTACCAAAAAAGGGTTGACGCCTGGAAAAAAATGCTGCCTCATCCCGAGCATTTCCCGCTGATTTTAACCCGCCCTGCAGATCTTCATGATTATCTCCCCTCTTATCTACATATTCCCTGTTCTGAAAAAACCAAAACAACCGCTAAAAAATTGGCACAAAAAATCAAGTCTGCAAACTCTAAGGTTGTTGTCGATCTGACGGATGTTTTGCGAGTAAAGTCCTGGGAAGCCTTTCAGGCCGGGCACACCCGCCTCGCTAAAAAAAACCGCCTGAACTTGAAGAAAGTAATTTTCGTCCAAAGACTTTCGCAAGAAGCAATCGGAGGCCTCCGCTTGCTTCCACTGGCAACTTCATCCAGGCATAAGATCAGGCGGGACGAGCAATTTCTATTAAAATGGATCTCCACTTGCGGCCTTACCGCCAATCGAATCGAGCTGGACCGCTGCCCTCCCGCATCCACTATTTCCCATGAGAGACCGTGCGCTCCCATCGATGCTTATTCAAAAAAGACATTTCTCTCCCGCTTGAACTCTTTTAATCACCGCAATACTGTGATGATGCAGGGCACATTGAACACTCTTCAAGGCCTCATGGCAAATATCCCTTCAGAAAAATGGAATGAAATAAACGCCTCTTCGACAAAATCTTCCGTCGTGCACCTCTCTTTTGAAAAAATAAAAGACGAACTGAACCTCCTTGAAAAAGATAGCAGCCTCTCCTTCTTCGAGACGGCCTGCCATTTGGAGCAGATCCATGCTAGCCTCACATCGCTGCTTGAAGTCTGCTCGCCTTATACCCCGCAAGATTTCCCTGGCATCTATCGCTCGCTTTTAACATGCATCCCCGCAGATCTAAAACATCTTACCACATGCAGCTTACATTCAGCCGGGATGACAAGCATCGCAGGCATCTTTAAAGCCGCCCAAAAAATGGCCGGAGGACGCCTCAATGTGCTTTACGGAGAAAATACCTACTTTGAGTGCATTCATATCGCTGAAAAGACCTCCAACGCAAAACCCATCATGGAAGCCTCTGAAGACGATTTCAAAGAAGCAGACCTAATCATAGCCCAGTTCAACCCCGCCTTAAAAAGAATCGATCTAAAACCCACCGAATATCGCGTCGAAAGGATTGCTGAAGCGCTGCGCAAATCTCTCAGCGGCAGGCATGGAAGGCCTTTAACCGTTGCCATTGACAGCACCTTTGATTACATTGATTCTCCACGGATAGGCACACTGTTTGATGAATTTCAAAAAGAGATCGCGTCAGGAATTCTCAATATCATCTCGTATCGAAGCGGACTTAAATTTGACCTATTCGGGATGGATAACTATTGCGGGGCGCCGTTCTTCATGGTCCACAGCCCAGACTTAAAATGGGCGCCGTTTGACTCTCTTTCGACCGATCCGGTTCTTCAGGCAGACCGGCTCAGCCTCAATTGGTTTTGCCTCGCCTACCAGCATGCGGCCCCCCAGCTCGAGCTTTACCGCAAACAGATCTTTGACAACACCCGGGCGCTGCTTGATCAAGTGCCTGCGCGACTTTTTGATAAAAATTCCCGCTACCGGATCATGCCGGTAGACCCCGATGCAGACATTGGATTTCTCGACATCAAGATCTCGGGCCACCTGCACCAAATCAAAGGGCCGATCCTTGCCGGAGCTTGCCTGAGCCTGGGATGCCTCGAAGGAGGACACCCCGTCTTCTACCGCCCCAGCGTCGGGTTCTACCATCCCAACTTCACGATGCTGTTCTCAGAAGATAACACAACAATCAGGTTAACACTCGGCCTTGACCCCTCCCAGGTTGAAATCCTGGCCCGCTGCTTTGAAAAAATTGACAACCTGAACAATTAATCGGTATTCTCATTGGATGAATTTGTTCAAAAATAAAACATTCGTATGGCTGCTCTGCAGCATTCCGTCTTGGCTTATTATTTTTCAGGCTTTCCATGCCAAAAAGTTCTGGAGCAAAAGCATCGCCATCAGCGGTTATACGGCAGCAGCGCTGCTTGCCATCAGCCTTGTCGTAGCTCCTCTGCACAAAAACTTTCCATCGATTCGGCTCTTCAATTTCTTAAACCGCCGAAAAAGAGAAATCGGCCTGTCCGTATTTTTCTATGCCGTCTTCCATGTATTTGCATTTTTTGTAAAAGAGAACATAAAAACCGGACAACTGCCCTGGATCTACTTTCTCCATCCGGTCATTATCCCAGGACTCATCGCTCTGTTTATTTTTCTATTACTTACACTGACAAGCAATGATTATTCGATTAAAAAAATGACCCATCCTAAATGGAAGTCCCTGCATCGAACAGTCTATTTAGCTGAAGGCTGCATATTTCTTCACATGGTGCTTCAATTTGGACCTGTTTCAATTTGGGGCTGCCTGATTTTCATTCCTCTCTTCATCATTCAGAGACTTAGACTTCAAAAGCAAAATTGAGCATATTAAGGAGGGATTCATGATACGAAAACTACCCGATGGCACCTACCGCCTCTACTCCCGCAAAGTCAACCCAAAAACCGGCAAACGCCGCAACCTGGGAACCTTTACAACACGCGCCGCCGCCGTCAAACACGAACGGGAAATCCAGTTCTTCAAAAGACGCGGCTCCTAACCCGCTACGCAAATAGGTTACAAATTGCTTGCTGCGGCTTTGCGCAATCGATTCCCCGCATGCCTGCCGTGGTCATGAACACTGTCCGGCATGCGGCGAATCAATTGCGCTTTGCCTCGCTAGCGCTCTTTGTAACCTATTTGCGTAGCGGGTTAGTAAATAGATGGCACGCAGTCCATTTGTCCCGGCCTGCCATAAGAATCGGTGTAATGCAAAGTGAATTTAGGATCTATTCGATCGTCTGCTTTTAGTTTTTCCCAGTTAATCTCAATAATCTTCGAAATAGTTTTTCCCTCTTCCTGTGATCCCAATTTGCACTTTACCACGCCGCCTTCTTCAACATTTGTTGATCCAACGACTGACCAAACAGTCCCTGGAAGGGAAGAAGTCAATACCACCTCTTGAAAGGAACTCATCGCACTTTCATAAATCTCAGCGACAGCCTTTTCGATACTATGCCCTTTATCCGTTGTATCGATGTATTTCCCTTTAAATCCGGCGACTAATTTGACTTTATTCCCATTTTGTTTGTGCGCTTCGCCTATTCCAACCGCAAACAATTTTGCCGACGCCTGAGCAATAGCTGCGTGAATAGGTATTATGGTTCGATCATTAGTTTCATTATCCTCACCGTCCGACAGAAGTATGACAGAATGAGATGCGCCAATAGATGCAGCATTCGCTAATTCTTGGGTAGCACACGTTAATCCATTCAGAATATTTGTACCCCCACCGTTAGGTACAAGTTTTTGTATTTGTGCTTTTACGTTTTTAATGGTTGTAGAATCAAGCTTTGTCATAGGAGTGACTACTGATGCATTAGTATCAAAACTAATAATGGATATGCAGACTTTAGCTTTCCTGGGTCCATTGACCATTAGAAGAGCATCGTCTACTAAAGTGTTCAGAGCTCTATGCACAGCCATAGCCCGCGTCTTACTTGCATCCTTATCCTCCGCATACCCCATACTACCGCTTATATCGATAACAAAAGTAAGGGCAATATCGAGCGGTTTAGGCTTACCTTTTGGAACACCAAACGTCAATCGAACCGAAGTCTTTATTGTCTCCATTTTGACATCAAGTTTTTGTGGAGTGTTTTTCCAAATATAATACGCTACAGCACCTGCAGTCACGACAAGAGCGCCGCAGATTAAAGCTTCATTATTTCTTGCTACAAAACTCGTCCCGGTACTCAATGCATTGGAAACGCGGCTCTTGATAGCGGGACTGACAGCCGGCATTTTGGAGTAGACGTGACTGCCGCTGCTCTTCACCCAGTTATACCCCGAAGAAGTGTATCGAGAGGCCGCATTATAAAACGCGCTTAAATTACTTTGAAGTTTTGCTACGAAAGCCATGATCCCTACTTTTCTCTAAGATATTAGGCCAAACCGCTAAAAAAACGCATCAAGAAACCGACGGTTGAATTGATACACGCTTGCAAAACTACTGTTCCATGTTCCGCGTTTGACCGTAAAGCCGATAACATTCAGAGCTCTGCTGAGCCGCAAAAGCGGCATGATGGCACTGTAATCCGGAACCGGTCTAATCGCTCTATAGCCTGCCATAAATGATTTTTTGCTCTCTGAATTCATAGACCATTCCCAGTGCTCCAAAGGACAAAAATCCTCTTCGGTAAAGCTGCCGCGCCCGCCGGCCCAATCAATAATCCCTTGAAGCTTGCCGCTCTGAACAATCACATTGCCGGGCCTGAAATCACGGTGGATGATGCAGGGCCCATCAACAGAAGACAAAAGATCGATATGTGTGTCGTAATATTTAAGGCACTTCTCAATCAGCCCTTTTGGTAGATGATGCCGGCACTCCTCAATCCCCTCTTCAAACTTCAGAGTAAAATAAACACGAGGATCAGAAGTTAAACTCTCAGGATCCGTAAGGTCGCCATAGCCTGCCGCAGCATTTAAATGGATCTTCGCCAGCTGCAAGCCAATTTCAAAGCTCAGCGCATCCGTAAGCTCTGCAGCCTTCAAAACCACACCAGGCAGGCATTCCATCAAAATAGCGCCATGAACATCACCTTGAGGCTCTAAAGCCTTCACAATGCGCGGCACCGGCAGCTTATCCGCAAAGTAGTTCAAAAAATAGACCTCGCGCCAGTAATCCTCATCGCGCGTGCTGATTTTTAAAATGAGCTGCGTCCCATCCGGCTTCGTAACCCTATAGACAATTGCAACCATGGCATCGTCATGCTCGATGCGCACAAAATCAGCGTTTTGCAGCTTGAGCCTCTCTTGATACAAAGCGATCCGATTATCCATACGAAATCCCCTACTTGGCCATGAGATTCTACTGACCAAAGCGGTTTAGATAAATGCATTTCTTTGATATAATTCAATGCCCTATGAAAAAAGGATTAGTCGTCATTACCGGTGCTAGCGCAGGTATTGGAAAAGAAACAGCCATTCAGTTTTCTAAAGCGGGATACCCCCTGCTTCTAGTTGCAAGGCGGCTATCCCTTCTAAAAGCCCTCAAGCTGCCAAACACGCTGTGTGAAGAAGTAGATGTCACCGATCTTGCAGGCTTCAAAGCCGCAATCAAAAAAGCTGAAAAGAAATTCGGCGAAACAGAGTGCCTCATCAATAACGCCGGCGTCTTGTTCATCAACTTAGCTCATAAGCAAGATCCCGAAGAGTGGAAAAAGATGCTGGACGTCAATATTTTAGGAGTTCTGAATGGCACTCATCTGGTTCTGCAAAATATGATCAAAAGAAAAACGGGAACTATCATCAACATCAGCTCTATTGGTGGTAGAAAGACCTTCCCTACGCATGCCGTTTACTGCGCCACGAAATTTGCCGTTCATTCCCTGACAGAAAGCATTCGAGAAGAAGTCGCCGATCACAATGTACGCCTCGTAACAATCGCACCCGGCAATGTAAAAACCGACATCCTGGAAAATGCAGCTTCCGACGAAATCAAAGCAAGCCACGGCTCCTATAACAGAAAACCGCATGAAAATTTACAGCCTGAAGACATTGCAAGAGCGATTCTTTTTGCCCATCAGCAGCCGCAAAACGTTTGCATACGGGAAATCGTCATCTGCCCCACACGTGAGATTGTGTAGCTGCTTGCTTAAATCGTAATAATCAGATCAAACGCTGCACGAGGGGCCACCTGTGAAAAATAGTGATCTTCAGCAGCATCCCACCGTTTATGCCACTCTGTCATAAAATCATGACCTTCTCGAGCAAGCAGACGCTTACGCCGCAACTTGTCATCAGTCATCTCTATAAGTACTGAAAGGTCCACGATATCTGCTAATTCAGGACGACATGAATAAGCCCCGTCTAAAATGATGACAGCAGCCGGTTTGCGCTCTATCACCTCTTTAGATAAGCCAAAACCCGAAATAAAGTTGAAAGGATGCCAAGAAGCTGGCCTGCCAGCAAGCAGAGGCTCGAGAGCCTCTTTACGCAGGCGCCTCCAGTCTATACAATCAGCTACTTTCGCCTCAGTACTCCGCAAGTCCCATTCAGAATCTGGGCCGCCTGCAAAAAAATCATCGCCTACCACGACGATTCCACCGATTTCCTGAGTTATTGCTTGAGCCATCGTCGACTTACCGACCCCGCTTCGACCGTCCAGAGCTATGAGAAGCGGCTTTGTACGTCCAGCCATCAGAGAACGAATTTTATCTATGAGCTTGGCATACTGGGGCATGTCTGTTACTTTTCCATATCCAATAAAAATGGGGAAATCTTGCTAATTCTTTCATTTATCGAGCCTGTAACTTCCACCACTTTGGTATTCACAATCTCATGAGAATCGACCATAATAAGTTCTCGCAGTTTCTCATCCACTAATTTTCTAAATTCTTTGTCCTGGGAGGCAGGAATTCGAATACGGTCAGGATGCTCCAGCGGCACGTAAACGATCAAATCTAGAGAAGGCACTATCTTTTCAATTTTGGATTCCCATGCCTCGCTGTCAAATTCTTCCGAATTCATCTCTGCAACGGCCCATGCATACGCCAGAAAATCTAGAGGCGAGCGATCGAACAAAGAATTTGGCGGGCTTTCTTTGATCAACTTGATCGAAAAGTCAAGCTGATCTTCAAATTCTTCAATGGATGGAGGATAAGCAAAATGACGGCCTAATTCGGCTAATATCCAATACGGTTCCTCGAAACTTTCATACTCAGGCATTTTCTCCAGGAGCGCTTGAATAAGGGCCGTCTTCCCTGAATAATGTGTGCCAGCAAATGCAATGCGCATAAGTTTTTCCCCAAAGATCTCTAAAACATTAAGAGGCAGTGTTCTCTGGTGCTCGCTTAGAGGGATGCAAAATCTCGCTATGGTAGCTCAACCCAGGGAGATTGATAATATCATTAATGAATTAATCCCAAAACATGCTTTTGGATAAAGATTTTTAAAGAATCGTGCAGGCCTGGCTGGATACTTTCTTGGATATTTCCCTTAAAATTTCTGGGGGTATCACTCGTTGTTTGCCTAAATCTTTCTCGATGAGATGGCCGTGGCTATTGACCACCAGTTTATAGCCATTACCCTGCTCCTGCAGACTGTAAGGAAGAGTTAAGTCTCTAAAATACAAATTTTCGGAGTCGGCAACAGCTGTGAGATTTGGACTTTCAATAAAGAGTTGTTCAACGCTCTTAGGGTCTAGTTTATTCGGAGGCCCATACAACGGAGCTGTGGCAAGTTCCAGTTTATCCCAGACAAGTTCAAGACGCCGGAGATTCTCCGAGCCAAATGCCTCTGTTGCTGCACGAATAAAATCCGTGCTTCGCAAATTGCAGCGCACAAACGCCTTTGCACGCTCTGAAATATCCGTTGGTTTGCTTTGCGCCCATATAAAATCAGCCAACGCACCAAGCGACATCTTCAACATTGATAGCTCCGTAGCGGTGAGGAGAAAATTTTGGTCCAACAGGCTTTGGTGATGCTCAGCACTATAGATCAGCTTGTACAGAGCAAAAAGATCACGATCGACCTTATGCTTATACTCCTCAAAAATTTTCCCTTCTACCAGTGACATGACAAGGAAGAGAATGAGTCTTGCAATGTGACTGGTCATGTCATGCACAAACTCCTTATCCACCGATAAAAGGGCGGTGTAAATGAAATAGGCTCTCAGAAATATTTCGTCGGGTGCGATGCCAGACATCACCAACACAGTGAAATCTTCAAGACCTGGATTTTTCTGCTGCAAATTTGCCCAGCGCGTCATAAATGTCTTGACATCGGGTAGAAACAGAATCTTCCCATCACTGCCTTGTTGGACTCTAAACCCGAGTTCTTCATAAACTAAACTCATTAAGGCACCATGGAATAACTCGGGGGCAAAGCGAAACAGTTCTAACCCGTATCTTTTATAGGCATCCCGCAGCGATATTTCCTTCTTATCAGGATTAAACGTTGGATCTAAAATAATTCTATCCGCAAATTCAGTATCGAAAAAGTGTTTGGCATTTTTAGGGAGAACTTCGACTGCCGGGCTAATCTCTTGTTGTTTCTGCTCAATTGCCTTTTCTGCCCCCTCTGTTTTCGTGGAATCGTATTCATCTCTCAAGTGATACTCGCCAATCCCCTCTTTACTACCAACATACCTCCACAGATGAGAACTCATTTGCTCGGTTGCCGTGCTGACTTCCGGTGCATTTTGAGCTCCAGTAGACAGGATCGACCCGATACAACTGAGATAGGCTCCTTTTTCGGTCGGTTTCATCTTCTCCCAATCAAAATGAGCAAATCTCTTGTCTAGAAGGAGAAGGGGCTTTTCACGCAAGGAGGCTTCTTGAAGCACGCGCTGGGCCACTTCTGAAACGGGGTTTGGAAGATCCCATTGACCAGTAGTACTCTCCCTATTTAGGCTGCTCGCCCTTAAAACATCAATATTATGTGCCATTTGCTGCCTCTTTACTATTCTTTAATAATTATAACATAATATTCCAACTTTGTCAATAAATTATTTAATCTTAAATGGCTAGTAACGAGACACTTACAAATTTTTTAATAGTCTCCAATCGTGTTATTTTGAATCGAAATAGATTAGGCAATTTGCGAAGAAAATGCATCCACCGGTAAAAGCGATGATTTATACAATGGTCTGTCAGCAATATTTTTTTGACAGAGCGCAAGACTGAACTCAAGGCACTAAATCGCAAGTGCCGATTGTGATGCCAATATAGGTACCGGATGTCGGCGTCGTGCACTGCATCAGGACATTCGGGTAGAGAGGCTCATCGAATCCGTAGGCATAAATAGGCCCGCAATAGTGAATCGCCTCAGAGTAAAGGCTATACCAAGGCCCTCCAGCGCTGGCCGGCAAACGGGCACTATTGTTGTAATAGCTGCCTGAGTTGGCGGAAAGATAGCTGTTGCTCAGAGGATTCGAGGGTGAAAAAGTCGCCGGCAGAAGACCTGCAATTATCGCCTCTTCAAAGAGCTTGCTCACCTGATTTCCCTGAAGGTTGGCAGCAAAGGATGAATTCAGATTTTGCGATGCAAAAATCAGATAGGAGGTCGGTCCATTTGTTGGAGAAGGAGCCGATCCATTGGCCGTGCTTGGCGCGGGAAAATAAGATTGCGACTCTGTTGTGAACGAGGGACAAAAATTCATGACATTGCTTCCATTGATGCTGGCAGTATAGACGCCTGACGCTCCATTAGACGAACAAGTCCCCGGTTGTGGATAGAGGCCTGAGGCCGGAATCCCAAAATAGAGGCCGTTTGTTTTATAATACGCACTTGAGCCTGACCATAGATATTGGATTAAGCTAAATCCGTAAGCGCCGGCATTGTCAAAGTAGTTCGGATCAAACTTGTTGGGGAACGAGCTGGAAGTGCCGACACTCATTGCAGATCCTGGAGAGAGAATCCTGATCGGGCTAGATGTAGACGGAGAAAGTAGGTTATTCCACTGCGCCAAAATCGCCGATTTAAAGCTGCCGGTACACTTATTGTTAAAGAAATACGGAACAACAGTCTTCATGATAAAACTTTGAGATTCATAGAGTCCGGAATGGTTTGGCGAACCAGAATCGGGTGTTGAAAGAAAGCCGTAGAGCGGAAGGCAGAAAAAGTCAACGGCTGTCCCATCCGCCGCAATTTGAGGACTGCCCAGAGGGATATAGGCAAATTCATACTTATCAAAAGAGATGGTATAAGGTGCCAGCGACTGATTTAAAACAGAAGGCTCTGTCAAAGCGCCGCCGCTATAGGTGATGAGATCCGTGCTATTATTGATCTGAAAATAGATCCTTGCTCCCGAGATGCCATTAGATCCCGCATTATTCGCTGGAACGTAGAGCACATAGGTATGCGGCGCGATGGGAGTCGTATTGACGGTGCTTAGCTGGATATTGGGGACCGAGCCGCTGCCGCCGGGGACCAGCGTATAGGAACCAACCCCGGAAGAATTGAACGTCATGTACATTTTCTGTGTTTGAGCCGTCGTGCCTATAACCTTGGCTCCAATGATGGTGATATAGACTTCTGTGTCGGCAAAACCGCTGCTATTGACCAGCACAATCGGCAAATAACCGGCCATGGGAGTAGGGGCTGGAGGATCAGCAGGAGGCTTGGGAAGCGCAGGAGGGTTGAAAGGAGAGACGGGAGCTCCCAGACCTACTGCTGTATTGATGAGGACTTGCTCTGCGACATATTCTTCATTGAAAGCCTCTGTGGCTGTTACATAATCTCCCAGTGCAGATTGCGAATCGAAAATTCCTCCTGCGAAAAGTCCCTGACAGAAGAAGATAAGCCAAATGTAACGTCTCATCGTGTGTCCTTTTTTCTAGACAAATTCTAGTTTTATTTATTAGAGTCTGCATAAAGTGCAAATTTGAGTAAACAAGGAATTTTTATGAAATTATATAACGGAATGTTCTTAATGCTCTCTAGTCTGGCGCTCTTCGCAGATGAATCCAATATTCCGCCAGAGGTTGAAACGTTCAACCCCCATGAAATTGCATATGGAAGCAGCCAAATGAAAAAAGTTCAGGCCCAAGACAAGGCCGAGAAAACTCATTGCCATAAACCTGATAACAACCGAATTCAAGTCGGCGGCAATTACTCCTATGCCTGGATAAAGCCCAAGGGTAGTCACAGGACAAAAGGGAATATGGGCGGAGCAAGAGCGCTTTATGAATACCGGCCTCAAGACTCGGTTTATACCGGAGTCGCTTTCAGCTGGCGTATGGGAACGACGAAAAACAGCTCTACACATCGAAAGCTGCAAGACTACAATGGCCAGGAGCGCATTGGATACACTTTTGGAAAAAAGAGAATCGGCGATAATGCATTAACATTATTTACGGGAGCCGGCGTTCGCTATTTAGGTGAAACAGTCAGCGCAAATTCAGCTTCTCTAAAAATGGACTATACAGAATTCTACGTGCCGGTAGGATTCCTCTTTGAAAATAGAGTCAATTCCATCTTTACCTGGGGCTGTAATTTTCAGTGGATGCCTCAAGTCTATACCACAGTGCGGCTGAGTCCCCTATCCGGAGCGCAGTGGGGTCTGAAACGCAAACTGAACAATTTCTTTGTAGAAGTTCCCTTTACAATGTCACTTTGTAGAGAACGGTATGTCCTGATCGTCTCTCCTTTTTTCGAAAATTGGCACGACGGCCGCAGCACGGCTAAAACCACAACGGGCCTTGCCCTGGGACTGCCAGGCAACTCGTACCTTTTCACAGGCGTTAACGTAAGCTTCGGCGTTACTTTCTAATAGCAGGTCCTAACTCGATGGCCCTCAGAACCGCTAGAGTTAGGACGTTATTTTTCATTGGAAAAGTTTCTTGATTCCAGCTACCCTTTTTTAAAAATTAACTTCAGGAGATTCTTCTAATGTTCAAGGGAGAAGTTATTCTTTATACGACTGAAGATGGGACATCCTCTGTTCAACTTAGAACACAGGATGGAACCGTTTGGTTAACACAAGCAGAAATTGCTGAACTATTTCAAACCACTCCCCAAAACATAACTAGCCATCTACGAGCGATTTACGCAGAAAACGAGCTGGATGCAACTGCAACTTGTAAGGAATCCTTACAAGTTCAATCCGAGGGAAGAAGAACCATTCAACGCTCGTTCAAGTTGTATAGTCTCAGCGCAATTCTTGCCATAGGCTATCGCGTTAGGTCCCCTCGAGGCACTCAATTCCGCAGATGGGCAACGACTCACCTTCAAGAGTATCTGATCAAAGGGTTCGTCATGGACGACGCCCGCTTGAAAGAACCCGGTGGACTAGACTATTTTGACGAGTGGTTAGAGCGAATTCGCGAGATTCGGGCCTCGGAAAAACGATTTTATCAAAAGGTTAGAGATATCTACGCAACAGCTGTTGATTACGATGCAAAAAGCGATGAGGCTCAGCTATTTTTCAAGAAAGTACAGAACAAAATGCTCTGGGCTACGACACACAAAACTGCTGCCGAGTTGATTTCTCAGCGAGCAGATCCCGAGCTACCAACGATGGGTCTTAAAAGCTGGAGCGGCCCTCGCATTCGACAACAGGATGTAACCATCGCAAAAAACTATCTCGATCAATCCGAACTCGAGGAACTCAATGAAATTGTCGTGATGTATTTAGATTATGCTGAATCGCAGGCAAGACGTCGGAAAACTATGACCATGCGAGAATGGGAAGAGAAACTCGATACATTTCTTGCCTTCAATGAAAGAGATCTTCTTGATCATGCGGGAAAAATTTCATCCCAAGTGGCAGAGCAATTAGCTCTTGAGCGTTATTCCAAGTTTAGCCAAAAACAACGCCAGGAAGAACGATTACGTGCAGATGCTGAGGATATGGCTCTACTTGAAGCGATTCGCGATAAAGCCAGCGGTCTAAATCCAACTTAAATATATGGGAACGGATTGAATCTATTTCCTATCACCACCTCATCTGTTTACTGAGAAAGGATTTGAAGAGAGGGTTGCATCGAAGAATACAATTGATACTAATTATTTGATCCGTTACACAAAAATCAAATCTTTGTAGGGGTAGATTATGGTTCAATGTAGAAAAATATGGATCAGCGCAGCGTTAATCGGAGCTCTTGGGTGGACAGCGCCAGGATATGCATATGGTACGAAAAAATCTCAACCCGCTTCATCAGAAACCAGCACGCAAAACGAATGCAAATCTAACTTAACCGGATTCTATCTGGGTGGGTTTGGAGGCTGGGGATCTAACAGTTTTTATGTGACTCAAAATGGAATAGCATTTTACGACTCCAATTCTGCAGTGGGGCATGCGCTAGTCGTAAAAGCTATGGGAACTACTAAGAGAAATGGATATGGATTAGGCGGTTTGCATTTTGGATATGAATGGCTGAAAAAAGAGCCGTCTAATTGGAGCCTGACTCCCGGGGTAGAACTTGAGGGTTTTTATTTCTCACAAACTAAAAAGGTCAACCTTACGAATCCTACCGATTTATTGGACTTCCACGATTTTATGGATACTTTCCCAATGCGTACTGGAGTCGTTTTGGCCAATGGAACCTTCGCCGTGACCAACAAATACATTACTCCTTATGTGGGTGCCGGACTAGGAGCCGGAATTGTATCAATACGTAACGCACAGGCGCTACAAATAGCCCCTCCAGAGACGGGACTTAATCACTTTAATTCGAACCCTAACTCATTTAATTGGAATTTTGCAGCGCAGATAAAGGCTGGACTTCGTTACAGTCCCTACAAACTTATACGGTTTTTTGCTGAATATCGATTTCTCTTCTTTTCAGCAACCACCTACACCTTCGGCGATACGCAACGAACACCAGCTTTCCCAAATCATGTTTCCACAGCTGATTGGAATGCTGCATTTGGCGGAATTTATAATAACCTCTTCGTATTTGGTATTGATTTCATGCTCTGATTGGAAGAATCTAATGTATCTGGTATAATACCGACCAACGGATAAGGGATTAACCATGTCTTTTATAAACACTTCTAAATTTTCTATGTCCATGCGACGCGCTTAGGCGCGTCCTGTCTTTGCTCCTAAGCGCTCATTTTCAATGATCTACAAAAAAACTTAGGAGTATTATGAAAATTTTATTTGGTCCTTACGGGAGCGTTTTATCCACTTTAGGGATCTCTTCCGACCCATTAGCAATCAAACGCCATGGGCAGCATTTATATCAGACAGCAGTCGAGTTAATAGGAAGAGGTTATGTGGATGCTGGGGCGACAATGCCAACAGTTAACGCATTCTTTCTAAGGTCTTTGCTCAAAAAGGGATTTATTGAACTCTACAAAGAAATGTTAAGCCTAAATTTGAAGGCTCTTTTAGCAGCTTTAGGAGAAAAAAACTTGGAACGGATCGCCCTTTGCCTGGGCCCCGCCAGTGATTGCTACCAGCCAGAGCTTGCTCCGGATGCTACAGAAGCCTACTTTTTTGCTAAACAGCAATACGAACTCTGCATGGAGGTGGTCAACTCCTTTGGGCTATCGAGCTGCGATGTAGTGATTTTGCATGAGACGATTGGAACAGATCAAGAGGCCTTAGGGATCAGCAAAGCAGCGCAGTCATTAAATCTGCCTTTGATCATTAGTTTCATCGTAGATCGCAAGGGACGTTTGTTAAATGGAAAAACGGTTGAATCTGCGATTTCATGCATTGACCGTGAAACACTGGGCTTTGTAGAAGGGTTTTCATTAAATTGCTGCTCACCGTATGCCTTCGATCATATGATTGAATCCTTTGAAAATAAAAATCTGATCAAACGCTTCATCGGCTTTTATCCAAATTCATGGGATGCAAACCCCTCCTCTTATGAAACAGAAACGGAGCTGCTAGAGCCCAAAAAAACCGACTCTTTGAAGAAGATTTTTGAGGTAGGCTGTAAATATGAGTTAAAATTTATTGGCGGATGCTGCGGTTTTGGATACCACGATATCAAATGCCTCTCAAGTTGGGAGAGAATGCATCGTTTACGGACCGCAAGGGATGAGATCTGAGCAGGACTGAACAAAATTGATGACACCCGACGTGTTGATTACGCCTACATTAACAGCATTTACGTTGCAAGGGCTTAAGTTGAAGAGTCCATCTGCCGGATTGGTTAGAAGGTAATCAGTACTGCTGTTATTGCCTGTAAGAGTGAGGCACGCTGTCGGACTCGATAAGGTAGAACCAGTAAATACGGCAACACCTGTATTGTCAGAGAGGGTATTATTGGTGACAGAACCCATAAGGCTTGTAAATTGTTCTATATCTAGGCCTGGGGCAGCATTTGATGACATATTTTGGCAATTGTTGATTGTATTCCCTGAAACATTCAATGTCAGGTTATCTATTCCAGTAGGAGCATAGCTGAGAATTCCTGTCCCTTCGCATCTATAAATTTCGTTATTTTGTATTGTTAGACTAAGAGTTGAGAAGTCTTGGTTTATGGCAATTCCATTTGAAGCGTTTCCAATATCTGTAATGATGTTTTTGTTAATTGTTATAGTGCCGGTTGAAGTAAGTCCAGTGCTTATTATTGCGATTCCGTTATCGTTGCCCCCCACAATCGTGTTGTCTGTTGCAACGAGCGTGAAGTTATCCACGGGAGTTGCAAAAATGAGACCCGAGCCTCCATTATTCGACATCGTGTTTTCAGATACCGTGGTTTCAAGAGTTGTAATAGCGCCACCCGTATGCATGTAAAGAGCATTGGATGCATTTCCAGCAAATGTGTTGCCTCTCATTGCGATGGAGCACTGATTAGTCGTTCCGCTTGAAATGATAACAAGGCTCGATCCTAAACTTGCCTGAGATCCCGTTCCGTTATTGGTAATCGTATTGTTAAGCAGGGTGATATCGGCATTAATGACGTTATTGAAGTCAAGCCGGACGCTCCCGGTTGTATTGCTGTCAAAGACGTTATTTTCGATACGAAGATCAAGGATATTGCTGTTTGCTGCTATCTCCAGCGGCACACTGGAAATAGAAGTCTGACCTGAAAATGTATTATCTAAGCAGGCAACAGAAGATGTCCCATTAAGAGTCAGAAAAACCCCGTTCACGTTATTCAAAAATTGATTGTTCGTTAAGGATATAGAGGCATCGCCAGAAAAGGAAGCCTCGATCGCATAAGTCGTGGTGTTTTTGAACGTGCAAGAAGAGACCTCCAGGCTTTGGGGGTCGATTCCATAGATGGCATCATTGAATGCAGATGTAATGATAATACCGCTGATGGCGTTATTGGTCGCCAAGGTGATCGCATTGCCATCTGTATTGATATTGGTATTCGTAATGGTAGGCGAGGAGCTGCTGTGCGCAGGAATGGAAATCTTCCCTTGAGAAGTTTGCAGCAAGTGGCTAATGCCGGCGCCCCACAACTTCTGATTCGGTTGTAAAAAGATCCCTGAATCCATTCCTGTCGTTGTCCCATCGCCAGGGAATACGTAGATGATGTTACTTGGGAAGGAGTTGTCTTGTGCTTGAGCAAAGCTATGATAAGGACTTTCGTAAGTGCCGTCAGAATGGCTTGTATTATTGACGAACACAAAGAAGAAAGGTTGTCCTGTAGCAGGATCAATAGCAACGGTGTTCTTTCTTACCTTGTCGATGACGACGATCTCTTGTCTTCCAACCGGCTGCAGCATTCGGTCATTTAGCGTATTTGCCACTTTGCAAGTGCGTCCCTTTTCTTTGACCTTTGATTTAGGACCAAAAGAAAAACCTAAAGAGACCTGCCCCTGGAATTTATTATGAAAAGTTCGGTCATATGAGTCGCTGATTTCCAGAGTTAAAATATCTTTGAAGGTGCCCATGATTCTAGCTTTTCCACCCCAGGTGGCGGGAGCCTTTTTCCCTATGAAATAATAAGGACCCGCTGCCGCATAGAAATCAAAGGATTTAGATTTTCCAAAGTGGAAACCAAATTCAGCGTCAGACCCTTTCATCGCAGATTCATACTTTTGCGACAGAATCATGGAATGGCCGGAAAAGGTTTTAAAGGCAGTCTCATAAGGATCGCTGATCTTTTCCCCGACAGGAAAATAGCCGTTGATCCGAAAATCAAACAGCTCTCCGAGAGTTTCAAGGCCAACTCCCACTTGATTTGAGTGGAAGTGTCTTGTATTTCTATAGTCGTAGTAAGCGTTTATCCCGTAAACTCGATTTTTCCATAGACCTCGTAATCCAGCACCGGCATTGGCTGCCCATTTCCCGTTATTAAAAACATGACCTCTGGCATCGAGAAAGGGAGTAACACTCCATTGATTTGGATCTGAAGCGAAAAATGCTTCCAAAGTTGTATAGCCATCTTCATAGCCAATACCGCCGCTTTCAATATGGCGGATAGCCGTACGATAATGTTGTTTGCCATCAGCACAGGTTTTAGTTTCCTTTGTGCACGAGCACTTGCAAAACCGCTTAGAACCACTGCGCAAAAAATAAAACGAAACATATCTACCTTTTTTTTATCTTATATATCACACGATTAATTTTTCAAATTTAAGTTTAGCCGATAGGCTGTGGACGAGGTTGTCCAACACGCCCTTCCAGGAATATATTACTTTTTGTTTGAGCTTATAAATTTGTTGAAAACAAAAAAACTGATTATTCAATATCAGAACCTAACGGAGGTTATATTAAAAACATTAAATTCATATTGTTTAATCTGTTTCTTATGCTGCATGCTGCTCTCATAAGCTTGGGAGCAGACATGGTCACCTCCTGTTATTGTTCCCGACCCACCAGTTCTGTGGACATACTCCTATTATTTTTGGATGGGAATGGCAATGCTTTTATCATATAGATTAGGAGGTGTCTTTCGGGGTGGCGCGCTTGTCTATTTACAAAAGAATCTTCTCCTAAAATTTTTATTGATTATTCCCTTGAAACGTTGGATTTTTCGGGTTTCGCCAAAACAATTGAACGCCATGATCTAAATCTAGCGGTATCAATTTTGAAATCGGCTTAGGCTATCAGTTTTAAAGTACGGCTGTCCCAATTTTAAAAAATCAAAAACCGGTTCAAAAGAACCCGGAAATCGACAGAACCTTAATTACGCAAGAGGTCTACTGATTAAAATTGGTATCGACAAGGAAGTTGCTGTTATCTGCTAGAGGAAGATACGGCCTTTCACCCGCTTTGCACCCACCAAAAGAGTAGTTCAGTCCGAAACAAACGTTGGCTGCGAGATTGCGAGACTCTTGGAACGCAGGGCCGCTGCTAGGCGCCATATAAACTCCCCGTCCAAAAAGGCTTAAAGCTCGAGAAAGAGGAGCTTTAAAATGGACTCCTATGATGTAATGGCCTGGCCGGCCAGAGGCATTCATAAGACCGCGGCGGTAAGGCGTGCCGAACCAAAACTCGATTTGAGATCGGTTCTTAAAATAGTGAGTCCAAAAAAAGTTAGCCTGAGAAATGGCCCGGAACTTGAGAGGAATTTCGCTGGCTTCTCTGTGCGATACGTTGGTGTTAACGGCACCCCAAAAACCAATTTCGTTGCCACCCTTGAACAAGTATCCAAGTTGAGCCCTCAGCTGCTGAGCAATGGGACTTACAGCAAAAACACCGAACTGTTTATTGAACATAAAATCATAAACGATCCCGCTGCTGATTCCTGAACATTGAGGTGTTTTTCGAAAAAGACCAAGTGTTAAAAACCCTTGCTGCTGCATGGCCTTCGTATTACCGGTCGGATTTGATCCTCTTCCATCCCAGTCATAGTAGCCATAGCTGCCGCCGACCTGGGCTCCGAACCCGTATTTTTCATTGGGAATACCGATAGCGAGGTTGAGACTGGCAAAGGCACCAAAGTTACCAGGCCAGCTTCCATCCGGCAAACTACGAAAATAATCGAGACCTAAGGACACATCTCCACCCACAATCGACGTGGGGCAATGTCCGAAACTTTTTGGAGGACATATCTCGCTTTCTGTAGGTTTAACAGTCGTTTTTGCGGCGGTCAGTGTTGAGAACACGGCCAATGACAAACATGCAAATCCCAGCTTAACAACTCCCATTCAAAATCCTCCTAAAATCCACAAATATCTTAACCTCTCAAATTAAGAAAGCAAATATTTGACACGCACTATTTTTTTCAGTATCCTGAAAATCCTTATTATCCCAGGGAGGTTTATATGTTGAAATTTCTAGCGCTGTTTTTTATGGTAGTCGCTGTCCAAGGATTCTGCGACAACCAAACCAGCGACTTAAGCCCCATCTCACCTTCCGATGAATTGCCTTTTCAGATCACCATTGTCCAATCCGACTTCCAGCTCCCTTCTGATGATCTAGGGTCGTCCGGATTGCAAGATTTTGCTTATGCCGTTTATGAAGGTAAATGGCTCCTTCTGGCTGGGAGAACCAATGGTCTACATGGCTTCAACCCCAGCAACAACTTCCCCCCACTGCAACAAAATACCGTTGTCTATGTGATCGATCCCAACAAAAAAACGATTAAGTCCCGATCTCTTTTAGATCCTTCCTCTCGTTTGAGTCAGGCTCATATTGATGCACTCTCCGTCACTTCCTCGCAATATTATCAGGTCAACAACACTCTCTACCTCATTGGAGGCTATGGGATTGATACAGCCAGCGGGCAGCTGAGTACAAAATCGACCCTCACTGCCATTGACATCCCGGGCTTCATGCGTTGGGTTGATGGAAAAAGCTCCGCGGATAAGCATATTCGCCAAACTTCCCATCCGCTCCTCCAAGTGACGGGAGGACGCTTGCTTCAAGCCGACCCCCATCAACCCTGTTTGCTCGCATTTGGCCAAAACTTCATCGGAGAATATACCGATAATTCCAATGGCGTTTATACTAATCAAGTCAGACCCTTTAAGATTGTCGATAATGGGCACAAAGTCTACATCCAAGCTGCAAAACAGCCACCAACCGACTCTAACTATAGACGCCGAGACTTGAATGTCGTCCCGATCGTCTCAAAAGGTCGTAAATCCTACAACTTCTCCTTTCTTGCCTTATCGGGGGTTTTCACGGAAACGAATGGGGTTTGGACAGTTCCCGTCTTCATCAACTCAGATGGCACTTCTTTCATGCCCAATCCTTCCAGCCCCAGCACATTTAAACAAAGTATGAATAATTATGTATGTCCTTTTGCAGGGCTGTTTTCCAAAGAAACCAACGATATGTACATTGTTCTTTTTGGCGGCCTTAGTTATGGATTTGTCGACAATGGAATTTTTCAAACAGACCCAGAAATTCCATTTATCAACCAGATCACTACCATTAGAATAGACTCGCATGGCAACTTCCGACAATTCTTAATGACCAGCGAATATCCCACTATTCTTTCCCAGTTTGCCAACCCAGGAAACACGCTTTTGTTTGGCGCATCGGCCAAATTTATTCCTGCCGATCATCTGCCCACTTTTCCAAACACCGTTTTCTCTCTCGACAAACTCGGATCTTCCCCAGTTCTCCTCGGATATATTGTCGGAGGCATCCAAAGTTCTTTGCCTAATACAAACTCCATGTCAGACTCAGCAGCATCTCCTTACATCTTTTCGGTCTATATCCAGCGACGGTGAGCCCAAGTCCTAAGTGGCTCCCTCGCGCTGCTGACACGGCTACGGGAGGTGTTGATTATTCAATGAATATTTTGTTAGAATGCATTCATGAAAAAGAAACCTAGAAAAAAGTGCAAATATTGTCATGCGGTCTAATGATGCTAGTTGAATATCCAATGATAATTGAATTCAAATGCGAAATCTTAACGAGTATTCTCAATCACTTTCAAAAAATTAAGCTGCTTGCAACTGAAAACAGAACTGAGTTTTCCGGAGAGTTCTCGACTCATACTCGATATTTCAGTAATGGTGACAGACCTCTTGTAGCCCTGATAAAACAGAGTGGAGTAGCCATATTGCGATATGGAATTGCAAATAAGGATCTAGTAATACCCGATCGCAATCTTGTATTTTTTGATGACAGCGTGCCACATGCATGGGTTTTCAAGAAATGCAATCTAGATATTTACTATTACTCCGTGACTGACAATGAAAAAACCGCGCCAACTACAGGCGATTACTGCTTGGATCATTATTTCTAATTGCCTTTGAGACTTTCGATTTAGAGGCAACTGGACAGATTTAGAACTTTTGACTGGAGAAGTTTCTCCGTTATAACTACAATTTTTTCTAAAAAGGCGATTCCCAAATTATGACAATGACTCAAAAAGTCCAAAACAGACTCAAACCTCCAATTCGCTCAGAAATTCTACGTGTTGTCCGTGCAATCCGACCTCTTGATGACCAAGAGACAGAGCATGTCTCGTTTGTGGACAAATGGATTGAGTCGGGAGCAGAGATTTTTCGTATCACAAAACCTGCCACCCCAGATACCCATCTGGTATCTTATTTCATCTTGGTAGATCAAGCGCAAAATAAGGTGCTTCTTACAGATCACAAAAAATCTGGACTTTGGCTGCCCGCCGGAGGCCATGTCGAACTCAATGAACACCCAAAAGAGACAGTCCAACGAGAAATTCTTGAAGAGCTTGGAATTCGAGCCGACTTCTTATCGGAGGATCCTCTTTTCTTAACTGTGACTAAAACTGTTGGAGAAACAGCAGGCCATACGGATGTCTCCCTCTGGTATGTACTCAAAGGAAATGCTTTTGACAATTTGAATTATGACAACCAAGAGTTTCATCAAATTCGATGGTTTTTGCCTACAGAGATCCCCTACCCTCGCACTGACCCGCATATGAGTAGACTCATGCAAAAGCTGAACTCTTTAAAAGTTTTGCATTGAGATGGTTGTGAAAATTCAAAAATCAATGAGATTAGCTAAAAACATGATCCAAAAATTAGAGATAACTTCGATTCAAAAACTAGGAATGGTATGGATTTTGACACGTGCTTAAATCGTTACGCTGAATTACTCGTTTGCCATGGACTGAATGTCCAGCCGGGTCAAATTGTTAACCTGACAGGAGAAGTCATTCATCGGAAACTACTCCAAAAGCTCACCGAAGCTGCTTATAAGCGCGGAGCCAAATATGTGAATGTGGATATGATCGATCCATGGCATACACGTCAGCGTTTATTGGAATCTAAAGATGATAAATACCTTAATTATGTTCCCAAATTCATTCCCACAAAATTCGATGAGATTCTCGATACCAACGGAGCCGTTTTGAGATTAGTGGGAAGTGAAGAGCCTGATTGCTTAGCTGATTTGGACCCTGGAAAAATGAATTCCATTCAGCTGCATATCAGGCAAACCCTGCAGAAATATTACCAAGAAGGTATCGGTAAATCAAAAGTGCACTGGACTGTCGCCGCTGCCGCCACTCCGAAATGGGGAAAGAAAGTCTTTCCTGAGTTATCTGAAGATGACGCTTGTCAAGCATTATGGGAACAAATATTCAAGATTTGCCGCATCGATCATCCAGATTATCTAAAACTTTGGAAAAAGCATGACGCTGTTTTACAAAAGCGCGCTCAAGACCTGACAGACTTAAAAATTGAAAAGCTCCATTTCACTGGACCTGGAACCGATCTCAAGGTTTATCTGTCCCCAAAAGCCCTTTTTAAGGGAGGCGGACATCTGGGCCCTCACGGGGTGCATTATGAAGCCAATATCCCCACTGAGGAGTGTTTTACAACTCCCGATTGCAGGCGCACTGAAGGAAAAGCAAAAGTAACACGTCCATTCCTCATCCATGGAACGATGATTAAAGGCTTAACGCTCACTTTTGTAGACGGAAATATTGTCGATTTTAAAGCGGACGAAGGAGAAGCCGCTTTTGCCGCCTACATTCAAAGTGATGCAGCCGCAAAAAGATTAGGAGAAGTGGCGCTCGTGGGCATTGATTCTCCAATTTATCAAAGCGGTCGTATTTTTGAAGAGATCCTCTATGACGAAAATGCAGCCTGTCATATCGCGATCGGATTTGCTTATCGTTACTGTATAGAAGGCGGGGATAAAATGAATGCTGATGAGCTAGCCGCTATTGGTTGCAACGACAGTCATGTACACACAGATATGATGATATCAACAGAAGAAGTAGATGTGCATGCAGAAACCTATGATGGAAAAAGCCTGTCTCTTATCCGTAAAGGCATGTGGGTATCATTAACCTAAAAAATTAGGTGAAAAGAGAAAACTAGCGATGACAACAGCTCCTTCTAGGATCGATCAATTTTAAGTTTATTTCTCTGCTAGTCAAACAGATAACTATACCTCGCACGGCACATATTGCCGGTTTGGGCCCGATTGGGGTATAAAAAAAGCAAGACCAAATTTCACCTTTTTCATACCTTCCTAAATGCGTAATGGTTGGGGATTTTGTAAGGACCGGGAGATAATAGCGCGTTAAAGAGCTTAACAATACCGATTAAGATCAAACCTTGAGCCGGTAAAGGGATAAAAATATTCCCTTTTGGAAGAATTGGCAATAAGATAATTACTCTTTTTTCCCAGCTGGATATATAACGTTCAGGTTTTATTAAATTGATTTGTTCAATTGAGTCCAGAAACTTGCGTTCAAACCAGTTAAGATTATCCTTTGATAATATAGATGAAGCAACGAAACGAACTGTTGGCTCTAGGAAATATGTCCCAATCACAACACGCGAAAAAGCAGAGTATAAAAGCGCCTCATTGACAGAATAAGGGAAACAACCTTGCTTTTTCAGTAAGTATAAGAGACTATACTCTAGGGCTATTCGAGGGATAATTGTGAACCTGATTCCAAACCATCTTCCCTTATACCAGCTTTGACCGTCGTCATCCCAACTGGACCGAGTAATGGCTGGAAGATAGCGGCTCATACCGGCAATGGCTATCGAAGTCAAAAGACTGTACTGCATTGGCATGGTAGGTAGAACAAAACCATTCGATATCACACTGCTACAAAAGTCTTTTAATGGGATCATTCAAATTCTCCTACCATTAGGGTTCAAAGAAGCGAATAAATTCACAAGTCCTCCCATCATAAAAAATAAAAGACATTTACTCATTTGCAACTACACATTTTTTGCGATGCTTTTTTTGTCTCTGAACTGTAGGCGAAATATTTATCTTCTTGATGGTTGATAACTCCGCTTCAATCTCCTCAACCGTCGGTAAACTGGACTTCAATTTCTTTGGCAATGACTTTACGATTTTCGTTTCATAACTTGACACGCTAATGGGACTTTTGCAATTCCGAAGAGCATACTCCACCTTGACCTTGTTTTTTGTCTTACAAAGCAGTATGCCTATTGAAGGTTGATCTTCTGGTTGGCGCAACAAATCGTCAACTGCTGACAGATAAAAATTCATCTGACCTGCATCTCGAGGATCAAATTCAGTAGCTTTCAACTCTATAATAAAATAACAATGCAACTTCACATGATAAAAAAGCAGGTCGATCAGATAGTCTTCGCCCTCAACCTCTATTCGATATTGCCTTCCAAGAAAAGCAAAACCGTCCCCTAACTCAATTAAAAATTTCTGAAGATGATCCATTAGACCTTGTTCCAATTCCTTCTCCCGATGCTTCTTGGTTAATGAGAAAAAACCAAAAACATAGGGATCTTTGATTGTTTGCTCTGCTATGTCAGATTGCGTCTCAGGCAAACTTACTTTGAAATTCGTTATTGCTTTCCCTTGCCGTTTATGCAGTTTTGAATCAATCCACATTTTCAATACGCTCCGACTCCAGCCATTTTCAATAGCCTGCTGAGCATACCAGAGCCTGGTTTCAACATCTTTTACTTGTTCTAGAAGAATGGCATTATGGCCCCAAGGAATTCTAAAAACAGGTAGCAATTCTAATTGTGCCACAGCTTGTGGCACTATTTGATATGCTAAATAAAACGACCTCATTCTGAACAAGTTACGCCTAGAAAAACCCTCAACATCTGGAAACTCATTTTGCAGGTCTTTACCGATCCTTTCTATAATCTTCGAGCCCCAGCCACCTGATTTCTGCTTCTCTGCAATATCTTTACCAATCTCCCAATACAGCTTGATCAACCTCTGATTGACAGACAGTGCAGCCTTAAGCTGAGCAGATTGTATTTTTTCTTTTAGGTGATGGAGGAACTGTGCGTAACCGACTGGAAGTGCAGGATTCTCAGTTCTTAAAGCTTTCAATTTTTCTTGCTTCTTAGACATCGAAAAAATTTCCTTCCTGAAAATAGTCTAATAGCTGTTAGGCTATGGTTTCTCTAAAAATCATTAGAAAAATGTTGCCTTCAGCAGAGAAAAAAGTCAATGTATTGAGTAGTGCTGTCCCATTTAAGACCATTCAAGCCTAATAAAACAGCAATTGTAATAAGGCAATTTTAAGTAGATTTTCATAGACAAATTGGGGGCGGTGTGACTCGAACACACGAAGCCCGAAGGCGAGGGATTTACAGTCAGCTAAAATCCAGCTGTAAACAATTTATTTCAACTCTTATCAACTTAAAATGAGTTACTTGCATTCAAATAATTACTATTATATATTGTTTTACGTTGACGAATTTTACATCATGCTGTCCCACCAGTGTCCCACAGCATCAAACAGGTTAAAATGTTTCTTTAACTATGGCCTACACCACCTGTTTTTAGGTGAAGATCAGGCGGCCTCTAAAAACAGACCCACTATCACCCCGTGAACGCACACGGTTATTTTAGTTGATTTTGAATAAAAAGACCTGTTATTTTTTTACTCAAAAACCAGAAAAAGATATGAAAGGTATAGAAAAAATTAACTTTTTGATTGATTCGTCTAAAAAAAATCAAAGACCGTTACCTCATATGTTGGTTCTCACTGAGGACTATTCAATCGTGAAACAGATTGGAAAGTTCATATCTCAAAAAACAGGCATGAATCTAGCTGAGTTAGATCTTGACTCTTGGGAGAATAATGGTGATATGGCAGCAGTTCTGACTAATCTGCAAAAAGGCGATATTCTTTTGGTTCCTGACGCTAATTTAATGGGTAAAGAATTTTTTAGATACTTTATCGACGCGTTGGAGAATTTTACCGTAGATTTATTAATTGATTCCGGTGCCAGTTCAAGAATCGTTCAACTTTCTCTTAATCAATTCACGGTTGTTGCTAGCGCGCCTTCAGTTACTTCTCTTTCTCGAAAGCTGTTAGGGGCTTTTTTCTGCACGATTGAAGGGGAAGAACTTCAATCAGTTAGCAGAGACTGCATTTTGAAAATTTTGAAAGAGCTTAATATTAGCGTTTCAAGTGATGCTTTAGAAAAAATATTGTGTTATACAAATTCAACGCAGATTAATGCTGGTTCATTTTTAAAAAACATTTCAAACTATATTGCCATGTCTAGTTTTAGCAATTGTATAACTATTGAAATATTAGATTCGTATTTGAAATTTTTAGGAATTCCTGAAGAGAGCAACGAAACTGCTTACTCTCGACAAATTGCTACTGAAGTGAAAAGAGAGGTTTGGAGGCGCGATGAAGGACAATGCGTGTCATGTAGAAGTAAAGAACTCTTGGAGTTTGATCACATCATCCCATTTGTAAAGGGTGGGAGCAATACTGTACGTAATATTCAGCTGCTTTGCGAGTTGTGTAATAGGACAAAAAACTCGAAGATTAGCTAGAACGTATTTAGACAGATTACAAGCCAAGTCCATATAAATATTCATAGCTATTTAGGAATCAGAAGAGCGCTTTCATTTATGACAAATAAATTGGGTAATAAAGGCGTTTTTATTGCCTCTTTCTTTAGGAGAATTTTCTGTCTTATCTAACAAGGTCTTGAGCATACACGTACTCAGCGGTAATACCTCGCTCTCTTAGCCAAGACTGGATTTCAACCTTCAATGACTGCTGTATCACAATCTTTTCTATTGGAAAATAATGATCGAGCGGATTCCTTAGATCTCTTTGAAAGATATAAATCGCTTCCTGTCTTTTTGGCTTTGGATTTCCCAGATCATTGACCTCACGACAAGGTATTATTTCGCACGGCACAACCTCTCCAAATAAACTTATACGACTGAGCGCCATGGGGAAAGAAACTTCTTTAGGTGTTACATCCTTCTCAAGGCAGAAAACAGCCCCATCTTCCTCTTTGCAGGAGATCCCATCTGTACCAAAAAATAGAGCAATGTTCATGCTATCGCTAAACTCTAGGGCAGGTGTGGGATGATTTGGTATAGCGTTATGAATTTTAGGTCTAAGTTTTTCCTGCTGCACCTGCCGGATAATCTCAAAGTAAGGATCTCCTTTGTCTGCAAGATGATTTAACAGCTCTTCTGTTGGCTCCCAGCAACTGAAGATCTGAACGTGATAACTGTACAAATTTTGGACTGTCCACTGCTCAAGAGGTTCTTTAGGTATGTAGACTCGTGGAAGATATGCAGTTTGTCCTCGAAGCTCTCGTGCAAGCGTAGAGTTCAGAGCCCAATGATGACATGCTTGACCTCGAAAATAGCATCGATCTGCTCGCTCTTGCAAAAGCCCAAGAAGTTCTTCGAATGATTGAGGTGCAAGGACTTTCATGCTATAATCAACACCCTCTCACTGTCACTTAAAATCGAAATATTGCTGGTTACTTTAGCAAGTATGAGAAAAAAATTCCACCCTAAAGCTCTCTATTCCGGCATCAAATCTTTTGGGGAGCATTTTAAGGCTTTTGCTAAAGCAATGATGTTTTCAAGAGCTATGTTCCGCTCGCCCCGCTCGACCGACTCACATAGGTAGGAAGCAGGGACGATCGCTCTGCCAGCTCTTTCTGAGTAAAATTTAAATTATAACGCTGTAATCTTATTATTTTACCGAATGCTACACGGGAAGCTGTCTTTTTACGGTTATGAGAAGTCACTGCTTATCGATCTCTCCTAAAAAAACAAAAGACTAGCCTGTTTAAAACCCCTTTATCCACAGACTCTAAGCACTAAATAATGATTATGAGTACAGTTTAATTAGGATAATTAATATAATTGACAAAACAAACAAAGTTAAATACGCTTTTAACTTACTAAATCAAAACATGCGAGATTAGAATGACAAAGCATTTAAAATGGATCTGTTCATTGCTTCTTATCATCATGATAGGAACATCCTGCCAAGGGCTTGCTGGCAACAAAAAGACGAACAGCCTTGCAAGCAATCATGAGGAAGGCCCCGTTGAATTGGAGTTCACTAAACAAGAATTAAAAGAGATGGGGAAATGGAAGAATAAACCATTCGAGAGCCTTGTTGCAGATGCCTGTGAAGGAGATCGCGCCGCTCTATACATGATTGGGATGACCTATTTAACGGGCATTGGTGGACTAACCATAGATGTTAAGGAAGCGAATAGGTATTTTGCAGCTTCAGCCTCTTTGGGATATGCCCCCTCGATCGACAAGATTAAATCCATGTACATTTACGATATTAACAACCCCTGTCTTGCGCTTGTATACGCTAATCTTGTGGCATCATCCGGCCACCGAGAGTTCATCCTTCCTTACCATAGATTAAGAGACAAGTTCACGACCGAACTTGGCTCTTCCTTTGCTGTAGAAGTAGAGAAAATAGCCGCCAGAAAACAAGAAGCGATATACCAGAACATTAAGGATTTGAAGGCAGCAAAAGACAAGCACCTATTCGTAGCTTATTTATTGGCAGGCCAAGGCTTGACCGCAGAAGACAAGTCGTTAGGATGGGATCACTGGCTAAAACATTCAAAAATTGACGAGGATTAAATATGTACGTTTTGCAAGCACTTCTTTTGATTCTAAAACTTATGCCATTAGGTTCATGCCTGTTTTTTTGGGGAGTGGATCTTAGGCAACCTCTTATCAATGGGGTCGATCCAGCAATTGTCTGGAACAAACCCTACATAAACTTATATCCAGATTTCAGCACTGTCAGTTGGTGGATTATCTTGATTCCAAGCTTCTTCATCATTGTCAGGTCGATCTCAGGTCTAATCATCCAAAAAACATTAAATAATGGCAGATAAGAACTTGCAAAGTTTTTTTACAAAAGAGAGAAAATGAGAAAGAGATTTATATGCACAAACTAGATGAAAACTTCATCAACAAGACAATCATCACAAAAAAACAAATTAAGAAATTCTTCTTATCAATCGTGTGGCTTACCTTGAGTATTTTGATAGCACACAATATCTATTCGATTCGTGGATATGAGATCAGTGGTTTTTTTATAAGTTTCTTGGGAAATATATGCAATTTTGTGACCGTTGTCCTACTTGGGGAAGAGCACTTGATACCAGAGCTCATTTTTTCATGGTGGGTGATTCCATTTTGTTTAGCTTGGTATTGGATAGTTAAGTCAGGAATTAAAGTCCTAGTAACTTTTGGCGATCTATTTTTGCAAAATGAAGAGAAGAGAAGAGATAAAAACGATTTAAAGTCTCGAATTTTGGCGAAATATTCGACCTACGATGAATTTAGGGAAGAATTTGAGGGATTTAGCCAACTCTCTAAAAAAGCCAAGAAAGAAATTCGAAACATGTTTTAGGCAGTGAAGAAAGTCGAAGCTGGCCTCTTCTTAATAATACTAATTCCCAAAAGCGTTAAAAAAAACTCTCTTCATTATTGACTACAGACGGGTTAGGGATCTCGTTGATAAAAACACAGGCTGTTGGCCGAGGTTTTCCTGCCAACAGATACTGGGGGTGACTCGAACATCTCAACATTTATGGATTGAAATATTATTGTTGATAGTTTTTTGATTTTATTTTTAATTTATATACTACCAGTAGCTTTAAGTCTTCCGGTAAATTGCTGTTCTGAACACGAGTAACATACTCAACATTTTTTTCTGGAGTCCATGAATTGAGTATTTCATCTATAAAAATTTCATTTTTTATATTGTTTATTCTTTCCTGTTCTTCCAGCTTTTTTCTATACCCATCCTTAATACCTTGTCCAATCGATTCTCCTAGATTCTCTGCAAATTGTGACCAAGCTTCCATTCTTCGATCTGGGCCCATTTCAATCACTTGTACTGCCTGAATACTAGAAATGCAAAGACAAATCCCAAGCATGCTTAAAACTAATAATCTCATAACCCAGTCTTTAATTTATTTTTTAAGTTCTATATAATCAAGGAGATGAATTTTAAACGCATCCATTATTTAAGTGCACTCATAATCATTATTTAGTGTCTGTAATGGAGCTTTGTATTGTTTTAGCCTTTTGTAAAGCGCTAGCGAGGCACGGTCCAATCGATTCCCTGCATGCTAGACAGTATTCATGAATACGGCAAGCATGCGCGAGAGCAATTGGGCTGTGCCTGGCTAGCGCTCTCTTTGTTATCTGTTTGCCTAGCTGAGTAATAACTTGATCGTTACATAAAATCTGAAAAAATGTTTCAATATTCAAATGCAAAAATTACCCCGAAATAACTGCAGGCATTGTAACATCGAATGTGCTAGACCCAGACAAATTTATTGCTCTAACCAATGTCAATTAAACTATCAAAATCAGCAAAAATATCTGAAGGGAGCGCTTACACATCGTTCTGCTAAATATTACTTGATTCGACAATCCACCCCACGATGCCACATTTGCCAAAATGACACCTGGATGGAAAAGCCCATCGGTCTGATTCTTGACCACTTTGACGGCGACCATGCTAATAATTCCATAGAAAACCTAAGGCTGGTATGCGGTAATTGCGACATGCAGCTACCGACCTATAAAAGCAAAAATAAAGGAAAAGGCAGAGCGTTTCGTCGTGAGAGATATGCCAAAGGAATGAGTTACTGAATATTAGAGGAAAATTGGGAGCGGTTGGACGCATTCAGACCTTTTGTTAGTTTAGAAAGCCTGGAGTTGGTAAAATCCTTCCTAAGAAATAGAGGGTAATTGATTATGGATAAGTCAATCGTTCTTTGGATAAAAATCACACCAAAGTCCGAGTTTTTTAAGGATACAAAGGAAGCGATGTTGAAAATCATTCCTCAAGCTTTAGAAGATAAAGGATGCAAATGTTTTTCTTTGCATGAATCAAATATGGAAGGAGATCACTCGTTTTATTTATATGAGATTTTTGATTCTCAGGATGCGTATACTCGATGCGCCGAACAGCCTTTTTCTTTAAAAATAAGAGAATCGTTTAAGCTTTGGTTAGCTTGTCCTCCTTCTTTAATCAAATTATCAAAAGTACTATGAAAAAAGACCCGCAGACGCGGGTTTTATTATTGGGGGCGGTGTGACTCGAACACACGAAGCCCGAAGGCGAGGGATTTACAGTCCCTTGTAATTGCCACTATACGACACCCCCAAAAGAGATGCTGGAGAAAGGAATTGAACCCTCAACATTTCGCTTACAAGGCGAATGCTCTACCATTGAGCTACTCCAGCTTAAAACTCTAAGAAATCACTAGCATATCGTATTTTCTTTATCATGCGGTTTAAAGGAGGATTAATCCTTAAACTTAAAAAAGAGCGTCCTTCGCCTAGTAGAGAAGATGGAATATAGTAACACTTATTCGTTGTCTTATCATAGCATGCAATCCAATCGATCTCACTCTGAGTATACTTCTTTGTCTTCCAATTGTTTGCACTTCTACAATGAACTTCTATACATCCATTCTTAGCTTCTGAGTACTTACATTGCACTCTCTCTAAGCAATTGTTTCTTAAAACAATTAAATCGTAAGGCCAATCCTCGCCCAAAGGTAAGGCTGCCTTATAGCCTCTTCTTAATACATCTGCCATTACCATGGCTTGCCCAAGATCGCCTTTACTTTTCGTTTTAGCCATATGAGCTCACCAAAAGCAGCAGCAAACGCTCATTCAAACAAGCAATGCCAATGCACTAAGAACAAGATTTTATAGCAAAAAGGACAGATATTTCACAACTATATGTTTAGACAGAAGGTTTTTCTTGAGCTGGGATAGTCACAGGAACCACTTGCCTACTAAACAGACTGCTCATTTTATTTGAGCCTGAAATCACTTTAGCATTAGTAATTTTTGATATTGCAGCCTTGCCTGACGAGAGGGCCTCACAACATTTTTTGAACTTTTTTCCTGAGCCGCAAGGACAGGGATCGTTTCGGCCGGCTTTTTCCATGGTTCACTCCTCTAAATCAATTGTGCTGCAAGTATAATACCGGGTACAATTTAATGCATGATGAAGTTACCGATTGCCAGACCCCCGTGGACCACTTTGGGAAGGCGCCTTGAAAGCATGTGCCGTAAGGCGCTCTATGACTTCAAGCTGGTAGAGGGTCAAGAAAAAATTTTAATTGCGCTCAGTGGCGGCAAGGACAGTCTGACGCTCATGTATCTTTTGAAAGCGATCTCCGGTCGCGGGTTCCCTCCGTTTGAGCTATATGCTGTGCACGTGGGCGGAGAATTCTCGTGCGGGTCGTCGCTGGGCGAGCAGTTCATTAAGCCGATTTGCGAGGAGCTGGGCGTGCCGCTCACGATCCGCCATTCAACACAAAAGAGGGAGACGCTCGAGTGCTACAGCTGCTCGAGGGAGAGAAGAAAACTTATTTTTGAGACGGCGCATCAGCTGGGGTGCAAAGTGGTTGCATTCGGGCATCATCGCGATGATAACATCGAGACGCTGCTGATGAACCTGATGCACAAGGGCGAGTTTGCCGGGAACCTGCCAAAAGTACCGATGCACGACTACGGCGTCACGATCATCCGCCCTCTGATTTTTATTTCCGAGCAGGAGATCTGGGAGTTTGCAAAGATGTATCAATTCGCGCGCATCACCTGCCAGTGTCCGGTGGGGCAAGTCTCGCTCAGGCGCGATGTCAAAGATCTAATAAAACTTTTGGAAGAGACTTTTCCCAATGTGCGGACAAATCTTGCCCAGGCAAGCCATCTGTACGGATCGGACAAGGCATCTAGGAAGTAGATTTGTTTTTTACGTTTTGATACGATGGGATGCATGTATACATTAGAGCTTCTAGCAATCATCGTATATTTTCTATTGCTGCTGACGGTCGGCTATTTCTCGTATAAAAAAAGTTTGTCTGCTGAAGATTTTATCATTGGAAGCAGGTCGATGAACTACTGGCTGACGGCGCTCTCTGCCCATGCGAGCGATATGAGCAGCTGGCTCTTTTTGGCGTATCCGGCTGCTGTTTTTAGCCAGGGCCTCATCGCCGCCTGGGTTGCAATTGGCCTTATCTCCTGCATGTATTTGAACTGGCAGTTCATTGCGCCCAAAATCCGCGTCGCAACGGAGCAGTACAATAGCTTGACGTTCTCCTCTTTTTTTGAGAGCCGCCTGGGAGATACCTCGGGGCTGATCCGGTTTTTTACGGCTGGAATCTTGATCGTATTCTATACAATTTATATCTCGGCCTTTTTAACGGGCATGGGAGATCTTCTGACGTCGCTGTTCCATATCAACTATGGCGTATCGATCCTGATTGGAATTTTAATCGTGATTCCATACGTCTTCTCAGGAGGATATGTCACACTGGCCTGGATCGATCTGTTCCAGGGATGCTTTCTGCTGCTTGTCATCATTGCAGTGCCGCTCTATCTCTTGGGAGGCGTCGGAGGATTTCTTGGAATCTCCGAGAGCATGACGGCTCATCACCTAGCAAAATCTTTGGTGCCGAATTTCTCCCACACAACCCTGATTTCAATTATTTCCATGACACTCGGCTGGGGCCTTGGTTACTTTGGCCAGCCGCATATCGTGACGAAGTTCATGGGCATCCGGAACGTCTCTGAAATCCCAAAATCGAAGTGGATCGGGATGAGCTGGATGACTCTGTCGCTGGGCGCAGCGACTCTCGTCGGGCTTGTCGGCATTCCATTCTTTAAAGATGTGCTCAGCAATCCTGAAGAGATCTTCATCCTGATGGTCAAGGACTCGTTCCCTGCATTTATTGTTGGATTTATCCTGTGTGCCGTGCTGGGGGCCACTATCAATGCCATGAGCTCACAAGTGCTTGTGCTCACATCGAGTTTGACGGAAGATTTTTATAAAAGGATGTTCAGGCCTCATGCGACATCGAAAGAGCTTTTAATGGTGTCCCGCCTTGGAGTGATCCTTGTTGGAACCATCGCTTTTTTTATCGCGCTTCCCCGCACGCATAGTATTTACATTCTTGTTGAGTATGCCTGGTGCGGCATCGGTGCGTCGTTCGGACCGCTTGTGATCCTTTCCCTCTACTCCGATCGCGTCAATAAATTTGGCGCATGGGCAGGCATTCTTGGCGGCGGCATCATCGCCGCAACATGGCCGATTGTGAATAAATTATTTCCCTATGTAATATCACCCATGCTACCCGCGTTCTTCGCTGGAATCGTGCTGATATTAGTTGTATCCGAACTTACGAAAGAAAAACACAAACCACGTATGAGATAAATGGCAAAACCAAAGATTTTAATCACGAATGACGATGGAATTTACGCTCCGGGAATTAAAACTCTCTGGGAAGCCGTAGCAGAATTTGCCGATGTGATGGTCGTGGCCCCTGCGGAAAATATGTCCGGCGCGGGCGTCAGCATCACCTTGAACAACCCCCTGCGCATGGAATCTATCGCATGGCAGCCGGGCTCAAAAGCGTGGAAAGTCAGCGGTAAACCTGCCGACTGCGTCAAGCTCGGCCTCAGAGCTTTTTTTCCAGGCAAGCCCGATCTTATTTTGTCGGGGATCAACCGTGGACCCAACTCGGGCCGTACAGTTTTTTACAGCGGAACTGTTGGAGGAGTCATCGAAGGCGCTTTAAGACGCGTGCCGGGGATCGCTTTTTCGAATGAGGCTTATGCAGAGCCAAACTTTGACGCCCTCAAAAAATATATTCTGCCGATTGTTGAGCATACCTTAAAACATCCGCTTCCGACCGGCACCATTCTCAACGTTAACTTTCCTGAAAAACCCATCCAGGGCATCCGCCTAGCAAGCCAAGGGTTGGGATACATGAACGACAATCCCGATGAGAGGGTTCATCCAACGGAAGGAACACCTTATTTCTGGCTCGGGGAAAAGTGGGAAGACCATGACGAGCATCACCAAAGCGACGTCGTGCTGCTCTCTCAAGGTTATATCACAGCCGTTCCCATCCGCGTCCAGGAACTCACCCATCATCAGCACATCGAAGATCACCGCTCTATCTTCGAGGAAGCTCTGGGTAAGTTGTTCTAGAAAAAAAATCTAGTTCTTGATATTAGTAATTTGCCCAAGGAGACATTTATGAAATATCTAGCGCTGATTACCACTTCACTACTTCTCACTTCGCCGATGACCACGCCTGAGAAAAATGATAAATCGTCATCTTGCAAGTGTGATGCAAAAGCATTTTCAAAACTGTTTACCACTGTTGCCAAAAAAGCGACACCGGCCTCCGTCTTCATACGCGTCGAGATCAACCCCGCAGACAATGAAAACTTTGGACAGCCGGACCCCTACGCAAACCCTTTTGGCGATGATTTTCTGAATAAATTTTTCGGATTTCCTCAAGGAGGGCGTCAGATGCCGCCGCAAACTCAAGTTGGGCAAGGATCGGGCTTTTTTGTTTCGGCAGACGGCCTTATTATGACCAACAACCACGTCGTGCGCGGAGCCGATAAAATCGAAGTCACACTCAACGACGGCCAAGTGCGCCAGGCAAAACTCATCGGAACCGATCCCAGAACCGATCTTGCGCTCATAAAACTCGACAAGATCGATGGAAAAGATTTCCCCTTTCTTCAGCTCGGAGACTCAGAAAAGCTTGAAGTGGCCGAATGGGTGATCGCCATCGGCAACCCATTCCAGCTCCAGGCATCCGTCACTGTCGGAGTCGTCAGCGCCTTGGGACGTCAAGGGCTGAAAATTTCCGACTATGAAGATTTCATCCAAACCGATGCCGCCATCAACCCCGGCAACTCCGGCGGACCTCTTCTGAGCCTCGAAGGAAAAGTCATTGGAATCAACACCGCCATTGCCTCCAGAAGCGGAGGATATATGGGTATCGGCTTTGCCATTCCCAGCAACATGGCGCAGCATGTGATGGACCAGCTCGTCCAGAAAGGAAGCGTCACACGCGGCTTCCTCGGCATCGAGCTTCAGACTGTTGATAAAGAAATCGCCGAAGGATTTAACCTCCCCAAAACGGAAGGCGTGCTCATCACATCGGTCGCAAAAAATTCTCCAGCTGAAAAAGCAGGGCTGCAGACAGGCGATATTATTCTTGAGCTGAATGGAAAACCAGTCAAGTCACGTGAGACATTCCGCAACCAAACCTCCATGATGGATCCGGGTTCGGAAGCAAAACTGAAAGTGTTCCGCAAAGGAAAAACCATTAACTTGAATGTTAAACTCGGATCCGTCGCCGATGAGTCTTCAACGCCGGCCGTCGTATCACAAAAACTTGGAATAGAAGTTGAAAACCTCTCCGCAGAGCTGGCCCGCCAGCTCGGTTATACAACCGCCGATGAAGGCGTTGTGATCACAAAAATAAAACCGGGCTCTCCCGCCTCCATGGCAGGGCTGCGCCCCGGCTGCCTCATCCAGGCCGTCAATCATAAAAAGGTCTCCAACACGGCCGATTATGAAGAAACGATCTCGGAAAATGGCCAAAACAAACGAATTCTTTTACTTGTCAAGTATGGTAAAGCCACCAGGTTCTACTCCATACGCATCGAGTAAAATTTTTAATTCGTTCGATTGACCTTCGAGCCTGATCTATGGTATGCTGGCGCCTATGTCCGTTTCCATTGTAATTTTAATGTATGCAGTTTGGTCGAGTATGTTTTCGTTCGCCAAAATTGCACTGCAATATAGCCCGCCGATCTTTTTGACAGGCGCCCGCATGGCGATTGCAGGAGTGATCATCCTTGCCTATTTGCTGATTGCAAAGAGATCGTCCTTCAAACTCCGACCTGTTCAATGGATGTCGATGGCGCTGCTGGCTTTTTTCAGCATCTATCTAACAAATATTTTAGAATTCTGGGCCCTCCAGCATCTGACCGCTGCTAAAGCCTGCTTCATTTACAGCCTCTCCCCTTTCTTTGCCGCCTTCTTCTCGTATCTCCACTTTGGAGAAAAGATGAACGGCCGGAAATGGATCGGACTCTCACTCGGCCTCGTTGGAATTATCCCCGTGCTTTCCCTCCAAACCGGCGCAGAAGGACTCATGTCAGCCTTCAGCTTTCTCTCGTGGCCCTCGATTGCGATGATCGGCGCGGCGCTTGCCTCCGTCTATGGATGGGTGCTCCTGCGGCTCCTCGTCAAAGACAACCAAGTCTCCCCTCTCATGGCCAACGGCAGCAGCATGATCATCGGAGCTGCGATGGCGTTTGGACATTCATTCATGGTGGAACAATGGAATCCGACTCCTATTGCTGCAGGCTTCATGCTCCCCTTTGTCGGATGGACGCTCCTCATGGCGTTTATCTCCAACATCATTTGCTATAACCTTTATGGAATGCTCCTGAAAAAGTTCACCGCAACCTTCCTGTCTTTCATGGGACTTTTAAGCCCTGTGTTCGCCTCGATGCACGGCTGGATCTTCTTGGGCGAGTCTCCCTCATGGCTTATCTTTCTGTCGACGGGGATTGTCTCGATCGGCCTCTGGATTGTGTATGCAGCTGAGCTCAAGCAAGGCTACATCACAACTAAACCTGAACAGCCTGAACCTAAAGCGGCCCATGAAGGTTAGTCATGACAAACATGTATTCTTCTCTCCCTCAATTTCTCTGGCACTTCTCTAAGAGGCATCTCGCTTCGCTCATCGGACTATTGACCGTTGGCGCGCTCTGGGCTGTCCATTTTTGCTTAAGCCCTACACTTGTGAAATCGATTATCGACAACGTCGCCGCATCCGGCGATCAGGGGCTATACCCCGTGCTGTGGCCGTTCTTAGGATATGTCAGCTTAACGCTGCTCCTTCTTGGAATTAGCGCCTGGTATGACTATCTGACCATGACCACGTTTCCAGCAATCAAAGCCGAGGCTATTGAATCGCTGCAAAACAGACTGCTGAGTTACCCTTATACCTTTTTTCAGCGGCAACTCTCCGGCAGCATCGCCAATAAAATATCGGATCTTGCTAAAGGCACCATCTCTATCCTCACCAGCATCATCGATGACTTTTTCTGCCGTACGCTGCTGTTTTTCTTAGGCGTGGGCACACTCTATCTCGTCCATCCCCTCTTTGCCGCAGCGCTCCTGTCATGGGTCGTTGTTTTCTTTGCCATCTCCTACCTGTTTTCAAAAGAGACGCTCCATAGAACAGCCCTCTTTTCAGAGGCGCGCAGCACCTTGATGGGAAAAGTCGTCGACAGCCTCACCAATATGTTCACGATAAAAATTTTTGGCACGCGCCGCTTTGAGCAGCAATATATTCACAAACATCTTGAGCATACAAAATCGAACGAAGTCAGACTCCATAAATACCTGCTCCGATTAAAATTCTTCCAAGGACTTTCCATCACGCTCCTCATGATCTTCATGGTCGGGCTGCTCTTCCACTCCCACAGCAAAGGATGGATCACCCTTGGGGATTTCGCGCTCGTACTGACCCTGACTACCGGAATTGTCGATCAAACATTTTATCTAGCGCTTAAGATCGTTGAGTTGACAGAAGATATTGGCGTGGCCCGGCAAGCGCTTGCCGTCTTCAAAGAGCCGGCAAATGAAGATCCCGTCAATATCCCTTCGCTTGTCGTAACCGAAGGAAGCATCAAGTTTGACAACGTCTCCTTTTTCTATACTCCCTTCAAAGCGATCTTCCAAAACCTGACTCTTCAAATTGCCAGCGGAGAAAAAGTCGGCGTTGTCGGCCTCTCCGGCAGCGGGAAATCGACATTGGCCCACCTCCTTCTAAGGCTATATGAAGTCACCTCCGGAAAAATCTTCATCGACGGACAGAATATTTCCGCCGTCTCTAAAGAATCGGTCGTCTCCCAAATAGGAATGATCCCGCAAGAGCCGTATCTCTTCCACCGCTCGATCTATGAAAACATCCTCTATGGAAAGTTGAATGCAACAAAAGAAGAAGTGATCGCAGCTTCCATGAAAGCCAGATGCCATGATTTTATCATCGGACTGCCCCAAGCATACGACACGCTTGTCGGTGAGCGGGGCGTCAAACTCTCCGGCGGCCAGCGGCAGCGCATCGCCATTGCTAGAGCTTTCTTGAAAAACGCTCCTATCTTGATCCTGGATGAGGCAACATCAGCTCTCGATTCCATCACCGAGGGAGAAATCCAGCAAAGCCTTTCAGACCTCATGCAAGAGCGGACCGTTCTAGTCATCGCCCACAGGCTGTCAACGCTTGCCTCTATGGACCGCATTCTCGTGTTTGAACATGGAAAGCTCCTCGAACAAGGCTCGCATGAAGAGCTGATCAGCGCCCAAGGCCGCTACGCGCAGCTCTGGACGCTCCAGACTAAAGTCCTTTCACAAACTCTCTAAAAGCTGGCTCTTCTCGGATTGGATCAAAATCTGATTCCTGGACGATTTCTTTCAGATTTTCAAGGCCGTTTTGCTTGGCAGATTCAAGCCAGCCGATAGTGCCTTGCAGATGCTTTAAGCGCGCGGCCGTGTAGGCGTTGCGAAGAGCCACTTCTGCAAGTGGAAAGAGTTGAAAGACCGATGGGCCGATCGATGTGACCAGGCTGTCGTCTTGATGCTCAAACGCTAAACGGTGCAGGAGAAGAAGCGTTGGAGGATCGAGCCTTTCCTGGAGCGGCTTTAAAATATCGTACGCCGCCTGCGGCTGCCCTTGATCATCGAGAATGATGGCGCAGTATTGCGTCGCAGCATCGTAGATCATCCCTGAGCCGGTCGCGGCTCTGAGAGCCTGGAAAGCGGCAAGCGCTTCGTCTTTGCGCCCCTGCCGGAAAAGCGCTTCAGCCTCTGCCATCGCTTTTTTCGTTTCGTCTTTCCGATCACTCACGCTGATATTGCGGCTTTTTCGGTAGTTGTCCAAATTCTCAAACGCAAAAAGGAAAAAGATCGCGCCGGCCAAAATGTTCTGCGTGAGAAAAAACCAAAAGCTTGCAAGAAGTGAAATAATGCCGCTGACCATAAACGTATAGCGGAGGCCTTTGACATTGAACCATTTTTCAAGCCCCAATCTGAGCAGCTGTCCGCCGTCAAGCGGAAGCACAGGAACCAAATTGATAATCGTCCAGAATATGTTCACATACGCGGTTTGCATCAGAATAGTTTTTAAAAGCGGAGCCTTCGCCATCAGGCCCAAAGAACCTGCTGCAATTCCGAGCACGAGTCCGAAGAGAGGCCCATTGAATGTAATTAAAAATTGTTTCCAAAACGGAAGTTTTTCGCCGTCATGAAAGGTAAGACCTCCCATGGCAACGAGTTCAATGCGCGGCGCTCTGCCAAACATTTTAGCAGTGAGAGCATGTCCATACTCATGGAACAGAACCGACACAAAAATAATCACCATCCATATGAGGGCCTGGGTGATATTTCCATCAGAAAGAATAAACGACAGGATCCCTGTAAATAACCAAAAGGCTGGACGAATGGTGACCGGTATTTTCATTGTTCAAACGCCTTTAGCATGGTTTGTCCAAGAAGGGCGGGCGTTTCAGCTACGAGGACGCCGGCTCTTTTCAGAGCTGCGATTTTATCTTTTGCAGCCCCTTTTCCGCCAGAGACAATTGCTCCGGCGTGCCCCATCCGCCTTCCCGGCGGCGCAGTCACCCCGGCAATAAATGCCGCAACAGGTTTTTTACAGTTTTTTTGAATCCACTCGGCAGCTTCTTCTTCTGCACTGCCGCCGATCTCCCCGATCATGAGAATCCCTTCGGTCTGCGGATCTTGATTAAAAAGTTTTAATACATCGATAAAATTCGTTCCATTGAGCGGATCTCCGCCGATGCCGACGCAGGTCGATTGCCCCAGCTTCAGCTCTGATGTCTGCCAGACAGCCTCATACGTGAGAGTCCCTGACCTCGAGACGATGCCGACCTTTCCTTTATGATGGATGTAGCCGGGCATGATGCCGATCTTGCACTCCCCGGGCGTGATGACGCCGGGGCAGTTGGGACCAATCAGGCGCGATCTTTTTGAAAGGCGCATCACACGGCTCACCTCAACCATATCGCGCACCGGAATTCCTTCCGTGATGCAAATAATCAGTGGAACGCCGGCATCTTCCGCCTCCAGAATCGCGCTGGCCGCAAACGGCGCCGGAACGAAAATCATCGTCGCATCGGGCTTCACTTTTTGTACAGCCTCATAGACTGTATCGAAAACCGGAAGGCCGAGCACCTCTTGTCCTCCCTTCCCCGGAGTTACTCCCCCGACAAAATCAGAGCCGTATTCTAAACATTGCTCCGTGTGGAATTTTCCAGCCTTCCCTGAAATCCCCTGCGTGATCACGCGTGTCTTTTTATTAATGAGTATTGCCATGGCCCACCTCCTTAACAACCGCTGCAGCAGCATCGGCAAGATTGTCTGCCGTCACAATTTTAAGACCTGAGCTTTTAAGCATCTTCTTTCCCTCTTCGACATTCGTCCCTTCCATGCGGACAACGAGCGGTATCTTAAGCGGTTTTGATTTAAGAGCTTTTAATATCCCGTCTGCAATCGTGGCGCAGCTCATAATGCCGCCGAAAATATTGACGAGGATCGCTTTCACATTCGGATCGGAGACTAAAATATTAAACCCCTCGGCGATTTTTTCCGCCGTCGCGCTGCCGCCGACATCAAGAAAATTGGCAGGCTCTCCCCCCGCATGGTGAATAATGTCCATCGTCGCCATGGCAAGCCCCGCACCGTTGACCATACAGCCGATGTTGCCATTCAAAGCGATATACGCCAGGTCATGCTGCTTGGCAGCCACTTCATATTTCGACTGCTGCGTCTCATCGTACATCTCTGAAATCGCTTTTTGACGGAAGAGCGCGTTGTCATCCACGCTCAGCTTGGCATCGAGCGCCCAGAGATGTCCGTCCTCATCTTGCACTAGCGGGTTGATCTCAAGGAGAGATCCATCCTTTTGAATGAACACTTTTGCAACCGCCTCGGCGATCTTGATTCCCTCTTCCTGGGCTTTTCCCGTCCATCCCATGAACTTGGCAAGCCTTAAAAGATGATACGGCTTCATCGTTCCATCCAGCGCGATCGGAAGCGTTAGAATTTTCTCCGGATGTTTTTCCGCAATCACTTCAATCTCCATGCCGCCCTCAGGCGACGCGATCAAGATCGGTTCCGCTTTTTCGCGGTCAATGATCGCCCCGAGATAATATTCCTTCGCGATCTTGAGCGGCGAGGCGATCAGCACCTGATGCGCAATAACGCCTGCAGGACCGGTTTGATTGTTAACCATCTTCATCCCGATCAGCTCGCCGGCCAGTTTCTTAATTTCCTCAGGTGATTTGCCAAACTTGACGCCGCCGGCCTTTCCACGTCCGCCCGCGTGCACCTGGATTTTGACAACAGCTTCTTTGAGATGGAGATCTTTTATAATTTTTTCTACTTCAGACAACTTGGCAGCCACTCCGAAAGGAGGGACAGGAACCCCTTCGCCCATTAATATTAATTTTGCTTGGTATTCATGCAGGTTCATATATTTTTCCTTATCTGATAGACTCGAAATACAAATCAAGGATTTCAATGTTCAGCTTTTTCAAAAAAATCAAGTCGGCGCTCACAAAAACAAGCGCCTATCTCGGATCCCGCCTCCGCTCTCTCTTTGGATCGCCTCTCACCCCCGAAGCGTATGAGAAGCTCGAGCAAATCCTGTATGAAGCCGACATTGGCTCAGCTGTCACCGAAGATCTCATCGCCGATGTAAAAAAATTCCTAAGCCGTAATCCTGATGCGAGCCCTGAAGAAATTATTGCACAGATGGAAAAACATGCCGATGAAATTCTTTCAGTAGCGCCGCAAATTGTTCCCAAAAAAGGAAGGCCTCAAGTCATTTTAGTCGTCGGCATCAACGGAAGCGGTAAAACCACAACCATCGCAAAACTTGCCTCCCTTTATAAGAAAGACGGGAGCAAAGTTATCGTCGCAGCAGCCGATACGTTCCGCGCAGGAGCCATAGACCAGCTCACCCTCTGGGCCGATAAGCTAGGCGTCGAGATCGTCAAAGCCCTGCCCGGCAGCGATCCCTCTAGCGTCGCGTTCGATGCGCTGACTGCTGCAACCAAGCGCGGCCTTGATACCGTGCTGATCGACACCGCAGGACGGCTGCAAAACAAAACCGACCTGATGCAGGAGCTCGAAAAAATCCGTCGCGTCTGCTCCAAAGTGGTTCCTGACGCTCCCCATGAAGTGCTTCTCGTGCTCGACGCTACGACAGGTCAAAATGCCATCGAGCAAGCAAAAATTTTCAATCAGTTCACCCCGCTGACAGGAATCATCCTGACAAAACTGGATGGCAGCGCCAAAGGCGGCGTCGTGCTCCCCATTTATAAGGAATTGGGAATCCCGATCCAATGGGTCGGCGTCGGCGAAAAAGCAGACGATTTAATCCCTTTCGAAAAAAAATCTTATCTTTCTGCATTGTTTGAAAATCCAGCTTAGATGTATTTTCAAAATAATGCAGACTTTTTTTTATTCGCCCCTTTCTCCATCCAATGTGGCAGAAAGGAATAATCCAGTTTTGCTCTTGCTGTTTATTTTAAAAGAAATTTTAAAAGATCCAGAGGCGCTTATCGATGATATACAACCCAGTTTCGGACCCTTCGGGTGGATGGAAAAAGCCTCTTCCTCGCAGAAACTGCGCGAATTCCTCTCTTTACTCCCCTTCGCATTTCCGCAGCTCGCTGCACCTAAACTAATCGTGGGGAGGCCGTTTCAAGAATTGATTCCAGAGCTGGAGCCGCTGATCTTCTCTTGCGATACCAATGAAAATCTTCTTCTTTTTCTCGTTCGCCATCAAAAGAATCTCGCAGTAAAACAGCTTCTGGGTAGAATATGTCCCGAAGGACTCGAAGCGATCAAAGAGAAGATTGCAGTTAGTTTTAGAAAGCGAGGATATCACTTCACACGATGGATTCAATCACCCAAGACTTAATCGACTACCTGCGCGAGGCGGCAAAGACCACTCCGTCCATCTTGGCAACAAGCGAAGAGACGGCCTACTTTGCTCCCACTTTGCCCAAACAAAAAAAAGAACAGGTAAAACCGCTTCCCCCTCCTCCCGTTTACACCCCTAAAAAAGCAGAACCCGCCCCCGTCATTCAAAAAGCCGAGGCTCCGGCGCCTGCCCCAAAACCTATGCCCGCAGCTGAGAAAAAAAATCTCAATGAAATGCGGCAGATGATCCAAAAAACATTCCCCGACATCCCGCTGCGCGAGAGCATACTCGATGACGGCCACGCCAAAAAAATGTCGCGCCTTTGGGAAGAGACGTATCTGAATGCGCAAATTGTCGTCATCGCCTTCGGAGAAGTAGGCTCCGGCCTCGAATTTTTAAAACAAGTGGTGCGCGCCATCGACACCTTGATCGCCCCAGCGCAGCTCATTGAAGGAAATCAGATCACCGAGTGGGAGCTCCTCTTAAATTCACCGACCCTCAAATCGATCCTCTGCTCTCCCTGGGCCGCCTGGAAAACAACACCGCTTGCCAGACACTACAAACAAAACGGCTCGACACAAGAGCAGTTTTTAGCGCAGCACCGGCTCTTCCTTTTAGAGCCCAGCGTCATCTACCTCAAAAACCCCGATCGCAAACGGAAATTATGGCAACTCATCAGTACGCAGCTGTTGTCGTAGATCTGGCCGTCCCCAAGGCGCTGGATTATGAAATCCCTGCAGAATCACTCCATTTAGCCGAGATCGGCATGCGCGTCAAAGTCCCCCTGCGAGGACGCCTCTATCCCGGAACGATCCTCGAGCTCAAAGAGACACCCGAGGTCGCCCGTGTCAGCATGATCAACGCCATCCTTCCTGAGGTGGTTCCTCCAGATCTTCTTAAACTGGGGCTTTGGATCTCAAACTACTACTGCAGCCCGTTCTTTAAAGTGATCAAGCAGCTCATGCCGCCCTCCGTCCGCCACGGCATGGAAGAAAAGCAGCAGCTCTATATAAAGTCACTCCTGTCTAGACCCGAGCTTGCCGAACTCTGCCAGAAAAAAAATGGCGCGCAAAGAGATATCCTCGACGCGCTGCTCCAGGCTCCCAAAGGGATATTACTCACAGAGCTCCTGGAAAAAACAGGCGCCTCCAGAAGCCCGATCACGACGCTCGCCAAACAAAAAGTCCTCTCTCTTGCCCCGCTCACCATCGACCGCAGCCCCCTTGCCGAGCACGATTTTTTTCCGACAAAGCCCAAACTCCTCAGCCTCGAGCAGCAAAACGCCTTCGATCAAATCTTAAACTCCCTTCAAAGCAAAACATTTCAGACGCATCTACTCTTCGGCATCACCGGCAGCGGCAAAACAGAAGTCTATCTCCAGGCGATTGAATCGGCCCTCGAGCAAGGCAAGTCCGCACTCTATCTTGTCCCGGAAATCGCCCTCACCTCCCAAACCACCGAGAGGCTCCGCAGCCGGTTTCAGGAAAGAGTGGCCATCTTGCATCACAGACTCAGCGCCGGCGAGCGGCGCGACAGCTGGCATAAAATCCGCTCCGGAGAAATCTCCCTCGTCGTCGGCCCCAGATCGGCCCTCTTCAGCCCCCTGAAAAATTTAGGGCTTATCGTTGTCGACGAAGAGCACGACGGCGCCTACAAACAATCCGACGAGATGCCCTGCTATCAAGGTAGAGACGTCGCCGTCATGCGCGGCAAAATGTGCAACGCCGCCGTCATCTTAGGAAGCGCAACCCCCAGCCTCGAGAGCTACACGAATGCCCTCCATGGAAAATACCATCTGAATCCACTTGTGGAGCGCGCAGATAACGCCACGCTGCCCAATGTCACCATTGTCAACATGAAGCCCGAATATGGAAAAGCCCGCGGCTTCACCCTCTTTTCTGAAAAACTTTTAGACGGCATCAAAAAACGGATGGCCTCCGGCGAGCAGACGCTCCTCTTTCTGAACCGGCGAGGATTTCATACATCGTCCGTCTGCGAGGCTTGCAGCGAGGCGCTCCAGTGCCCTCACTGTTCCATTACCCTCACCTTTCATAAAGGAGAGAACATCCTCTCGTGCCACCTCTGCAACTATGAGACACGCCCTCTCACCGAGTGCCCCTCCTGCAAAGCAAAAGACTCCTTCAAGTTCAAAGGCGCCGGCACCGAACATGTCGAGCGCGCCCTCCACGCCATCTTCCCGGAAGTCCGCACACTCCGCCTCGATGCCGATACCACAAAGCACAAAGGATCGCATGACAAGATGTTCAAACAGTTCCGCGCCGGAAAAGCCGACATCCTCATCGGCACCCAGATGATCGCCAAAGGGCTCCACTTCCCCTCCGTCACCTTAGTCGGCATCCTCAATCCCGATATGTCGCTTCACATCCCCGACTTCCGCGCCGCCGAGCACGTCTTCCAGCTCATCACGCAAGTCGCCGGAAGGTCAGGACGAAGCCAGCTCCGCGGCGAAGTCATCCTGCAAACCACGCTCCCCAACCATCCCCTCTTTCTCCAGGCAGCAGCGCTCGACTTCCCCGCCTTTTACAGAGAAGAAATTGAAGTGCGAAAAGCGTTCAACTATCCCCCGTTCTGCCACCTCGTCAAGCTCGTCTTCACAGGAGAAGACGCAGCTGCTACCGAAAAATACGCCCAGCAGCTTCGCACGCACCTCATTCAAAAGCTGCCGCCCTCCTTCGAGTTCAATCCCGTCATCCCCTGCGGCTATGCCCGCATCAAAAACCAGTTCCGCTTCCAGTGCCTCATCAAAGGCGACTCCACCCGCCCCATCACCGATCTACTCAAAACCACCACACCGCCCTCTTCGATCCGTCTTCTCATCGATGTCGATCCCCTGTCAACTTATTTTTAACATCCCAAATTAAAAGAAATATTATCACATAAAATAATTTTTTGAAATAAACAGTTTACCAGTGATTTAATTCATAATTTTTAGTATAATTATCGGCATGGTTACGCAAATAAATAGACACACTCTCGAATCAGTCCCATATCTAATTGGAACATTTTCTTTTTTAGGTGCATCCATTGGGGCAGCTGTTGTTTTTATAAAGAGTCGTTATTCAGAAAGCCTCCTGGATAAAGCGACCAATGTAGCGCTCTACTTGCCCGGCGCTATAGCAAGTGTTGCCGCATCGGTCTTTCTATCCATTGCTTTATTAAAGACTCCGAAAGGCACGGAATTAACTATTCCGGAGCTTGTGTTGAATACTGCATCCGCATTTGCGCCTTATTTTGCTGGCACACTCCACATGCATTGGGTCAAGTATCAGCTCCCTCCAGCCCTAAAAAATGTTCCGGCTGAGTACATTCGCTGGGTCTTTGGTGCAATCGGCGCTGCATCGACACTGCTTGTCACAACGATTGCGTCGCGTATCCTCACGGGAAGTTTTGTTGTTTTTGATGACACTACTATCCACGTTGGATTTGCCCTCGCAGTTGCATTTCTTTACTCTCGGCTGAATAAACTAGATTTTGGCCCGGCTTTGAATTGGTTGGCTGAAAATAAATTGTCCCGGACCTCACCACGTAGGACTATACCTGGATGGATCAAGGGATTAGCCGGAGGCTTCCCTGAGGAATTTGGGGGAGCGCTGGGACGCTTGCACAATAAATACGAGTTTGATTATTTCCCTAGAGAGGCAGGTTCACGTTCACTCTTTTCTAGTACCTTTGTCGAATTAATGAATCAACTTGGTCTTGATGAAGAGAGTTCCAAAAAATTTGGTCGCGGCTACGCTCTTGTATTTGATCGTGTATATCAGAGCATTATCAAGCCAAGGCTTCATCCGATGGCGCAACTCGAGAACATCATTACCGTCGGTAAAACTCAAGAACTTTGTGGTAACAGGATCGTTGAAGCTATAGCCTCAACACTTACTTTTAAACCGAAGGGAAAGGCTCTAAATACTGTTGCAATACAGGCTGATCATCTTTCCAAAAACATTATTCATTACGTCTGTAAGACACTCACTCCGACCGATATTATCAGCTTTTCCCAGGCCTCCAGATGGCACTACTACTGTATTGCAGGGGCCGAGGGGCTGCCGATGTGGAACGCTAAGAAACTGGATTTAATGCGCGAAATATTTCTTTCTGAGGTCACTGACAATCAAAATATTGGTTGGATTCAACTGGCGCTCGTTCGTGCTTGTCCTCACGATATTTTACCCGACTTGAAAACATGTTTTACAGATGGAAGCCCTGCTTTCATTATGTGTGACTTGCGAGATCATCCTGAGAATTTAAGAAACCCTAAATATTTGAAGGGTTTATCTCCGGATGCGTGGCAGGTACTGATCCGCTTTGGCCTTCCGGAAGATGCACTTGAACCGTTCTGTGCTGGGATAACAGAGCTGCAGTTGGGTGCCGTAGATCCCCGTACTACGCTGTGTCCGACTTTACGACGCATCCAATCTGATTATCCCCACTTCAATTTTAGAGACAATTGGTACCTACTGAACTTTGCCCCATAACAATAAAGTCTTTTTGATGTTGCTTGGTAAAAAAACGCATGGTAAAATTGACTACATTAAAAAATTTAGTTAGGAGCCTGTTTTATGTTACCAGTTCCGTACGCATCATTTGAAAAATCTCTCGGGACAAAGATTATTGGTTGCTCTTGCGAATTTCAAGGCATAATCACCTCTACAAGAGAAGACGGTGATTTCCAGGTTAGTGTGATCGATAATGCCCTAGAAGTGAAGGATCTCAGCGAGAAAACGCGAAAAGCTGTGCTTCAGCGAATGGAGCCGCCTATTGTTAGAGATGTCGCTGCAGGATTCGGCATTCTAGGCCTGACGTATTTCATCACTCAAATCACCTCTGCAACTCTTGACCAAACCATCCCGTTTCTAAACCTGTCTCATCGAAAAGGTTTTGCAACAATTCTTCTTGTCATATTTATTGTTCACTGCTTTTTCTCTTTTATGCGAATGACTGCTGAACATCCAGGCAAGACATTTTTAACAACCGACCAGGTAAGACCGGTACAAGATATACGCAAATCAGCTGCTCAGGATCCTCTATTTATTCTTAAAGACCATTTAAAATGCGCTTATTTTCACAAAGGAGAGTTACTCGAGCTGATCGTTCAGGCTTTTAATAAACAGGATCAACACACTGACGAACTCAAACTCAAGTGCCTCCAAAATATGAATCCAATCATGAGCAGCCTATCTTTTTGGATGTGTATTAGAAGTGAAATTGATTTTCTAAAAACAATGCTTCAGCAATGGCAAACCTTGAAGATGGCATCCCGTGGTGAAGAACGCAGGCAAGCTTTTGCAAACATTCCTACATTCAACCAAGTTCAGTGGGACAAGGCCGTGGAAATCATCAAGCAAGTCTCTGAAAAAGCAGAAAGCATTAAAAAGGCCGCAGCACTTCCCCAATAGATAAAAAGATGACATCCTTGGTCATGATGTTTGCTTTCCAGCCAAAGAAAATATAGGCCAGAGAGTTGAGATAAGTGGGGGCTTTTACCTTAAAAAATGTCTCGGCAATTTTTACGCTTATAGGCTGAGTGACAAGTGTGGAGCAAAGGAAAATCAGCTCGCCGACGGTTCTATGTTCTTTCGGTGTGAACTTCAGCGCGGTCAAAGCATTTGAAATCATTATCCGAAAAATCGTATCAATCACGACAATAATTGCCACATCGCGCGGGTTATCATCGCTTGCAACCTTGCTCAGGCCCCAGGCAGCTGAAGTGTTGACAATCAAATTGAAAATCGGTCCTTCAAACATTTAATTACCCCCATTTTCTGACATCGAAGTGTACAAAAAAGACGGTTATTTTGACGATAAGTTTTCTAAAACAGACGGTTAGTTAATGGCCTATGACTCTACCCGCTTTATCACCGATCTCCTTAAAACCCATATCGCAGCTGCTATCCTGCCCTAATCGACGTCAACTCTCTGAGTGATTTCGGAACAACCTTATTATAAGCTACTTACAAAAATACAATGAGTCAAAAGAGTCAATTTTAACAGCAAGTATTGACTCAATTGACTCAAAATGCGAGAATGAGTCAATAAATGAGTCAATAAGGCACAATATGAGATTTCCGGAAAACGAGTCCTCCATTTTGGAGTGGAAAAAAGAAATCCCTCAAAACGATCAAATTTTAAAAACAATTATAGGCTTTTGCAATCATAACGGCGGAAAAATTGTGATAGGAGTCAGTGATAACGGGGAGATTACAGGCCTCGCTGAAGATGAAGTACAAAAAGCTCTAGAATCCGTGGAACAGTCAATTTATGATGCTTCCTACCCCACGATTATCCCTCGCATTTATACTCAAAGATTTGGAGACAAAAGCGTCTTGATCATCGAAGTCTCAGCCGGCATGTCAAAACCTTATTTCAGAAAATCGGAAGGATTAGACAAAGGGACCTATGTCCGCATTGGCAGGACGACCATGAAAGCCACGCCAGAAATGATTCAAGAACTAAAATGGCAAGCAAGTGGAATTGATTATGAAACCATGGCAAACTACAAAGCAAGAAAAGAAGATTTGGATGAGAAAAAAATTCAATATTTTTTGGACCATCGAAAAAACAAAGGGCGTGCCGATCTAGATGATTCTGTCATGAGCTCTTACCATCTGATTGTGTTGGAACATTCACAATTCTACCCTACACAAGCAGGACTACTGCTTTTTGGCAAAGATCCTCAACATTTTCTTTCTGAAGCAATGATAATTTGCTCCCATTTTGAAGGGAATTCCGGAAGAAACACAATTGCTACCATTGATTGCGAAGGAATGCTTTTTGATCAATTTAAACAAGCTTTTTCCTTCGTCTTAAGTAGACTCTCAAAGTCCTTTCAGATCCACGGCCCACAGAGAACCCAAAAACTTGAAATTCCAGAAGTTGCTATTCGAGAAGCTCTGCTCAATGCGCTTATTCACCGGAATTATTTTATTAAAGCGCCGATAAAAATTTCCATTTATGACAATAGACTTGAAATCTATAGTCCTGGAAGTTTTCCAGGACCATTAAACATCACTAAAATAAAAGCCGGCATCACCTATTTGCGCAATCCTCTTATTTGCAAAATTTTTCGTGAAGCGGGTTATGTTGAAAAACTGGGAACAGGATTTATTTCTATTTTTGAGTCTTATGAATTAGAAGGATTGGAAGACCCACAGATCATCGAAGGAGAAAATTTTATTAAATGCATTCTGCCCAGAGAAGCAAAAACTACTGTCCAAAAGACCGCTCATAATGAACTATCAAAACTATTCTCTCTTTCCACGGAAATCTCTATTGATGACGTACAACAAATTTTAGGAGTTTCAAGACAAACAGCTTCAAGAGTCATGAATCGACTCATTAAAGAAGGATTAGTTGTAAGACAGGGAAAAGCCCGCTCCACAAAATATAAGCTGCGTTGAATTCTCTAGTGGAAAGTAATATTTTACTCCTCCAGAGGCACTCTGGAATGATTTTTATCCAGGAAGAACGTTTGGCAACAGCCGCCGCAGTACTTTTCCAGGAGCGATTTGAGCTCCTGTATCGCCTGCTCGATCTCGTGCTGGGTCGTGTGCTCTAAGCCTTCGAGAACTAGACAGACATCCTGCGTCTCAGGAGTAATTTTGGTTTTTTCGCACTCGCGGTAGTTCCACGATCTGCATAGAACCTCTTCATCGTCTCTGTAAACGACTTCACCTTTTTTCATCGGCTCAAGCTTGTCTGAGCCGAGCATGAGGAATTTTTCCGAGCCGTCGGCAACAGCCAGACGGATGCTTCCGGCAACTTTTGCCAAGTTATCTCCGCCGGCAGGCAGCACGTTTTTCATCGAGATGATATTGTAGAGATCGACGATCGGGTTGATCGAGGGAAGCTCTTTGCCTTGGATCACACGTCTAAGAAGGGCTTCAACAGAGCTTCTATGCGCTGACGGCGCAAAACCGAACTTCCGGTACGCCTCTCTCCAATCGTTGATCTTAGGCAGCGCCAGCAGCGTCTCAAGCGTGTACTTCTGACGGATCTCAGCTTCGGTCTCGCGCAGTTTTTGGACGATTTCGGGCGAGGAATGTTTGTTATTCAACCCTTGACCCCAGATCATGCCGACTTTGACAGCAGGATAGAGCGTAACTATGGCCGGATCGATTTTGAACTGCTTTCCGCCGGTGTCTTTGGAGGCATCTTCATTGCGCATAATGGGGAAGAAAAGAACATCGCGGATTGACGCTGCCTGCGTCAGCAGCATCACAAGCCGGTCAATGCCGATGCCCAAGCCTCCAGTCGGCGGCATCCCTTGACAGATCGCTTCGATGAACTCTTCATCGAGCGGATGCGCTTCTTCATTTCCTTTTTCTTTAAGATCGCCTTGCTGCACAAGAAGTTTGCGCTGCAGCTCAGGATCATTGAGCTCGGTGTACGAGTTGCACATTTCGCTGCCGTTGATAAAGCTCTCGAACCGCTCGACAAAATGCTGCGCGCGCAGTTTTGGATCGCGGTGCAGTTTGCAAAGAGGCGTAGTTTCAATCGGATGGTCGATGATGTGGTGCGGCTGGATGAGATGCGGCTCGGCAAGTTCTCCGAAGAGTTTTGCAATGACGATTCCTCGAGGAGCGGCTTTCACTTCCTTCGGATCCATCGTGCCTAGTTCAATCAGTTTTTGCTTAAGCTCGTCATCGGAGTGGGCATGCACATCGATCTTCGCATATGTTTTTAATGCATCGATCATGCTCATCCGGGTCCAGGGAGCTTTTAAATCGATCATTTTATCTTGCAATTGGATCTTGGTCGAACCAAAAAGCTCCAGCGCAAGCATCTCGAAAAGCTTCTCGGTAAAGACCATCATGTCGTTGTAGTCCCAGTAGGCCGCATATGCCTCGAGCATCGTAAATTCAGGGTTGTGCGTGCGGTCAAGCCCTTCGTTGCGAAAAACTTTGGAAATTTCGAAGATCCGCTCTAAGCCCCCGATGATCAGTTTTTTGAGGGAGATCTCAAGAGAGATCCTTAAAAACATCTCTTGGTGAAGCGCGTTGATCTCAGTGACAAACGGTTTAGCCTCGGCGCCGCCATAGATATTTTGTAAGATCGGCGTCTCGACTTCGATAAAGCCGGCCTCGGCGCAGTACTGCCGGATGAGAAACAAAATACGGCTCCGCTTTTTAAACGTATCGGCCACTTCCTGGTGTGTGATCAAATCCAGCCACCGCTTGCGGTATCTCACTTCGATGTCGGAGAGCCCTTTATGTTTGTCGGGAAGAGGCAGCAGCGTTTTGCAAAGGAGCGTGACTTTTCTGACAAAGAGCGTCAGCTCCCCTTTTTGCGTGCGGAAAAGATGTCCTTCGACCCCAATAAAATCGCCGAGGTCGAGTTTTTTCTCGATGAACTTCATCGGTGTGAGCTCTTCCGATGCAGGCAGGCCCGCCACTTCCGTGAGATCGCGGTTGAACATCAGCTGAATGCGGCCCGTCGAGTCTTGCAGCTGCGCAAACGCGTTCTTGCCCATCGCTCTAAAGAGCACCAATCTTCCTGCCAAATAAACATGCTCCGTACTCCCCGCTTCAGCAGCCTCGCTCCCGCCCAGCGCATGCGACTCATACTTGTGCTGCAGCGCCTGGGCAGGCCGCGTCGGATGAAACTTCGCCGGATACGGATCGATGCCCAGCGCTCTAATTTCCGCGAGCTTCTCAGACCGGTTCTTAAATTCTTCGTGGTGGTGGTATTCAGGAATATTCATTTTTTTATCCATTTAAGTCTTCTTAGAGGTCAAAATCTTTGAAACCATTATAGAATGTCAAATAGGCAACCGCCATTGAGGAAACGCCCGTTGCTACAGCTGAGACAGGCTTCTGTGAAAACAGCTTGCTAGCAAAAAGTCCCACGGCAAAAATATTGACGACTTTTGTGCAATACCCCCCGTAGAGCAGCGCATTATTTATAATGGGAGTGCAGGAAGATCTGTTCGGATTTTGTATTTACTCGTCCGGAATCTACATTCATTGTTTTCGCTCCCGTCAGAAAATCAAATCCCACTTGTATTTTAGGAATACATAGAGCAATCAGGGCAACACTCACAGGAATACTGATAAGCTTAGAACTGAAAATACGTGTAGTGCCTAAGAGCGATAAGATTTGAACAGTTCTTAGCATATTAACTTGAGCATTGAAAACGTATCGTTGATTACTGTTTTCTCGGCTTTTATCGTTATACTTGATGTATGTTTCAATGAGCAACGATCCGACGGCGATCACTGTTCTGGGAGTTCCATAGACCGGAATGCGATCTACTGCAGATTGAACAAAAGGATGAACTGTCATTTTTTCTAGATTGAAAAAGGATGATGTTTTTATCACCATTCTTGGTTGTTTGTTAGAGGATAACCCCTATCGCGTCTAAGACTAGCGATAGAAAGGGCTAACATTGCAGCTGTTATAACCAACATGTCCAGACCCGGTTTTTGATCTTTTCTAAAGATCCTTTGCGCAAATAGGCCTATCGCAAAGCTATTGACGACTTTTGCAGCTGCATTGATTGTAAAAAGCGTCCAATCGCAAATCACCGGCAGATATGTAGCAGCTGGGCCTATTTTTTCCAGTTTTTCATCAATTTCCCTGCCGTGGCTATACATTATGCTGTTAAAAAAAGACATAACCGTCATTAGAGATAAACTCGTTGGAACAAAGACCCAATTTGACTTAATTAAATTTGTTGAACCTAAACAGGCAACAATCTGAATGCTCTTATATAGACCTAAATCCGAGAGCCTTTTATCCATTCTCACTGTTGAATTACGATGCCACGCAGCCTCCAAAAGCAGACTGGCTAAAATGATTCCGGCACGGATTTTACCGATTTCGGGAGTCATCTGAACTACCGCGCTGCTGATATTCTGTACTAACATCATGTTTTATCCCTTTAAATTTAGAAAAATTTAACATATTTACCGAGTGAAAAGCAATCACTCAGGCACTCTATCGCAAACGACTTATAATAAGCTGCTTATGATGTAAAATGTTAATTTACATTTTGTCGATAATATGATAAAATTAACTTTAGATTTTTAATAATAAACAAAGGTATTATATGACTTCAATAACACATTCTACTTCTTCCTCTTTTGATGAGTTTGATGACTGGGAACTGGTGGAATCATCCTTCGATGAAATTCTTCACTCGAAAGAAGCATTTTTAGAGGAAGGAACCTTTTCTAAATATGAGTTATTGGATTATACAGGACCTCATGCCGAAGGATATTCAAGGCATTTTTCCAGCTTCAATGGAGCCTATCCCTATCAAATCGATGGTGTGGCAATGAACACGGAAGCGGTTTTTAAACACTTTTCTCGCAGGTTGCCAGGAATCAATAAAGAGAATCCCATTGAATCTTTTCAGTCTTTAATTCGGCGGGATCATGGGCGAGCTCTTCAAGACAGAGCATTGCAAGTCAGCGCTTTTTTAAAGCTGATTGGCGATAACAACGTGGTCTTTTCTGACGCAGCTTTTGAAAAATTAATGCCTTTAGGAGTTATCACAAATTCGACTTCTGTCAAGCATGGCAAAATCGATCCTATTATCATGAATATTGGACGCCGTATGATCGGATTCGAGGTCTTAGGGGAAGAGGTGACTTTTGAATCGAAAGGAACCTATCAGACTTCCAGAAGAGTTTTAGTCTCGATTCCTGACATGGATGGAAATGTTAAATATACCATCGTAAGATCTTTTAGGCCTGTTCTGGAATAGAGTACATTTCAACAATGTTGAATTCTACTCTGCTTCTACACTTATTTGGAGACCTTCTTGTTGGAACCGGGCTTGGCGTACTCGATTAATACTTGTAAAGACCTCATCTTTTATGTCCCCATCGAAGAGAAGTTCAGGCAAAGGACGCTTAAAGAATGCAGGTCCCAAATCCACCTGTACATCCACTAAAAAAGTCGACTCGACGTCACGGCACTCTTGCTGGAGAGAGGTTAATAAAGGGACCCATTTCATTTTATGCGCAGCCTGATTGAATACGATCCTTTCTTTAAATTCCTCCAGCGTGCTAACTAGACATAATTGAGCAGCCGTCTGGTTATTATCCAGCGTCAATGAGCCTCTTTCAAAATTTAACATATGCCTCAAACAAAGCCCCAAGGTGTCATTATATTCAGCTGTTAAGCGTGGCAGATTTTGAAGCCAACTCAAGCGTTGAACATATGCCGTATATGCTTGCCTATACATATTTGGCCGAACCCATCTTATACAGTTAGTGAAAAATCCTGCGCCCTTCATCACACGCATCATCATTGATTTCATACTGGACGTTAAATGATGGAGAGAGGCACTTTCTTGCTCTGTAAATGGAACCTGAAAAAGCCAGTTACCCATTTCTACTAATTCTCTCAAAATCTGGAACTGGGATTGGGAGGACATCGTTGAAAATTCTGCAGCAAAAACTGTCATTTGAGCTGAATGATTCTCACGAATGATTCGTCCTACTTCTCCATGGTGTGACATAAAGTGAGTGAGAACACATACTTTTCCCCATCTGACAGCGTATCTGACGGCATTCATTTCAGTGGAATTTGTGGCCACCCAGTGGCCTATCCTCTCTAGAACCACTTGAGGCAATTGCAAAAGTGTGAGTGACCCATCCTCAGGAACTTGTGTATAATCAGATAAGATGTTTTTTGAGAAACAATTACAACTTGGGACTGACATGTTAAAGCCTTTGTTATGGCGAAGATTGTACTATATTAGATAATTGATATTGACTTGAAATTATTAGTATATATTACCGTTCTATGGATAAGCCTCTTATCTCAAATTCAGCCTTACGTACTTCGAAAATATTAACAAAAATGTCGTCTTCTATGTCGCGATTGAAGAGCAACTGTGTTAAAGGACGTTTGAAAAAATCTTCTCCCAACTTCTGCAAAACTACAGGCACTAAAGTTGATTCAACATTTCGGCACTCTTCTTGGAGTGAAGTTAAAAAAGCTTCCCATTTCTTTCCATTATTTACATCATCAAATGGGATTTTCTCTTTAAAGGATTCTAGAGTACTTACCAAGCATATGCGAGCAGCAATGCTAGGATCAGCAAGAGTAAATTTACCATTAGCTTTGGTGGTTAAAATAGTTATCAGATATGTATTGGCAATCTCTCCAAGCTCTTCTTTTAATTCTTCATTCCCTATGCCTTCCAAGAGATTAACCCCCACTTTCAGTGCTTTAGCATACACATCTCCATGGTTCGTTTTAAGAAATGAGGCAAATAATTTTGATGTCAAAATTCGGTCGTTTACCCAGGAATTAAGCATGATTTCTAAAGGTTTGAGGGATGCTTTTTCTTCAGGTGAAAAAAATTGAACCTGCTCTATCCAATTTTTCATCGTCCTTAATCCTACTTCAAAGAAGACGTTTAAGATGATGTACATTTGTATTTCGGGATCCTGTTTGAGGAGTCCTGATCGATGAAGAAATACCTCATTTGTAGTAATGGCTGTTTCACGGAATCTATTATAAAAATAAGTCACGACTTTGGTAACCCATGTATTTGATGTTGCACCAGGCTGGACAAGCCGGCGACTGATGAAACAAGAAAGCAGGCTCATTGTGATAATAAAACCCATGAGAGGTGAACCGCGCTTTTGAAGTTCATTCGCTACTCGTTCAATGAGTGGACTGCGACGTCTGCCGATTGTTCCAAGTGCAAGCCCAATAGCCGCGCCTAATACAGTTCCTGCCGCGATAATGATTGTTTTAGTTGTTTCTTCCCACTCTACAATCTGCTCAGCTGAATGCTTTGTCTTAATCACGGTAGCTTGTCTACATAAAGGACAATTGTGGGTCTTTGCAGTGGGGTCTGTTCGATGAATCTGATCTGTCAAATTGATTAAACAACCTTGGTGGAGTTGATGTTCACAATCTAATTTTACTGTAGCTGGAACAAGTTTTTCAAAAAAAGAATTTCCATTAAGAGGATACAGACACCAAGAACAATTTTCGGTCGTAGACATAATCACTCCAATTAATCCAAAAATTTTAGCATAAACTCTCTATAAACCCAATTACAAAGGAGAGAAAAATAATGCTTAATTTCAGATATTTATGAGTAAAATATTTTTTTACCGTTCTTTGGCGATTTGCATGACGAGGCGGATGCCGTGGGCAGTGAGGTAGAGAGCGTCGCCGCTCCCCTTCTTTACGAAGTTGGCTTGGGCGAGGTGTTTGACGATGGTGTTGACGCCTTTATCGTTTTGGCCGATGGCGCGTCCGATCACGAAACGGTCGACTTCTTCCTCGGGGCTTCCGAGCTTGGAGGCGAGTTCATAGAGCTTTAAGAGGAACAGTTCGTCTTTGGTGGTCGATTTTTTATTCAAACTTTTATCCTTTTTAATCGGGCGCCTGATGGGGTGTCTTCGATGAGATATCCGCGCGCGATAAGCTCGTCGCGGCAGGCATCGGCTTTTTTCCAATCTTTTTCAGCACGGGCATTTTGGCGGCTTGCCAAGAGCGCGAGGAGGTCGGCGGGGATCTCTTCGGCGGAGGGGGCCAGCGGCAGCACGCCTAAGACGCGGTCGAGAATCTCGAGGAAGCTCAAGATTTTTTGGGCATCGTGGCGTCCTACTTGGGATGTGTCGCAGAGTGTGTTGATGTCGCGGATGAAGTCGAAGAGGGCGGCAAGGGCGGCTGAAATGTTGAGATCGTCTTCAAGAGCAAGAGTAAACTTTTCTTTGGCAGCTAGGATAAAAGGAGCAGCACTATGATCAGTGCCTGTGGAATCGATGGCTCTTAGGCGCGAGATAAAGTCGGAGATTCTTTCAAGAGATTTGGCGGCGGCGTCCAGTCCTTCGAAGGTGAAGTTGAGCTGGGTGCGGTAGTGGGTTTGAAGGAGCATGTAACGGATTTGCGGGCCGGTGTACCCTCTTTTGAGGAGATCGCGGAGGGTGTAGAAGTTGCCGAGGCTTTTAGACATTTTTCTCCCATCAACGAGGAGGTGTTCGGCATGGAGCCAGTATCTGACGAAGCGCTGATGCGTGCAGGCTTCGGATTGGGCGATCTCATTTTCGTGGTGGGGAAACATGTTGTCGACGCCGCCGACGTGGATGTCGATGGTGGGCCCTAAAAGGTCCATTGCCATAGCGGAGCACTCGATATGCCAGCCTGGACGTCCCTTGCCACCATCTGGGCCGAAGGGGCTTTCCCAGTAAATTTTTCCGTCGCGGGCGGGATCGTACGCTTTCCAAAGAACGAAATCGGCAAGGTGGTCTTTGTCGTATTCATCGGTGGAAACTCTTTCGGAGGCGCCGCATTTTAGTTCATCCAGTTTAAGGTGCGAGAGCCTTCCATAGGTGGGAAATTTATTGATGGAAAAATAGATGCTGCCGTCTGCGCCTTTATAGGCGACTTTTTCATCGAGGAGTTTCTGGATGAGGGTAATCATCTGGGGGATGTAGTCGGTGGCGTGAGGATAATATTCAACTTTTTCGATGTTCAATGTTTTGAGATCTTCGAAAAAGGCTTCCGTGTACGGATCCGTGTATTCTTTGAGTGTAATCTGTTTTTCGATGGCGCCGCGGATGGTTTTATCATCGATATCGGTGATGTTCATCACTTGGGTGACTTGAAATCCAAAAAACTTGAGTGTTCTGCGCAGCAGATCTTCAAAGATATAGGTGCGGAAATTGCCGATGTGGGCAAAGTTGTAGACGGTGGGACCGCAGGTGTACATCTTGATGTGTCCGTCGGGGGAAGATATCTCTTCTTTGGTGCGTGTTTCTGTGTTGAATATTCTCATAACATTTCTTCAAGGGCTCTATAGTGGGTTTTTCCGGTTCCGGTCACGGGGATCTGTTTCATGACTTTAACATCGGAGATTTTAACGATGCGTCCGAAGCCGCCGTCTCTCAGCGCTTCATTGAGGGTGTCTTTTGAAACTTCAAAGGTGGAAAAGACGATGATAAGAGGTTTGTCGGTGTTGTTCTGCGAAACGGCAATTGCCAGAGGCGGACCTTCCTGCTGCGACTTAATCCATCCTTTTTCATGGGCGCAGCGGAGTAGCTCTTCTTCGATGCCGGAGAGGCTGACCATCTCTCCCCCGATTTTGACAAATCTCTTGAGGCGGCCGGTCAAGATGAGAGAGCCGCTGGGGCTCATACGGCCTCGATCGCCGGAGCGGTACCATTTTTTGCCATCGATCTGAATAAAGGGTGATGGGGTTTTTCCTAGATAGCCTTTAAAAACGTTGGGGCCATGGACGCAAATTTCGCCGTCGACGCCTTGGGATAGTTTTTCCTGCGTCTCAGAATTGATCACACATAGCTCGACGCCGGGAATGGGTGTGCCAACGCCTTCTCTGGGAAGATCAGGACGGGTAAAAGTCACAACGGGACTGCACTCAGTGATGCCATACCCTTCATACATCTCAGCTCCCATCTGCGACACATGATTAAAAATCTCATCGGGAACCTTCTCAGCTCCTGCGATAATGAGGCGAGCCGATTTCAGCTGATGGGGTTTTGCGGTCTGGAAAAGTCCTTTTAAGAAGGTGGGCGCGCTGCAGAGGATTGAAATCTTCCACTGCTCGACATCATGGGCCATGGTGTAATATTGGGTGGGGTCGGGAGCGTAATAGACTTTGAGGCCGATAAGAAGGGGAAAAATCCCCGTGACGGAAAAACCAAATGAGTGGAATGGCGGCAGGGCTCCATAGATCGAATCTGTGGGCAGCACTGTGATGCAGGAGAATCCGGATGTTTGGTTCGATAAAATGTTGTGATGGGAAAGCGGAACGCCTTTGGGAAGCGCTTCGGTTCCGCTTGTAAAGAGGATAACGGCTGTCTCTTCGGAAGGCGTGTCTTTGAGATGATAGTCGGCCTGTCTGAAAGCGCCGAAGTAGGCTTTGAGCTTGCACCCAAGCGAGATGGAGGGTCTCATATCTTCCAGTAGAAGGAGTAGATTATCGACATCCCCTAAATCGCCGTCGGCGAGCTGCTCTAAAAACCTGCGTGAGCTTATGACCCTTTTAAGAGAGGCCATTTCTTTGCAGTGATTGAGGGCGCGCGAGCCGACAGTCCAGTTGAGCATCACGGGAACCTTGCCGGCAAGAAGAATCCCTAGAACAATCGCATATGAAATGGTTGTAGAGGGAAGCAGGACTCCAATCTGTTTTTCTTCAAACGTTTTGAAGTGGTGGCTGAGTGTTAACGCAATCAGTTTGAGGCGGCGGTACGAAAGGGTGCCCATGCGCTCGTCGGCGCAGGCTGTGTGATGCCCCATGCGATCGCAGGCTCTTAAAAACGCTTCATGGATGGTGGCGCCTTGCGGAGGAATTGGTGTAGGGCGCGCGGTTTCGGAAGGCCACTCATTTCCTTTGCGGCGCCTGACTTGCTCTACAGGCAGTGGAGTTGCAGCAATGCGGAGCACATCTTCGACGGTTTGGAGCTCGTTTGCATTTAAAGAAGGTGTTTCATACCGGACAACCAAGAATGATTGCAGGTCTGCTAGATCAAGTGAGTCGAGTCCTAGATCTTTTGATAAATGATCGGAGCGGGAGACTGACGGACGTTTTGCTAGTTTGGCAATTTTATCACTGATCTCTTTTTCCTTTTCGGGAGAAATGGAGAGAGGTTTTGCTTTGGCTGCTTTCTCGCCATCGACGACTCTAGGGTAGGACTCGTTCCAAAAGTGATCGGAGACTAATTTGAGAGGTTCAGGGCCATTAATATTGTACCACTTTTCAAGCGCCTTATTAAATTCCAGCCTGGATGCATTGAGCGGAAAGTCTTTAGGCAGAGGCTCAATATCGAGCGTGACTTCACGCTTCGGCGTAAAGAAGATGAGATTTTTTAAGACGACCTTAAAACCTTCCCACAGCACTTTTCCAAAAACCGGGGTTGCACCTGTGAGCGCCTTGGAAAATCGGCTTCCCCACAGTCCGGTGGTGCGAATGAGCACAATGTTCGCTTCTGGACACTCTTGGACAAGATTGTGCACAAATGACGCTCCGCCGATCACCTCTTCGCCGGTCAGTTTCAGCCGACCGGAAGGATAGATCATGTAATTGCTGCCGTTTTTTAAGCCGCCAGCAATCGACTTTAAGCACTTTTCAACTTGTTTCTGTTTCCATCTGTTGACGACGCCGGACATATCAGGAATCGGGACGGCGCCGATCTTCTTCTGAACAGAATGGGTCCCCTTTAAATAATAGAATTGTTCGACAACGAGCGGGTGGGCTTTGTACCTCCCCCATAGGAGCAACAAGACAATAACAGGATCGATTTCGGCAGGGTGGTTGGGAAGAAAGAGGATGCCTCCCTTTTTAGAAAGGGTCTCAGGATTAATGTTCTCAAGCCCCCGAACCCGCACGCGGTAACGGATGCTGACAACGACTCGAACCAAGAAATGGAGGATCTTTTCTAGCATAAACTTGATTATTCCATGGTAGAGGCATGGAGTCAATTTCATTTTTTCTTTATTTCTTCGTCTCTTAACAGCAATAGAACCATGCCTTTAAGTAAAAATAATCCGTACAATAGTAGATTTTTATTTGTCTAAATTAAGCAATTTCTATAATGGCGAAAATACGAGCCTACGCAAGGAGGACGGTATGAGAGTAGAACCTAAGCATATTTTTACAGGAGGAGCAGCTCCCATCAAAGGAGTTAAAGTTCCTGATCTTGAAGATACATTTAAAGGGAGCGCGCCTATTAATATGAGAAGCAGATCGTTACACAATAGAGTGGTTAAACCCGAGAGCGTGACTAAACGCGGTGTAAAATTTACGAAAGAAGTTGGAGAAATCCTTAAAAAGATTCCTTCTCCTTTTCTTACGAAAGGCTCTTCAACACGCGGTAGTTAATGAATAATTTTACCAAATCACCTGCCAGAAATGGCAGCATTCCCAGCATCATCACCCGCTCGGCGCCAACAAAGAGCGCGAGCTGCGGCAGTCCACACGCATAGATCACGAGTGTTCCTACGCCCATGGCTAAAGTTTTAAGCTGTGGGGTTGGGAGGCGCTTTCTCTCAATAATAGCCGCTGCCGTCCAAGTGGCCAGCAGATAACCGATTAAGTAGCCGCCGCGAGGGCCCAAGAGATGCGGTATGCCTGACATTCCTAACGAAAAGACGGGAAGGCCAAAAGCTCCCATGACGAGAAATAAAGCGACCGAGATCGTGCCTAAACGGCGTCCAAGGAGTGCGGCCATGAGCAGGCAAACGCTGGATTGGAGGGCAAGCGGAACGGGAGTAAATGGAAGCGGGATTGAGACCTGGCCGGAGAGAGCGATCAGGAAGGTGGCCCCCAAAACCAGTAACAAATTTTTGAGACCTGAATGACTCTCGGTTCGAATTGCGGCTGTCATAGTACTCATAAAGTTCCTCCAATTAAAGCAGTTATCTTAGCACAGTTTCTATTTTAACAAACATCGATTCCCAATTCACGCAGGGTGATATGTTGCCGGCGTCGATATGGGTCGACCATCCGGGAATGGATGAAATGAGCTGGGCGCCGAGGCGGCCGAGCTCAAGAAATTTTTCGTGATCGGCGGTGATCCGTCTTCCTTCGGAATATTTTTTGTGGACCAAAAGATGCTCTTTTAAAGTCTCAAACTTCATCGCGTAGGTATTGGTCGTCGACGGCGTCGTACGCCAGTGGCACGTGGTCGTTTGAAAGATTTTTGAGTGAAGATCGGTGTACATCGGGAGGTAATATTTATCCCTGTGGTCAAAGAGCGTTACATACGAGGCGCTTGGGATCGTAAACCCTTCCAGGAGGACATTGGCCCATTTTTCTCTGTGAAGATAATCGTCTTCCAAAAAGTAGACAATCGTATCGTCTTTGAGTTTGAGCGACATGACGTGGTCCAGCATCTTGAGGAACGAACCTGTCTCGCTCCCTTCTTTGATCTCGATGACGGGAAACTCTTTTTGCAAAGTGACAAAGTGAGGCGATGCTGCGGGATGGAATGTGTCCAAAATAAAGGTGATATCAACTAGGGAACGGTCCACTGTTTCGAGAAGATTTTCGTGGCATTTTTCTCGTGAAAATCCGGGAAGGCGCCCTTTGTGGCCGCTCACATCTGAGTAGTTGCAGTGGCGGACAAACAGCTGGATCTTCTTTTTCTTATTCCAGAACATGCAATCCTTTACAGATTAAGTTGTCTGACGAGCATCCGGCACATCTCTTTTGCTTCGCGGAAGGTCAGATGACGCACGGCTTCTTTCAGCGGAACCCATTTTGCATCTTGGATCTCTTCCGGCTGAAGCCGAACTTCACCATGAACAAGAGCAGGAAAATATTGCACGGTTTTAACAACGATCTCGCTTTTGCGGCGGAATTCATACCGCTCGGAGAGCGGCTCGTCCTGGAGAAGTTTTTCCACTTCCAGGCCGGTCTCTTCTTTCAGTTCCCGTTTTGCGGACTCAAGTGGGGTTTCGCCAGGATTGCTGCGTCCTTTCGGAAAGGCCCAGTGCCTTCCGCCTTTATGCAGGATTAAAAGGACTTTCCAGATTCCGTCCATCTGCATCAGCGGGATGATTCCAAAAGAGGCTTCTTGAACATTCATTGATTATTCCTGATGGTAGGGGCCAAAAATAAGCGTCGAATTATGTCCGCCGAATCCGAAGGAATTGGAAAGGGCGGCCGTCACTTTTTTGGTGCGAGGTTGATTTGGAACATAGTCAATTCCTGCCATAATGTCTTCAGGATTCTCAACGTTGATTGTCGGGTGGATTTTCCCTGTTAGGATTGCCATGATCGTGGCAATTGCCTCGATTCCGCCGGCAGCTCCCAAACAGTGTCCGATCATTGATTTTGTTGCATTGATGGAGATCCCTTTCAGGTCATCTCCGAAACACTTCTTGATCCCTAGGATTTCGCACATATCTCCCACGGGAGTCGATGTTGCGTGCGCGTTGATATAATTGATCTGCTCTTTGGAGATTCCTGCGTCTTTGATGGCAAGCTCGATGCATTCAGCAACGCCTGAGCCGTCTTCGCGAGGAGACGTCATGTGATACGCATCGTTGTTCATGCTTCCGCCGAGATATTCAGCCAGAATGGTCGCGCCTCGTGCCAAAGCGTGCTCCAAACTTTCCAAGACGAGGACGCCAGCGCCTTCTCCCATCACAAATCCATCGCGGTCTTTATCCCACGGTCTGGAGGCTTTTTGAGGTGCGTCGTTTCTCTCGGAGAGCGCTTTGCAAGCAACGAATCCTGCAAGGCCGACCGGATTTAATGAAGCTTCAGCGCCTCCGCACAGCATGAGATCTGCATCGCCTCTGCGGATGTGCTCTGCAGCGGAAACAATAGAGTAGTTCGATGTTGCACAGGCCGTAGAAATTGAGTAGTTGGGGCCGGTAAATCCTAAATCGATGGCCAGGAGCGCTCCGCCCATGTTTGTGATGATAAACGGCACAAAGAACGGAGACATCCTTCGATATCCTTCTTTGACGAGCGTTTCAACGCCGTCCGCGAATGTTTTCATCCCGCCCATTCCGGATCCGATGATGATTCCGCAGCGGCTTTTATTTAAGCCATTTATGCCGCTTTGCTCAAGCGCTTTTTTGCCGGCGACCATTGCATAGCGAATGAACGGATCGACACGGCGGGCCTGTTTTTTATCGAGATAATTACCAACATCAAAGGACTTTACGGATCCGGCGAATCTTGTCGGATAGGTCTCGCAAGGGAATTCTTCAATGGGGCCTACACCACTTTGCCCTTCAAGCAGCTTCTGATAAAAAGCATCGACATCGTTTCCAAAGCAGGAAACAACTCCCATACCTGTAATAACAATTCTTTTCTTTTTCATAGTGACACTAGGATAGCCGAAAGTATCAATTACTTCAAACGATTATCCGCTGATGCAAAAGACTTAGGATAAAGAATTTGTATCAGACTTCTTGAGTAATTAAGGTTCTGTCGATTTTCGGGTTCTTTTGAGCCGATTTTTGGTTTTTTTCGCAGGGGTAATATCATCTTCACAGATATGACCCTTCTCTCCACCGACACTATCGAAGCTAATGCCTCGTTTTTTCTAAGGTCCCACAGAACCTTCTTTAGACCATTGATCGCGGCATTTTCATCCCGGATATGTAGGGTCTTGCAGTGGGGGCATTCCCATTTTCTTATAGCCAGGGGTATGCCTCCCTCTACTTGGTGAAGACACTTATTGCAGGTTCGGGTTGTTCCCTTCTCGTTAAATTCACAAAAGGTTTTTCCTGATTTTTCTGCGACCCATGAGAGCACGTCTTTAAACGACCGATCAGCGATCGGTTGTTCATGGCTCTTCTCATGGGCCTTGTTATGCCTTCTCCATGCGGAGTATAATCTCCGATTGCTACAGAATCATAATCCCGAAAAAGGTTATGTGCGGTTGTAAACATAAACGTCTTGGTCTGTTCTCGCCGTTTACGTAGTGCTTTTTTATAACCGTTATCGCACTTTTTCCATTGTTTCGAGGGAAGATAATATTCTTTTACGATTTCTCCTTGTTCATTCAAAATGGCTGTTTTTTTGGATTTCTTCTTACAGCGGTCTCTTTTGCTTTTCAGCTCATCGAGCCGCTTGTCAAATTTTTTTAGCCATACGGGAACTGCAATTTCTATGGCTTTACCTTCAAGATCAACGCCGTAACATAGGTTTTTGTGATTGGGATCGAGGGCTATTACTTTTGAGATGGGTTTTTTCCTGGGAAGTTCCTGTCTCACTGGTAAAAATAGCGTAATAGACTCCAAGTTCGCAGGCGATGCGCGCTGCAGATGTCTTTTCCTTTAAGAAGATGCGCCTCGATGATGGTGGAGAGAGAGCGTCTTTTCTATCTTGTCCCATGCCAAGGGAGATGGTTAGGAATTGTTTTCGACGCTGAATCCCTTAGCGGTCATCGTAGAAAAGTGAAAACCATTTTTCTTTCCATGAGCGGTATTTAGGCCATCCGAGTTTTCCCTTGCGCTTTCCCTTCTTGGTTTTTTGATAAGCCCTGCGAAAAAAATCAAAAAGCGGCCAAAATAATCCCGAAAATCGACGAACCCTTAATTACTCAAGAAGTCGAATATTAAAGTCTAATATCTGTCCGTCTTTCCAGAGATCTTCCAGACAATATTTTTCTCGAAGCCCGGGCATGAACAGATGAACCATGATATCAAGAAAATCGATGACAACCCAATCCCCCGATTGGAGCCCTTCGGTATGAATGGCCCTGCACCCTTCCTGCTTGAGAGCATCGATAATCGCATCGCCGATGGCGATCACATGCCGGTCGACATTGCCTTCTGCGATGATGACAAAGTCTGTCATGGAGGAGACCCCCCTCACGTCCAGACCTAAAATATTCATCCCTTTCTTATCAAAAATAACTTGTGCGATCCGATTTAGAATCGGCATCTGGGCAATCGTTACTTCTGTTTTACGTACAGTTGATGCGTTTGAATGTAATCCCATACTTTTCCTGGTACTAGGTGTCCTGCATATTCCCCTTTTTGGATCCTTGAGCGCACCCATGTGCTGCTGATTTCAAGGCGCGGGATGGAGGTCCATCCCTTTTTGAGCAATTTTACAAGGGCAGGAGAAGCGCCTTGCAGCTCAGGTAAAATGTCTTTATCGCGGCTGCCAACCAGCGGAGGGGCAAGCCGGAGAAGTTCGTCCACTTCTTTCCATGTCGGCAGCGTGAGCGCTGAGTCTTCGCCGAGGAGAAGAAAATAGTTGATTTTAGGGTTTTCTTCCGTGAGCGTTCTCATCGTCTCGATCGTATAGCACGAAGATGTTTTCTGAAGTTCGTAATCTAGGAATGTAAACTCTGGAAACGGCGAGATCGCCGCAGTTACCATCGCTCTTCGGTGATCTTTTGAAGCGTGGGGCGGGGCATGTTTTTTATGGGGCGATTGACTGGTAGGGCAGAAGAGAACTTCGTCGAGGTTATGTTTTTCAGACAGCTCTAGAGCCAGATGAATATGTCCGTTGTGGATCGGATCAAAGCTGCCACCAAAATATCCTCTCCTCAAATAGCACTCCCGTTAAAATGCAATGTTGCACAAGATACGCTTGTTGTCAACTTTCGAGGCGATCAATCTGCTCTTCAATCTCAAGAATGGCTGCATTGACTTTGTCCAGTCTTGTCTTTTCACTGTCAATCAGTTCTCTATAGCGCATCGCTTTTTCAAAATCAAAACCCGATCCTGAAAGCGCCTTTCGGTAGACTTCAAGCTGCTCGCGGATTTCATTTTTCTGCTGTTTCCATCCATCCAGAACCTGATTCAAGTGATCCAATGATTTGCGCTGCTCGGGAGTCAGTGAAAGCATTGCTTTTTCTTTCTTATCGCTTATCAAATCGCGGAGTGTTTTCAGTTCATGCTCAAGCAGTTCTTTCTCGGCATGTGTAATGGAAAGCATATGAAGCTCCTGCTGGAGGCGCTCTCTGGATTGCGCGAGCTCTTCGACAGGTTTTTCAGCAATTTGATCGATTGTCTCTTTAATGCGCAGTTTAAACTGCTCCACCTTCTCACGCCTTTGACGCTGCCCTTCTTCGATCTCTTTTTCTCGGGCCTCTTGTACTTTAGCAAGCCGCTCATTGATAGGAGCGCGGGCTCTTGAGAGTTCATCTTTCAGGTAGCGGACTTCATCACGGCCGAGGTCAATCGTCTTCATGAAGTTCATGATCTCGCCGGCCTGTTTCTGAGCTTCTTCGGGCGAGAATGTCTCTTGCTGGCATCTTTCGCCAAAAGGTTTGATTTTATCCATGACGAGCAGCACGTTTTTCTGATTGGCTTCCCGCTGCTGGGCAAATTCTTTCTTCCGCTCTTTGTCTTTTTCTTTCAAGATTTCCCATAGACGGGAGAGCTCGAGGCGTGTCTTTGTAAATGTTTGGGTATCGAGCGTCAGCTCTTTGGCAAAATATTGGAGTATTTTGATTTCATCGCGCAGCTCAAACCCCGATTGCTGATCCAGGCTCCCTGAAATCTGCATCACGTCTTTTAAAAATTCAGCCGAAATCTGCTGGATAAGCTCTTTCCGCCTTGGGAAAATACGGTCGCCCGCTTTTGAAAGCCTTTCAAACAGCTTATTCTTAAAACGGATCCGCATCTCGGTTTTGATCACCTCTTTTCGGAAACTTGTCACGCGCGCTGCCAGCGTATTTAAAAGATTCAGCTCCCGCTGCAAAGGCACATAGAAATCTTTCTTGCCCTTCATCGAAATGCTCTCTAAAGGAAAATAAATTTCCTGCGTTTGCGCAAGAAGCTCGTCCATCTTGTCCAAATCGGATTCGACTGCCTTGATCGCAAGATCAATCTGCTCCATTGCAAAGGCCGACTGCTCATCGAGAAGCGTTTTTAAGTGTCTGGCTTCCGTTGAGAGCTCAATGTAAGCGCTCCATAGTTGTGAGCGGACTTGGGGAGAGATCGTTTCTTTAAAGAGCGGCAGGCACTCGCGCTTGGCATCCCAATAGTCTTTGAAACGAGGTGTTTTATCAGTGAGCGCCGCTTTCATGAAATCGAGATACGACTGTATTTTCTCTTCCGCACGAGTCACAGATTCAAGTTTTTTGCCCAACTCTTTGACGGCTGCCGAGACCTTCGGGGGATTTGCTGCTGGTTTTTCAACAATTTGAGTCTCTTCGGGAGATGAAATTTCAGATTCGTGATCCATAGGTGTCCATTTTGCAAGGAAGTTAGAGGGTAAGTTTATCCCAAGGGGAGATTTTATGAAATAGAAACTATCTCTGTGCCTCTTCCTTCTCTGTGTAAAAACCAATTAATTTTTTACACAGAGAAGGAAGAGGCACAGAGAGAGGATGTTAGCTCTGCTCGTAGTCTTGGATGATCATCTCCATGACTGTCTCAGGGCCGAGCTTATGGGCATTGATCCATCGAAATAGAGACTCTTTGCGAAACCAGGTGAACTGCCGCTTGGCGTACCTGCGGGACGCCTTTTTAAACTCTTCAATAAAATGGTGCCAGTCGTCCGCTGTCTGGGAAGTCTTTAAATATTCAAGGCCTTGCCGGTAGCCGATCGCCTGGGAGGCAGACAAATTCCCCCTCAACCCTTCTTTGTCCAGCTTCTTGATTTCTTCCAAAAAACCGTCTTTGATCATCGTATCGCAGCGGCTCTCAAGAGCGGGATACAGAATTTCTTTGGGTTTATAGAGAAACCAGCACCTAAAATCGAACTCTTGCGCAGGAGTTGATCCCCTCTCGAAAAATGATACTTTCTGATTCGTAAGCTGAATGATCTCGAGGCCGCGGATGATTTTCTGACGGTCCATGACCGTGATCGTGGCTGCATACTCGGGATCGAAGGCCTTAAGCTGGTCATAGAGAAACAAAGCGCCTTTCTCTTCCATCTCTTTTTCTAACTTTGCCCTCACATCAGGCACTGAGGCCGGCCCCCTGGGAGGCCCATAGATAAGAGCATGCATGTAAAAACCGGTGCCTCCTACGACAATAGGAACATGGTCCCTTGCGAAAATCTCTCTGAAAGCTTGCTGCGCTTCATGGTAAAAATCGACCACATTGAATGTTTCATCGATATCACGGCTGTCGATCAGGTGATGTCTGACAGACTTTCTCTCTTCAGGCCTGACTTTTGCAGTTCCAATATCCATCCCTCGGTAAACCTGCATCGAATCGGCTGAAATAATCTCCCCGCCAATCGCCTGAGCCATGCGAAGGGACATCTCCGTTTTGCCAACACCGGTAGGTCCGGCAAGAATGATGACTTTACGCTTTTTGGGAACAAATGGGATCTTCTTCCCCTTTTCCAGATGAAAAGGACTGATAATTTCCTGCAGCGTTTTATCGCCTAAAGTCGATCCTGACGTCACAAACACCCTTTATTTGACTGCAGAACTAACGATATTAAAATAAATTTTTTAAGACAAGGCAAATCTACTGAATGACTTCAAGACGCACACGGCGGCCGACTCTTGCGCCGACTGTCATAGCGATCGTTCGAAGCGCTTTAATCGTTCGTCCTTGACGTCCTACGATCTTGCCCACATCTTGCGGGGAAACTTTGACTTCTACAACCGTTCCTTGCTCGCCATCCACGATGTTAATATCGACAGCGTCCGGAAGATCAACGAGGTTCTTAATCAGATATGCAATAAATTCTTTCATATTCCCATTTCTCAGTGTTAAAAAGTTCGAAAAAAACACTCTAACATTGCAGCCGATTTTGCGACAAGACCCGAGTGAATTTTAATTAAATGGGATCGCAGATCCTCTCCTTATCTTTTAATTTATTACTCAAACAAACATTAATAATATTTAATTTTATAACAATAAATTCAAATTTATTTTATTAACAGGTTAATTGAGTGTTTAAATCAGTAGGCTGCTTCCACCCGGAAGCAAATGCGACGCTAGTTGCCATAGTTCAGAGATTTAGGCACTTTTTT
>CAVTNO010000006.1:0-313272 GCA_963736155.1 uncultured Rhabdochlamydiaceae bacterium | reverse complement strand
AAAAATGGGGCAGAGTGGGATTGAACCACTGACCAACGGGTTATGAGTCCGCCGCTCTAACCACTGAGCTACTGCCCCTGAGTATTACTCCGCTCTTGCAAACAGCTGACATATAGCTTGCTACGGCTTTGCCCAATCGATTCTCCGCATGCCTGCCGTGATTCACGAACACTGTCTGGCATGCGGAGAATTGATTGGGCTGTGCCTCGCTAGCGCTCTCTATCAGCTGCTTGCAAGAGCGGAGTAATGACATGATATCGGAGTGGGGGGTCAAGGTGCAATGTGAAAAAAATTTTGGATTATATCAGGCAGTCAGATATAGGTATGTTAAGTAGAGGTTTGAACTTTATGCTGTCTCGATGGATTATGCTATCTTCGCTTTGCCTGATGAGTTTGGGTGCAGAGGAAACTGATATTGCTAAAATTGATCCGGAGCTATCCACGATCAAGCGGGGAGATATGCTCCCGGTGGAAAACTTTGAACATGCGACCGATCCGTACCTTGAGGGGTACATCCAGGCGCTGATTGACGTCAACTATTATGAGTTCAATGTCATTGTGGTGGTCAAAGACCATCATGTGACGCTGTACAACCTTCCCAATAACGAGCTGATCACAAAGAGTATTATCTCCTACATCCAGGAGCTTCCGGGCGTGCTCTCTGTCGAGGTCGGGAAAGAAATGACATCGGAAGAGGTGATAGCTCGAAAAAAGTACACGGAAGCGCCGAGGGTGTCGGGGGTATGGTTCCCGCAGACAACGGTTTTATTCCAGCCGCTGATTGCTGATCCCAGAGAGCCTGTCTACTCGGTGAACTATAGAGCCGGGGATGAGTGGATGGGGCGCAAGGCGATTGCGGTGTCGATGGGGGATGACTTTCCATTTTTCAGATGGCTGAACGTTGGCGGAGCCGATATTCAGATCGGGATCACGGCGGGTGTTTGGGCTGTTTTCAACTTCAGCGACGCGCCATCCAGAGGCGGGGGAGATTGCCAGCTGATGAACACCGATTATCTGGTGGGCATCCCGATGTCGTATGCGATCAACAAATGGTCATTCCGGCTGCGTCCCTATCATATTTCAGGGCATTTGGGTGATGAATTCCTCGTCGACCATCCTAAATATGTGTGCGGAAAGAAGCATCGAAGAAAAAATCCAAGCTTTGAGGCGCTCGACTGGATCAACTCGTATCAATTTTCAAGCGGATTGAGAGTCTATGGAGGACCGGGGATTGTGTTTCACAGCGATCCGTCCTTTAGGCTGAGGCCCGGGTATATTATGTGGGGAGCCGAAGTGCGTCTCTTTGGACACAAGCATCACTACCATCGTTTATATGGAACGCCATTTTTCGCGGCTCATATGGAAAACTGGCAGCAGCACAATTGGGATATCGACATGACGTTCAAGCTGGGATACGAGCTGAGTAAATTACAAGGCGTCGGCCGTAAGATGCGGGTTTATATCCAGTACCATGAAGGGTTCTCATACGAGGGGCAGTTCTTTAACAAGCGCGTCCAGTACGGCGAGCTTGGCTTTTCGTGGGGCTTCTAGTTTTAGAAAAATTACCACGAGGGCTCGAGAGATAGAGGTAACTAATTCTAATTACCTGCTGCGCGATCCTGCATATCTGTTTTCTAGGTACAAAATCCTAATTCGGTTTTACAAAACCATCTTTATAGATGGGGCCTTGGGGTCCTATCTTGAGTGTTCCGCTGAAGAACTGTTTATAGATCTTTAGTCCTTCGGACGCATTTCTCACACAGAAAAAGCAGTTGCTGACCCATTCTGATCCGGCGATGGTGCCGGTTTTGAGGTTGCATTGGAACCGGTGGGTGATTTTTTCTGACCAGTAGCCGGGCTCGCCGAAGAGGAGGATGGGGGTGGGGGAAGCGGCTCCTACTTTTCTTCGAACTTCTTCGAGGGCATATTCAAAATCGGTTCCGATGCCTCCCATGAGGAAGAAGGGGAAGTCGAGGTTGAACTCCGACTGACGCTCGACGAGTTTGTCAAGGCGGTAAGTCATCTTGGCGTCGATGTAGGGGTTTTGCAGCTGCTCGTTGACGACGGCGCCTTTTTTGCCGCGGAAATCCATGATATTGGCGCAGGAGAGGACGCCGAGCGATTTGGCGACGCGGTTGCCAAGGCTCATCGTGCCGGGGCCGCCGCCGGAGACCAGCGCGATGGGCGTGTCGCGATTGAGGAGGGGATGGTTCATCTCATCGCGGAGCTTGAGGATGCCTTGAAGGAGCAGCGTGAGCTCTTTGTCGAAATCGATATCGAGGAGGTTTGAGCCGTAGATGCCGAAGAGGGTGGCTTTTAAAAAGGTTTCGGTGAATTCGGGCGGGACGAACATGCCGGAGTCTTTTCCGGGTTTGGGGAGATATTGAAGCACTTTTTGGGATGATTTGTCGACCCAGTAGGTCGGTATTCCGAATTTGGCGAGGTCGAGCAGCATCGATCTGTCTTCGTGGGAAAAGAAATCGCCGTAGGTGAGCGAGGGATATTGGAAATAGATCCGTTTTAAAAAGCGGTGGATCTGATCGTTGAGGAGCATTTGTTTTAAAAGAGGCGATGGGAAATATCGTGTCAGCAAAATCCCTTCGCTGGTGATGATGCCGTCTTCGATGGCTTGCAAAAATGGATACGACGGCTGCTGGTGGATGTATTTTTCCACGGCGGCGGCTTGCCGGCTGGGATTGATCACGCCGGGGAATTCGCTCATGCGCGGCTCGCGTGTGATCCAGTCGGTGGGGCTCAAGTTGAGGAGCTGCTCGCCTTTGACGACGTAGACGGAGGCGAGGTGATGCAGCGGCGCGGGAGCCGTCTCAAAGGCTTTGAAGATCACCTTGGGATCTTCTAAAGCGGTTTGCAGCTGGTCGCGGTCGGAGAAGAAAACGTGCTCGCGGTGCGGCTCGAGCGTGTAAAATTCGAGCGGGATGTCACGGAGCTCTTTGGTGGATGATCCGAAGAGTTCGTAGATGTCTCCGGAGGCGTCGGTATCGGGCTGCAGCACGGAAGCGGAGGTGTGGGAAACGCCATGGGGGAGCATCTCTTGCACGACTCTACCGAAGACGGTGCGGATGTGCAGCGGGAGTGTTTTGACGAGGAGGATTTCGCCTTCATGGACGAGCTTGGGGACTTTCGGCATCCACACTTGATCGAGTTTTAAAAGTTTGCGCAGCTCTGTGGTTGGATCGTGCAGTCCTTTGCCGATGGTGGGCAGGAGCCCCTCAATGGCTTTATCATAGGTGACGATGCCGTCGAGCAGGGAGATGTAGGCGACGGTGCGCCCGTCGATTTTTTCCATGATGAGTCCGTCGGTCCCTTGCAGGCCGCCGAGCGAGAGGAGGGGGCGCCCTTCACGGTCGGACCTTCCGAACATTCTGGAGAGGTATTCGGGATCGCGGACACGGCGCCGGTCATCGGCGGCGAAGAGTTTTCCGATGTAGGCTCCCTTGGTGATGAGGGGAAGCATCAGTTTTGCCACGGGGCCGATGGCGTCGATTTTGAGCTCGCAGACGGCCCGATGCTGGTGGGCGGAGAGTTCGAGATTGAGGAGGGTTGCGTTGAGGCCGAGCTGAGCGAGTGTGCTCTTAAAATTAAAGATAATCAGCTCTTTCGGGATCTGGAAGCCTGCAAAGAGGTGGGAAATATTTTCGATTTCCACCCTTGCAGTGCCGTTTTGGATTTCAGTGATCACCCCGTCCGGGGTGACGAGATCGTAGTGATTGGTTGACAGGTAGCTTTCCATGAGGTTCATGCTAAAGCTGATTTGACAACTTGTCAAATTGAAAGATATCTAATTCTACCAATGTACCATTATATCCTAAGAAGTAAACGTCGTAAACCACTTTATGATCCACTAATCTTCTGATTAGCAAATAATCGAGGACAAATATGGGCTTATTTATTAAAATCAGTTCTGGGTTCATGGCACTCATCTTTCAGTTTGCATTGAGATGATTGTAACTAATTATTCAAGTAATAGAACGGGCGATCCTTCAATTCTTTTTCTTTAATTGTGTTCAGCTTCTCGAGAATGAAGTCCAAAGATGATCAATCAGACGGCATTCTTCCACAGTTAGATGGGCTTCTTTTGTTACTTCATCGAGGATTGCACTTTTCACTTGCAGGGGTGAGTACTATTTTGGGGTCGACCTTTGTTGATAGATAGGCTTGCAGATCGATACAACCAATTTGGATGAGTTCTTTGCCTGAAGATTCCCAAGCGTCAATCTCTTCATGATGGAATACTTGAAAAATAGGAACGCGCAACTTCCAGGATAGCACTTTATGGTAGGGGTACATATAAACCAGGTGATATAAAGTTGCTAAAGTAGGCTTACGCTTTACATCAATGGTTTCGAGGTCAATTAAGCCAATTTTCAGTTCTCCTTTTTCTGTGAGGAAGAAAGGAAAATTGTCAATAACGAGGGTGTTTCTTGCATTTTTTGGGGAAAGTTTGAGCCTGAGTGGAGAGATCGCATGCTCCAGATCGAAAAATAAAATGGGTAAACTCTTGTATAGCTGGTGTTGCTTTTTCTAAATTGTCCATATACAGCTTTTGCTGCTCAAAGTCCTGGAATTATCTTCATTGAGACAGTACGCCTTCCTTCAGTCACATAGGACTACACTTTTCAGTCTTCTTGCGAATATAAGCTGCCTTGAGCGATAATGATATTTGCGTGTAAGATACCATTTGTTGAACCGTTGGCAATTGGAAGCCAGAAGCTTTAAGAATGATATGTGGGAATTCATCAGGAAAATAAACTCTGGTCGACTCCATTATTGGCTTTAGGGGTATCTTCTTTTAGGGAAGTTTTTAGAAATTGATTGACTTCTCTTCGTAATGTTGTGGCGCCGGGCACAAGGTGAAGCGCCAGGTACGGGGCCACTTCTGCTTTGCTTTTCTCTCTAGAACGAGCGCTGCGCCAGGCCCTTTGAATTTTAGTGGCCGCCGCCTGTTGTTGCTCTTGAATTTTAGTAGCTGCTTGCTGCTCTTGAGATACCTTGAATTTTCTGTTAAGGACAGAGTTGAGGACTCCGATTCCAAAGATCCATAAAGTAATTTTTACTACTTTAGATGTTAAGGAATCTCTTGAACATGGCACAATATGCCATAAGTAGTTGGAGATAAATCGATTGACGCATCCTAGAACAGTTGTTGAATTCATGTAACCATTGTAATGATAGAAATATTATAACATTATAATGTTATTTTTTCAACTAAAACAAATCTAATCAATTCTAACTTCAGGGGGTAAACTCTTTCCGTGAAAAAATCAGAAGTTGTTGTATACTTGGAATTTATATGAAAGAGCGGACGCTAGGCACACATGACGGATCATTCCACGCTGACGAGGTGACGGCGGCAGCGCTGCTGCTGGTCTTCAACCGAATCGATCGGGATAAGATCGTGCGCTCGCGCGATCTGGATGTTTTAAAAGAGTGCGAATATGTCTGCGATGTGGGAAGCGTTTATGATCCGGCCCTCAAGCGGTTTGACCACCATCAAGTCGATTACCAAGGCGAGCTGAGCAGCGCGGGGATGGTGCTTAGGTATCTTTTTGACCAGGGCGTAATCGATCAGAAGAAATACGATTTCCTGAACCAGTCGCTTGTCATGGGCGTTGACGCGCATGATAATGGACGGGTGACGCTGGAGCCAGGCGTGTGCAGTTTCTCTCAAGTGATCTCCAATTTTGTTCCGCCGGTCTACGATGCTCCCGTTGAAGAGATGAGACGGGGATTTGATGCGGCCGTTGATTTTGCCGAGGGGCATATTAAGAGATTGCTGGAGCGGTATGATTACACCGACCAGTGCCGCGAATGCGTCGAAGAGGCGATGTCAATAAAAGGTCACGCGCTGGTGTTTGACAGGGCGATGCCGTGGATGGATGTCTTTTTTGAGATGGGCGGCGAGAAGCACCCGGCGCAGTTCGTCGTGATGCCGTCAGGATCTCACTGGAAGCTGCGGGGGATTCCTCCGAGCATCCGCGACCGGATGAAGGTGCGCCGCCCGCTGCCTGAGAACTGGGCGGGGCTGATGAACGACCAGCTTAAGAAAGAATCTGGAATCCCTGGCGCGATCTTCTGCCACAAGGGACGCTTTATTTCTGTCTGGGAAACAAAAGAAGACGCAATGAAAGCTCTACAAAAGGTGTTAGGATGACAACGATATTTGGGAAAATTATTGATGGGACGATACCTGCAGATAAGGTTTTTGAAAATGAGCGCATCTTGGTGATCAAAGATAAATATCCGGTGGCTCCCGTGCATCTCCTCATCATGCCGAAGAAAGAAATTCCGAACCTGCAAGCGCTGACGCCCGAAGATTTTGGGCTCATCTCCGAGGTGATTCAAGTGGCGCAGGCGATGGCCAAGCAGTTTGATGTTGAAGAAGGATACCGACTTGTGACAAATAATGGAGAAGAGGGTGGGCAGACAATTTTTCATCTCCACTTTCATTTGATCGGAGGCCGCCGGCTCACACATCTTGCGTAAACTTTTTCTCTCTTCCATACTTATGTTGGGGACGCTGACTGCTTCCGAAGAGGACGCAGCGCGCCAGATCTACGCCCATCTCAAAATTCACGATGCAAGAGCCGCAGCAGACGTTGCAAAGACATTCATGCAAGCGTATCCCGAGTCCAAAGAAGTGCGCCTTGCCTACATCCAGGCGCTGGCCGAGAAAGGGGACGAGGCCGCGGTGTTTCAAGAGTGGAACCTCAAACGGGAAGAATTCCAAAAAGACCGTCACGCGCTTGAAATTTTAGCGTGGAGCGTTCTCAAAAAAGGGGAGCTGTCGCCTCAGGTGCAGATCCATCTTTGTTCGCTGATCGGCGCTTCGATCACGCGCGATGTGCGGGCAATCCCATGCTGGTCTCGGGGCTGAGGTCCTCCAGCGCGTTTTTAAGGCTCCTCAGCGTGCGATTTGCGGCGCAGCTGGGCGACGGGTCGCTTCAAGAGGAACTATCGCGCCTGATCGACGAGGAGCAGGTTTGGTTTGTTAAACAAGAAGTGATCGAAGCGATCGGACAGCTCAGGATCATGGCGCTGAGGCCCCAGCTCGTCAAAATCGTCGCCAATCCCAAGACCCTGGCCGAAGAAAAAGTGAAAGCGATTTTAGCGCTCGTGCGGATGTATGACGGCGTGCGCACCGATGATCTGATAGGGCTGTTAAACAGCAAGCGCTCGGGCCTTCGTCAGCTCGGCTGCGAGCTCATCGCCTATTTTGATTTGCACGGCGACACCCCCAAACTCTTTAAACTTCTCAAAGACTCCTCTCCCGATGTGCGCGGCAATGCGCTCAGCACACTGGGGCTTCTGCAGGAAAAAATCGGCGGCGAGCAGCTGAGCGCCCTCATGGAAGACAGCTATCCTGAGGTCGCCATCACAGCCGCGTGGGTTGCCTGCCGCCAGGGAAATGCCGCCGGCGCTTCCAAACTTAAAGCGTGGCTCTCTGACATCCACCCAAGATGGCGATGGATGGCAGCCTCGATGCTGCCCCGCTGCGGATCTATTGCACACGACATCATCAAAGAACAACTCGATACGCATGAAGACCGCTTTGTAAAAGCCAACCTCGCGCTCGGACTTGTCGGACAGCGCGTCGAAGTTGAAAAAGCAAGCCAAGTAATCGATGAGTTTTTCCGCGATCCTGAAACAGGGCCGCTCATGTGGGACGGCCAAACGATCGTGCCCAACATTGCCCATCACATCGAACAGGTGCAAAACTATCCTACCATCGTTGATCAGCTGACGCGGCTTGATCTCCTCAATCTCCTCTGCATCTTAAAATACCCGAAAGCGCAAGAGACCATCAAAGAGTACGTCAAGAATGCCACCGTCGGCGTCACCGGCGCTGCCGTCTCCGTCCTCCTCCAGGAAGGGGATGAAGAGGCGATGAAGATCATCCGCGAGCTTTTAAAAGACAGCGACTCGCACATCCGCGTGCAGGCCGCGCTCATGCTGGCCCTCTATGGCAACGACCCTTCAGCCCTAAAAGTTCTGCGCGAGGAGTATGTCCACGTCAACCGCGACACAAAAATCCAAATTCTAGAGGCCATCGGCCATGTCGGCACCCAGGAGTCGATTCCATTTTTAGTCGACATTTTAGGGGAGCCTTTTCAACTTATGCGCGTTGTCGCAGCATCGGCGATCATCCAATGTCTATACCATTAGTTCAATCACACCTGAAGCAAAATGGCCTTGACGGATGGCTGCTCTATGATTTTAGAAGGAGCAACCGGGTCGCGCTTGATTTTCTAAAAATCCCCAAAGACGCCCATCTCACGCGCCGCCTCTTTTATTGGATCCCTCAATCAGGAGAGCCCGTTTGCATCGTGCATGCCGTAGAAACGCACCTAGCCTCCCACCTCCACGGAGAAATACGAAGCTACGCCTCGTACGATCAGCTGAACCATGAATTAAAGAAAATACTTAACGGCGCAAAAAAAGTCGCCATGGAATATTCCCCGCGCTGCGACATCCCCACGGTATCGAAGGTCGATGCGGGGATGGTCGAGCTCATTCGATCGATGGGCCCTGGAAGTTGTATCTTCGGCCTCTTTTCTCCAATATTTAATGTGCCAGTGGAGCGATCAGCAGCTTCAGCTGCATAGAGAGGCAGGGCATGTTCTAGACCGCACGGCGCAGAAGTGCTGGGACTTCATCGCAGACAAGCTGAACAAGAATCATCCCCTCACCGAGTACGAAGTCCAGCAGTTCATCCTCAAGGAGATCCACGACTGCGGCTGCATCATGGACGGCGAGCCGATCTGCGCCGTCAATGCAAACTCCGCCATCCCTCACTACGCGCCCAGCGCCCAAAAAAGCTCCCCCATCAAGAAAGGCGACTGGATTTTGATCGACCTGTGGTGCAAAAAAAATATCCCCGGCGCCGTCTATGCCGACATCACGCGCGTCGCCGTCGCAGCGCCTGCCGCCACGCCTCGCCAGGAAGAGATTTTTCAGATCGTCCGAAAAGCGCAGCTGCAGGCAACAGAACTCGTTAAATCGCATATTAAAAAAGTGCATGGATATGAAGTCGATGCCGCCGCCCGCAAAGTCATCACAGATGCCGGCTACGGCGACTACTTTACGCATCGCACCGGGCACAATATCCACGAAGAGGCGCATGGACCTGGCGCCAACATCGACGGCTTTGAGACGCATGACGACCGCCTCCTCATCCCGCGCACCTGTTTTTCCATCGAGCCGGGTATCTATCTACCCGAAGAGTTCGGCGTCCGCCTCGAGTACGACGTCTACCTCCATCCCGATAAAATAGAGATCAATGGCGGGATTCAAGACTCTATTTTGAAGCTTCTGTAATCAAATTTTTTTATCCTGACAAGATAGAAAAATCAACTTTTCTAAGGTCAATATTTGTTGGTTTAATTCAGAAGAGAAATTAATTTCCCAAGATTTGATTTCTAGCAATTTTGCAATAGCGGCAGCGATGAAGCAGCAATGTAAAAAATTGATTCTGTATTTACAATTTTTATCGATTAATTCTTGAACTTTCTGATCGTATGAACCATTTTGAATACTTTCCTTAATTCTTCCAACAAGTGATTTGTAGGATTGTTGATAGTCTTCTGTTTTATACAAGTTGGCAAGAGTCAATTCTCTGTAGAAGTCAAATAATTGTTGTGATTTGCCTTTGCAATCTTGAAGCTGGAAAGCATGAGGATTGTTGCCATAATTTGTGAAAAAAAATTGGTGAATTGAGGAAGTTTATCATCTTCATGTAGTTTATTATAAAAAAGATCCAGTACTTCTTCAACCTTGCGCATTTCTGGCATTACATCGATCAAAGCTTGTAATTCACCTGTTTCAAGAGGCTTTTTTTCTTCTTTCAAATTACCTATGGGCTTGCAAGACGCAAGTATCGGAGTATTAGGATGGGATCCGTTTCTTAGGGTTACTGACATTGTATCCTCCTTGTTCACAAACATTCTATAGGGAGTCTTGATTCATAACAAGTTGGTGTGAATTTCTGTAATTGGGTCCATAATTCTGATGACATTTTACTGGAGGAAAGTTAAGAAATAATTTTAATCGCTTCTTGCTGCATCTTTTTGTAAAGGCTTGCAAGTCCGTTTGAGCGGGCAATGGAGAGGGCTTGATGGAGGCCGATCTCTTTGAGGAAGAGAGGCGGCTCTTTAAAGAGCGCTTCCGGGGGCTGCCCCGAGTAGACCTCTATAAGGAGGGCGGCCAGGCCCTTTGAGATGAGAGCTTCGGAATCGGCATTAAAATAGATCAGGCCGTCTTTGAGATGGGTCTCCAGGTATAGGAGGCTTTGGCATCCCTGTACAAGATTTTCTTCAATTTTTGCAGCAGGGGAGATGGGAGGAAGCATTCTGCCCATTTCAATAATTTTTTCGTACTTTTCATCCGGGGATGAAAAACTTTGAAAAATCTCCTTTAACTTTTGCTGCTTTTCCGTCGCTGTCATAGGGTGTATTATACTTTATTGTGAGGGGGCTATGCAAAGAGAATCTGATTGGTCAAAAAGGCTTTCTCGATAATCCGCTCAAAATTTAACTTTTTCAGTTTTCCAGAGGGATCCTGTGTCTCTAAATTCGACCATTCAGAGGGAGATGCGCTATTCATCCACTTGCGAAGATTCTTCTGAAGGGTTTTAAACCAACTTGGATACTGCGCAGCAAGACTATTGAATTCAGCAATTGCCAGCTCTGAAAAGTCTCCGAGCTGCGAGGCTACATACCAAATTCCGTAAAGATCTTTGAGCAGTTTTGAAGAGCTTTTACGCCTTATAAAGGTAAGTCCCTTATGGAACATCCATGCTCCAGGAGATACGACCCTGCCTGTTACTTTTGCATAAGTTTGAAATTCCAGTGTCATCTGCAAACTCATGCTCAAATAACTTAACGGTTGAGCGACTACGCCTGCAATGGAGACATTCTTGTTTTTATCTTTTCGAGCATCAGTATCTGTAAGAAACTCGATCTCGATTTCAAAACCATCGATCTCTTTCAAATAGCTTTCAGTGGCGGGTAAATCTACACCTTTAAAAACGTGAGTAAAGCCAGCTTCATGGAGATGATTGGCAATGCTCTTTTTTGATATTTCAGGGATTTTACGAGGAATAAGAGAATCTATATCTCTCGTTGCAACTGGAGAATTTTCCAGCTTCTGATCGGCCAAATAGAGTTTATAGATGAAAAGGGCAAAACCACCCCCGATGACAACGTAATTGCTCCAAGGCCCAATCGAACTTAAAAAGTCCGAGATGATCTTTTCTTCATGTTTCATAGCGATTTTCTATTTTTAAAGATGTTTTTTAGTTCAGGTAAACGCTGGGCCATAAATTCCGCTTGTTCTTGTCCACGTAAGGGGAAATGATATAGATCAAGAAAGGTTAGAAGGACTGGGCAGATTTTCACACCCTTGTTTGAATCCATCCCAAGATGAAGCAAGCTTTCATAGTAAGGCTCAATCAGTAACACCTCATATCCTCTTTCTTGAGGCTCTAATTGAAGGACTTCTTCAAGCTTGGATCTGGCAGCAGGATCTAGGATATATAGTTCAAGCGTATTCAAATTGGTATTCTTACAATCATGGGCCTCGGCTGCAGAATGAAGCGCCAAGGCTACTTTTTGACTTAATTTTGATTTATTCAGAGCTTCAAGAAGTTCGGCCTTTCCTTGAAAGGCCGAGCGATAGGTCCACATTTTACACTTTTTCGCAATGTTATAGTGTTCTAGCCACTCTTTAAGAAGAAGAGCCGATTTCTTAAAGAAAAACCTCTTGGCGGTTCTAATTCCTTCTGTTTTTAGAAGACCCTTTAAAACCAAGACTCCAAAAACCTTTTGAACAAGACCTACGCTCACCCCGATATTCTTGGCCGCTTCTCTGAGTGAAAACCCTTTTTTGTCTATGCCTACCCTCAAAAGCCAATCCAGAATGAGGGCAGACTTATCAGCATAGATATTGCTATCTGCGGGATCTTCGTTCGAACTCACCAAAAACCGGCCTATCATTATGACCTCCACTGTTCATTAAATTACACTGTTCATTATTTATTGAACAGTTAAAAGTAGTGAACAGTTGTGATTGTAAGTCGCTAAGGGTTATTGTGTTGCAAAGCAGCATCAATTATTGCAGCGGTGGGCGGGAAGTTTGTCTGTAAAATCAAAGCCAGGATGATCCATGCGGATGCGCTTTATGACCAATTGTAACATGATCCATGCGAGCTGATACTGTTGATCGGAAAGGTTTGACACGTAAGCACAAAAGGGCTCAAGTGCTTCTGCAGGTAAGCCAAATTGCGACAAAATACACCACGTCTCCAGTGTGAGATGTTCTCTCCATTGAGGGATTCTACTCAAATGGGTGAAGTGCGAAGGGTTTTCACGCAGAAGACGGATTTGTCTGAGCGGTTTTGAATGAAGGCAATCACGGTCAATGATAAATAATTGAGCTAATCGGAACCTTCCTTGTGCATGTCCTGCCTCACAAAACCTAAATAAAAAGTTTTTATGTGAAGCAAGAAATAAAGCGTGCCGAAGCATTTTTGCTCTTTCAAGTTTTCCTTCAGCAGAGGAATGGAACAGATTGAATGATCTAAACAAGTCACAGCACTGTTCTTGATATTCAATATATTTTTGTAATTGCAGCGTCTTTTTCCAGAGATTACGAACAGCTACAATACATCCTTCTTGCCATATCAATTTGCCTGCTGGTCCGCAAATATAGGAATAGAGTGTTTTGCAGGTTCGGGCAGCCCCTAGGCGGTCTACAGGTCTAAGCCGCTGAAAGATGAGATCGAGAACCAGTGTGGGAGAGTTCGATAGCCCATCGTTGTCATTGACTTGAGTGGTTTTAATCCAGCTTACGTCGTAGTGCTCGCCCTGATACGAAAGCGTCGAGGTAAGTGCTTCGACGAATCGATTGCCGCAGGGAGTGATTTTATCGACTGCGCTAAAAATGAAGTCGAGTCTTTCGCAAGCAGGAATATATGGGAGCGCCTGGAGCAAATCTTGGGTGGTGTTCAAATAAGCCGTAGAAATCATGAGCAGAGAAGGTATCAAATAGCGGGAGAAAAGGCCAAGTAAAATTCTACCTTAAATTACTTTAATTTGGGGTTGTGATTAAGGTGTTTTTTTAATGGCGGATTGTTTCTTGTGCAGGGCTTGAAGTTTCTCCAGTTCGGCTTCTCGCCCCACAAACACGTCTAACATGTTCACCTCACAAAATTAGAATTCTAATTCTTTTGAGTTTTAGAAATGTAAGTGGTTGGGGTTAAGCGCGAAGCGATGAGAGGAGTTATTGGGAAAAGATTTCTTCGATTTCTAAGTTAAGGTAATGTGTTCTTGGCTTTCCGGGTAGAGTTGAGAAAATGCCTGGGATGACGGCCGGAGGTAGTTTGCCTTCAAAAGAGTATTCAGGATGGTCGATATGGATTCGTTGAAGAATCTTGAAGTTTATGTTATTGTTATCGAGAGGCGCTTCATCTATGTGATTATTTTTCAACCATTGTGAAACAAGTTTGCAGTAAAAATCGAGAGCGTCTTGTGGGAATCCAAAGCGGGCTGTGAGTTCACCCAAATTATAGCACCTTGAGTCGTTGTCTGGAAATTTTGAAACATCTTCAATACATTCAGGATGTTCTCGTAAAAAACGGTAAGCAACGAATTTGTCACTGTATTTTGTAATCTCAGTCATAAGCCTCATAAAAATCGTGTGGGGCTCTTCATTCAACCACAACAAAGAGAGTCCCTCTTTAAAGTCTTGAGACGTGGATAAATAGATGCCTATGCGTTGAATGAGCTCATGAGGCCAGGCAAGAAAAAGGGCTTGTTTGAGCAAAGTGCCATGGAGTATAAAAGTTATGTTCTTGCTGGAGCGGGTTTGTGTACTTAAGGTTTTGGCAAGTATTGTCATTTGTCTAAATGAGGTGATGGAGCCGACTTTTTTACTTTTCCATAAGTTTTGCCCTTCAGAGCCGCAAATCAAGTGATACAATTTCTTACATGACATGGAGAGTGTCAAGAGGTCATAGATCGTCAAAAAGCTGGATAAGTGTTGAAGAGTGTCTTTCTTAAGTTGATCGAGATAAACGCAATCCGTGATATTTTCAGGTGGAATAGTAGAGGGTTTGTCAAAACTTATGTTGTAGTGCCCGTCTTGCCATGGAAGGTGGGAGGCAAGTATTTCAATCATATCATTGCCAGCAAGACGAAGTAATGGTGTATTGGTGAGCAGTGTTTCTAGTTTTTCTGGTGGAGTGGTGCGAAGTTCTGCTGTGAATTTTTTAAGAGTGTTTTGATCGGATGTTGGAAGGAGGTTGTCTTTTTGGCTCTGGGAGTGCAGGCGGTGTGTAAGATATTCATTAAAAAGATCTGTATAGAAATACCCGACAGTAATTGAAAAAATGGTTTGATAAATGATGCCAGTCTTACCCCAAGGTGCATAGTTTCCCTTAAAAACTCTCAGTACATAGGTAGTTATAGCAGCTGTGGCGGTTGTCCCATACGCCCAGAGTATCCAATGAACACGATTGGGTTCCAAAGAAGAGAGTAGGGTTGGCAAAAAAAAATTAATAAAAAAAGGATTAATGGTAGATGTTGCAAGAGCTCTCATCGGCGAATTAACTTTAAGATTACACATACTTGTTAAAGTATAGGTAAACGCAGACGCAACAGAGATGCCTACAAATCTTAATGTCATGAGAAGCAGTATACCATACATAGGAATAAAGGATAAATGTAAAGTAAATTACTTTAATTTGAGATTGTGATTTCGGTCTTTTAGAATAATAGGCGGTTTGCTATGATGGTAAAGTCGCCAGACAACTATGCCTAAAGAAGATACAATCAAGATCGACGGTAAAGTGGAGGAACTCCTCCCAAATATGCATTTTAGAGTCACACTCCAAAATGGGATGAATGTTATTGCCCATCTTTGCGGGAAAATGAGGATGCGTAATATCCGGGTTCTGGTCGGCGATACCGTCACTGTCGAAATGTCACCTTATGATTTGACTAAAGCTCGAATCACTTACCGTCAAAAATAATTTTTGTTTTTTAACCCTTGAACTTATTTGCTTTGCGTTGTATGCTTGGTGCCTTTAAGGAAGTACTAGGGGTTCGTTTTGCCGAAAATCCATAGATGATTGTCGGCGGAAAGGATCAAAGAAGCTCAAGATAAATAGTGAGCCCAGGTAGCTCAGTGGTAGAGCACTTGCATGGTAAGTAAGTGGCCGTAGGTTCGATTCCTATCTTGGGCAAAAAAACAACAGAGTGTGTTCACAAAGCAGGGTTTGCGCCCTAAAAACTGCTTCGTAAACACACTCTAAAGAAATTAAATGGAGATATTCAATGGCAAAAGAAACATTTCAAAGAAATAAGCCACACGTCAATATTGGAACTATTGGTCACGTCGACCATGGTAAAACCTCATTGACAGCTGCAATCACTAAAGTGCTTGCAACCAAAGGCAAGTCTAAATTTCGTGATTACGCTTCTATCGATAATACCCCGGAAGAAAAAGCTCGTGGTATCACTATTAACGCTACACACGTTGAATACGAAACAGACAAAAGACACTATGCGCACGTCGACTGCCCAGGCCACGCTGACTATGTGAAGAACATGATCACCGGTGCCGCTCAGATGGACGGAGCTATTCTCGTTGTAGCTGCAACTGACGGAGCGATGCCTCAAACTAAAGAACACATCCTCTTGGCTCACCAAGTGGGCGTTCCTGCAATCGTTGTGTTCCTCAACAAGATGGACATGATCGGCAAGGGCGACGAAGAACTCGTTGACCTCGTTGAAATGGAACTGACTGAGCTTCTCGAATCAAAAGGCTACAAGAATGTTCCTATTATTCGCGGATCAGCTCTGAAAGCTCTTGAAGGCGATGCTCAATACGTTGACAGCATCATGAAGCTGATGGACGCTGTGGATGAACATATCCCAACTCCAACACGCGAAACAGATAAGCCGTTCCTCATGCCTATCGAAGACGTCTTCTCTATCTCTGGTCGTGGTACTGTAGCTACAGGCCGTATCGAGCGCGGACTTGTCAAAGTGAACGACAAACTCCAACTCGTAGGTCTTCGTGAGACAAAAGAAGTTGTTGTAACCGGAATCGAGATGTTCAATAAGCTCCTCGACGAAGGTCGTGCAGGTGAGAACGTTGGTATTCTTCTCCGCGGCGCTGAAAAAGACGACGTTGAGCGTGGAATGGTTCTCGTGGCTCCTAATACAACTAAGCCGCACAAGAAATTCAAAGGCGCAGTCTACGTCTTGACAAAAGACGAAGGCGGCCGTCACAAGCCTTTCTTCACTGGCTACCGTCCACAGTTCTACTTCAGAACGACAGACGTGACCGGAACTGTCACACTTCCTGAAGGAACTGAGATGGTGATGCCAGGCGATAGCGTTGAGATCCAAGGGGAGCTCATTGTGCCAATCGCGATGGAAGAAGGAATGAGATTTGCGATCCGCGAAGGTGGACGTACGATCGGTGCGGGAACGAATTACTAAAATTCTCGACTAATGTGTTCCAGGGTGTGTAGCTCAGTTGGTAGAGCAGCGGTCTCCAAAGCCGCTGGTCGGGGGTTCGAGTCCCTCCGCACTCGTTAAAAGAGGTAATGATGGGAGTTCAGGTGGACAAGCTCGAGTCTCCAAAAGAGACGCAAGAGGTCAGAGCTCGAAAGATAGGTTATTTGCAGGAGCTCAAAAATGAGCTAAAGCAAGTGACGTGGACTTCGAAGGAAGAACTTGTAGGGTTCACAAAGATTGTTGTAGGTGCGACGTTTGCCTTTGGGCTCGGCATCTATGGGGTCGATCTTCTCATTAAAGGTTGCTTAACAGGATTTAAAACTCTCATCCACCTGATTTTTGGGTAAAACATGCATAAGTGGTACGTAATACAAGTGATTTCAAGCCTCGAGAAGCGCGTTAAGAAAGCGATCGAGGAGAACCGTGAATCCCAAGGGATGACCGATATGGTCTCCGATATTTTAGTTCCTACGGAGAACGTGGCTGAAGTCAAACGGGGCCAGCAGCGCATCAGCGAAAAGCGTCTGTGGCCGGGTTATATCCTGGTTAAGATGGTATTGACCGATGACTCCTGGATGTATGTTAAAAATACGAACGGTGTGATCGACTTTTTAGGCGGAGAAAGACCGCTGCCGCTGCCTCAGGCGGAAGTTGATTCCATCCTCTCAGAACTCGAAGAGAAGCGCCAAGGCGTTGTGCATAAACACAACATTCAGCCTGGCGATCGAGTCAAAATTATCGACGGCGTCTTTGTCAATTTTGTTGGAGCAGTTCAAGAAGTGTTCCATGAAAAAGGGCGTCTCAGTGTTCTGGTCTCTATTTTCGGCCGCGATACGCGGGTCGATGACCTGGAATTCTGGCAAGTCGAGCAAGTGCCTCTAGAAACGTAATATAATTGAAGAGAAGAAAATGGCAAAGAAAATCGTTAAAGTTATCAAGTTGCAAATCCCTGCGGGAAAAGCTAATCCTGCGCCTCCAATTGGACCGGCGCTTGGTGCAGCTCAGGTCAATATTATGGCCTTCTGCAAGGAATTCAATGCGAAAACCCAGAGCCAAGCTGGCGATATATTGCCTGTAGAGATTTCTGTTTTTTCCGATAAAACTTTCTCGTTTATCACTAAACAGCCTCCTGTTTCCCGCCTTATCTTAAAGGAAGTCGGGATCGAGTCGGGCTCAAAAGTGCCGAACCGGGACAAAGTCGGAAAACTCACAAAATCGCAGGTGAAAAAAATTGTAGACCAGAAGCGTCCTGACATGCGTGTGCGTTCAGACGAAGCTGCGATGCAATTAGTCATGGGAACTGCCCGCTCCATGGGAGTGGATATCATCGAAGGATAATAAATATGAAAAGTAAACGCAATCGGGAGATGGAAAAACTCGTCGACAAGACAAAGGTCTATAAGATCGAGGAAGCCATCGAAATTTTGAAGAAAGCACCACCGGTCAAATTTGACCAGTCGGTGGATCTGGCGCTGAAGACAGGGATTGATACCCAGAAATCAGACCAGCAAGTGCGTGGCGTAGTTTCGTTACCGAACGGAACTGGCAAAAAGCTCTCTGTACTCGTGTTCGCCAAAGGGGACAAGATGAAGGAAGCTTTAGATGCCGGCGCTGCCTATGCGGGTCATGATGAACTCTTTGAGAAAGTCAAAGGGGGCTGGACTGATTTTGATGCTGTGATCGCAACACCAGATATGATGCGTGAAGTTGGTAAACTCGGTAAAGTGCTCGGACCTCGCGGTCTGATGCCGACCCCAAAATCGGGAACCGTGACCAATGATATCGCAAATGCCGTCCGGGAAATACAAGCGGGACGAATCGAATTTAAGACCGACAAGTTCGGTGTCGTTAGTAATGGCATCGGCAAATTGTCATTTTCGAAAGAAAAGCTTATTGAGAACGCGAAAACCTACGTTTCTGCAATTGCAAGGACTCGTCCTTCAACTGCGAAAGGTATCTTTCTTGTCTCTCTGGCGATTTCATCGACAATGGGACCTGGTCTGAAGATCGACATGAGCGGACTCCAGGAGGCATAAAACGATGCGACAAGAAAAACAACTGCTTCTCGACGATATTCGAGACAAGATAACAGAGTCAAACGGCTTTATCTTGACGCGCTATGGTAAAATGAACCCCAACCTGGCGTCACAGTTTCGATTCGACCTGATTAAATCAGGCGGAGATTTCGAAGTAATTCGTAAAACAATCCTGATGAAAGCTGCAGAAGCTGCCGGATTAAAATTAGATCGTGCAATGCTGGATGGTCATATTGGTGTGGTATTTACCACCAAAGACCTTCTAGAAACCGCCAAAACCGTCTTCAAGTTTAAAGAAGCCAATGAAGACATGATGGAAGTAATCGGTGGACGCTTTGAAGGTAAGCTCTATTCTGCAAAAGATGTAGAAGCCCTTTCAAAACTCCCAACAAAACCAGAAATGCAAGCGCAGCTGCTCGGATTATTCGAAGCTGTACCTTCGCAACTTTTGGGCGTCATCGACGCGCTGCTTTCAAGCGTTGCACATGCACTAGATAACAAAACAACAAAAGAATGAGGTAACCCGTGACTAAAACATTAGAACAATTCGTAGAAGATTTAAGCGCGATGAGCGTTCTCGACATGTCTAAACTGAAGACAATGCTCGAAGACAAGTGGGGCGTAAAAGCTGCCGCTGCAGGACCTGCCATGATGGCTGCTGCACCAGCTGCCGCTGCTGCACCTGCTGCTGAATCAACAGAATTCGAAGTAACTCTCCAAAAAGCACCTGATGACAAGAAAATCGGCGTGATTAAAGCCGTACGTGAAGTTACAGGCCTTGGACTGAAAGAAGCCAAAGATCTCGTTGACGGAGCTCCAAAAGTTCTGAAACCTACTTGCAACAAAGCTGAAGCCGATGAAATCACTAAGAAGATTACAGCTGGCGGCGGACAAGTTACAGTAAAAGGTCTCTAAGCTATCCTTCCCCCTCTGTGTCTCTGTGCCCTCTGTGGTAGAAAATCCTAACTAATTAGGATTTTCTACACAGAGGGCAGAGAGCACAGAGGGAGGATTTAATGTTTCCAGAAAGAAGACTTATTTCAAGTCTTCTTTTTAGACATATTAAAAGGAGCGACTCCCAATGCTTAAACATGCACCTGAGCGTATCAGTTTTCGAGAGAAGGCAGAGATCATCGACCTTCCTAACCTGATTGAAATTCAGCTAAAGTCGTACCGCGAATTCATGCAGGCTGACGTCCTGCCGCATGAGAGACTCAATGTAGGTCTGCAGGAAGTTTTCAATGAAATCTTTCCGATCAAGTCGTATGACGACAAAGTTGTTTTGGAATATCTCTCATACAACCTTGGCGTACCCAAGTACACTCCTGAAGAGTGTATCCGAAGAGGCATCACTCATAACGTCACTTTAAAAGTGAAGTTCCGCCTCACGGACGAGACCGGCATTAAAGAAGAAGAAGTCTACATGGGCACCCTTCCCGTCATGACGGAGAAAGGAACCTTTGTCGTCAACGGAGCCGAGCGCGTCATCGTATCCCAGCTGCACAGATCTCCTGGAATCTCCTACGAGCAAGACCGCCATCCTAAAGGCATCATGATCTATTCCTTCCGCATGATCCCTTACCGCGGAAGCTGGCTTGAAGCCTCTTTTGATACCAATGACATGATCTACATCTACGTCGACCGCAAAAAGCGCCGCCGCAAGATCCTGGCTACCTCTTTTGTCCGTACACTCGGATATTCTTCAGATGCAGATATCATCGAAGAATTTTTCTCTACACAGCGCGTAAAAATCAAATCTGAGAAAGAGTTTACAAAACTCGTCGGAAAAATCTTAGCCGAAGACGTCGCAGACGTTGAAGGCGGAGTCATTTTTGGAAAAGCGGGAGAGAAGCTCACGACAGCGATGCTCAAGCGCATGCTCGACGCAGGAATCGGCGCGATTAAAGTTGCCGAAGATGCCGATGAAACATCTCCGATCATTAAAATGCTTGCGAAAGATCCAACGGATTCTTACGAGTCAGCGCTGAAAGACTTCTACCGAAAAATCCGTCCGGGCGAGCCTGCAACGCTCTCCAACGCACGCTCAACCATGATGCGTCTCTTCTTTGATCCGAAACGCTACAACCTCGGAAGAGTCGGCCGTTACAAACTGAATCGAAAGCTTAAACTGCCTACAACCGATGCAGATCTCGAAAACGTTACACTCCGCAAAGAAGACGTTATCGGAGCCCTCAAATACCTGATCAGACTGAAACGCGGCGATAGCGATGCTTCTGTGGATGATATCGATCATCTCGGCAATAGACGCGTCCGCTCAGTCGGAGAACTCGTCCAAAACCAATGCCGTATTGGCCTGGCACGGATGGAGAAGATCATCAAAGAACGCATCAACCTGTTTGATTTCTCTGCTGACACACTCACTCCGGGTAAAGTCATCTCTGCAAAGGGACTTGCCGGCGTGCTGAAAGACTTCTTCGGAAGATCGCAGCTGTCACAGTTCATGGACCAAACCAATCCGATTGCCGAGCTGACCCATAAACGACGTCTATCGTCCCTCGGGCCCGGCGGTCTTAACCGTGAACGCGCTGGCTTTGAAGTCCGCGACGTCCACCCAAGCCATTACGGCCGTATCTGTCCGATTGAAACACCTGAAGGTCCGAATATCGGTTTGATAACCTCTCTTGCTGCTTTTGCAAAGATCAATGAGCTTGGATTTATTGAAACACCTTACAGAATTGTCCGCGAAGGCGTCGTCACCGATGAAATCGAGTACATGACTGCCGACCAGGAAGAGCAGTGCGTGATCGCTCAAGCGTCAGCTCCTCTTGATAAGTACAACATGTTTGAAGAGCAAACCTGCTGGGCGCGTCATAAAGGCGAGTCTCTCAAAATCGAGACCGCTAAAATCACCCACATGGACGTCTCCTCCAAGCAGCTCGTCTCCGTCGTCACAGGACTTATTCCGTTCCTCGAGCACGATGATGCGAACCGCGCACTCATGGGATCGAACATGCAACGCCAAGGCGTGCCGCTTCTTCAAACAGAAGCTCCGATCGTCGGAACCGGTTTAGAACTTCGCACCGCGAAAGATTCCGGCGCCGTGATCATCGCTGAAGAGAATGGAACCGTCGAATACGTCGATGGATTCAGAATCGTCGTCGCTGCCAAGGCCAACCCGCTGAATAAACGCACCTACGAACTGAAGAAGTTCATGCGCTCTAATGCCGGAACCTGCCTCAACCAAACCCCGATTTGCAACGTCGGCGATAAAGTGAAGGCCGGCGATGTAATCGCTGACGGATCTTCAACCGATAAAGGGGAAGTCGCGCTCGGTAAAAACGTCCTCATGGCATTCATGCCCTGGTGCGGATACAACTACGAAGATGCTATTATTATCTCCGAGAAACTCCTCATCGAAGATACGTATACATCGATCTACTTGGAAGAGTTTGAACTGACTGCCCGCGATACCAAGCTCGGCAAGGAAGAGATCACACGCGATATCCCGAACGTCTCTGAAGAGGCGCTGGCAAACCTCGGCGAAGATGGCATTATCCGCATCGGCGCAGAAGTGGCCCCCGGCGATATCCTCGTTGGTAAGATCACTCCAAAATCTGAAACCGAACTGGCTCCCGAAGAAAGGCTTCTCCGAGCGATCTTCGGTGAGAAAGCAGCCGACGTTAAAGACGCATCGCTCACCGCTCCTCCGGGAACCGAAGGCGTTGTGATGGATGTGAAGGTATTCAGCCGTAGAGACCGCCTGTCTAAAACAGACGACGAGCTCGTGGAAGAAGCAAGCCGCATCAAAGACATCCACCAAGAATTTAAGAATAAAGAAGGCGAGCTCGTGATGGAGCTGCATGAAAAACTCGGAGCGCTTCTCCTCGGCGAGAAAGCCCCAGGTCCTATCATGCACCGCAAAACCGGCGACGTCCTCATCAAGGAAGGGGAAGTCATCACTCAAGACAACCTCGAGACTTTAGAATCTGAAAAAGCAGAAGATCTCCTTCTTTCCGACCATGAAGTATATGCGACCCTTAAGCAGATCCTCCGTGAGTTCGACGTGAAGATGGAAACGCTGCAGACTCAGTACAAAACTGAAATTGAGCACATGAAGAAAGGGGACACCGAACTCGATCCCGGTGTGATCCGCCAAGTAAAAGTTTATGTCGCGACCAAGCGCAAGCTGCAAGTCGGCGATAAAATGGCGGGACGCCACGGTAACAAAGGGGTTGTCTCTAAAATCGTGCCTGTGGCCGATATGCCATACCTGCCTGATGGAACCTCTATCGAGATGATCTTGAATCCTCTCGGGGTGCCTTCTCGTATGAATATGGGACAGCTTCTTGAAACTCACCTCGGATACGCTGCTCGTAAAGCCGGAATCTACGTCAAGACACCCGTCTTCGAAGGATTCCCTGAATCGCGCATCTGGGAGATGATGAAAGAAGTCGGCCTTCCTGAAGATGGAAAACTGTGGCTCTACGACGGAAGATCCGGAGAGCGCTTTGACAACCGCGTCGTCGTCGGCTACATCTACATGCTGAAGCTGTCTCACTTAGTCGCAGACAAGATCCACGCCCGTGCTATCGGCCCTTACTCGCTCGTCACCCAGCAGCCGCTCGGTGGTAAAGCGCAAAGGGGAGGCCAGCGCTTCGGGGAGATGGAAGTGTGGGCGCTTGAAGCTTACGGCGCAGCGCACCTTCTTCAAGAGATGCTCACTGTTAAATCAGATGATGTCACAGGACGTACTCGTATTTATGAGTCGATCGTCAAAGGTGACAATCTCCTTACCGCGGGAACGCCTGAGTCGTTCAATGTTCTCGTGAAAGAAATGCAAGGACTTTGCTTAGATATCCGTACCGAAACCGCAGTGCAAGAATAAAAGAGGTAAATGAATGGAAGGCTTTCAAGATACGCAATTTGATAAATTAACGATCAAAATTGCTTCAGAAGATGTCATTCGGAATGAGTGGTCTCGCGGCGAGATAAAGAAACCTGAGACAATCAACTATCGTACATTCAAACCAGAGAAGGGAGGACTCTTCTGTGAAAAGATTTTCGGTCCTACTAGAGATTGGGAATGCGCCTGCGGAAAATACAAGAAGATCAAGCACAAAGGGATCGTCTGCGATCGCTGCGGTGTTGAAGTAACTCTTTCTAAAGTCCGTAGAGAACGCATGGCCCACATCGACCTGGCCGTGCCTGTCGTTCACATCTGGTTCTTCAAAACCATGCCATCCCGTATCGGCAACATCCTCGGCATGTCCACCTCAGACCTCGAGCGCGTCATCTATTACGAAGATTTCGTCGTCACAGACAGCGGAAGAACCACACTCGAAAGAAAACAACTCTTAAACGACCTCGAGCTCCGCGAAGCGCAAGAGAAATGGGGACCCGACAGCTTTACAGCCCGCATGGGCGGCGAAGCGATCCGCGAGCTTCTTGAAAAAGAAGACCTCCAGGGACTCGCCATCGACCTCAAAGACAAGCTCAAGAAGACCAAGTCAATGCAAGCTCGAATGAAGCTGGCAAAACGGCTTAAGATCATCGAAGGTTTTGTCAATTCTCCGAATAAAGCCGACTGGATGGTCATGGCCTGCGTTCCTGTCATCCCGCCGGAACTCAGACCTCTCGTGCCTCTCGATGGCGGAAGATTCGCCACATCGGACTTGAACGACCTCTACAGACGCGTCATCAACCGTAACAACCGTCTCAAAGCAATTCTTAAGCTGAAAACGCCTGACGTGATCATCCGCAACGAAAAACGGATGCTCCAGGAAGCCGTCGATGCCCTCTTTGACAACGGCCGCCACGGCCACCCAGTGATGGGCGCCGGCAACCGTCCGCTGAAATCCCTCTCTGAGATGCTCAAAGGAAAACAAGGACGCTTCCGTCAAAACTTACTCGGAAAACGGGTTGACTATTCAGGCCGTTCCGTGATCGTCGTCGGTCCCGAACTCAAATTCAACCAATGCGGTCTCCCAAAACAAATGGCCCTCGAACTCTTCGAGCCGTTTATCGTAAAACGCCTCAAAGACCTCGGCTTTGTTTACACGATCCGCTCAGCCAAAAAAATGATCCAGCGCCAAGCTCCCGAAGTATGGGACGTTCTGGACGAGATCATCAAAGGGCATCCGGTCCTCCTCAACCGCGCTCCGACGCTTCACCGCCTCGGTATCCAAGCGTTTGAGCCGACCCTCATTGAAGGTAAAGCCCTCCGGATCCATCCGCTCGTTTGTACTGCGTTCAACGCCGACTTCGACGGTGACCAAATGGCCGTTCACGTACCGCTTTCCATCGAAGCGCAGATTGAAGCAAAAACCCTCATGATGGCGCCGGACAACATCTTCCTCCCGTCTTCAGGTAAACCGGTGACCGTACCGTCGCAAGATATGATCTTGGGACTCTACTACATCATGCATGATCCGCTTTACTCTCCTCCGAAAACCAAAATGTTTGGAAGCACCGAAGAAGTGCTCATGGCGCTCTACGCCGGCTGCAGCTATAACCGGCTCGATGAGAAAAAAGAAGGCGAGCGCGCTGATGATCTGGGGCGCGGTCTTCATATCCATGAAAGAATCAAGCTCCGGCTGCCTTCCGGCATCATTGAAACAACGCCCGGCCGTGTGATCTTTAACACGATCGTACCGAAAGAGCTCGGCTTCCAAAACTACGCCCTCCGCAAGAAGAAGCTCTCCGAGCTTATTTTAGAGACCTACAAAAAAGTAGGCCTGGAAGCGACCGTGCAATTTTTGGACAACCTCAAAAACCTCGGCTTTAAAGAGGCGACAAAATCATCCCTCTCGATGGCGATTAAAGACGTCCGCGTTCCTGCCAATAAACAACAAGTGATCGATGGAGCCCTAGCCCGCATCGACGTCGTTCGCAAGCAGTACGAAGACGGTATCATCACCGACGGCGAACGTAAATCCAAGATCATCAGCATCTGGACCGAAGTGACCGACTCCCTCTCAGAAGAGCTGTTCAAACTGATCAGCCAGCCGAATGGAGTGGCGCTCAACCCGCTCTTCCTCATGATGGACTCCGGCGCTCGCGGTAACAAATCGCAGGTAAAACAGCTCGGCGCGCTCCGAGGACTTATGGCGAAACCGTCCGGAGAGATTATTGAATCTCCGATTACCTCGAACTTCCGCGAAGGCCTCTCGGTCCTCGAGTACTTCATCTCCTCTCACGGAGCTCGTAAAGGTCTTGCCGATACGGCCCTTAAAACAGCCGACTCCGGATACCTTACACGCCGCCTCGTCGACGTTGCCCAGGATGTCATCATCACCGATGGCGACTGCGGAACGCTCAACGGAATCGAAGTCAGCGCCATCAAGCAAGGCCAGGAAGAACTCCTCCCGCTCCGCGACCGTATTTTCGGACGCAGCGTGTGCGACGATATTTATCTTCCCGGCGACAGCACCAAGCTTCTTGCAAAATCAGGCGATTGCCTCAATGCAAAACAAGCCGAAGCGATCGACGATGCCGGTATCGACATGGTCCGCATCCGCTCAACGCTCACTTGCGAGTCCAAACGCGGCGTCTGCATGAAGTGCTACGGCCTCAACCTCGCTAACGGAAGCCTCGTCGGAATGGGCGAAGCCGTCGGTATTATCGCCGCTCAGTCAATCGGTGAACCTGGAACCCAGCTTACCATGAGAACGTTCCACTTGGGTGGTATCGCCTCTGCCGCGCTCAGCCCTGAACTCGTCACTGAAGTCGAAGGAATTCTCGTTTACGAGAACATCCGCACCGTTCAGAACGAAGAAGGCATCTGGATTGCCCTCAACAAAAACGGCCTCCTCCACATCGTCCGCGATGAAGGACGCACGCTGGATGAGTACAAGAAACTCCTCTCCACAAAATCGATCGAGCCGCTTCAAACGTTTAACATTGAACTTGGAACACGCATCCTCCTCGAAGACGGATCCAAAGTCAAGAAACGCGTCAAGATCGCCCAGTGGGAGCAGCACAATATCCCGATCATTTGCGAGCGCCCAGGCTACGTCAAGTACGAAGACCTCGTGGAAGGAATCTCAACGCAGCGCGACAGCAACAAACAGACCGGTCAGACCGAGCTGGTTGTGAAACAGCACCGCGGCGAGCTCCACCCGCAAATCATGATCTACTCCGACAAAGAGTTTAATGAACTCGTCGGAGCCTACGCGATCCCATCCGGAGCGTTCATCTCTGTTCAAGAAGGACAATATGTCGCAGCCGGAACACTCCTCGCACGCCTCCCTCGCGGCGCCATCAAGACGAAGGATATCACGGGAGGTCTTCCTCGCGTGGCAGAACTCGTCGAAGCCCGTCGTCCTAAAGACGCTGCCGAGATCGCCAAGATCGACGGAGTCGTCGACTTCCGCGGCGTTCAGAAGAACAAGCGTATCGTCGTCGTCCGCGATGATATCACCGGCATGGAAGAAGAGCACCTTATCCCGCTGACAAAACACTTAATCGTCCAAAAAGGCGACAGCGTGATCAAGGGTCAGCAGCTCACCGACGGACTCGTCGTCCCGCAAGAGATTTTAGAAATCTGCGGCGTGCGCGAACTCCAAAAATACCTCGTGAACCAAGTTCAGGAAGTATACCGCCTCCAAGGGGTTGACATTAACGATAAGCACATCGAAATTATCGTCCGTCAAATGCTCCAAAAAGTGCGCATCACCGATCCGGGCGATACGATCTTCCTCTATGGAGAAGATATCGACCGCAAGAACTTCCACAACCAAAACCGCAAAGCAGTCGACGAAGGCGGCAAGCCGGCGACAGCCTCACCTGTACTCCTTGGAATTACAAAAGCATCTTTGACGACCGACTCGTTCGTCTCAGCCGCTTCCTTCCAAGAGACAACCCGCGTCCTCACCGATGCGGCGTGTGAAGGCAAGACCGACTTCCTCCTCGACTTCAAGTCCAACCTCATTATGGGACATATGATCCCAGGTGGAACAGGCTTCATCGAGTATCACAACCGTGTGAAAAAATACCTCGACCGAAGTGAAGAAGACGTTTTAGACTTTGCTTTCTCGGAGTAACTAATCCCCAAGAGATGCCGGATTAACCCCGGCATCTCTTTTTTATTATGATTAAAGTATGTTCTGCTATTTCCGCGTATTTATTTTTCATCCTTAAGCCTGATGAGGTGGATCACGCTGCCTTCTGCAAATTGCTAAGCAGCGGAAACCTCGAGGCTGTCATAGAACATCTCCAAAGACAGACCGTCACAGCAAGCAATTTTAGCGAATCTGAGCAGTTCAAGTGCTGGACAAGCATCACAGATCCCAGAATGGTTCCTCTTCTTTGTCAGTATGGTTTCTCTCTTAAAGTTGAAAATCCCCATGATCTTTCCACCCTTTTAGAGTATGTCGCTGAGCACTCGTCCGCAGATGTTGTGGAAGCGTTTCTTAAAACAGGTTTAATCAAAGGCCTCATGCCTGCGCATGAGAAGAGCCCGCCTGTGATTAAAGCAGTATTTGCCCCCTACATTGCCCGCTTGTTTTGTGAAGATTTTGATAGAACCTAATAAATCGATAGCGGGCTATTACGATGAAACCATTTTTAATGAGTTACGCCGCACTTTTGATTTTGCCAACTTTGATTGTCCCCTTTTTTTCAAGAAGCTTCAAGTGCTGTGGTTTCTAACATGCAAGTTCAAACATATCGATGTGAGTGAGGGTTCATTTTTTTTAAAGTTGGTGTCATGCCTCTTCCACAAGCTATTCCAAAAGAAGAAAAGCTTAATAGGCTTTTCATGGCAAACCAGTGTGAACATTTTAGGGCAGTCGTATATCTGCTTGATAAAAACGCTTTTTATTCCCAGTCGACTTTAGTGAAGAAGATGTATTCAAGTGCTGGACCGAATTTAACGCAGAGGGGAGGGCCGCTCTCAAGAGTTACAACCTAAACGTCAATGTTCACATCATCGAAGATGAAGAACCTGTCTATCCCATCTGCAGAGTGGTTCAAGATGCTCAGAATGACGATCCGATCATTCTTCGCCATGTGCAAGACCTCTTGGATGCCGGTGCAATCAATGGCGTTGAATCAGCTCTCCACTACTCAAGACAAAACAATCTCCACCAGATTGTATCCCTGCTAGAAGCACATCTAGGAAATAGACTCGAGCTGCTTCTATAAAAACAGCAAATGTGACAATCTTATCTTCATGAAACAAGAGCAGCTGAGCCAGTATTTCCAAAGAATCGGTTACACAGGCGGCAAAGATCCAACTCTAGCGTCCCTGAAAGCACTACAAGCCGCACATGCGTACTCCATCCCTTTTGAGACCTTTGATATTGCATTAGGTATTCCAATCGTTCTGGAGCTTGAAAATATCTTCGACAAGCTGGTGGCCAAAAAGAGGGGAGGCTACTGTTATGAAGTCAACGCGCTTCTCCATTTCGCTTTGCAATCCCTAGGATTCAAGAGCAAGCTGTGCTTGGCAAGGCTGATGGATGAAAATCAAAACATTCTTCCTGCATCCGTTCACATGGTCGTCATCGCCAATCTGGAAGAGCAGTGGCTTGTCGATGTCGGCTGGGGGAGTGGATTTGTCCACCCCTTTTGTATAGACATCCCTACTATGCAGCATGGGTATAGAATCGCACAGGATGACGATGGATATATTTTTTACCGCGAGGATAAAAAGCTCTATCGTTTTACGCTCGATGAATATCCTCTAAGCTTCTTTGAAGCTCGCAATCAGTTTCATCAAACCTCGCCTGATTCACCCTTTGCAGATGAAGTCACCTGTTCTTTGCCGACTCCTCAAGGAGGTTTTAAAATGATCCGAGGAAGAGTTTTCACGACAAAATCAGGTGATGAGCAAAAAGAGTGTTGCATTGAAACAGATGAAGAGTACCGCTCGCTGCTTCTAAACCAATTTCAGTTAGTTCTCGATAACTTCCCGCTCGTTTTCAGATAAGGCAACAGAACCCATAGGAGTCAATAATGTCTACCATCACCCTCTCCCAAACAGTAGCTGTGTTCGCTGTTGGTACCACAGCTCGTTTTCTTGGAAACTATCTTGCCTCGCAGGCAAACACCTTGTTCCAAGGTGCATATGCCGGTTTTCGTTTGGCTTACATTCAAGTGGGAGCCAATGTGCTTTCGCGTGTCCCCGGATGGTTTGGACAAAATTTGTCCCCGACTCACCGCGCACTTACGCATGTTGTCTGCGCAGCGATACACACAAGAGTAACAAAGAAGATGTTCAATCAAAGCCCAGTAGAGGCTCTCGCAACAGGCCTCGTGTCAACCGCTATAGTTCTCCATCCCTATATTCGCGAAAAACTTTGCGGCCGGGAACAGCTCGCTCTTGAAAGACGCGAGATATAGGCTAGATATTGCGGAATTGACCTTTTTTTACCTCAATTCCGCAGCATATAGCTCATTTCAAACATAACACATTGATTATCAGGAGTATAAAATTTGATTGTTCGCCAAAATGACAATTGTCATTCTGGCGAACGGAATTAGATAGTGATTTCCGTTCGCCAAAATGACAATTGTCATTTTGGCGAACGGAATTTAGTTGCAATTATTGTTCGCAAGAATGACAATTGTTATTATGGCTTACCAATTTAGGGGTTCATATGACTGAAAATATTTTTGTTGGAAGAAAGAAAGAGCTCAAAGAGTTGAATGCTCTGCTGAATAAAAAGACGGCCAGTTTGGTAGTTGTTAAGGGTAGAAGGCGTATTGGAAAAAGCCGCTTGCTTGAAGAGTTTGGCAAGAAGAAAAATGTGATAAAAATCGTTGGACTCCCAGTAGTGGATGATACAACAAGACAAAAACAGTTGGATGAGTTTGCAAGACAACTGAGCCAGGCGACTCATATTCCTGAAGTCAAAGTAAGTGATTGGGGCAAGTTATTTTCTCTGCTAAGCTCTCAAGTTAAGACCGGAAGGATTATCGTTATTTTAGATGAAATTTCATGGATGGGATCAGAAGATTCTGACTTTTTAGGTCAGTTGAAAACTGCTTGGGACGAACAGTTCAGTAAAAATCCCAAGCTGATTTTGATTCTCTGCGGTTCTATTTCCAGTTGGATCGATGACAATATTTTAAATAGTAAGGCTTTCTACGGGCGTATCTCTTGGTCTCTGAATCTTGATCCACTGCCTTTATACGATTGCAATTCGTTGCTTGAGAAAGCAGGATTTCGAGGCTCCAATTATGAAAAGTTTAAGGTATTATCAGTCACAGGAGGCGTTCCTTGGTATTTGGAGCAAATCCAAGGGGACTTTTCTGCTGATGATAATATTAGACGTCAATGCTTTACGAAAGGCGGTATGCTAGTTAATGAATTTGACCGGATCTTTCACGAGATTTTTGGTAAGCGTGATCAACTCTATAAAAATATTGTCAAAGCACTCGAAAGCGGTCCAACTGAGTATGAAGAGATTATTAAAATCTCTGGATATGAAAGTAGCGGACGACTTAGTGAGTATCTCGTTGCCTTAACAAAAGCAGGTTTTATTACTCGTGACTATACATGGTCATTAAAATCAGGAAGAACAGGAAAGATCAGCCAGTTTCGTCTCAGTGACAATTATTTACGTTTTTATCTAAAGTACATCGAATCTCGACTCGATCTCATAGAAAAAGGACGATTTGAAAAAGTCGCTCTTTCTTCTCTTTCCGGGTGGGAATCTATCATGGGATTCCAATTTGAGAATTTAGTCCTTGGCAATCGGAACTCCATCATTAAATTACTGGGTATCCGGCTTGAAGATATTCTCGCTGATAATCCTTATTTACAGCGAAAGACCAAAAGAAAAAAAGGCTGCCAGGTTGATTACTTGATCCAAACGAAATATAATAATTTGTATTTATGCGAAATCAAATTTTCCAGGCATCCGATTGGCAGTAAAGTTATTGAGGAAGTTCAAGAAAAAATACGTCGTTTGACATTGCCAAGAGGGTTAGCCGTTATGCCTGTTTTAATACATGTAAACGGAGTTCACGAAACTGTGATAGAAAGCGATTTCTTTTACAAAATCATTGATTTTGGGGACTTGCTCTGTAACAACTGACCATCAAAATTATGCAACGATGTCGGTCAGTTCAAAAGTGCAGACGCTGTCTGCACAAATAGATCTGTTATACAAGCAGCCTCTAGTAGCTGGCGAGCAGGCCGAAGTGGATGTGCGGGTACCATCCGTTCGATTCGACCGACGTTAGCGGGAAGCCCAGATCGCAGCGCGCCGAGAAGTATCTGTTGACCGAGTACCGCACCCCGGGACCGACGCCGAGCAGCATGTGGTTTTCTGGATCAAGATGGCGCAGATGGGGCTTAGCATGGCGGTGCGTCCAGCCGTAGCCGTAATCAACAAAGGCAAGGAAATAAAAACTATCGCCGATATCTTTCCCCGTCATGATTTTCCAGGGATAGAAAACGGGTGTTCTAAGCTCCAAATTGACACACGCTGCATTATCGTAGTTGACCAGCCGTTCAATATAGCCGCGCACGGTGCTATAGCCGCCCAAAGAAAACTGCTCCGAAGGCAGCAGGATCTTGTTTGCAAGCTGGGCTCTTCCCTGATAGAAAAGCCTCCATCCGCGATGCAGCTTATTGGCTGAAAAAGCCAAATCATCCTTCACCGATATGATGGTGTAGGTGTAGATGGGACTTGAGCCCGGCTGCAGCTTGTGATAGTCACGCGTCGATTGATGCCCAAACCATTGTTGCGCCGGCGATAACACCGCGTCCCACTCGAAATTCAAAATATGCCTGCCTTCCAGATAAGCCAAATGGTACGATCCGACAAACTGGCCCAGCTGAACGATCTTTGTTTCAATGGCGCTGGAGCCCCCTGCAAATAACAGGTTGTTATTTGTCTCCTTGAAGTCGTATCCGAATTGAAGATCCTGCACAAAGCTTCCATAGGTCCGGAAAATAGGGATTTTATAGCGAGTGCTTGCCTGAGCGCTCCACCCGATGCTTTTTAAGCCGGGAATATGAGGCCTGACGCTGGAATATCCACCAAAAAAGCTCAACGTATGGCGCCAGGGAAGCGGAATCGAATAGCTCCCCGTATAGGATAAAAATTTATGGACATCGTCGGACGTCGTCCACTGAAACGACAAAATATGATCCAGGTCGAACATATTCCCTTCATTAAGGCCTACAAAGAGGCGCGTCCTTCCTGTAATAGGATTGCCTGTGTTGTCGCCCCCGGCATAAACTCTCACGGGATAACGATCATTTGTAATCAGCTCGACATCCGTCGTTCCATGTTTTGAACCCGGAGTAAAAACCACATTCGTTTGACGGAACGGGTTTTGGTTCAGCCACTGCACATCTGTCAGAAGTTGATCCGAATCGATCGGATCGCCCCTTTTTAAGTGGACATTGTTGCGAATACGACTCTCAGAAAAATGTTTCTGCCCCTTAACAACTACATTACCCACTTTGCCTTCAATGACTCCCAGCTGCAAGACACCGTCCGTCACATCCTGCTCAGGAACCACGACCATCACAATCGGCCTGTCATACTCACGGTAGTAAAGAACAATGGCTCTCTTAAGATCGTCTATCATGGAATCTGATAGAAGTTTCCCAATCGCAATTTGACTCAGCCGCTCTTTTAACTGAGCCGCATCTCCCGGCGGATTCAAGCCTGCTAGCGAAACCCCTTTAGAGTGTTGAAGCTCGTACGTTTGAGCTTTGGATGACGGTCCTACCATCAACCCCTTAATAACGACAAGGTGGTCATCATTCTCTTTTCGTAAGTTCGTTGGCCTCGCAGATGCAACCAGACTCGCAGTGAGCCCGGGATCGTCTGCCACGCCTACGATTTCATCGCCGCATAGTGTAGCAGCTGTGAGCAGCGCCAGTCCCGAAAGAGTAGTTTTTAGATGTTCGAATAGCATTGCCGGCATAAAAATTGTCCCCATCTTGGTAAAGATCTTCAAAATCCGGATTCTAATCAGATGGTTTATTTAAAGAAAAGGTTTTTTAAAAAATCATTTACTGCTATACCCAAAAAAATGGGATATAGAACATTTTTTCTGACGACGTTATTTGCCCTCTCACTTGAGGCAAATCCTTTAGAGCCTACTGTGACTGCCGGCCATGCGACATGCACCGCTTCGGGTCAAAATCTTGAAGTAGCCGCGCACGACAAGACGATTATTTCATGGAAAGATTTTTCCATTGGTCAAAATGAGACGACTCGCTTTAATCTGCCCGGCAAAGACGCCGTCATTTTGAATCGCGTCAGCTCTGACATTCCCAGCAAGATCGAAGGACTTTTGTCCTCCAACGGGATTGTCTACCTTATCAACCCCAACGGCATCCTTATTACTTCTACCGGGACCATCGACACCGCCGGATTTTTAGCCTCCACCTTAAACATCACCGACCAAGACTTTTTAAACGGCGGAGACCTTCTTTTTAAAGGCTCAGGCTCTGTCACGCATTTAGGTGCCATAAAGTGCCATGGCGGGGACGTCGTCCTGATGGCCTCCCAGGTCAAGAATGAAGGAACCATTGAAGGGGAGACCATTGCCCTCACCGCCGGCGAAGAAATCGTCATGAGCTTAAGCGGCGATGAAAGGCTCATGGTCCGCAATACAGGCAGCCTAGAGTCGCTCAAAACCGAACTCAAAGCGGATGGCAACGTCTACGCCTATGCTATTAAAAACGAAGGAAACATCCAGGCCACAGCTACAACTGAGCGCGCCGGTAGGATCTACCTCGTCGCTGAAAAAGGGCATGTGACCTCCAGCGGCACGCTCACATCGCCCGGCGGAGAAGTCCGCGTTCTGGGCCAAACAACAAGTCTGACAGGTGAAGCCAAAATCGATGTTTCCGGAGAGACCGGAGGAACGGTTTTAGTCGGCGGCGATTATCAAGGCAAAAACCCCGACATCCTGAATGCCGACTACAACTTCGCTGATCCGCAAGTGGTCATCAAAGCCGACAGCCTTGGTCAGGGCAGCGGCGGAAAAGTCATTTTCTGGTCTAACAAAGCGACCCACTTCTATGGCAGCATCTCAGCCCAAGGCGGACCTTTAGGCGGCGACGGCGGTTTTGTCGAAGTCTCCGGAGACTATCTCGACTACCAGGGGATGACCAACCTGCTGGCTCCTTTAGGTAAGACGGGAACCCTGCTGCTCGATCCTATTACCGTCATCATTGGTACGGGAGATACAGGTACATATAATGGGTGCGTCGCCGGAAATGGAACTTATACTTATGTCAGCCCGACAACGACCATTGACACCACAAATCTTGAGGCGCATCTTGCGACATGCAATGTGACCATTGACTCAACCGGAGGTACAGGAGGAGACGGCACGATTACGATTGAAAACTCTTTAACGACGCCGCCAGCACCCACTATTCTAACGCTGAACGCAGGTAGCAATATCACTATCAATACCGGCGTAACAATTACCAACGGAGCAACGTCGGGAGGGGGTATTTCTTTTACTACTCCGACCAACCGCTTTATCGACTTCAAAGGTCCTTATATTGTATCTACGGCGGGTAGTTCAACCTTTACAGCTGGCGGAGGATTTGGAGTAGAGCCAACGGCATCTATAACCACCAACACAACTATAGGGACAGCAAATTTCACGATCAACGCCTTTGCCATCGGTTTTGACGGACCCATAAACCTCCAGAACTCAAATTTTACAGCGACAGCGACAGGATCAATAGTAGGAAGTCCAATTATCGAAATCAGCGCTCCTGCCAGCTTTACGGGCAACTCGACAGTGAATATCACAGCTACAGTGGGAAATATAACGCTCTCCAGCAACAACATGACATTTAGCGGATCCGGACCTTTAACGGTATCAGCAGGTGCAATACTTGCCCTTAATGCAACAATCAACTACTCATCGACAGCCCCCTGCACCTTTACAACAACAGGCAGCAGCCCGCTGACTTCCGACAGCGCCAGTAACATGAGCTTCGCAGCTGGATGCGGCAATGTGACCATTCAATCGGAGGTAGGCGCTATCGATTTGGTGGGGACGATGTCTTTTGCTGCTCCTAACGCGGGCACTTTATCGATCACTGCCGCAAACGGCCTGACGCTGGGGGATACAACCAATGGCTTGGGACCTATCACCTATAATACCACTTCCTCCCCGCTTACACTGACTGCCACAGCAGGGGGCATCACAATCAATTCACCCGTCACCGTCACTTCAACAGCTTCTCTTGATATGATGACGGTCACAGGGGACATTTCAATTAATAATCAGGTTCTTAATACCTCAACAGGCCCCATCAACGTCACTTCCGCAGGCAGTTTGCTTGTCGGATCTGCAGCGCCCGTTGTAGCCGCCGGCCCCCCTTGCCAAATCGGCTGCGTAGGAGGAGATGTCACGATATCGACTGTAGACGATGTCTTTTTGTATGCTCCCGGCTCGGTCGGCAGCTATGCCCAAATCGGATATCACATGGGAAATGTCAATAGCAACCTTCATTTCACGAACATTGGGGGGAATCTCATTCTCTCGGGATCTCAAGGCAGCGCCAGTAACAACGCGGGCTATGCATTGATTGGCCACGGCTCTACAACAGAGGCCGGTGGAACACGACACGGCAACATCCTCTTTGACTCCATCGGAGGCGTCGCAACGGTTCAATTTTCATTGGAATCGCCTTCTTTTAGATCATCAAATAACGGCAACTATTTTGCCCAAATTGGACATGCCAGGTCTTTCATGACTTCTCCTGTTGTTGCAACAGGCGATATCACGTTTACATCTGTCACAGGTTCGATCTCCGTCACCGGAGAAATCACGGATAATAGTTATGCTCTCATCGGACACGGGGGAGGATTAAGCAGTCAGCCGGATACATACTCAGGAAGCATTTTACTCAATGCCGGCACCGACATTACACTCGCCACAAGAGTCGACTTATCGACCGGAGTTACACCGCCTAATGCTTTTGCAGCCATCGGCCACAGCGCCCTCATGACCGGAGCCGGGACGGTCACAAGTCATAGCGACACCATCCAGCTGACTGCAGTCGATGGGATCATTCTTAAATCAGAGCGCGGCAACGTTTCTGCGATCGGCCCTTATGTCAACACGATGGGAACTGCCGGTGCTTCGGGCGCCGTCTCCGTCGGTACATTCATTGTAAACACAGGCAGCGCTGGCAATCTCGTCCTCTCAAGCGTTGCTCCCAACTCTGGCGATCCATTAACCGCAGCGATCGTGGGACCCGTCTCTTGTACGGGGACTCTACCCTTGACCGCCGCAGGATCTGCCACGAGTATGCTGAGCGTGAATATCGGAAAAGATTTACAGCTTCAAACCGGCAGCACAGGGACCTCCAGCAACACCTTCACTCTTATTCAAGACGGCATGGGAGCCGCTAGCGGCGGCGCCACCATCACCGTCGGAGGAAAGGCGACCCTTTTCGGCGGCAATAATAGCGCTACCATCAACGGAGCTGGAGTGCTCAACTTAAGCAGCACAGGCCCCTTAACGCTCCTTGGAGGCCCCTCCGGCAATGCCCAAATCACGGGCAGCGCAGGCGCAACCATTTTAGCTCCTTCCATCTCACTCAGCGGTGTCATCGGAGGCGGCGCAGCACAGATTCAAAATACGGCGGGCAACCTGAGTGTCACTGCATCATCTGATCTGATCACCTTATCAGATAACGCCAACATAACACAGACGGGCACAGGAACATTGACCGTGACATCGACCCTGGATGATTTGGTCTTGCAAAATCTTGCTTTGATCAGCAATCAGGGCAGCGGTTCTACGATGATAACAGTTGGCGCAGTGGCAACTCTGCTTGCCGGCCAAGGAAATGCGCTGATAATCAATGGCACCGGATCTCTTACCTTAAACGTCACTGACAATCTGAACCTTTCTACGAATGGCGGCGGCTCATCCCTTATCACTTCGAATGGCCCCGTGACAATCACAGCTGAGAACGTCTCACTCTTTGGCCGCGGCACAGGCCAGCAATCTTTGATCAGAACAACAGCCGGAGATATGCTTATCATTGCCCAAAATAATATCAGCCTCTCCGACAACAGTCTGATCGCAAATACGGGATCCGGCGCGCTCACGCTGGTCGTCGACAATCAGGCGCCGGCGTCTGTCGGAACCGGACGCTTTCTTTTGGCTCCTAATTCGAGCATCACATCGTCCAGTCTCATCCGTATTTTCACCGCCATGCCTAATGGCATTGCCGCAGGCAACCTGGCCTTTGGCCAGATTAACGGCTCATACATAACCGCCGGACTTGCCTGCGCGTTTGATCCTCCGCCGACATCTCCGACTGCTCAATACAGCACGTTTTATCCTTCGACGTTTGGCGGCACTCCCTATACCATTTTTTTCAAAAGCACCGCATCTCCCGCTGCCTTCAAAATGAGGAGCCGCTAATATGAGCCGCAAAAAATTCACCTATTTTTTTCTAACCACCTTATGTGCCCTCTCGCTCGAGGCGAACCCTCTCGATCCTACCGTGACTGCAGGCCAGGCAACATGCACCGCTTCGGATCAAAAACTCGAAGTCAATGCTCATGACAAGACGATCATCTCTTGGAAAGATTTTTCCATTGGTCAAAATGAAACCACCCGCTTCAACCTTCCCGGCAAAGACGCTGTTATTTTGAATCGCGTCAGCTCTGCCCTCCCCAGCAAAATCGAAGGGCTTTTATCCTCCAACGGGATCGTCTATCTCATCAACCCGAACGGCATCCTCATCACCGCTACCGGCACCATCGACACCGCTGGATTTTTAGCCTCCACTTTAAATATCACCGACCAAGACTTTTTAAATGGGGGAGACCTTCTCTTTAAAGGCTCAGGCTCTGTGACGCATTTGGGAGCCATAAAGTGCCACGGCGGCGACGTCGTCCTGATGGCCTCCCAGGTCAAGAATGAAGGAACCATTGAAGGCGGAACCATTACTCTTGGCGCCGGTGAAGAAATCGTTATGAGCTTAAGCGGCGATGAAAAATTCATGGTCCGAAATAGAGGCAGCCTGGAGTCGCTCAAGACTGAACTCAAAGCGGACGGCAACGTCTACGCTTACGCCATCCAAAACGAAGGAAACATCCAGGCCACAGCTACAGCTGAGAGAGCCGGCAGGATCTACCTCGTGGCTGAAAAAGGGCATGTCACCTCGAGCGGCACACTTACAGCGCCTGGCGGAGAAGTCCGCGTCCTTGGTCAAACGACCAGTCTTACTGGTGAATCCAAGATCGACGTCTCCGGAGAGACGGGAGGAACCATTCTCGTGGGCGGCGACTATCAAGGTAAAACCCCCGACATCTTCAACGCCGACTACAACTTCGCCGATCCGCAAGTGACCATCAAAGCCGACAGCCTTGGACAGGGCAATGGCGGAAAAGTTATTTTCTGGTCCAACAAAGCCACCCACTTCTACGGCAGCATCTCGGCCCAAGGCGGCCCTTTGGGCGGCGACGGCGGGTTTGTCGAAGTCTCCGGAGACTACCTCGACTACCAGGGACTCACCAACCTGCTCGCTCCTTTAGGTAAGACAGGAACCCTGCTGCTCGATCCTACAAACATCACGTTCAGCACCACAGACTCGGGATGGACCGTTCCAACTCCAAACTGTTCTACTGGCTACGTTCTTTCGGGCAATCCGGCTACAGCAAATGTGAGTATCTCTAATCTAATGACCAATCTTGGTACATGCAATGTTACGATTTCAACAGCCTCAGGCGCTGGCAGCGCCGGCACGATGACGGTTGCCGATTCTTTAACCGTAAGCTCCAATCTTTTAACATTAACTGCCAATGGAGCATTTTCAACAGCGTCATCTGCAACGCTTACAACATCCGGAACAGGAAGTATCGCGATAACGGCTGCGAACACATCAGGATCGACTGCAATCAGCATCGCTGGACTGCTGACTCTGGGCTCCACCGGCAGCTTTTCAGCGACAGCCACCACCGGCAATATCGTCATCACCGGAGGCATTACTAGCACAGTCAATGCGCCTTTTAGCCTATCAGCGCCGGGCGCTGCAGGCTCCATTACTCTCAGCGGTTCATCAGTCAGCTTCAATCCGGGATCTGATGTGACTTTGAGTGCTGCAAGTGCTACAGGAAACATCACTCTTGGAAGTCCGATGACATTCGGAGAAACTACCGGATCTTTAAGCGTGACAACGGGAGGAGCGCTTGCCATTAATAACACATTAAGCTATTCCTCTCCGGGCTCCTGCCTATTCAAATCGACGGCCGGAGCTCTTACCAGCAATGCGTCCGCAACCATGAACTTCAATGCCAACGGGGTTAATACCGGCGGGGATGTCACCTTTGAATCGACAGGCAGCACCATTACTTTTAATGCGTCTCGAATGATTACTTTTAATCCGGGCGCGGGAAGCTGCACCGTTATAACACCTACGGGCGGAGGCTCCATAGTCACTGGCCCTTTTACTTTTGAGTCGGGTGGGGGAAATACAGCCACATTTAACTCATCTGGTGGCTTGATGATAGGTGAAATTTTCACCTACGGAGGTGGGGCTCTTAATGATCTTTGCACGATGGAGTGTGTCGGGAATTTAACTTCTGCAGAGATAATGTTTAATACCAGCTCACTGCTCATGACATCATCAGCTGGTTCTATTACTACAGGAGCCATCACATTCACCAGTTCAGCAGGGAATTTAACGACCACAGCCCCTAGCGCGAGCGCTGAAAGCAATTTCGAGGGGCTTATGATGTTCGATAGCCAAAACCCTTACGCTTTAAATATAACATCAGGCGGCCAAATCGTTGTAATTAATCTTTCAGTCGGAGCAGGCGGAGGACCTGTGAATATAAGTGCAGACCTTGGTCTCGAATTGGACACTTTGACTTACGACGGATCGAGTACCGTAACCTTGACAGCGGTACCTGGCGTTGAAGGTTTTGGAATTGAACTCGGCACTGCCACAATAGGAAACACCCACAACGCTGCAGGCACTCTGACGATGACGGGACAACTTTATATTCCAGGTCTACTGACTTACAACGGAATAGGCGACGTCGTGTTTTTATCGAACACGCTTTATTCTTCTAATGAAGCTGTCGAGGTAGATACTGGAATCAATATTGGACCAACGGCTGGCAATCTGACGATGGATACAGTTGCGAGTATCGTATTTAATGCTGCCCCTCTTAATTACCTGGCAGCAGGTGAAATAAGCATGATATCGAGCCATAGCAGCATTATTTTTTTAGAAGGGTCTCCTGTTACAGTCGGAAGTGCTGCAGGCGATATGACGCTGAGTGCCGGCGAAGCAATTGAAGTTGACGTTGGATCACCCATTAGTTACAGCGGACACGGCGCTGTAGACATGATAACGACAACAAGCTTCTTTAGCTCAATCGATATAGAAGCACCTGTTACAGTTGGATCTACAGCAACCTCTTTGACGATGGATGCTTATGATCAATTGTATATTTCAGCACCTGTCACTTATAACGGCCTCAATTTTGTCAATCTCTCCTCGTACACATCTACTATTCAAATCACACCTACGGGATCCGTCACGGTGACCACCCCGGTGCCTCTTTCTATAACAGCCGCTAATGCGTCAGCCGGAGAGGTGATTGTTCTGAATACAGTGCTCAATACCAGTCTTTCCCCCGGAGGAACCATCTCCGTTACGACTCCAACTTTATTACTGGGCCCCGTCAGTACGCCCTGCCAAATCGGTTCTATCAATGGAAATATGTCCTTCGATGTAGGGACGGTAACGCTTGCGGGAGGAACCGCGGCGAATGCTTTTGCGCAAATCGGCTATAACCAGGGTCCTGTTAACAGCAACATTGCTTTTACAGGTTGTAATGCCATTGAAATGTGGCCCGGGATTCCGGAGAATACCTACGTGCTTATAGGCCATGGGTCTCCTACAAATTCGGGTCCGATGGCTGGATCTTTGACGGGCGATATCACTTTTACCTCTCCTTCGGTGACAGGGTTTTTAGCGATCGGAGACTATTTTGGTGACACTTACTTTTACGGGGAAAATTGTTTTTCGCAAATCGGCCATACCCGCTCCAATTCGGTCCCAATCACGGCCTCAGGAGACATCAGCGTTAATCTTCTTGGGAACATCAGCCTCCTAAGCGGAAGTAATCAAAATACATATGCTCTGATCGGCCATGGCGGAGCTATCGGCAGCAATGGCGACAGCTACTCAGGAAGTGTCCAAGTGACATCAGGCGGCTATATCAACATAGGAACTCGTGTTACTCCCGACATTTTTAACTCGTTTGCCGCCATCGGCCATACAGCCTATATCGTCGGAGGAGCTACGACCGTCACCTCATCCACCGTCGAAGTCATGGCAGCCGGCAATATTACAATGAACTCAGAGCTCAATAATGAGTGCGTTATCGGCTCTTATATCAAGGCATCGGGCGGCGGAACGGCTACCATCAATGTCACGAACATCAATGTCACCGCAGGCGGCGCGCTCACCATGACTAGCGGCACCGCTCCGGGACCCGCAGTCAATGGCGCGCTCATTGGAGCGCTCGCTTACACGGGAACCGTTCCGTTTGTCGCAGCCGGTACCGCCAGCAGCACGGTGAATGTGAATGTCGGCGGCCTCCAGATGCAAACGAGCTTCGGAGGTACCAATACAGATACCTTTACGCTGATCCAAAATGGTTTTAACGGCTCTATCCTGCCAACGAATGTCACCATTGGGGGAGGAGAGACGTTCCTGCTGGGCGGCAATAACTTCTGCACCATCACAAGCACCGGGGATTTGGCCTTCAATGCAACCGGTCCTGTCACGCTTCTTGCCGATCAAATAGAAGGATCGCTCGGAACGGCGTCGATCGTTGGAAATGGAACCACAATGGTTTCAGGCGGCAACCTTTCACTCACAGGCTCTGTCAACGGAGGTCAGGCTTTTATCACAACTTCTATCGGAGACCTGACTGTCCAGGCATCAGGAGCTCTGAATCTCTCCGACAATGCCCGCATCTTGCAGCCAACCAATGGGAACTTAACCGTGAACGCTCTCACCGGCGATTTTATCATGAATAATTTGGCCATCCTCCAAAATACTGGAAGCGGCAGCACCTCTATGACTGTCGGCGGGGTGGCCTCTCTGCTGGCCGGTCAAGGCAACATCACGATCTCCCATGGCACCGGGCCGTTTACTTTGAATGTGGGAGACAACTTAAATCTTCTGACGAATAACGGCGGATCTGCCTCCATCACTTCTGACGGTCCCGTCACCATCACAGCCCAGAACGTTTCGCTCTCGGGGCTCGGCACGGGCCAGCAGTCGCTCATTCAGAATACGGCCGGTGACATGCTCATCATTGCCATGAACGATATCACGCTGCAAGATAATGCACTGATCACGAACACAGGCCCCGGCGCGGTGACGCTGGTGGTCGATGAGCAAGCTCCTGTTGCACCTCAAATCGGAAATGGAAGATTTATCTTATATCCCAATGCGGCGGTTACTGCAGCAAGCGGTCCGCTCCATATTTTCACAGCCCGGCCTAATAGCATCCTGGCAGGAAACCTCGCTTTTGGACAGCTGAATGGGAATTTTGTAACGGAATTGTTCCCCTGCCCATTTACGAGACCGGTGCCCAGCTCTGAAAACCAATATGTAACCTACTTTCTGGCCTACACGGCAGAAGTTGGAGCAGGAGTGGCAGCGCTTGCGACTCCTCCTTACACGATTTTTTACAAGGTACCGTATCTGGTGCCTACGCCTTCCACTCCGCCTCTGAACCTGCATCGCGAGCTTGCCAAACTCATTTGGGCTTCTTCTGAACTGTTCTATTTCTTGAGACAGTTTGATCAATATGACAGCTTCGAATCAGACTACGTTTCCTGCTATGAAACATGCAAAAAAGACAAAAAGTGCAATCATAGCCTTCAAACATACCCTTTGATCTATCAAAACTGGACGCTCTATCCAGTTGAGTTCAAGAAGGTGAAGGATTGTCCGAACCAGAAATCTGAATGATGAAAAATTCATCATTCATATCATTCCATCATGCCGATCATATTTTTTGGTGATACTTCTCAAGATCAACATTTTCTATGATGTGAATGATACAATGATATGAACGATGGGGGAGGGATTCTTTAATCATGCCTATTCATATTACGGTATAAAAAGGTTTTTTAAAAAAGCATTTACTGCTATACCCAAAAAAATATGGGATATAGAACATTTTTTCTTACGACGTTATTTGCCCTCTCACTTGAGGCGAACCCTTTAGAGCCTACCGTGACTGCTGGACATGCGGCATGCACCGCTTCGGGTCAAAATCTTGAAGTAGCCGCGCACGACAAGACGATTATTTCATGGAAAGATTTTTCCATTGGTCAAAATGAAACCACCCGGTTTAACCTGCCCGGCAAAGACGCTGTCATCCTCAATCGAGTCGGCTCTGACATCCCCAGCAAGATCGAAGGACTTTTATCCTCGAATGGCATCGTTTACCTGATCAACCCCAACGGCATCCTTATTACTGCAACAGGGACCATCGACACCGCCGGATTTTTAGCCTCCACCTTAAATATCACCGACCAAGATTTTTTAAATGGGGGAGACCTTCTTTTTAAAGGCTCAGGGTCTGTGACGCATTTAGGAGCCATTAAGTGCCACGGCGGCGATGTTATTTTGATGGCCTCCCAGATCAAGAATGAAGGAACTATTGAAGGGGAGACCATTGCCCTTAGCGCCGGCGAAGAAATCGTCATGAGCTTAAGCGGCGATGAAAGGCTCATGGTCCGCAATACAGGCAGCCTAGAGTCGCTCAAAACCGAACTCAAAGCGGACGGCAACGTCTATGCCTACGCCATCAAAAACGAAGGAAGCATTCAGGCCACCGCGACTGCGGAGCGCGCCGGCAGGATCTACCTCGTCGCTGAAAAAGGACATGTGACCTCCAGCGGCACGCTGACAGCTGCCGGCGGAGAAGTCCGCATCCTCGGTCATACCACCAGCTTGACCGGTGAAGCCAAGATCGACGTCTCTGGAGAGACCGGAGGAACGGTTTTAGTCGGCGGCGATTATCAAGGCAAAAATCCTGACATCCTGAACGCTGAATACAACTTCGTCGATCCGCAGGTGACCATTAAGGCCGACAGCCTTGGACAAGGCAATGGCGGAAAAGTCATTTTCTGGTCCGATCAAGCGACCTATTTCTATGGTAAAATTTCAGCGCAGGGCGGACCTTTGGGCGGCGACGGCGGCATGGCGGAAGTCTCCGGAGACTATCTCGACTACCAGGGCTTGACAAACCTGCTGTCCCCATTAGGCAAGACAGGAACCCTTCTGCTCGATCCGACAACGGTCACGATCGGTCCTTTCGGGGAACCAAATGACGCAGCAAATTTTGGCTTTTCAAGTTTTGAAAATACTCCTTGTCCAGGTACCACTGCTTACCAGATCCCCACTGCCAATAACGCAACCATAGTTATTCAGGGCGCTCCAGGGATCGGATATGACCTTGTAGAAAATCTGTTACTCTGCAACGTCATTATTAATTCGTCATCGGGATTTACTGGGAGCGGAACTATTACGATTAATCAGGGTGTAGTTATGGCGCCGGAATCGTTGAGCCTGACGATCAATGCGGTCTCCGATATCATCGTCGATGCAGAGGTTGCGAATACAGCGACTAACGGAGCACAGCTCACTTTAAATGCTGGCGGCAACCTCATTATCAACTCACCGATCTACAACACTTCAACGGCTGCTCTTAATTTGACTGCAGGACAAGACATGTGGGTTTATAACGACATTACGAATACAACAAGCGTTACCAACGTCACTGTCGGCGGAAATACCAACCTTGTTGGCGGCTACTACGATATTGGTGAAAATGAAGCCTCTATCAGCGGCGTTGGAGTTAACTTGAGAAGCACCGGCCCATTAACACTGATTGGAGGCTCTTCCTCCTCCTATCCTGCCTTTATCGCAAGCACCGAAAATACAACCATTTCAGCTTCCTCCATCTCACTGACCGGAGTGATCGGAGGCGGCGCAGCGCAGATTCAAAATACAACCGGCATCATGAGTGTCACTGCAACATCTGGGCTGATCACTCTATCAATAATGCTAACATAACACAGATGGGGACAGGAACTTTAACCGTGATGTCTACCATGGATGATTTGGTCCTGCAAAATAGCGCCTCGATCAGCAATCAGGGCAGCGGTTCTACGATGATAGCAGTCGGCGGAGCGGCAACACTGCTTGCCGGCCAAGGAGACGCGACAATTGCTAGCGGCACCGGATCTCTCACTTTAAATGTCACTGACAACTTGAACCTTTCTTCAAATACCGGCGGCTCAGCTTCTATCACCTCGAATGGCCCGCTGACAATCACAGCCCAGAACGTCTCACTTTTTGGCCTTAGCGCAGGTCAGCAATCTTTGATCAGTGAAACAGCCGGAAATATGCTCATCCAGGCCATGAACGATATCGTATTAGATGACAATGCCTTGATCACAAATACGGGAGCCGGCACGCTCACCCTGGTCGTAGACAATCAGTTGCCGTTCTCTGTTGGACCCGGAAGATTTATTTTGGCCCCTGACGCGATGGTCGCAGGATCAGGACTGACTCGCATCTTCACCGCCCAGCCCGATGGAATCGCCGCAGGAAATCTGGCGTTTGGCCAAGTTAACGGCTCATACGTAACGGCCGGACTTGCCTGCCCATTTGATCCTCCGCCGACATCTGCCACTGCCCAATACACCACGTTTTATCCTTCGGCGTTTGGCGGCAATCCCTATACCATCTTTTTCAAAAGCACCGCACCTTAAGGAGCCACTAAAATGAGCCGCAAAAAATTCCCGTATTTTTTTCTGACGACCTTATGTGCCCTAACCTGCAGGGCGCTTGAGGCGAACCCTTTAGAGCCTACCGTGACTGCCGGCCATGCGACATGCACCTCTTCGGATCAAAAACTTGAAGTTAATGCTCAAGACAAGACGATCATCTCATGGAAAGATTTTTCCATTGGTCAAAATGAGACGACACGGTTTAACCTGCCCGGCAAAGACGCCGTCATTTTGAACCGCGTCGGCTCTAGCATCCCCAGCAAGATCGAAGGACTCTTATCCTCCAACGGGATCGTCTACCTCATCAACCCCAACGGCATTCTAATCACCGCTACCGGCACCATTGACACCGCCGGATTTTTAGCCTCCACCTTAAATATCACCGACCAAGACTTTTTAAATGGGGGAGACCTTCTCTTTAAAGGCTCAGGATCTGTGACGCATTTGGGCGCTATTAAGTGCCACGGCGGGGACGTCGTCCTGATGGCCTCCCAGGTCAAGAATGAAGGAACCATTGAAGGGGGGAGAATTCTTCTCGGCGGCGGCGAGGAAATCGTCATGACCTTAAGCGGCGATGAAAAATTCATGGTTCGCAACACAGGCAGCCTAGAGTCGCTCAAAACCGAACTCAAAGCCGACGGCAACGTCTACGCTTACGCCATCCAAAACGAAGGAAACATCCAGGCCACAGCGACTGCCGAGCGCGCTGGAAGAATCTACCTCGTCGCTGAAAGAGGACATGTGACCTCCAGCGGCACACTTACAGCGCCCGGCGGAGAAGTCCGCGTCCTTGGTCAAACTACCAGTCTGACCGGTGAATCCAAAATCGACGTCTCCGGAGAGATCGGAGGAACCATCCTTGTTGGCGGAGATTATCAGGGCAAAAACCCCGACATCCTGAACGCTGAATACAACTTCGTTGATCCGCAGGTGACCATTAAGGCCGACAGCCTTGGACAGGGCAGTGGCGGAAAAGTTATTTTCTGGTCCAACAAAGCAACCCATTTCTACGGCAGCATCTCGGCCCAAGGCGGACCTCTGGGCGGCGATGGCGGCCTTGCAGAAGTCTCGGGAGACTATCTCGATTACCAGGGATTGACAAATCTAATGGCTCCTTTAGGTAAAACAGGAACCCTGCTGCTGGATCCTACAAACATAACGTTCAGCACCACAGATTCGGGATGGACCGCTTCAACTCCAACCTGTACGACTGGCTATGTTCTTTCAGGCAATCCACCTACAGCATCAGTGAATATCACGAATCTTTTAGCGAATCTAAATTCGTGCAGCGTCACCATCAGCACAGCTTCTTCAAACGCCAACTCTGGAACCGTCACGGTCTCCGACGCCATCGACTGGGCAGGGACTAATACCAATACTCTAACCGTCAATGCCAACGACGTGATCACTTTCAACGCAGCTGTCATTAATAATACAACAGCCGGTCAGATGATCTGGAATTCCGGCACTACCGTTGCCATAAATGACGCTATTACAAATGGACCGACGAGCGGCGGGCCTTCAGGCGCGGGAACCATTAGCATAACCAGCCTCGGGGCGATGACTCAAGGAAGTGGAGCTCCCATCACCAATAACACAACGACCGGAACGATAAGCTTGACAACGACAGGAGCCGCAGGAAGCATCCATTTTAACACAAGCATTACCAATAGCGGAATTTTTAATGTGAATTCCGGCCAAGATATCGAGTTTTTTAACGGCAGCTATACACAAACTGGAGTCGGCAGCGGAACCTTTGTTGCCAGTCCGAACGGCGCCGGCTCGTCGATTGTCCTTACAACGATTACCACATCCGGAACAGGCGATCTCTCAATCACGGCTTCTAATACAGTAAACACGAGTGCAATCTCTATTAGTGGAGTGCTTACGCTGAACTCCACCGGCAGCTTTATTGTGACAGCCCCTACAGGACTTATACAACTAGACTGCCAAGTCCAAAGCAATCCGGCCAGTGCTGCCATTTTTGAAATCGAACAACTTGATCCTAACGGAAGTTTTATAAACCTAATCGGTGGGCCTTACAACTTCGCTACGGGCTCGATGGTTACTTTGAATTCTGCTAAAGGATTCATCACTATGGAAGGCACCATGACATTTGGTCCGGCAGCCGGAGCGTTTTTGAACGTAACCGCCGGTGATAACATGAATATTGATTGCACGTTAAATTATTCCTCGCCGCAGCCTTGCCTATTTCAATCTGTCACAGCTATGGCCACCGGTATCGCACCCCTGTCCTTTAATGCCGGATGCGGGGATGTCAGCTTTACAGCGACAGGTGCTGGCCTCAGCAGCATTTCTTTTTCTGCAGCGGGTATGACTACTTTTTATCCGGGCGCGGGAAGTTGCACCGTGACAACATCTCCAGGCGGAGGCTTCATAACCACTGGCCCTTTTATTTTTAATTCGGGCGGGGGAAATACAGCTACATTTAACTCAGCTTCTTACCTGACTATAAATGGTGATTTCACCTACGAAGGCGGGGCTGCTCTTGATCTTTGCCAAATGACCGCCGTGGCAAATTTAACAATTAACGATCCGATAACGTTTGACACCAGCAAACTGTCCATGACAGCCGATGCTGGATTTCTATTAAACCCAGCCGGATCGATTATGTTTAATCCCGGTACAGATTCTTTAGCGATACAGGGAGAGTATGTCGATATTGAAGGACCTATTAGTTACAGCGGATCCGGCCCTTCTGTAACCATAACAGCAACCGGGGCGCCGATTGGTGGGATCTTAATTACGGCACCCATCTCAGTGACCACCTCGGTGCCTCTTTCTTTAACGACTGCGTTGGATTATGAGGTGAATATTTATAGTACGGTGCTCAATACCAGTTCCTCCCCCGGAGGAACCATCACCGTGAATACTGGAACTCCTGGAAATACAGGTATTTTAAGGGTGGGCCAACCTTCTTCCACTCTCCCCTGTCGACTTGGATCTATCAATGGAGATATTATCCTCAAAACTGGCTTTGTAATAGTCACTGCAGGAAGTGCAACGGGGGCTTATGCACAAATTGGCTACAACCAGGGCCCTGTTAACAGCAACATTACTGCCACAGGTTGTTTTTCGATTCAAGTATATCCCGGGACTGCGGATGGCACCTACGCTCTTATAGGCCACGGATCTCCTACAAATTCGGGTGTGGGGGCTGGAACTTTGAACGGACATATCAGTTTTGTGACCCCCGGCGCATCTTTTGCGACTGGACAAGTCGGTGCCTACGTAGGACAGAACACGGGGCCCAACTCTTTTGCACAAATCGGCCATACCCGCTCAACTTCGGTCCCGATTACCGCAACAGGAGACATCACCGTTAATATTCCTACGCAAATCGGAATCACTGGCGGAAATAATAGCAATACGTATGCGATGATCGGCCATGGAGGAGCGGTCGGCAGTAATGGCGACAGCTACTCAGGAAGTGTACAAGTTACCTCACAGAGTAACATCTACATACAAACCCAGCCTGCTAACACTTTAAACTCGTTTGCCGCGATCGGACATACTGCTTATATTACCGGCGGAACTACGACAATCTCAGCACCGACGGTCTCAGTTACCACCCCCGGCTTAATTACAATGAGCTCAGATCTCAATAATGAGTGCATTATCGGCTCTTATGTCAAGGCTACGGCGGCGGGACGGCTACAATCGATGTCACGAATATCAATGTCACCGCAACTCCCTACGGCGGTCTGATCATGAATGGCGGCAGCACTCCTGGAACCTCGGTCAGTTGCTCGCTCATTGGAGCGCTCGCTTACACGGGAACTGTAGGTCCGATCACGGCGCCGTTTGTAGCGGCAGGGACAGCCAGCAGCACGGTGAATGTGAATGTCAGCAGCCTCTTAATGCAAACGGGCTTCGGAGGGGCAAATACCGATACGTTTACCCTGATCCAAAACGGTTTTAACGGATCTGCGCTCCCAACGAATATCACTGTTGGAGGACAAGCGATCCTGGCGGGAGGCAATAACTTCTGCTCGATCACAAGCTCTGGAACTTTGGCATTTAATGGAACAGGTCCCTTAACGCTTCTTTCCGATCAAACAACAGGTTCGATTGGAACAGCATCGATGCTGGGGAATGGAACCACAACCGTGACGGGCGGTAGCATTTCACTCTCGGGTAATATCAATGGACCGGAGGCTTTTATCACAACAACGACTGGAGACCTGACTGTCCAGGCGTCAGGAGCTCTTACTCTCTCCAGCAACGCCCATATCTTGCAGCCAGCCAGTGGTAATTTGACCGTGAACGCCCTCGCCAGCGATTTTATCATGGATAATTTGTCTTCCATCCAAAATAGCGGCAGCGGCAGCACCTCTATGACTGTCGGCGGGATGGCCTCGCTGCTGGCCGGTCAAGCCAACGTCATGATCACCCATGGCACGGGCCCGTTTACTTTGAATGTGACGGACAATTTGAATCTTCTGACGAATAACGGCGGATCTGCCTTCATCACCTCCAATGGCCCTGTCACCATCACAGCTCAAAATATCCGCCTCAGCGGCCTGGGAACTGGCCAGCAGTCGCTGATTTCGACGACACTGGGAGATATGCTCCTGATTGCCCAAAATAATATCACCTTGGCCGATAACAGTCTGATCGAAAATACCGGACCCGGCGCGCTGACGCTGGTTGTCGATGAGCAAGCTCCTGTTGCACCTCACATCGGAAATGGAAGATTTATCCTCTATCCCAATGCGATGGTTACCACTGCAAGCGGCCAGCTCCGGATTTTCACAGCCCGGCCTAACAATATCATCGCAGGAAACCTCGCTTTTGGAGAGCTGAATGGGAATTTTGTCACGACAGGTTTTACCTGTCCATTTGGGGAACCAGTGCCCAACTCTGAAAACCGATATTCCACCTACTTCTTAACCTACAGTGGATCCATGGGAAATCCTTACACGATTTTTTACAAGGTACCATCTCCGGTTCCTACACCTCCTTCTTTTCATCACCAGCTTGCCAAACTCATTTGGGCTTCTTCTGAACTGTTCTGGTTCTTGAGACAGTTTGATCAATATGACAGTTTAGAATCAGACTACGTTCTCTGCTATGAACCCTGCAAAAGAGACAAATCGTGCCCTCATCACCCTCAAACATACCCTGTGATCTATCAAAACTGGACGCTCTATCCAGTTGAGTTCGATAAGAAGTCTGATTGTACGAGCCAGTGACCTGAATGATGAAAAATTCATCATTCATATCATTCCATCATGCCGATCATATTTTTTGGTGATACTTCTCAAGATCAACATTTTCTATGATGTGAATGATACAATGATATGAACGATGGGGGAGGGATTCTTTCATCATGCCTATTCATATCACGGTATAAAAAGGTATTTTAAAAAATCATTTACTGCTATACCCAAAAAAATGGGATATAGAACATTTTTTCTGACGACGTTATTTGCCCTCTCACTTGAGGCCAGCCCTTTAGAGCCTACCGTGACTGCCGGCCATGCGACATGCACCGCTTCGGGTCAAAATCTTGAAGTAGCCGCGCACGACAAGACGATCATTTCATGGAAAGATTTTTCCATTGGTCAAAATGAAACCACCCGGTTTAACCTGCCCGGCAAAGACGCTGTCATTTTGAATCGCGTCGGCTCTGACATTCCCAGCAAAATCGAAGGACTCTTGTCCTCCAATGGCATCGTTTACCTCATCAACCCGAATGGTATCCTGATCACCGCTACAGGTACCATTGACACCGCCGGATTTTTAGCCTCCACCTTAAATATCACCGACCAAGACTTTTTAAATGGGGGAGACCTTCTCTTTAAAGGCTCGGGATTTGTGACGCATTTGGGAGCCATAAAGTGCCACGGAGGGGACGTCGTTCTGATGGCCTCCCAGGTCAAGAATGAAGGAACCATTGAAGGGGAGACCATTGCCCTCACCGCCGGTGAAGAAATCGTCATGAGCTTAAGCGGCGATGAAAAATTCATGGTCCGCAATACAGGAACTCTTGAGTCGCTCAAAACTGAACTCAAAGCGGACGGCAACGTCTATGCCTACGCCATCAAAAACGAAGGAAACATCCAAGCCACCGCGACTGCGGAGCGCGCCGGCAGGATCTACCTCGTCGCTGAAAAAGGACATGTGACCTCCAGCGGCACGCTGACAGCTGCCGGCGGAGAAGTCCGCATGCTCGGTCATACGACTAGTCTTACAGGTGAAGCCACAATCGACGTCTCTGGAGAGACCGGAGGAACGGTTTTAGTCGGCGGCGATTATCAAGGCAAAAATCCCGACATCCTGAATGCCGACTACAACTTCGTTGATCCGCAGGTGACCATCAAAGCCGACAGCCTTGGACAAGGCAGCGGCGGAAAAGTCATTTTCTGGTCCAACAAAGAAACCCACTTCCTCGGCAGCATCTCGGCCCAAGGCGGACCTTTGGGCGGCGACGGCGGTCTTGCAGAAGTCTCCGGAGACTTTCTCGACTACCAGGGCTTGACCAACCTGCTGTCCCCTTTAGGCAAGACAGGAACCTTGCTGCTCGATCCTATTACCGTCATCATTGGTACCGGAGATACAGGTACATATAATGGGTGCATCGCAGGAACTGGAACTTATACTTATGTCAGCCCGACAACGACCATTGACATCACAAATCTTCAGACGCATCTTGCGACATGCAATGTGACCATCGACGCAACCGGAGCTGGAACGGGAAACGGCTCGATTACGATTTCAGAATCTCTAACTACGCCGCCAGCACCCACCACTTTAACGCTGAGGGGGTCTGGGGGTATCGGTGTCAGTACCGGTGCAACACTGACCAACGGAGCAACGTCGGGAGGGGGTATTTCTTTTACCGATACTAGCAACCAGGGTGTCGGATTCAATGGGCCTTATATTGTATCTGGGGCGGGCAGTACAACTGTTCTTGCACCAAACGGATCATTTGGAGTAGATGGAGTAGATGTAGATGCAACGGGATCTTTGAGCAGCCTGACGACTGGGACACCAGCAAATTTCACGATCAACGCCTATGACGTCGTCATCGAAGGACCCGTAAACCTTCAGAACTCAAATTTTTCAGCGACAGCATCAGGGGCATCAGGAGAGATCCTAATCGGCGATACTTTCAACTTTACGGGCGACTCGACGGTGATTCTTACGTCTACATTTGGAAACACAACGCTTGACGGCAGCATGACATTTAGCGGATCCGGATCTTTAGCAGTCACAGCGGGTGGAATCCTTTCTATTGATAATGGAACATTCGACTACTCCTCGTCAGGCCCCTGCACCTTTACAACAACAGGCAGCGGGGCGCTGAATGTCACCAGCCTCATTACCATGAGCTTCGGGGCTGGATGCGGCAATGTGACCTTTCAATCGGAGGTGGGCGCTATCGATATGGTGGGAACCTCGCTGGGATTGATGAATTTTGATGCCGGCGCCGGCAATTTAACGATCACTGCCGCAAACGGCCTGACGCTGGGGGAGACAACCGATGGCTACGGACCTATCACTTATAATACCAATTCCTCCCCGGTTACTCTGACTGCTACAGCAGGCGGTATGACGATCAATTCGTCCATCAGCCTTGCTTCAACGTCTCCTCTAATTATCACCACAGGGGCAGGGGATATTTTAATCAATAACCAGGTTATTAATTCCTCAACAGGCCCTATCAATGTCACTTCGGCTGGCGGTTTGTTTCTCGGATCAGGAGTAACCGTTGTAGCCGCCGGCCCCCCTTGTCAAATCGGCTCTGCAGGAGGGAATGTCACGATCTCGACGGTGGGCGATGTCTTTTTGTATGCTCCCGGCGTGGTCGGCAGCTATGCCCAAATCGGGTATCACATGGGAAATGTGAGCAGCAACCTTCATTTCACGAACATTGGGGGGGATCTCATTCTCTCGGGATCTCAAGGCAGCGCCAGTAACACCGCGGGCTATGCATTGATTGGCCACGGATCAACAACGGAGCCCGGTGGAACACGACACGGCAACATCGTATTTGACTCCATCGGAGGCGTCGCAACGGTCCAATTCTCTCTTGAATCTCCTTCTTTTATATCATCCGGTACCGGCTACTACTTTGCCCAAATCGGACATGCGAGGTCTTTCATGGCCCCTCCTGTTATTGCAACAGGCGATATCACGTTTACATCTGTCACAGGTTCGATCTCCGTGACCGGAGAAATCGCGGATAATAGTTATGCTCTCATCGGACACGGGGGAGGATTAAGCAGTCAGCCGGATACGTACTCAGGAAGTATTCTACTGAATGCCGGCACCGACATTACACTCGCCACCAGAGTCAATTTATCGACCGGAATTACACCACCCAATGCTTTTGCAATTGTTGGCCACACCGCCCTCATGAATGGACCAGGGACAATCACCAGCCATAGCGATACCATCCAGCTGACTGCAGTCGATGGGATCATTCTCAAATCAGAGCGCGGCAACGTTTCTGCGATCGGCCCTTATGTTAACACGATGGGAACTGCCGGTGCTGCCGGCGCCGTTACTGTCGGTACATTCACTATAAACGCAGGCAGCGGTGGCAATCTCGTTCTCTCAAGCGTCGCTCCCAACTCTGGCGATCCATTAACCGCAGCGTTTGTGGGACCCGTCTCTTGTACGGGGACTCTACCCTTGACCGCCGCAGGATCTGCCACGAGTATGCTGAGCGTGAATATCGGAAAAGATTTACAGCTTCAAACCGGCAGCACAGGGACCTCCAGCAACACCTTCACTCTTATTCAAGACGGCATGGGAGCCGCTAGCGGCGGCGCCACCATCACCGTCGGAGGAAAGGCGACCCTTTTCGGAGGCAATAATAGCGCTACCATCAACGGAGCTGGAGTGCTCAACTTAAGCAGCACAGGCCCCTTAACGCTCCTTGCAGGTCCTACCGGCAATGCCCAAATCATGGGCAGCGCAGGCGCAACCATTTTAGCGCCTTCCATCTCACTCAGCGGTGTCATCGGAGGCGGCGCAGCACAGATTCAAAATACGGCGGGCAACCTGAGTGTCACTGCATCATCTGATCTGATTACCTTATCAGATAACGCCAACATAACACAGACGGGCACAGGAACATTGACCGTGACATCGACCCTGGATGATTTGGTCTTGCAAAATCTTGCTTTGATCAGCAATCAGGGCAGCGGTTCTACGATGATAACAGTGGGCGCAGCGGCAACTCTGCTTGCCGGCCAAGGAAATGCGCTGATGATCAATGGCACCGGATCTTTCACCTTAAATGTTAGTGACAATCTGAACCTTTCTACGAATGGCGGCGGCTCATCCCTTATCACTTCGAATGGCCCTATGACAATCACAGCCGAGAACGTCTCACTCTTTGGCCTCGGCACAGGCCAGCAATCTTTGATCAGAGCAACAGCCGGAGATATGCTCATCATTGCCATGAACAATATCGTTGTAGATGACAATGCCGTAATCGCAAATACGGGATCCGGCGCGCTCACGCTGGTCGTCGACAATCAGGCGCCGGCGTCTGTCGGAACCGGAAGATTTATTTTGGCCCCTGACGCGATGGTCGAAGGCTCAGGACTCACTCGCATCTTCACTTCCCAGCCCGATGGAATCTCAGCAGGAAATCTAGCATTTGGCCAGGTTAACGGCATCTATGTGACCGCCGGACTTGGCTGCGCATTTGATCCTCCGCCGGCATCTCAGACTGCCCAATACAACACGTTTTATCCTTCGGCGTTTGGCGGCAATCCCTATACCATCTTTTTCAAAAGCCCCTTAACTCCTGCTGCCTTCAAAATGAGGAGCCGCTAAAATGAGCCGCAAAAAATTCCCATATTTTTTTCTGACGACCTTATGTGCCCTAACCTGCAGGGCACTTGAGGCGAACCCTCTCGATCCTACCGTGACTGCAGGCCAGGCAACATGCGCCTCTTCGGATCAAAAACTTGAAGTTAATGCTCATGACAAGACGATCATCTCTTGGAAAGATTTTTCCATTGGTCAAAATGAGACAACCCGCTTTAACCTGCCCGGCAAAGACGCTGTCATCCTCAATCGCGTCGGCTCCAACATTCCCAGCAAGATCGAAGGACTCTTGTCTTCGAACGGAATTGTCTACCTCATCAATCCCAACGGCATCCTCATCACTGCTACCGGCACCATCGACACCGCAGGATTTTTAGCTTCCACCTTAAACATCACCGACCAAGACTTTTTAAATGGGGGAGACCTTCTCTTCAAAGGCTCAGGATCTGTGACACATTTGGGAGCTATTAAATGCCATGGCGGCGACGTCGTCCTGATGGCCTCCCAGGTCAAGAATGAAGGAACCATTGAAGGCGGAACCATTACTCTTGGCGCCGGTGAAGAAATCGTCATGACCTTAAGCGGCGATGAAAAATTCATGGTCCGAAATACAGGAACTCTTGAGTCGCTCAAGACTGAACTCAAAGCGGACGGCAACGTCTACGCTTACGCCATCCAAAACGAAGGAAACATCCAGGCCACAGCTACAGCTGAGAGAGCCGGCAGGATCTACCTCGTGGCTGAAAAAGGGCATGTGACCTCTAGTGGTATACTCACAGCTCCCGGCGGAGAAGTACGTGTTCTTGGTCAAACCACCAGTCTGACCGGTGAAGCCAAAATCGACGTCTCTGGAGAGACCGGAGGAACCATTCTCGTGGGCGGCGACTATCAAGGTAAAACCCCCGACATCTTCAATGCCGACTACAACTTCGCCGATCCGCAAGTGACCATCAAAGCCGACAGCCTTGGACAGGGCAGCGGCGGAAAAGTTATTTTCTGGTCCAACAAAGCCACCCACTTCTACGGCAGCATCTCGGCCCAGGGCGGACCTTTGGGCGGCGACGGCGGTTTTGTCGAAGTCTCCGGAGACTACCTCGACTACCAGGGACTCACCAACTTGCTGGCTCCTTTGGGTAAGACAGGAACCCTGCTGCTCGATCCTACAAACATCACGTTCAGCACCACAGACTCGGGATGGACCGTTCCAACTCCAAACTGTTCTACTGGCTACGTTCTTTCGGGCAATCCGGCGACAGCAAATGTGAGTATCTCTAATCTAATGACCAATCTTGGTACATGCAATGTTACGATTTCAACAGCCTCAGGTGCTGGCAGCGCCGGCACGATGACGATTGCCGATTCTTTAACCGTAAGCTCCAATCTTTTAACATTAACTGCCAATGGAGCATTTTCAACAGCGTCATCTGCAACGCTTGCAACATCCGGGACAGGAAGTATTGCGATAACGGCTGTCAACACATCTGGATCGACTGCGATCAGTATCGCCGGACCGCTGACCCTAGCCTCCACCTCCACCGGCGGCTTTTCGGCGACAGCCACCACCGGCAATATCGTCATCACCGGAGGCATTACTAGCACAGTCAATGCGCCTTTTAGCCTATCGGCGCCGGGTGCTGCAGGCACCATTACCACCAGCGGTTCATCAGTCAGCTTCAATCCGGGATCTGATGTGACTTTGAGTGCTACAGGAAACATCACTCTTGCAAGTCCGATGACATTCGGAGGAACTACCGGATCTTTAAGCGTGACTTCAACGGCAGGCGAGGTTTTAATCAGTAATACTTTAAGCTATTCCTCTCCAGGCACCTGCACTTTCAAATCGGACGGGGCTCTTGGCATCAGTTCTAACATCAACTTTAATAGCGGGTGCGGCAATGTCTCCTTTCAATCGACTGCCAACATCGTAACGTTTAATCTCACTACCCTAACAACATTTAATTTGGGCTCAGGCACCGGCACCGTTCTGAACCCAGAGAACAGTTGCACCGTGACAAGTGCAGGCGCCATGATAATAGGAGGTTTTACTTTTGAATCGGGACCTGGAAAATTGGCAACCTTTATGTCAAGTAACGCTTTGACCCTGAATAGTCCTTTCATCTATGCCATGGGCAACCCTCTTGATCTTTGCACAATGCAGTCTGTCGCAAATTTAACGACTAACAACACGATCACGTTTGACACCAGCTCATTGAACATGACAGCGGACGGTAGCATTATTGTAGGCGGAGGCATTACATTCAACAGTTTGGCAGGGAATTTGTCGATCATAAGCAACGTGGTGTCTTCTCCTACTGTAGGTGGGGGCATCACTATCACCGCACCTTTGATCTTCGATAGCCAAAACCCCTACGGTTTAAGTATTCAAGCACCAGCTGGCTCTTTCGGCGACTTTAGCACTATTACAGTCGGAACAGGCGGAGGACCTGTGGACATATATGCTGACGGTCTTGTCAACTTGAACGCCGGTCCTTTTACTTACAACGGATCGAGTACCGTATCCGTGACATCGGTAAATAGCTATTTAAACCATGGTATTGGTGGCAGTAATTTCATAGTTGGAAGTACCAACAACAATGCAGGCGATCTGACGTTCAATGGAATAACTATTCTTGGTAATTTTACTTACAACGGAAAAGGCAACATATTTTTTTCATCGACAGAGCTTGTTCCTAGTAACTTAGCTGTCGAATTATATGGAACCAATATTGGACCAACGGCTCTCAATCTGACGATGAATCTATTTTGCAGTATACAATTAGATTCGTTCTTTACTTACCTGGGAATGGGTGACATAAGCATGAACGTGGGTCGTGATGTTGGCGTCATTTATGTTTATGGTCCTTTTACAGTCGGAAGTAATACCTTCCCTTTTAACAATGCTGCAGGCAATCTGACGATGAGTGCTGGCGGAAATATTAGCATTGAAGCACCATTCGAATACTACGGACAAGGCTTGGTAAGCATGATACAGCCACTACCGACGCCCGGTGGCGGAATCGATATAGATGCATCGGTTACAATCGGACCTACAGCAACCTCTTTGACGATGGATGCTAATGGTTATTTGTCTATTACAGCGCCTGTCATTCATAACGGCCTCGATTTTGTCAGGCTCGCCTCGGACGCATCTAATGTTCAAATCACGCCTTCGGGATCCGTCCAGGTGACCACCTCGGTGCCTCTTTCTATAACAGCCACTGATGCGTCAGCCGGAGAGGTGATTATTCAGAGTACAGTGTTCAATACCAGTCTCTCCCCCGGAGGAACCATCTCCGTTACGACCCCAACTTTACTGGTGGGCCCCGTCACTACGCCCTGCCAAATCGGTTCTATCAATGGAAATATGTCCTTCGATGTAGCGACGGTTTCGCTTGCGGGGGGAACCGCGCCGGGTGCTTTTGCGCAAATCGGCTATAACCAGGGTCCTGTTAACAGCAACATTGCTTTCACAGGTTGTAATGCCATTGAAATGTGGCCCGGGATTCCGGAGAATACCTACGTTCTTATAGGCCATGGGTCTCCCGTCAATACGAACGGATCTTTGACGGGCAATATTACTTTTACCTCTCCTTCGGTGACAGGGTTTTTAGCGATCGGAGACTATTTCGGAGACACTTACTTTTACGGGGAAAATTGTTTTTCGCAAATCGGCCATACCCGCTCCAATTCGGTCCCAATCACGGCCTCAGGAGACATCAGCGTTAATCTTCTTGGGAACATCAGCCTCCTAAGCGGAAGTAATCAAAATACGTATGCGCTCATCGGCCATGGCGGAGCTATCGGCAGCAATGGCGACAGCTACTCAGGAAGTGTCCAAGTGACATCCGGCGGTTATATCAACATAGGAACTCGTGTTACTCCCGACATTTTTAACTCGTTTGCCGCCATCGGCCATACAGCCTATATCGTCGGGGGAGCTGCGACGGTCACCTCATCCGCCGTCGAAGTCATGGCAGCCGGTAATATTACAATGAATTCCGAGCTCAATAACGAGTGCGTTATCGGCTCTTATATCAAGGCATCGGGCGGCGGAACGGCTACCATCAATGTCACGAACATCAATGTCACCGCAGGCGGCGCGCTCACCATGACTAGCGGCACCGCTCCGGGACCTGCAGTCAATGGCGCGCTCATTGGAGCGCTCGCTTACACGGGAACCGTTCCTTTTGTCGCAGCAGGGACTGCCAGCAGCACCGTGAATATAAATGTCGGCGGCCTTCAGATGCAAACGAGCTTCGGAGGTACCAATACCGATACCTTTACCCTGATCCAAAACGGTTTTAACGGCTCTATCCTGCCAACGAATGTCACCATTGGGGGAGGAGAGACGTTCCTGCTAGGCGGCAATAACTTCTGCACTATTACCAGCACCGGAGCGTTGGCATTCAATGCAACAGGTCCTGTCACGCTTCTTGCCGATCAAGTAACAGGCTCGCTCGGAACGGCGTCGATCGTTGGAAATGGAACCACATTGGTTGGAGGCGGCACTATTTCACTGTCAGGCTCTGTCAGCGGAGGTCAGGCTTTTATCACAACGATGACCGGGGACCTGACTGTCCAGGCATCAGGAATTCTCAATCTCTCCGACAATGCCCGTATATTGCAGTCGGGAACCGGAAACTTAACCGTCAACGCTCTCACCGGCGATTTTATCATGAATAATTTGGCCATCCTCCAAAATACTGGAAGCGGCAGCACCTCTATGACTTTCGGCGGGGTGGCCTCGCTGCTGGCGGGTCAAGGCAACATCACGATCACCCAGGGCACCGGGCCGCTTACTTTGAATGTGGGAGACAACTTAAATCTTCTGACGAATAACGGCGGATCTGCCTCTATCACTTCCAATGGCCCCGTCACCATCACAGCTCAAAATATCCGCCTTAGCGGCTCGGGAACAGGCCAGCAGTCGCTGATTTCAACGACACTGGGAGATATGCTCCTGATTGCCCAAAATACTATCACACTTGCCGACAACAGTTTGATCGAAAATACCGGACCCGGCGCGGTGACGCTGGTGGTCGATGAGCAAGCTCCTGTTGCACCTCAAATCGGAAATGGAAGATTTATCCTATATCCCGATGCGACGGTTAGTACAGCAAGCGGACTGCTCCATATTTTCTCAGCCCGGCCTAACAATATCATCGCAGGAAACCTCGCTTTAGGAGAATTGAATGGGAATTTTGTAACGGAAGGCTTCCCTTGTCCATTTGGGGATCCAGTGCCCAGCGCTGAAAACCAATATGTAACCTACTTCCTGGCCTACACTGCAGAAGTTGGGGTGGCAGCAGTTGCGACTCTTCCTTACACGATTTTTTACAAGATACCGTATCCGGTGCCTACGCCTCCGACTCCGCCTCTGAACCTGCATCGCGAGCTTGCCAAACTCATTTGGGCTTCTTCTGAACTGTTCTATTTCTTGAGACAGTTTGATCAATATAACAGTTTAGAATCAGACTACGTTTCCTGCTATGAAACATGCAAAAAAGACAAAAAGTGCAATCATAGCCTTCAAACATACCCTTTGATCTATCAAAACTGGACGCTCTATCCAGTTGAGTTCAAGAAGGTGAAGGATTGTCCGAACCAGAAACCTGAATGATACGCAGGTGGGTAGGCGCAGTGCGTATTCGACATTTTCTATGATATGAATGATACAATGATATGAATGATGGGAAGAAAGTTTCTTTCATCATTGAACCTATCCTAATAAAAAGTTTCTGTCGATTTTCGGGTTCTTTTGTGAGGGGTAATATCCACTCGCGTATATGACCCCTCACAAAAGAACTCAAAATCAGCCAAAATAATCCCGAAAATCGACGAAACCTTTTTATTAGGATAGGTTCTTATATCATATTTTAGATCTGACACTTATACAGGCCTGCAATGCCTCAATAAAAAAAAGTATATTATTTTTCTTTAATTTAATTACGTATTAGTTAATATAGATAATAGGTGGTGCATTATGAAAAACAAGTTAATTGCAGCTTTTCTTTTGTTGTTAGTAGGATGTAAAGGGGGTACTTCAACGGTCGGCAACGGCCACTTGATGGAGGCTGAAAATAGCGACAACTCTTACACGGTTGTCTTTGTCAATACAGACCATGCCAGCCGCAAAGAAGCCAAGAGTGCGGCACTCAAACGAGCAGCAGAGCTCACTCTGGAGCACGGCTATCGGTATTTTATGGTCGATTCCGAAGAGAGTGTGACGGTTTCTTATTCGGGCGACGCTCTTCCGGCAGACAACGGCTATTTTCCCGATAATTTAGACGAAGTGATCATCCAGAGAAACTATGACAAACAGTCTATGGACTCAAAAACCTCGTCTCAACTCTATCCGGGATACCAGCTGACCTTTTACTTCAGCAAGAATCACAGCGCCGGCGATACAATGGACGCTCGCGAACTTGTCCCTGAAGCTCATAACGATTAAGGACACCCCAATTTGGTTCCGCTAGATCCCCTCACTGCGGAGATATCGATGTTGCCTTGATTGGTCAGAGAATTAACTCCGCAGACTTGGACGGTGCCGCCATTTCCGGAGTTAATTCCGCCGCGGGAGAAGATGGAACCATAAAAAGCGGTAACATTGTCTGACCAAACAACCGTTTGTCCGCCGTTTCCTGCCGTTGTCGCGTCTGTAAAGAGCAGCGCACCCAGTTGCATAACGGTGTTTTGAGAATTGTAGGGTGTTCCCGATCCGTTGAGGCCTCCGCCAATAGAAATTTGACCTCCGCCGCTGGGACCTGAGCAGGCGATCGTTGCGCTATTATCGAGCTCGATTGAATTTCCAAGCACGGTAGCTGTCCCGCCGGTGCCATCGCTGTTTTGGCAGGTGATAATGGCATTGAGATAGGTAGTGCCGCCGGTTGAGTCAAAAATGACATTGGCCACTTCTGTGTCGGTACCGGTGATTTTGAGGCGGCCTTCGTGGTCGATTGCTGTTGTGTAGAGATTGCCATCGGCTTTGATTTCAGCTTGATAGGCATTAATATAACTGCCACTGGCAAGCGTGACTCCGGTCGCAGCGCTTCCGGTTGCTCCCTGGACGATCGTGAGTCTTTGAGGGTTTGCAGTTTGAACGACAATTTCTGCACCGGCCCCGATGGAAGCAGAGCCCTGATAGGCAGTAATATTTCCTGAATGCACCACTTGGTATCCCAAGAGAATAGCATCACTGACGTCTGTCACAATCGATCCATTGTTGTTAATGGTTTGCTGGGTGCTGTCAGTGAATGTCATAGCGCCTCCGGCGAGGAAATCGCTATTCGGGACATCTAATGTCGAGGCTAAAAAACCGTTTGTAACAATCGTTGCTACGGGCCCCTTGGAGATGCCGCTGGTGTTGACTAAGTAGACAGTTCCCAAACCTTGGGTACTAGAATTGGCATAGATATATCCGTAGATCGCGGAAGGGACGGCTCCGGTCACCCGGTTTAATATAGTCGAATCGGTGGATGGAAGCTGAAAGACGACGACTTCGCCGTTTGCCACGGAAAAACTATCCCACTCTACAATGGTTTGATCGGAATCGCTGCTGATGGTAAGCATGCCCTGCATTGAATTGTCAAATGTAACATTCGTGCCTGACACAACTGTCGGGCTGGTGGGAAGAGCGCCTAAAAAAGTTGTACTCGCTACGATGCCGAGGATTAATTTGCCTTGAAAATAAGCCATGTTAAGCTCCTTGTTGAAACGATCATACGCTATAGTGATTTATTGAGAAATATTTTTTATTAACTACACCTTTATTTGGAAGGTGAGTAAAATAGCCTGACAATTTACCCACAAAAAGACAATGTCATCCATTTTAGTTGTCAGCAAGCTCTCGAAACTTTACCCGGGCAATCCGCCCGTCAAGGCGGTGGATGAGATTTGTTTTGAGATCGGCAGCGGAGAGATTTTAGGGCTGCTGGGGCCTAACGGCGCGGGCAAGACAACGACGATCCACATGCTGCTGGGCACGCTCACATATACGTCGGGATCGATTCAATATTTCGGTAAAGAGTTTAGGAAGCACAGGTCCGAGGTGCTCCAGCATGTCTCATTTGCCAGTACCTATGTCAACTTGCCGTGGAAGCTGACGATCGAGCAAAACCTCGAGGTGTTTGGAAGACTGTATGGCCTTTCCGGGGCGGAGATTAAGAAGCGGAGGGCTCCGCTGCTGGAGCGGTTTGGGATTGCAAATAAGCTGAAATCTACGGTGACATCGTTGTCGGCCGGACAGCTGACGCGCCTTATTTTGGTGAAGGCCTTCTTGGTGAAACCTAAAATTGCACTGCTGGATGAACCGACGGCGTCGCTGGATCCTGACATGGCAAAAGAGGTGTGCTCATTTTTGCTTGAGGAGCGGGAAAAAGAGGGGACGACGATGCTGTTTACCTCCCATAAGATGGACGAGGTGGCCGAGCTGTGCGACCGGATCTTATTTTTGGAGCAGGGAAAGATCATTGCCAACGACCTTCCTGAAAACCTCGTAAGAACGATTTCCACGCCCAAGGTGGAGCTGATCATCGTCGATGGGATGCGCAGGACCATGAACCTTGCAGACAGCTTAAAACTGCCTTATAAAGTTGACCGCCGCTGGATTGAGCTTGAGATGGAAGAGAAATTTATCGCCGAGTTTTTAGGCAGGCTCGTCAAGCAGGAGATCTCATTCAGTTCGATTAAGATCCATCATCCGACCCTTGAAGACTATTTTTTGAAGATGGTGCGGAAATGATAGACTTCAAGAGATGCTGGGCTGTTTTCCTGAGATATTTTTATCTGTTTGCCAAGCTGGACCAGGTTGCAGATCTTCTCTACTGGCCTGCAATCGATATCGCTCTTTGGGGCCTTACAACGGCGTGGATTCAGAAGGCTCAGCAGGAGGGAGCGGCGATTCCCAATCTTGCTCTTGTGATCATGACGGGGCTTATTTTCTGGCAGATCGTCTGGCGGGGCAATTATGAGATCTCTGTGAACCTGCTGCAAGAGTTTTGGAACCGCAACCTGGTCAATCTCTTCTCAACGCCTTTAAAACTGATCGAATGGGTGATCGGCGTTGTTCTTCTTTCATTTGCTAAAATTTTTCTCACGCTGGGGTTCGGGTCGATTCTTGTCTATGTGCTCTATGAGCTGAATGTCTTCACGATCGGCTGGGCTTTTCTTCCGTTTGCAGCGCTTCTCTTGATGTCGGGATGGATGATTGGATTTTTGTCGGCGTCCGTCGTGATTTATTGGGGACAGCGGTTTCAGATGCTGGCGTGGATGACGGCCTATCTTTTTGCGCCGGTCAGCGCAGTGTATTATCCGGTGTCAGCTTTGCCTGCATGGCTGCAGCCGGTGGCCAATTCTCTTCCTACAACCCATGTGTTTGAGGGAATGCGAATCGTGCTTCAGCAGCATATTTTTCCGTGGGAGGCGTTCTGGTGGAGCCTTTTCCTCAATATCGCCTATCTTATCCTGACGATCTCGATCTTCGCCTTCGCTTTTGAAAAGAGCCGCTCGAAGGGTCTCTCCAGGTTTGAGTAGTCTACCAGACTCTTTGAAAAAGTCACATTTGGGCTGCGTAAGCCCGGATGGTTGTCGAAGAAGGGGGTTGTATTCTCTCTACTACCCTTCTCCGACAACTCAATCGCGGGTTTCACGTCAGCCGAAATGTAACTTTCAGGTGGTTTCAGTGCTTTTTCTAAAATGGTACGACGCGCTTGAGAGGGGATTTTGCGGATCATTGCAAAAGCCTTTTTGAAATTGAATGACTTGGGAAGCTCAAGCTCCGGAAGCCGCTTCTTTAAATAGTAAATATCCAATAGGGCTTTTTCAGGTGTTGCCATCTTTACACCTGTTTTGGGATCAAAGTCGAACCCAAAGAAAAACTCCGGCTCGACATGATGGACATAGATGGTTGCTAGCGGTGTCTGAATTGTTCGTGTGCGTGCAGGGGAGACCACAGTAATAATGCGTGGAATTTGATCGATCATGTCATGAAGGTACAGCGCGGTCTGCAAAGAAACATAGCAGGGAAAAGGAGCGACTAAATAGTCAGGTAGTAGCAAGGGATTTACTTTTAGATCAATGACCCATAGACTTCTTGCAAGATGAACAATATGTTTTTCTTGAGCAAGCCTTCTGAGCATTTGGCTTGCCGTTTCATTACTCACTCCAAGCAGACAAGCTATATCTCTTGTTGACATGATAGGAGCGCCTGCGTTTTGAAGCGTTTTTAATGCCGTCAGCAACTTCATTTAAAGCGCCTCCAAATACTTAATGACTGTTAACTGAATGGCCTCCCAGGTTTTCTCATTATATTGCGCCCGCATATCCTCTGGAAAAAAGGTAAGCACCTGATCTTTAAAATCAGAAAAACTGATAGTGCAAACATTTTCACAAGCTTTTGTTATATGCTCTCCATCTCCTTCTTTCACATTATAGGCATTAATCAGATGAAAAAGATCCCAGACATCTCGAGCCTGGGTTTCAGAACGTAAAGAAAGTGCTCTTATTTTCTGCTTGAATGCAATCACGGGTCCATAGTGAGAGGTAAAGATCGGAGCCAAACGGTAACTACTCAATACAGAGGGATCGATCGATGTAAATTCCGTAGGAACCTCCAAGCCTCTTCTTGAAAATTCAATTTTTGTTGGGAAAATAGTTCCTGTGGGGGCTTTCAGCTGAATTTTCCACCGCTGTGTTGTTTCAGTCTGCTTCGGCTCAGAAATATGTTCGATTTCCAGACCCATAGACCTCAAAACCACAGACAATGCAGGAGATTTCAGGATCGTATTGACGGTTTTTTGCAATGTTTCGACCCTCACGGTTTTTACATCGATATCTATATCCTGAGAATAACGGATGCTGCCTAAGAAAAACCTCAAGTTGCAACCGCCTTTAAGAGCGTAAAGCCTCTGATCTAACTTCCGTCCCAATTGGTCTAGAAAAGCCAGGTGAAAAAATTCTATATATTGAACTGGATCGTGCTTCATAACTTCATGATACATGTAATTGACACATATGTCAACTGCTTGTATCGACTAAATTCATAAACGCCTTATTACAAGTGTTCTACAGTTGGAGTTCGTGTTTCGACATTTTCTATGATTCGAGATCGAAAGGGTTGTCCAGGTTTGAGTAATCATTGTTCGAAAAAACGTTCTATATAACCAGTTAATTATTAAAGGCTTAAATATTTATCAAATAAAAACTTTGCATCAAATTAAAATTTGTTTTATAATTATTATATTAATTTATACAAAGGGTTTATTATGTCAATGAGTCAAGTTTATTTGGGTAATCATTATCAAAATTTGGGTGTATTCAAGGCAGAAGAAAATGTCGAACTCCACCCTGTTCTTGCTGCTGCCGTTCAAAAGGATAATAATAAGCAAGGAGTGAGAGATTATCTCACGACTTTACCAACTGATTTAATATCACTTCTTTTTCAATATCTCCCTGATTCAAGAAGTAAAGTTCTCTTCTCACGCGTTTCTAAAAGATCCCATAGTATCTTTGTATCAAGAATACAAAATACTCTTTCTGAGGATGTTAAGGAATTAAATGAACTCTATGCAAAAAAAAATAGTATCGAAAGGAACATTCCTTTTCTGCAGAAAAAGCATATAGTTGCTGTTACATGCACGTCCATAGGATTGATCTCGGGCGTCATAGCAATTGCGTTAGGTGGTTTAGCTTTATTAAATCTTCCCTGTGCTCCTTGTAGTTGCGGGCTTTCTGTTGTTAATCTAGGGATTGCTGCGGGTTCTACAGGGGGTGGGGCACTCGCAACTTGCTCTGGTTCTGGAATTATTGAATGTTGTGTCAAAGAACCAGAGAATGTGAAAGTCTATAGGCATCTCCATGGTGATGAAATAAACAATGAAGATGATAAATTAATTGAAATAAAGAAACAAATACGAATCAAGATGAAAGATCTTTAAATCCTGCCAGAGAGGAGTTCTTCGAGTTTGACGACGTCACCCGCGAAGTTGCGGATGCCTTCAGAGAGTTTATCGGTGGCCATTGGGTCTTCAGAGAGCATCCAGCGGAATGTCTTCTCATCGACTTTATAGTATTGCTCCGCTAGGCACACAGATGACATATAGCGCTGCTAGCGGCTTTGCCCAATCAATTCTCCGCATGCCTGCCGTGCTCACGAACACTGTCTGGCATGCGGAGAATTAATTGGGCTGTGCCTCGCTAGCGCTATATGTCATCTGTTTTGCCTAGCGGAGTAATAGTGGTAGATCTGGGTGACGGATTTGACGCCCGGATCTTCTGCGCCGGGCAGCGCGGTGTATTATCCGGTGTCTGCTCTGCCTGCATGGCTGCAGCCGGTGGCCAATTCGCTTCCTACAACCCATGTGTTTGAGGGAATCGAATCGTGATCGGCAGCATATCTTTCCCTGTAATGCGTTCTGGTGGAGCCTTTTTCTAAATATCGCCTATCTTATCCTGACGATCTCAATCTTCACCTTCGCGTTTGAGAAAAGCCGCTCGAAAGGGTTGTCCAGATTGTGGTTCAATCTTTAAACAGTGGAATGGTTTTAAGATGGTCGTTGATCACATGAATTACTGTATTGTCAAGTGAGAAGTCTCCGATTGAGTTCCAGAGTTTTGTAAAAGATTGTACTGTTTCTCTGGCTGTTTCAAGAACTAAACGTTCGGGGAGTTTTGCTTTTTCAGCAAAACGTTTGAGTTGTTCGTATGTCAATGAATGAAAAGCTTTCGATTTGACAAAAGTCAATGCAAGATCGTCGCCTGGCAAATAGGGAATCGTTGAAACAAAATCATAGGCAGGGGCAAGAGCCGCTTTTTTTTGATCCGCATAAATAAGAGACCAATTTTTTAAGTGCATATCACCGTTACCAATCAGAGCATTAAAGACAAATCGTCGTATAAATTCAGCGATACCGTCTTCTCCTATTTCAGACCAAATCACTTCTGCGATATTTCGATAGCTTGCGGATTTATATTTTTTTTCTGGGTATAGGCCAAAAATTTGTGCAAAATCTTCAATATGAATTGCCTGACCATTATCCGTTCTGTCAAATCTTTTAATGACAAAAGCATGGTTTTCTGTTTGTCCCACGCCATTTGGAAGTCCATGAATTTGTTCAATCGGAATAAGAGCGGTTTCTGGAACATTTATCCCAATTTTTCTTGCAAGTTCCATCATGACATATTCATTTTCTGGTACTCTGGCATAGATAGAGGAGGGTAATTTTACGATCCAGGAGCCTCCAACGCCGTGAACTGGTATTGTCAACCCTCTTTCATTTTCCCACACTGCAGAAAATTTGAGTTGTATGCCAGCAAGAGAAAAACGGAGCACTGCTTTTTTTTTCTCTAAACTAAGAATTTCTTCTAAATCTTCGTTTTTTTCCATTCCCAACTTACTATTATTCAGTGGACGAACTGTAATGGCACCCGGAAGATCTTGGCCTAACGCTCCGAGTAGATAAAATTCTCTTTGGGGATTAATTCCAGCTTGAGCGGCAAGATACTCTCTCATATGTCCTTCTGGCAGCAAATTCGCGAAAAATGGATGAAGTCGAGTTCTGGTAGATTTAATATCAGTGATTAAATCACGGTAACGATCCTTGAACGATAGGCTCAAGATAGGTCTGTTCGGATTATCGATATATTCTTGTTTAAACGACAAGAGGTTTCTGTCACCTGGCAAATGTGTCAAAGTAGCAATGGGTACGTTATGAAGTAATATTTCAAGAACTGCTATTTCAAACATTTTTTTCCTCTTCTTGTTCTAAGCTATATAGAGGAGTTTGTTCCTCTGAAGTTGCTATATTTTCTCTTAGAAGGGCCTTAAAAGTTGGTATTAAATAACGAGGTACTAACATCAGTTCCAACTCAAGTGCTCGTGAAATTTCAATGAGACTGGAGGTCTGAAGGTCAGTCTCACCCCGTTCAATTTTGGATAGATGTCCTTGGGGCACTTTTGTTTTCGCGCTGAGCGCTCTTTGGCTCAATTTTTTTCTTTGCCTAGCAGTTTTTAGTTCAGCTCCTAAGTGAGCGATTGAATGGATCATCTGATACCTTATAATATATAACTCTTCATGATTTATATGCTAAAGTATATCAAGATTCAATGCAAGTTTAGAATTGGTTTGATATAAGGTATTGTATTTCATGCACTTGAGCTGACTACTGAGAGGAGCTCTTCGAGTTTGACGACGTCTTTGGCAAAGTTGCGGATTCCTTTTTTCAAGCCGTTGCATGAATAATTAAAACTCTACTTTAATTATTCATGCATATTTAAAGTAAGGCTTAACCAAATCACTTTCTGTGCTGCTGGACAAAAATATCGTTTCATATAGAAGAAACAGGATATGCAGGATCGCTTCGCGGCAGGATTTGCATGATAAATTTTAAACTAACTAACTATCATGCAAAATCCTGCCGCGCAGCAATCCTGCATATCCTGTAATGATTTTTTCTAAATCAATTTTTATCCAGCACAGAGGCCGTCACTCAAATCCTGCCAGAGAGGAGCTCTTCGAGTTTGACGACGTCCTTGGCGAAGTTGCGGATGCCTTCGGAGAGTTTATCGGTGGCCATTGGGTCTTCAGAGAGCATCCAGCGGAAGGTTTTCTCATCCACTATGTGTTGGTGGATTTCGATGGTCTTGCAAGCTGCAGGGTCGAGCTTGCGGGGAACGGGCAGCTCGGAGGCGCGGAGCTCGTCGAGAAGTTTAGGAGCAATCGTGAGAAGGTCGCAGCCGGCAAGCTCGGTGATCTCGTCTTTGCTGCGGAAGGAAGCTCCCATGATCTGTGTCTTGATTCCGAACTTTTTATAGTAGTGGTAGATCTGGGTGACGGATTTGACGCCCGGATCTTCGGCGCCGGTATAGGTTTTCCCTTCGTTTTTCTTGTACCAGTCGAGGATGCGTCCGACGAAAGGGGAGATGAGGGTTGCGTGGACGTCTGCGCAGGCGATGGCCTGGGCCAGGTTGAACATCAGGGTCATGTTGCAATGGATGCCTTCTTTTTCGAGATGGAATGCTGCTTGCGCGCCTTCCCAGGTGGAGGCGAGCTTGATGAGAATACGTTTACGGGCGATGCCGGCAGCTTCATAAAGAGAAATCAGCTCGCGGGCTTTTTGCACGGAGCCTACGATGTCATAGGAGAGCCTTGCGTCGACTTCGGTAGAGACTCTTCCGGGGACGATTTTTAAGATTTCGCAGCCGAAGTTCACGCACACCTTGTCGAACGCATGGGAGAGTTTTTCTGCGCGCGTATGCCCTTTTTTGCGGCCGAATGAGAGGGCTTCTTCAATCAGAAATTGATACTCGGGTTTGGTCGAGGCTGCCAGAATGAGGGAAGGGTTGGTGGTGGCATCGGTCGGATGGTGCTTTTTGATCTCTTCAATCTCGCCGGTGTCTGCGACGATCGTGGTCATTTTTTTAAGCTGGTCTAGTTGGTTCATAATTACCTTAGTTTAAAGGGGAGTTGCAAGGGGATGTTTAATGGAGCTTTACGCAGCTCGCTATAGGATAGAGCAAAATCGTGCGGCTGCAGGGTTGTTGAGTAGCCGATCAGTTCAATGGTGACAGGGTGGCCGCCGAGCAGAGAATCGACGATGGCCTGCTGCAGATCGGGAGGCAGGGAGGCGCGCTGGCCGCCTTGGTGCCGGTGGGCAACGCCTTGGAGGGTTTTCCCGGAGGTTTTGATTTTGACAAGCGCTTTTTTGAGATCGCTCTGGTAGGGGGGAATCATCTGGGAGTGCACCTCTAAATAAGTTCTAAGGCCTTCTTTAGCATAAATCATTTCAACGGCCACGCCGTTTACTTTATCACGAACGGGGTAGGAAAGTCTAGCGGAGTCAAACTCTTTTTGGGACCCTTTTTGATGTGAAACCTGCCAATGGTTGGGGGACTGGCAGCCATAGAGAAAGAGGAGAAGAAAGGCGAGCTTTCTTCTCCGTAAAAAACTATTTTTAATGATGATGACCATGGTGGCGGGAAACTAAAATAATTGCTGCAACGCCGATTGCAACAGCGCTGGCTGCAAGGACATATTTGGCAGCGGTGCTGCTTCCAGCAGTCGTTGAAGAGTCAACCGACGCTTTTCCGACTTGTGCAGGAGGTTTTGCTGTTTGATTTGCATCATCAGTGATTGCCTCGGGAGCTGCAGATTGTTCTGCAGGCACCACTTCTGCTGCGGCTTCAGGGACGGCGGGCGCTTCATCTGCTCGTAGTGTTGATGACAAAACACAAAAAGTTCCTGTCACGATTCCAATCCATTTTCTCATTGCGACCTCAGGTTTAAGAGTTTCACTTGTATATCTTGCAGTAATAGAATTTGCCAGTAGGGACCCATTTCCGTAAAGTCATTGATGACTTTTTTTTCAAAAGGCTGCCATGCAGATTCCTGAAAATCTTTGGAATTGAATGCGTCATTGTCTTTTACGGCTGTTTTAAATTGCTTGTCCAGCGTTTTGATGGCCCTGTTCAAGAACGACGCGGGAGGAAGGTCCATTCTGAATTCCTTTTTAAACACACCTGCAATGTCCGGCTGTGTAAACTTGGCTGCTTTGAATTGTTGCTCCACGTTCTGGACAAGCATTGAGAGTTTTTGCCGGCTCTCCTTGGAGGAGTAGCTCTCGATAAGGTCTTTAGAAGACTGCATTGATCGAAGCGTTTGATCGAAGAGCTTGTAATATTTGGGAAACTCTTCTTTTAGCGCGCCGGCTGTTAAAATATACGCCACATGATCCTTGATGACGATCAGCTGTACCATGCGAACGATGCCGGTTTCCGCATGCGTTTCCAGTTCGGTGAGCCGTCCTTCGCCGAGGAGCGTTTTATACTTGCCTAGATCCCTCCAGCGGGAGTTGGGATCGGCCGCGTGGATTTTACGCACTTCTTCGATATAGGCATCAAGAGAAATATCGACTTTTTCGGAGGCAAGATTGATCGAGGGGGCCAGCCCCTTGGAGGATTTCCCCAGGAAGCAGATATGCACGCGCGGCGCTAGGATTTCAGGATTGGCGATTTCCCAGTTTTTTGGAGGAATAAAGAAACACGTCTCCGACGCATGCAGAGAAATAACGCATAAACATAGAAAAAAAAACGTCTTACTTCCCACTGCAGTGACTATGACCCGATTGACTTTTGCTTTGATGAAGCACGGCTGCCAGGATGGCGATACCCAGCGCTAGTCCTACGCCCCATCCGATGATAGAGGTGCTGATCGCTGTGCTGGATCCGTCATGGGCGCCTGAGCCTGTGCGCCAAATGCTTTCGGTATCTTTCTTGTGATCTTCCAAAGTGTCGTTAGCAATCGTCGTCGAGGAAGTCGACAGAAAGGCCAGGATTAGAAGCGACGTGATAAATTTTTTCATATCTTCCATTTATCGCACATCCGGCGACTTTCATGCAATATCCTCAGTTGCACAATATTTGCAGGAAATGGTATACAACAAAATGTTGTGATATAACAACAAATTGTGGTGGTTCATATGAATCGTATCGTAAAAATATTCGCCAATCAGACTTTAGTTGATGTTCTCAGCCTGTTCTTGCAAAATTCCGATGAAGAACTCTATCAGGCGGATATTGTAAAAAGAACCGGTAAAGCTCTCATGCAGGTTCAACGAACACTTAAAACTTTGCAGGAGGTGGGTCTTATTACCTCCTCGCAACGTGGAAGACTGGTTTATTATAAAATTGTAAAAACTCACCCCATCTACGAAGATTTAAAAAAGATGCTGTTAAAAACAGTCGCTCTGGGTGATGCTATCCGTCTTGCATTAACGTCTTTAGACAATAAAATTCGTTACGCCTTTATTTTTGGCTCTATTGCTCAAGGAACTGAGTCTGTCGATAGTGATATCGACTTATTTCTGCTGGGTGATTGTTCATTACGCGAACTTTCCAAAGCTTTATCTCCTCTATCAAAAAAACTCAAAAGAGAGCTAAATCCCGTGCTTTTTGGACTTGGCGAGTTTAAAAAAAGACTTTCACAAAAAGATCATTTTTTGTTAGAAGTTATGAGTAAATCTAAAATTTGGATTGCTGGAGACGAAGATGAGTTTGCTCAAATGGTTGGAGGAAGAAAAATTAAAGAAGCATGAATCCTCTAAAAATGAGATTGTACAGCTCTTCAAAATTGTTGAAAGAGATATTGAGGATGCAGGGATTGTTCAGCTATCATCAGACAGACGTTTCATTACTGCATACAATGCAGCGCTTCAGCTGACGACTATTGTATTAAGAGCTGCCGGTTTTAGGACCAATCCCAATAAAGCAGGGCATCATCGTATTACCATAGATGCGCTTCCTGAGATTCTTGGAAAAAATCATCAAGAATTATCCGACTTTTTACATGCATGTCGTATCAAACGCAACATGTCCGACTATACAAGCTCTGGAGGGGTTTCAGCCAAGGAAGTTGCTGAAATTATCAAAGAGGTTAAAGCTTTAAAAGCCTTGGTTAAAGAATGGATAAAAAAGAAGCATCCTCAATTACATGATTGAAGATGCATTTTTTATTTCGCTTTACGGGATTGAACGTACGCTTCTATTGCCTCATTAAGAGCTGCATTGTTCACTTCAGCGCAAACCTGTTTAAAGGATTCCTTCTCAAGGACTTCTACGGCGACCAGCTTTTTTGCGAAGAGGTATTCGAGAACCTTTAAGCTATTAGAGCGGACAACACACACGAGGGCTTTTTCATTCAACGCCCCGTCTGAGTTAACAAGGTTTAGAAAAAGAGAATCTTTTTCTTCAGAGCAGTAATCAAACTTGCAAACCAATTGCCAGAGGCGAAGCCAAATACCAGCTACACGATATAGAGTATCTCCTGTATAAGCCTTGCAAATTTGATCGAAGCTTTCTCGGGTTGCAGTTACAACAGAGGTCTTTGATACCAAACTTTCAAAAGCACGGCTCTTTTCACGGTATTTAACGATGTCTTTTTTATCTGCTCTCGTATTTATTAGATCTGTAAGATGATCTGGGTACTTTCTATTAAAATGCTCACTGATATAATCGGAAGCATTGAGTCCATCAGGGCCTATTGCATCTAAGTTGACCCCATAATCTTTGAGGAGATAAGTTGTTTCAGTGCATACCGATCTTATTAAGCATTGAAACTGCTGGCCGTCACTCAGATCGGCTTTTTTGACGGCTCCTGTTCTTAAGAGTTTTTCGACTACTTTTGGACTTTTTGAACAAACAGCTGCAAAGAATTTGTTCTCAATGTCTTTTTCTGAGAACCCTGTGCCAACAGTCGCATCTTCACGGCTTCTCTGAACGAGCTTTGAGAAAAGATCGCCGTCGCAGTAGTCATGCGTGCATACCATAGGCCATAGTACCGCTTCGTGAAGCCATAAAACCGGCGCTTCAATAGTGTGCGACAGGACAGTCATAGCGTAAAAACCTTGATCGCTCCCACCAGGAAGAGGTCCTTTTGCGTTTAAAAAAGCTTCAGCGGCTATGCATGCTCTGAGGAAATGACCAACCCCCTATCTCCAATCCTGCGACTTTTTCGGCTTTCTGCATGCCGCTGGTCATTCCTGACGCCAAAATAAACTTCAGATGATCAAGCTGACTAAATTGGCTGAATAATCGCCTTTTTTAGTGGGATCGACCACTTCAAGTAAAAGTGGTGCACTTATGCGGTTTAACTCTCTTCGAAGGGTTATACTCGATCGTTCGGTGTACTTTTGTCTGATGAGCCTTGCCATTGCATCATCCCGGATGCTGGCCCAGCAGGCGAGGTGATGGTCCGATGTGAAAGCCGTGATGGAGATTGCGCTTCCGAGAAGGCCTTTGACAACTTCGCGGCGGCCTGTACGGACGGCGTACAGAAAGTGATTAAACCGCTGCTCCATCTCAGGTGTCAATCGTGCATAAACTGTATAGACAGCACCCGAAAGATAGTCCAACTTGCAGACTAAATCCCACACTTTTTCTCTCGATACGAGTGATGCATCTAGAGGCTGTGAGCAAATCTTATCAAATTCTGCAGCATTTATAGTGAAATCCTCCGGAACACTTGTGCCATCTAAAAAGTGCTCGACTTTGAGCCCATGTTTCACTGTGAGGCTCTTGGCCATATCTGAACGACCTTTCATAAGCGCTTTTAAAAGTGAACGGTATTTTAATGAAGGGTCGCTGCAAATTTTGTCTGTCAGGTCTGTATTTACCGTTGCCAGGGCCAAACGGTTATTCATCTTGAGGGCTAGATCCCACATTTGTTCCTTATATTCATCCCACTTGATCTTTGCAGACTCTTCCCAAACCCAGTTAAGATCTTCATGTGAAGTAGTGCCTTCGCATACAAATCGTAAAAATTGAAAAAAACGGTTCGGCTTTGCAACCATGTACTGGAATACTTTTGAGTTTCTTGCCTGGACAGCTTTTAAGCAATGCTGGTAGGTGGTGCCAATGAGTTCTGAAGGAGCAATCAGCTGGTCTACCAGATTGGCAAATAGCGATCCATCTTCCATTGGAAAATTGTCATGCTTGCAAAAGAGCTCCCACAGGTTGTCTCGATGCTCTTTACAAACGTCTTTTAAATGCTGGCACAGCTTTAGAAAAGCGGCGGGGTTGTTTCTCAGATGACTCATGACATCAGCAGGGATTTCGCGACTGTTATAAACTAATGACACCGCGCGATCGTCGATGACTTCTTTGACCTGCATTTTGATAGGTCTGTAAGAGAAGAGGGAAACCCCGAGTCCTGCTGCCGCAGAGGTCAGCGCAGCATAGCTTCGCGGCATTGCTTGCCGCGTTGCAGCATAGAGTGCAGCTCCGGCGGCGGCTCCCATAAATGCAGAGAGGCAATAGATGCGCGTTTTATACTCTGTCAGGCGGGTCGCTTGATTGTTTAAATCTGGTGGTATTAAGAATGATCTGGCAATAGATTGAACAAGGCTCATAGGTTACTCATTGTTAGGTTTTTTAGCTGCAAGATGATCCCGCATGATCTGTACGAGGGGTTGTTTCTTATCATCTTTCTCATATTTTGCGATTGCCTGTTCGACTCCATTAATGCCTGCCTCTAAGAGGGCTTTTACAACTTCTTTAGAAGATGTCAAATTGCAAGCGATGACAGCATCGAGCAGCTCGGGGGTATTATTCATCACAAGCAGATCAGCGAACTTCTCTTGCAAATGGTGTTTAAAAGCATCGTATCGCACGGTGAGCATGTCTTTGACAATGTTTGGGCAGCTATGTTGTGCTGCGGTTGCGATCATAGTCGATGGTTCAATTCGTCTAAAATCAGATCGAGTAAAAAGCCCAACATACAGGGAGTTTTTGTCATTAGAATAGGCATCGAACTTGCAGCATAAGGCCCATAACTGATGAGTACGATGGTCAATATTTGTCGGCCAGGCAGCTCGAATGCTGATTGCTTCAAACCTATCTTTATCTATTTGATCGATATAATCGCTTGAGAGCGAAACTTCTCTCAAGAAGGCCACAGCATAAACATAGCTCTGAATCAATTTGTTAAGCTCTTCGTTTTCCTTGCAAGCTGTTGTTGATAGTGCATAGTTTAGGGTGTCTTCTGTAGCTCTTTTACTCAACATTTTCACATGGGTGGGCATGGTAAAATCAGAGTTTGTGTATGGTTTTGATTTGGATGTTAAAACAGTTGTCAAGGTCCATGAAGAGTGCGCAAATAAAGAGTAATTTGATTCAAGAATTACGGCTGTTTTTGCGTCTCTAATTGAGGCCCAGCATTTTGTTCGCGCCTCCACAGATAATGCAGGTGGTTTTTTCATTAGATGTGCAACGATGCCAGGACGGCAACCTTGGATGGCTGCTATGAGATACTCACCAGAGGGATCACCCTGAGGAGCTGTCAACGCACCTGCCAGCTTAATGAAGCTCTTGTTTTGGAGTACTATTTGTTCATCAACGCTGCAGAGAAGTTCCCAGAAGCGTAAATCATACTTTTTAGATGCATAAATGGCATCGATTGTCTCAGAATCCACCTGATCAACAAAGTCTGCAGAAGGTTCAGCTTTTGAAGATAAATATTTCTGAGCGCGTTGATAAGCTTCTTCAAGCTTTGGATTTTTGACATCGCACCAATGGGCTGGCAGTTCTATTTTGGAATGCACTCTCCATCTCTGATATATTTCAGCCTGTGTAAAAGCATGATTCTGCCATTTAAACCATGTTGAACCCATGAGTGCAGCAACTACAGCAGGCTTATTATCCTCAAGAGCATTGAAGAAAAGTCGTTTGTAAACTGTTAGTTGGTTTTCTTTATGTTCCTCAATCAAACGACATAAAGTTGCTTCAACATTCAGAGAAAAATAATCCAGTTCGATAATGTAATCAAAAATAAGTTTGTTCGGATGAACGTTTAAGATAGGTTTTGTGCAGAGTTTTTCCAATGTTTCTTTGTTGATTTTTCCAGAAGGGATCGGGTGCAAAACTTTATCGAAATCTATCTTTTTGTCTTTGAGCCATCTTTCCTGCAAAAGGAAGTCGAGCACTTTTTGCTTATTTTCACCTAGGGCTTTTGAGTAAAGATCTTGCAGGTTATTTTTCGGATTCCAGCAGAAATCTGCAAAGATATCTGCATTTATATAATCATGTTCAATGATGAATGAGATCAAGCTAGAGCTGTCACCCGTTTTTTCAAGCTCTTTCCATTGCTCATCTAAGGTTTTTACGGCTGGAGGTATCTTTTCTGGAGCCCTCGGAGGCTCCGACCCAGGGGCGGGGGCTTTTGAAATGCTCACTGCGGCTGGAGCCCTTGGAGGGTTGTCCCGATGCGTAGCGGCTTTTGGATCACTATCTACGAGTCCTTCTGAATCGCTATCATCATCCGGAGCCCTCTTTTCTGGAGCCCTCTGAACCACCCACCATGGCGTATCTGCTGTTGAATTGCTCACTACGGCTGGAGCCCTTGGAGGGTTGTACCAAGGCGTAGCGGCTTTTGGATCGCTCTCTACGAGTTCTTCTGAATCATTCCCATCGGATTCTTCTGAAGAGCTATCTTCGTCTGTAGACGTTACTTCTTGAGCCCTACGAGACTCGTACAAATATGTGGCGGCTGTGGAAACTGTAAAGGCGATAGCAGCCAGGGGCCGGGCATATCCAATCGTTCGATCGGCTGCCAGTTTGGCGAAGAGCCCTATGATGATTCCGGCGCTCACGCTGCGTGCTGCGATTGTGACGGTGTCGCTCTTCTTGGCCGGCGGAGTAAAGAAGGGGATGCTATTTAATATGCGTAACATAATTACTCCTATTTTTTGGATGCAAGGTAGTTGTTGAGTATAAAGAGAAGATCAGCTTTCTCATTTGTCTCTTTTGCTTTCAACTTTTCAACAACTGCTTCGACAAAACTCCGGTTTACTTCTGCACCAAGGATCGCTTTTACGTGGTCAAACCGAGTAAATCCGCTAGGGCGAGGGTAGAAGGCGCGGTCTTTGAATACGACATGGTCCAAGAGGGTAGGATGTTCATTGACAATGAATCCATTTTGTTGAAGGAGATCTGCGGTTTGTGCGTTTTGCAGACTGCTCCAGCAAGAAAAACGATTATGTTTATCAATATCAGCGCTTATGATCCTATTTCTTGCTGTAGCGCTCTGCTTGGAAGTGAGTAAAAATGCCACAACATTGGGACAGTTTTTTGCGACTGCACGGGTGAATGCACCTTCAATAAATTGATGTTGGGCTACATCATAGGTCTGTGTCATCAACTTGATAAGTAGTGAGTTTTCTTCAGTCGAATGATAGTCAAACTTGCAGATGAGATCCCACAGCTCCGTAGGGATAGTTTTATCTAATTTTTTTTCACTTTGCAAATTGATGTCTTGACAGCGCCTGCAAATAGCATCAAAAGTCATTCTATCCATATCATTAGTATCAGAATCGGGCTTGTTGTGGGTGTACAAAAATCGATCTGCTTTGATGACAGCTGCAAGGTCGGGCTTATTGAGTAATCACAAAGCGTGAGGGCTTCTTCTGTTTCCTGTGCCCAAAGCCCTGGAACGGCTCGTAAATGGTCGCATTGAGTAAAATCATTGCTATAAGTTTCGGGGCCGAGAGAAATGATGGCATTTAGTAAACCTGCGCTGGGGGTGGTTCCGAAACGATCCAGTAATAATTGTGCTGTTTTAGAATCTCTAATACGTAAGTAATAATCTGGTGCACGGGCTCTTTCAATGAGGGTAGAGTGGTAGTTAAATAGCGATTCAACAACAACGGGTCGTTTCCGTTCGATCGCATACTGCAAGCAGAAGTAAATTTGATCTTTTTTACTAATAGGGCGACGCTCTAAAAGCTTATCGAAAAGGGCGAGTGCATGGCCCGAAAGATCGTTGAATTTGAGAATAAGATTCCATACGGGGTAGAAATCGGTTTTATCGAGTTCTGCGTCTTTGCAAAGTAACTGAAAAGTTTCTAAATCGATAGAGTCTTTGACATCTTTTGGAACTCCAGAAGTCCCTCTTAAAAAGTCAGCCGGTGCGACTTTCTTGTTTTGCTCAATGTAATTGATAATATCCTGATTGCCTGATCTGAGCGCCTTAAGGTACGAACCATATTTTAAGGATGGGCTGCTTTCATCAAAAATCTTATCCACCATCCTTACGAAGTAGGAATCTTCCTCTTTGGAATAATCGTTGAATTTAAGGATTGCATCCCAACAGGCTGACTTAGTCTCATCTAAATTCAGTATACCTATATCTTCAAAAACCTGTTTTGCGTGTTTTTTCTCAAGTTTCCATGATAACGCTTCAATTTGAGGATCCGGTTTTGCGGAAGATTGTTTAACCCTTTGGATTAACTGGGTGAGTCTTTCTTCATTGTGTTTCAACTGATCCGTTCTTGGATCGATGCAAATCGCATGATAAGCATCTGGATTTTGAACAATATAATCCATGACATCTACAGGCACTTGCTTTTCATAGAACAGATCAACTGCGCGCTCAAGGATTGCATTCTTGGCTCGAGAGGATTCCAGGACATAGGTGGCAAAGGTTAAGCCTATGGATGCTGCTGCAGATAAAAGCGGGGCATATCTTCCCGCGGCGGGCTGCCTTGAAACTGTTATTGAAACCCCTAGAGTGACAAGGGCTGCAACGGCGGTACGTGCGGCTAAGACGGTCCTGTCGACTGTTAAGCGGTTTTCTGCATCGCTGGGCGGGATTGCGGGACTGAAGACATTAAGGGTTCTTAAAATGACGGCCATATCAGACGCTCTCCTTGGATTCAACTTTTATTGGAAAGATTTTAACAGAGGTCTCTAACAAAACTCAAGCAGAGAGATACGAAAGAAAATAATTTAATACGAAGGTATTAAAAATTCATTTAATCGACAAGCTCGCCTTTTTTTATGGCTTCGGTTATGCTGGGCTACCATGCAAAAAAACAGTCGTATACAAGCAAAAATTAGAGGGACGGGGAGTTATCTTCCTGAGGCAGTCCTTACCAACCAAGACCTGGAAAAGATGGTCGAGACATCCGATGAGTGGATTGTGACACGAACGGGGATGAAAGAGCGCCGGCTGGCACGAGCCGATGAGTTTACGTCGGATATGGGGCGCGATGCGGCCGAAAAGGCTCTAAAAGCAGCGGAGTGCTCTGCAGAAGATTTGGATCTGATTTTGGTTGCAACGCTGACTCCCGATTATGCGTTTCCAAGCACGGCTTGTATTATTCAGCGGATGTTAGGAGCGAAAAAGGCAGCTGCCATGGATATTCAGGCGGCGTGCACGGGGTATCTTTATGCGCTGGGGGTTGCAAAGGCGTTTATTGAATCGGGGATGTATAAAAATATTTTAATCGTCGCCTCTGAAAAATTGTCGTCGATTGTCGATTATAAAGACCGTAATACATGTATTTTATTTGGGGACGGCGCTTCGGCGGCTGTTGTTTCGTCGGAAGGCAGGGGTCTGGTCATTAAGGATGTGACGCTCGGCGCGGATGGCGAGCAGGCGCAGCTTCTGGTGCTTCCTGCAGGCGGATCAAGGCAGCCGGCAACGAAAGAGACGGTGGAGGGTAGGCTTCATTATATCCGGATGGAAGGGAAAGAGGTTTTTAAACACGCGGTTAGACATATGGAGACGGCGTCGAAAGAGTCGATTGAAAAGTCGGGGCTGCAAGAGAGCGACATTTCGTGGTTTGTGCCGCATCAGGCGAATTTGAGAATTATTGAGGCTCTGGCCAAGCGGTTTAACATTGCGTATGAGAGAGTTTTTGTGACGATCCATAAGTATGGCAATACGTCGGCGTCATCGCTGGGGATTGCACTTGATGAGCTATTACATGAGAAGAAATTGGACAGAGGCGAGAACATTTTGCTGACGGCTTTTGGATCCGGATTAACATGGGGAGCGGCAGTCCTGACTAATGAAGGGGCCAATGAAGGAGCTAATGAGTAAAAAAGCGTTTATTTTCCCTGGACAGGGAGCACAGGTTGTAGGGATGGGGAAAGATTTCTGCGACGCATTTTTGGCGGCGCGCGAGGTTTTTGAAGAGGCGTCCGATGTGCTGTCGTACAATTTTAAAGAGCTGATTTTTGACGGCCCTGCCGATGTTCTGGTGCAGACGAAGCACAGCCAGCCGGCGATTTTTATCACGTCGGTTGCGATTTTGAAGACGGTGCGCCGTGAGTTTCCTCAGCTGGAGCCGTCGATTTGCGCAGGTCTTAGCTTGGGTGAATATACGGCTCTTTATGCGGCGGGAAAAGTCGGTTTTGCGGAGTGTTTAAAGCTGGTGGCGGCGCGGGGCGCTTACATGCAAGAGGCGTGCCAGGAGAAGGCGGGCACGATGCGCGTGGTGCTGGGGCTGGATGCCGAGAAGGTGAAGGCGAGTTTTCCGGCAGATGTGTGGATTGCAAATCTTAACTGTCCCGGACAAGTTGTGATTGCGGGGCTTACGGCGAGCATGCCGGCAGCAGAAGAGGCGCTTAAGAGCGCGGGAGCCAAAAGAGTTTTGCCGCTGGATGTGTCGGGAGCGTTTCATACGCCGCTGATGCGGTCTGCGCAGCTGAAGCTGGAGTCGATGCTCAAAGCTGCGACGCTTGAAGAGAGCGGGGTAGAGATCGTGATGAACGTTCCAGGAGATTTTGCGAGGTCGATCCCTGAGATCCGAGCTAATTTAATTGATCAGGTTGCATCGGCTACGCAGTGGGAGAAAGGTATTCGGAAGATGGAGGAGTCGGGCGTCGAACTTTATATCGAGATGGGCCCCGGCAAAACTTTGGCCGGAATGAATAAGAAGATTGGGGTGCAAGCTCCGACAATCAGTATTGAAAAAGTCAACGATTTGGAGCAGGTTCATGCAAACGCTTAAAGGTAAAATTGCTTTGGTCACAGGCGGAACCGCCGGAATTGGAAAAGCGATTGCGATAGCCTTCGCAAAAGAGGGCGCGTCGGTTGTGATTTTCGGGACGAACACCGAGCGGGCTTTGCAGGTGGTTCAAGAGATGCAGAGTGTTGCAGGTGAGGATCAAAAATTTCTTTATAAACTTTTGGATGTTTCTGACAAAAAATCTGTTGATCTTGCGATTAGTGAGAGTATTGCAGCGCTTGGAAATATCGATATTCTGGTCAATAATGCGGGCATCACTGCGGATGGGCTTTTGATGAAGATGTCGGAAGACGATTGGGATCGAGTGATTGCCGTGAATCTCAAATCCGTTTATAATACCTCTCAAGCTTTAGTTCGATCTATGCTGAAGGCCCGGCAAGGAAAGATTATTAATATCACCTCCGTCGTTGGCATTATGGGCAACGCGGGCCAGACCAACTACGCCGCTTCAAAAGCGGGGATCATTGGGATGACCAAGTCGCTTGCCAAAGAAGTTGCAAGTCGAGGTATTTGTGTGAATTGTATTGCGCCCGGATTTATTGAGACGTCGATGACCGGCGTTTTGACCGACGCGCAGAAAGAAGTGATTTTTAAACAAATCCCCATGGGACGCTTGGGGCTTCCTGATGAGATTGCAAATGCTGCGGTCTTTTTGGCAGGTCCAATGTCCGACTATATCACCGGTCAGACTCTGACGGTGGATGGTGGAATGGTGATGTAGGGAGGTGGTTGCATAACTCAGGTTCTGTCGATTTTCGGGTTCTTTTGAACCGATTTTCGAATCAATTTGCGGGGGTAATATCCATTTTCGGTATATGACCCCCGCAATTTGATTCGAAAAGCGGTCAAAATAATCCCGAAAATCGACGAACTCTGAGTTGTGCAACTACCTCTAGAGTTTGTAAACTATAAACAAGAAAAGGATACTATGCTTATGTCATCTCTAGAAAAAGACGTCATTGACATCGTTGTCGAACAACTCGGCGTCGATGCTGCTGATGTTACGCTCGACAAATCGTTCATCGAAGATCTTAACGCGGACTCTCTTGACATCACAGAACTCGTGATGACATTTGAAGAGCGTTTTGGCTTCGAAATCTCAGAAGAAGAAGCTGAGAAGCTCAAAACTGTCGGCGATGTTGTCGACTTTATCAAGAAGAAAAAAGGCGCTTAAACGAGCTGCTTTTTTAACTATTAAACGCCACAGGTTTTGTGCCTGGGCGTTTTTTACTTTAAAGGTATCCTATGATCATCGTTGTCGGATCTACAAACAGCGTAAAGGTTGATGCTACGGCGGAGCTTTTGAAAGAGTATCCCGCATTTGCAGATGCTAATATCGTTGCTGTTTCTGCAAACTCGGATGTCTCCGAGCAGCCATTCACTTTAGAAGAAACTATCCAAGGCGCTAAAAATCGGGCGAAGAATGCTTTCAATGATTGCCAGCTGAGTATTGGGATCGAAGGAGGGCTTCTCCAGGCTCCGGGCACACGCACGGGATATTTGCATATCACGGCGTGCTCGATCTTTGATGGAAGGCACTACTACATTGGTATTTCTGCGGGATTTGAAGTTCCTGACCAGATTCTGGAGCTCATGCACCACCAAAAGCTCGACATGAGCCAGGCGTGTCTTCATTCAGGCATTACATCAAATGCCAAGCTTGGGGCTGCCGAAGGTCTCATTGGAATTCTGTCCCAAGGCCGTATCGATCGTAAGGAATACACCAAGCAAGGCCTGAGAATGGCTTTAGTCCAGCTGGAAAACAGCGCGTGGTTTGCTCCTAAAAAATAAAACATGTAAGAATTGATTTTTTTCACTAAAACGACAAATGTTTATATAGTGCAAGCTGGGAATATGCATTTTGCTTGCACTATATTGACATTTGTCGTTTTGGTGAAAAACTGTAAGTCGCTAGTAACTAGCAATTTATAAAAATATTAGGCTTTCGATTTGCACTATATATACAATATGTTATATAGTGAAAGATGCAAAAGAACATTTTGGTGAAGTATGGATGATTTTTACGGTAGACATAGAGAATTAGGCATTTTAAATGAATTGCTTGATAAGCGGTCTGCTAGCCTCGTTGTGATCAGAGGAAGAAGAAGGATAGGTAAAAGTCGTTTAGCTGAAAAATTCAGCGAATCGTTTCCCAAAAGCTTCACTTTCATGGGACTTTCTCCTGAGGAAGGTATCACGGATGAAATGGAGAGAAAGCACTTTGCAAATGCATTGGAGAAGCAAACGGGCCTGAAGGGCTTAAGAAGCGATGACTGGGATTTTCTTTTTCACAACCTTTATGAAGTAACAAAAACCGGCCGGGTATTAATTGTTTTGGATGAAATTAACTGGATGGGGACGAAAGACCCTGCTTTTTTAGGCAAATTAAAAACGGCATGGGATGATCATTTTAAGAAAAATCCAGAACTTGTCATGATTCTCAGTGGTTCTTTATCGACTTGGATTGAAGAGAATATCTTAAGCAGTACCGGATATTTTGGCCGTGTTGAATTGGATATCGTTTTGAAGGAACTTCCGCTCTATGACTGCAACCATTTTTGGCGCCCTTACGAAAAAAAAATTGCCCCTTATGAAAAATTCAAAATTCTCTGTGCGACTGGTGGTGTGCCTCGTTATCTAGAATCAATTGATCCCCGAAAATCTGCAGAAGAGAATATTAAACGTCTTTTCTATAGGAAAGAGGGGCTATTATTTAAGGAGTTTGATCGCATTTTTTCAGATCTCTTTGGTAAAAAAAGTCCCATTTACAAAAAGATTGTGCAGAGATTAGCCGAAGGACCTGCAGAATTTGAAGAAATCTATCAAGCTCTCAATGTCAATAAAAGCGGTGTTTACAGCGATTACTTGGAAGATCTTAAAAAAACAGGCTATGTTTCACGTGATTTTTCATGGAGGATCAAAGAGGGGAAATTCACAACAGTAAGTCAGTTTCGGTTGAGTGATAATTATTTACGATTTTATCTCAAATACATTGACCCTTATAAAGAAAATATTCTTAACGATCAGGGAAAAATTCCTGCCCATTGGCACACAATTATGGGTCTGCAATTTGAAAACCTTGTGCTCAATAATCGAAAATCCATCTACCATCTTTTGAATATTAATCCGGAAGAGATTCAGATTGATAATCCGTATTTTCAACATACGACTGCCAGGTCACGAGGGGTTCAAATTGATTATTTGATTCAAACACGAATGAATAATCTCTATCTTATCGAAATCAAATTCAAGAAAGATCCCATTGGGATTGAAGTGATTAGCGAGGTTCAAGAGAAAATACAGAACTTATCGCTTCCTAAAGGATATTCTCTCCGTACTGTCCTCATTCACGTCAATGGCATCACTGAACCGCTTGAAGATAGCAACTTCTTCTCTCATATCATCGATTTCGGAAAATTATTTGAGGAGTTCAAGACACTCATCTAAAACTTGCGCAAGCTCCGGGTAGTTTTCGAAAGAGGGCTTGATGTTTGAAATGACTCTTTTTACTTCTTTTTGGGGATTATTGAGTACGCGCTGGTCTTTGCGGATGCGGCCGGTATCGAACTGAACGGGCTTGCCGTCGACAAATCCGTAGTTTTTTTCGAGGGCTTGGAGGCGGTCTTTGTACCCTTTTTGCGCGCGGGCGGCGAATAGGGTATAGATTTGGCGGGTGGCTTCTTTGGCCTCGTCGGTTTTTCCTTGTTTGAGTAAGTTGTCGATGTGTTCGAAGGTCAGTACGACTTTTTTCTGCAGAACGAAGGGGTTTGTTTCGAGGTCGAGCTGGTACGTTTTTCCGTCTTTGCCGGTGAGCTGGATGGTTTGGGAGAGTGAGGTTGCCGGATCGACATGGATATAGACGAGGCCGGTTTCGTCTTTGAGATCGTTATACGAGATCTCGCATCTTTTAAAATATTTCTCCAGGCGCTCTTGCTTTTTGAAGTAGGTGTTTGAGATCCATTTCCATGAGTTCAGCAGGAGCAGTTTTTGAGGTCTCTGAAACCACGTTTTATTGATCACGCTGCGCGGGTTAAAAAATTTTACGACATACCTGCCGTCGGGACTTTCGTAGGCGGTCATCTGCCCGCCGCATCCCAGGTAGGTAAAGGGTTGTTTTAAGATCGCGCTGGCCTCTTGTTTCACGGTCTCATTGGGAGAGCTGGGAGCTCTGGTTAAGATGAAGGGATGGTTGAAATCGCCCGGTCCGAACTCGCGGTGGTTGTGGAGGTAGAAGATATGTCCGATCATTCCAAAGGTAATTACTAAGCAGAGTATGAAGAGTTTTTTATACATTAATCGGTTTTGATTTTGACCCAGGCATCGCGGATTTTTTCTTGAGAGGCGACGACGGTGGTGAACCGGAGGTTTTTGAACTCATCGCCTTCCATGGTGAGGAGTCTGTGGGTATCCTCGCTTTCATTGAGGTCATCGATAACATCGGTGGTTGCAGGGAAGATGGAGAACGTGTCGTAGTGGGATTTCATGGAGGCGCGGGTGTAGAGGTAATTCATGAGCTGGTAGGTGAGATGCTCTTTCTTGCTGGGCTTGGGGATGCAGAGGTTCTCAATCGTGATCACAGAGCCTTCTTTGGGGAGGACATAGCCCACGAAGGGAAATTTCTTCATGGTTCGCCAGAGATACGAGCTGGAGGCGATCACGGCGACGCTGTTTTTGGTGGCGAGAAAGTAATCAGCGCGGAAATCGGCGTAGGCGTTGACGTGTTTTTTCTGGGCGATCAGCAGGTCGGTGACATCGCTGAGCTGCTGGTCGTTGATGGTTGTGACATTTCCGAAGAGGTAGAAGGAGACGAGGTCGATCGATTGAATGGGGTCGTTGATCATGGTGATCAGGTAGTTGATGTTATCGGTATCAAAGACCATCTTCCAGCTGGGATCGTAGGATCTGTTTGCGAAATAGGTTTTGTCGATGCCGATTAAATAAAGCTCCCACTCAAAGGGAACGGAGTAGACGTTGCCCGGATCGTAGGGGAGGTTGACGAGTTTGGGGTTGAGGTTGGGGAGGAAGTTGAGCTTCGATTTATCGAGCTCTTTTAAGAGGCCTTCTTTGGCGAGGATCTCGACGCTGTAGTCGGAGGGGATGATCATATCGTAGCCTTGGCCGCCGGTGGCTTTGAGCTTGACGATCATCTCTTCGTTGGAGGCATAAAAGTTCATGTTCACTTTGATGCCGGTTTCTTTCTGGAAGTCAGCGACAATGGCAGGATCTAAAATATCGCCCCAGGCAAAGACGTTGATGGCGCGATTGTTGGAGAGAAACGTCTCTTCGGGCCAGTAGAGGATGCCGAAGATGAGGAGGGTCCAGAAGAAGACGACGGAGGCTCGGATGAAAATCTTTCTGATCATATAAAGATTTTACTCCTGCTGCTGAGGTGGAAATAGATCAGGACCATGACGCTGCTGATGCAGAGCAGGAGCGCGGAGAGGGCGTTAACGACGGGCGAGATGCCGGATCTGATCATGGAGAGGATGTAGAGGGAAAGGGTTTGGACGGAGCTGCCGGCGGTGAAGTAGGTGAGGATGAAGTCGTCGAAGGAGATGATGAAGACGAGGAGCGCGGAGGTGACGAGAGCAGGTCTTAAGAGGGGCAGTGTGACTTTAAAAAATGTTTGGATGGGTGTGGCGCCTAGCACAAGCGAGGCTTCGGTCAGTCTGTCATCCAGCTCGAGATACCGCGCATAAACCATCGGGATCACGAATCCCAGCCCTAGAACGGTGTGGCCGACGATCAGGGTTGTCATGCCCAAAGAAATCGAAACAAGGCTGAAAAATCCCAGTAAGCTGACGCCGAGGACGGTTTCGGGGATGATGACGCTGCCGTAAAAGAGGTTGATGTATTTGCCGACCTTGCCGCCTTGGGTGACGTAGAAGATCAAAAAGATGCCGAGGAGAACCGAGATGAGGGTGGAGGCAATCGCAATCATGAGAGAGTTGGCAAACGCTTCCCAGAGATAGACGGAATGGATGAGTTCTTTATACCACTTGAGCGTGAACGACTGCCAAGGGGAGGGGAAGCCTTCGGTGTTAAAAGAGAATACGAGCAGCACAACGATGGGCACCCACAAAAAGAGGTAGGTGAGGGCGATGAGGACGAGATGGCCGAATCTGCCGACGTGCGATCGTTTAGCCATGGTCCCTCACAGGTTCCATAAATTTGCCGAGAAGCTTGAAGAAGAAGATCGCGGTTCCGAGGAGGAAGGCGCAGCTGACGACCATGAAGGCGGCGCCGAGCGAGCCTGTGCCTTCAGCCAGGATGTATTCTGAAACGACGTTTCCGACGAACATGATCTTATCGCCGCCCATGAGCGACGGAATCGCGAACTCGCCGAAGGAGGGGATGTAGACCAGAAAGAATCCGGCCCGGATCCCGCGCATGGTAAGAGGAAGGATGATGCGGCGGAACGTTTGGAACCAGGTGGCCCCCAAGTCGAAGGAGGCTTCGATGAGGCTTAAGTTGAACCGCTCCAGAGAAGAGTAGATGGGCAGCACCATGAACGGCAGGTAGTAGTAGACCATCATGATCATGATGGCGAAGGGGGAGTTGAGCAGGAGCAGCGGCTCGCTAATGACTCCTGCCTGCAGCAAAATATTATTGATGAATCCATGTTTTTCAAGGACGTAGAACCAGGCGTAAACGTGGAGTAAAAAGTTCGTCCAGAAGGGGATGAGGAGTAGGAATAAGAGTCCATTTTTGTATTTTTTTCCACGGAACGCGATGAAGTAGGCGAGGGGATAGGCGATCAAAAAGCAGAGGATGACGTTCACAATTGCCAGGAGGAATGAGAGGCCGATCACCCGGAGGTAGAGGGGGGTTAAAAAGTGGCTGATCTTCGAAAAAGTTAAACCGACGAAGCCTTGCGGCGTGAACTGGACAAAGCTTGTGACGACGATGAGAAGCAGCGGAATGTAGAAAAAGAGAACCTGCCAGAGAATCGCTGGAATCCCGATGGAAAAAGGGTGTTCGGAGGCCGGCGGTCTGGGGAATTTCATTTCTCGAGTATCACCACGTTTTCTTTTTGCCAGTAGAGGTTGACTTCGTTGTCATAGTCGATGACTTCCTGGGGGAAGTGTTCTTCGTTTTGTTCGAACACCTGGAGGCGGAGGTGGTTTTTAAGTAAAATATTGTATTGCGTCGATCTGCCGTGGTAGACGATCGACTGAACGATTCCCTTCACCGTGTTGGAGAAATTTTTTACTTCTTTTTTAGAGATGAAGATTTTTTCCGGTCGGATGCTCATGAGAAGATCGCATCCTTCTTTCATCCATGGTTTTTGGTGGGAGGGCAGCAGCTTGAACCGTCCGAGGTCGGGGATTTCGATCTCAGGCTCGGGAGAATCAAAGTGTTTGAGGGTTCCGCTGATGATATTGGTGGTCCCGACGAATTTTGCGACGAAGGAGGAGTGGGGGAATTCATAAATTTCTTTAGGAGTTCCGATCTGCTCGATCTCGCCGCGGTGGTTCATGATCGCCATCTGGTCGGCGACGGTGAGCGCCTCAAACTGATCGTGCGTCACGTAGACGAAGGTGGTCTTCAGTTTATCCTGGAGCTCGATCAGCTCAATGAGCATCCGCTCGCGGAGCTTGAAGTCGAGGGCTGCCAGGGGCTCGTCGAGAAGAAGCACGTCGGGCTCATTGACGATCGCACGGGCCAGCGCTACGCGCTGCTGCTGTCCGCCGGAGAGCTGCGAGGGGGATTTATAGATGTGGTTCTCTAAGTGAAACGCTTCAAGAATTTTAAATACTTTTTGCTCGATTACGATCTTCGGGAGCTTGTTCAGCCGGAGGCTGTAGGCGATATTGTCGAAGACGTTGAGGTGGGGGAAGAGGGCATAGTTTTGAAAAACGATGTTGATAGGCCGTTCATGGATGGGGTCGTTTGTGATGTCTTCGTCACCCAGGAAAATTTTGCCCGCGTCGGCTTTTTCAAGCCCCGCAATGAGGCGAAGAAGGGTCGTTTTTCCACAGCCGCTGGGTCCGAGCAAGGCAAAAAACTTACCTGCCGGAATCGTGAGGCTGATGTCATTAATGATCAGACCGCCGCTGATCGACTTTTTTAGCTTTTCGAGTTTGATACTGCGCATAGAAAAATTCTACATTTATCTTATTATTTCTGCTAACAAATTTTTCCTCTTTTTCTCGCGGGAAGAGAGGAAGGTTGCAAAAATTTTCACATATCTGCACGATAGTGGTAAATTTGGAGAATTATGAAACGGAAAAAAGTCATCATTGTGGGGTCGGGTCCGGCCTCTTATACGGCAGCCATTTATGCAGCGAGAGCCAACCTTGAACCCCTTATTTTCGAGGGATTTTACTCGGGTCCCGTCGGCGGGCAGCTGATGACCACCACCGATGTCGAAAACTACCCCGGCTTTCCCGATGGAATCGGAGGGCCGGAGATGATGGTCCTTTTCCGCAAGCAGGCTGAGAAATTCGGCACTTCCTTTATTGTTGAGGATGTGACCCGCGTTGACCTTAAACAATATCCTTTTTTAGTCGAATCGGCCTCTGAAACCGTCTTTGCCGACGCTCTTATCATTGCAACCGGCGCTCAGGCCAAGCGGCTGGATGTTCCCGGCACGCGCGACAATGAATTTTGGCAAAAGGGAGTGACCGCCTGCGCAGTCTGCGACGGCGCAGCGCCGCTATTTCGAGACAAGCCGCTCTACGTTATCGGCGGCGGCGACACTGCCGTGGAAGAGGCAACCTTTCTGACGAAGTTTGGAAGTAAAGTATTTATTGTGCATCGCCGCGATGAGCTGCGCGCATCAAAGATCATGGCGCAAAGAGCGCTCTCCCATCCCAAAATCGAAATTCTCTGGAATAGCGTTGTAGAGCGTGTAGAGGGCGACACGGTTGTCCGCTCCATTACCATCAAAAATGTCGTCACTGGAGCTGTCACCACTTCTCCTGCAGGCGGGCTTTTCTTTGCCATCGGACATGAGCCCAATACGGCGTTCTTGGGCGGACAGATAGAGCTGGAGCCTAATAAATACATCAAGGTCGTCAAAGGCACCAGCCTCACAAGCGTTGAAGGAGTCTTTGCCGCGGGCGACGTACAAGACCACAATTATAGGCAAGCCGTGACGGCGGCAGGCTCCGGCTGCATGGCCGCGCTCGATGCCGAACGTTGGCTATCTGCGAGAGAAAATGTCATTGCGTAAGCTGCTCCTATTACTCCCAATCTCGCTGTTCGGGCTCGATCGGATCCCATGGTTTTGCAACGTCTGGGAATTTACATTCACGCCTTCCTACACCTACAGCAGATATCCCGCTGTGCAAAACGGCGTGCCTCACAAGCAAGAGACCTCGAATGATCATGTGCTCACGTTTGATTTTACCGTGCCTCCCTCGCCTGAGTGGCAGTTTGACACGGAGCTTGAGTTTGCAGACACGCCGCGGCAGTCGATGGGGCTTCGCAGCGGCGCGTTTCAAGTCAGGTATCTTTGGCTTGATGATGTTCTCGGCGATCCTCTCTCGCTGACAACAGGTGGAGTTATCCGCGGCGTCTCGGGCCATAGCGTCAAAGATGTCAGCTGCCCATATCACTCGTATCTGAACTTTGAGCTGAATGCAGCTGCCGGCCGTGAGTGGGACAGCGGATTTGCGTGGAGATTCAGAACTTTCGGCGGAACATCCGTCGGTATGGCCACCCGTGGATATCCGTGGCTCTGCGCATTTCTGATGGCTGAAGGCCAGATGAAAGAGGCGCACCGCTTAGGGATTTTTCTCGATGGATATATGGGATTTGGGCATCACAAGCGCGTTTTTATCAATCATTTTAAAGGATATGCTTCGATTGAACATCGCAACATCGATGCCGGCGTCAAATACACCTATGTCTTTGAAATATGGGGCCAGCTCTCGCTAGCCTACACAAGGCGCCTTTACGCCAAATCATTCCCCGAGAAGGTGAATTTTTTCACCATTTCGTATATGCTTCCATTCTCATGGTTTTGAAAGCATCGTTTATTACAGTCTTTCTAGATGAATTCAGCTCAATGGCGAGTCAATCGTTCAATCAAGAGGGAGGCATTTGGCATCCTCAAGAGTTTGCGAAAAAACATTCTGCAGATATAGAACCGGCGGCTTACACTGGAGGCAGTGTTTCGTGGGATTTTTTTTCTAAATGCGTCTCTTCAGGAAACAAAGAAGAGCCATTTACATTTGCTTTAAAGGAAGGATTAAACCCCTCCGATGCTTTGCGCTCATTTGAAAGGGAAACAACGATTTTAGATAGCGGATGCGCCTATATGTTGGTATTTTATCGAGCTCTTTGTTCGTATCTTGGAGAGGAAAAATTTGATGCTCTTTACGAGAGAGACCGTTTCATTTTACGCGCACATCCCTACGATACACTTACAAAATTTTTCTTTGAAAGAATTGAGATCCTAGAGTCTTACGATGTGAAACCCGGTGATCAATGCCGCTTTAACAATCTTATGATGTATTCTGTCAAACACGGGCTGCCCGTAGATACGTATGTTGTGGGCGGCTTAGACGATAATTTCATGGGATTGGGATTACAAGGGACACAGAGAAAGGTCGAAGAAGCTATGTTGGAACAATTTAATGAACCTACGCGTGTGGTCGACGGAGGATCTTTAAGCAATAATACGGTGAGTTACGAAGAGTTTAGAGATAAGCAAACCAAACCGCCGGTTCGTAAAGAAGGCAGGCTGCTTTTAGAAGTGCTCCGCCTCCGCACTGGCCGCTTCGAGCAAATGAAAGATACGCCTATTGAGAAGCTCGACGATCTTTTGGAAAGTTGGGGACACCGCTGCAAGCGGCAACGCCCAGACTCACCTGACGTTTAAAAGCAGGGCCACAGTCGACACATACTCCTTGCAGTGGCTCATGGAGAGGATCACATGGGGATTGTTGAATCGCTGCTTGGCGGCGGAGGAAAATTCGACGATAGGTTTTCCGCGGTCGTCATGGGAGATATCAATGTCGAGCCAGCTGATCTGGTCGCCGAAGCCGCATCCGAGGGCTTTCACGATCGATTCTTTGGCTGAAAAACGGGCGGCATACTGCGGCATGGGGTCGCGGTGTTTTTTGCAGTACGATTGTTCGTTATGAGTAAAAATGCGCTGGATGAACGTGTCGCCATGCTTGTTAATCGCATCACGCACGCGTTCGATCTCGATGATGTCAGTGCCTATGCCGTAAGGTGTCATTGATTTTCGTCATCCTCGGTAGGTCCTTCTTCGGGATATTCGCCTTCGGCTCCTTCTTCTGCGACGTTGCAGAAGATCATCCGGCCGGAAGAGGTGTGCTTGACGGAGAGGACGCGGGCTTCAATGGTGTCGCCGATGTAATCGCCGCCGCCGTTGACAACCACCATGGTGCCGTCTTCGAGATAGCCGACGCCCTGGCGCGGCTCTTTTCCATAACGCTGGATCTTAATGCGGATGAGCTCGCCGCCTTGCATAAGCGGTTTTAAAGCGTTGGAGAGGGCGTGGATGTTGACGACGGTGATTCCTTCGATGGTGCCCATTTGAACGCGGCTGATGTCGGAGCTTAAGATGTTGGCGTCAAGAAGGCGCGCCAGACGGACGACTTTGCCCATCAGATCTTTCACTTCAGGGAAGTCAGTCTCATGGTACCGCATCTCAATTTCAGGCATTGCTTCGAGTTTTTTGACGACATCGAGGCTTCTTTTGGCTTTGCTGCGGGCCAGTTCATCGCCGATCTCGGACTGGGCATAGAGTTCTTTGACGACAAAGCGGGGGATCACGAGCTGGTGGTTGAGGAGCCCAGTTGAAGCCAGGTCGATAATACGAGGGTCGGCAAGAACGGAGATGTCGACAACGAGGTCTTTTTTCTTTTGGGAGGTTTGTGTAAAGCGGACGAAGGGGATGCTGACATAGAGTTCATCGCTTGATCTGAGTGTCATGATGGTTCCCAGGTAGACGCCGAACAGGATGACAGCGATTTTGATGAGCGCGAGCGTATGGGGTTGAAGCAGGACGCAGACGGAGCTGACTTCCAGGACGGCATTGAAAACGAAGACGAGGGCCTGTCCCATCAAATAACCGATGAAGACTCCCAGGATGGCGATGTTGAAGGAGCGGAGGTTGAACCTGCGGAAAATAAGATCGAATGCAATGAGAACAAGTCCGAAGACAGCGCCGATCGCGATGCCGAGAAGCACATTGCCTGTGGTTTTGCCTGTAGGGAGCGCGGTCATAAAGAGCGTCATAATAAAGATGCACAGGATCATGAAAAAAGTTCTTAGAAAGGCGAGTGAAATATTCATTATTACAAGTCCTTTTTTGATGAGAGTCTATCGGGGAGGGTCTTTTTGGACAAGAGCGCTACTTAAAATAGGGCTTTTTTTTGTTTTGAAAAAAATGTATGATCAGCTCTTTATTCATAGGAAAAAAAATGAGTGCAAGAAAGTGGATTGTTATTTCAGGGCTGTCATGGCTGGTCATTGGATCGTATTTGATGTTCAAGGGGTTGAAATGGATTACGCTTGCAATGGCTCTTCCAGAGACGCCAGGGCTCTTGCGCTGGTTTGTATCGCTGGCCGGCTCGCTTCAGCAGGGGGCGCTTTTACTGATCTGTCTGGGGCTGCTCATTGGGTTTATCAAAGGGCGGATGGTTCTTTCTAAAAGTGTGAATCGGATCGTGAAGCATCTGCGTGAATTGAAAGAGCCTATCCAATTTTCCAATGCCTATGATAAAAAATACTATATCATTTTGGGATCGATGATGGGGCTGGGGCTGCTGTTTCGGTTTTTACCGATTCCTTTTGATATCAGGGGAGCGATTGATGTTACAATTGGTTCGGCCCTCATCAATGGAGCGATGCTTTATTTTAGAGAAGCCATTGTGAAAAAATACTCTAAAGTATGATCGCTTATTTGTACTGGGATCCTTCGCCTTCGATTTTTCCATGGAATCTTCCGCTCTTGGGAAGGCCGATTCTCTGGTACGGCGTATTTTTTGCTCTCGGATTTTTCTTGGCCTATCTTGCGTTCGTCTCTCTGCTGAAGCTGGAGAGGAAAAACAATGCCAGAAAAATTGCAGACCAGATCAGCACGTATCTTTTGATCGGCATTTTACTGGGCGCGCGGCTGTTTGATATTTTCTTCTATGAGAGGATCGGATCTTTTTTTAAAGATCCTCTTTTTGCTGTCCGTCTGTGGGAGGGAGGGCTCTCGAGCCACGGCGCGGTGATCGGGCTTTTGGCTGCGGTCTTTATTTTTCAAAGGCGGCATCGGTATTTTACGACGCTTCATCTGCTTGACCTTCTTGCAATCGTCACGGGGATTGCCGCAGCGTGCATCCGGATCGGAAATTTCTTCAATCAAGAGATTTTAGGCAAGCCGACGGATGTTCCTTGGGCGATTGTATTCGGGCATCCTGTCGATGGCTCCTTTCCGGTTCCCAGACACCCGGTGCAGCTTTATGAGGCGCTGGTTTATCTCTTTCTATTTGCGCTGATGTGGAAACTCAAAAACTATAAATGGGCTGACGGCAGGCTTTGCGGTCTTTTCCTGATCGGGGTTTTCTCACTGAGAGTCGTGATTGAATTTTTCAAGGAAGAGCAGAGCATCTGGCTGCAAAACTCATTTTTTACAATGGGTCAGTGGCTTTCTGTGCCATTTATCTTGCTGGGCCTGTTTTTATTTTTTCGTAAATCGCAAAGAGGCAAAACCGGGAACTCTTTATGAGCTTTCGTCTGAATCTGATCTGAGTTTTGCAGAAGCGCCCACCGATCCAACGTCGTGTCTTGAGGGGTAGAGGCCCAACGGTACCATCCATATTTTCGCATCAGATCTGCCATGCGGTGAACGCGGGAAGGCTCGATCAGAGGAGAGCGGTATCGATACAGGTATTGCTCGCGCAGATGCGTTGTGATTGCAGGATCTGAGAGAGGCCGGCTTTTAGTGAGAGCGTCGCGCACGAGATGGGTAAGCGGTGTTTCAGGAAGCTCAAGCGAGCGTAGAGAGAGCTCTCCTTGAAGGCTCCATAAATGGAGGCGATGGTTCCACTCCGGCTGTCCTGCCGTAGCGGAGATGTCGTGGGCCGCTCTTAAGAAGTGGGCGGCGGCAGTGATTGCCGACCTCCAATGCTCTTGCGGATGATGAATCAGATGGGACCTGGCCTCCTCAGCCAGTTCGTGATAGAAGAGGGAATGCGCTGCAGGCGGGTGAATTTCTTTGAGGCAGCTCCAGGATAAAATTTCAAGATCATAGAGGGAGATGTTTTTTTTCGAAGCAAGCGCGGCTGTTTTGATATCTTGAATTTGCTGCTCAAAGTCTTTCGAGTCATGGATGGAGCGGTAGATCCATGATCTTAGTTCGGCAAGAGCCCCGCTGGGCTGGGTTTGAATAAACGTTGTGTAGGGGAGCAAAGCGGACGCCCAATCCATGGAGAGTTCATAGACAAGGGGAACCAGGCTCTCTTTTAAGGACTTAATGAGTTTTAACTTATCCTGCAAAGTTTGATGAAGATCCACGTATGAAATGCCGGGCTGATTCGTTAAGATATCGACCATCCATTTTCCAATCAGTCTGTCTTTGACGTCGAGCCGTTTTTTGGTGCTGATTTTGGATAACAGAGAGGGCGGCACAAGATGATGAAGGGCGGTCCAAATAATTTCGGTGAGCTGCTCTAAGTTGGGTTTTATTCCTTCAAAGGCGGCGAGTGAATCTCCAATCTTGAAAGCCAGCTGCTGCGTCAGCAGAAATGGATGAAAGGAGCTGCTTTTTTGTTGAGATAAAACTGTTTTGAGATTTTCCCTGATTAAAAAATGGAGGTTGAGTTTTCCATCGGATGTGAGCGCATCTTCCTGGGTTTCAAAAAGCTGCGAGAAGTGGGATACTTTTTCCCATGTTTTTTTGAGCGCTGCAGCTCCCAAGCGATATTCCGGGAATTTTTTTGTAAATTCAGGAGTTATTTTTTCAAGCAGCTCTTCCTGCAGATAGATCGACCAGCCTTTTGATCGATCAAGCTGTTTGATCTTTCTTGCAAGGAAGAGCGATACTTCCGAGTAAGGATCTTGCGTAATAGGATCAATGAGTTCGCTGCCGTACATAACAGCTCCTATTACTATAGGAAATAATTTAGAACAACTTACTTTTCTCCTGCGTACGCTGTGCAGGTCACTTCAATCAAGGCGTCCATCGGAAGTTTGGCGACCTGGACGGTATGGCGGGCCGGCTGGAGGGGGCCGGTGAAGAACTCGCCGTAAATTTTATTGACGAGGGAGAAATGGGAAAGATCTTTGAGGAACACCTCCGAGCGGACGACGTGGGCAAATGTAAGGCCGGCGGCTTTCAGGATCGCTTCGATGTTTGAAAAAACCTGGGCGGCCTGCCCTTCGATCGTGGCCTCATCCACCTTTCCGGTGGCGGGATTGATCGGGATCTGGCCTGATAAAAATAAAAATCCGCCTGCTAAAATCGCTTGGGAATAGGGGCCGATTGCCTGGGGAGCCTTATCCGTGCTAATTTTTTTCATGGGAAATAACCTCTCTACTATGTATATATTATAATAAAAACCGTTATTAAATGGAGGATTTAGAATGAACCATACGATGATTGCCGGACATCTCGGCGCCGATCCTGAAGTGCGATTTACTTCATCGGGACAGAAAGTAACTACGCTCCGCGTCGCAGCCCGCTGCAGAAGAGGCTCGAAAGATGAGACGATCTGGTGGAGAGTCTCAATTTGGGGCGAGCAGTTTGACAAGATGATTCCTTACTTCAAAAAAGGCAGCCCGATTGTTGTGATGGGAGAGATGAACAAGCCTGAGATCTTCACAGACCGCGACGGCAAGCCGCAAGTATCGATGAGCCTGACAGCATTCAGCATCTCGTTCAGCCCCTTCGGCCGTCCTGAGAGCGGATCATCTGATGGCAAAGAAACATCTTCAGAGTCTGCTCACACAGGAGCTCCTGAGCCTGCTATGCATGGCCAAGGACGTCCTGCCCCCGCTTTCAGTGATGACGAGGTTCCGTTCTGATGCAACTTACGACAGTTTCAAAGATCGCAGATCGGCCTGAGGCCGATCTTGTTGTGCTTCCATTTTGGCAAGGCGCTAAAAAGGCAGAGCCTGCCTTTAACCTTGCTCCGTTCAAGTCTGAGCTTGCGGCGATCCTTCAAGAGGATGATTTTAAAGGGAAAGAAGGGGAGACGGCGCTCATCTATACCGGTAAAAAACGGGAAAGCAGATTGCTTCTTCTAGGATGCGGCAAAAAGTCCGATGCGACCCATGAAACTTTTCGAAAAGCAGCGGCTCCTGCTGTTAAGCTTTGCAGACAGAAGGGATGGACATCTTTAAGTTTCATCTGCCCTGAGCAAGGCTCTTACCATGTTCCTGTCACTGAGGGGATTTTGCTGACGGATTATGTGTTTGAGCATCTCAAAAATGAGACTCTCAAAGACAAGACCGAGACAACGCTCAAGAAACTATGCATCGTTGGGACGCACAAAAATCTAGCTCAAGACTGCAAGCGGACCCAAACTATCATCGACTCGGTGAATTTTGCGCGCGACCTCATCAACGGAAACGCCGATGACATCACGCCGCAAAAACTGGCTGAGACAGCGCGCGAGCTTTGTAAATCGGCCTCATCTCTTAAGGCTACGATTTTAGGAAAAAATGAGATTGTGAAGGCCGGCCTCGGCCTGCTGCTCGCAGTCAATCGAGCGTCGTTTAGAGACCCTGCTCTCATCATCGTTGAATACCGCGGCAATCCATCTTCCAAAGATTGCACGGCCCTTGTTGGAAAGGGGATTACCTACGATACCGGCGGCCTCATCTTGAAGCCCAAAGGCGGCATGGAGACAATGAAAGACGATATGTCGGGCGCCGCCGCCGTCCTTGGAACTTTAAAAGCGCTCTCTGCATTAAAAGTCCCCGTCAACGTTGTGGGGATTATTCCATCGACCGAGAACTCCATCGGCTCCGGAAGCTACAAGCCCGGCGATGTTTACAAAAGCTACAGCGGAAAAACCGTTGAGGTCCTGGACACCGATGCCGAGGGAAGACTTGTGCTTGCAGATGCAATCAGCTATGTGCAAGATCACTACAAGCCCAGCCGCATCATCGACCTAGCGACGCTCACCGGCGGGATTGTTGTGACTCTCGGCGATCAAGCCTCAGGCATTTTCTCCAACGACGATAAACTCTCTAAAAAACTGCAAGAAGCCAGGCGATGAGACGCATGAGCGGCTCTGGAGGCTTCCTTTGTTTCCTGAATACAAAGAAGCGCTTAAATCAAAGATTGCCGATTTAAAAAATAGCACAATGGAGCGCAAAGCGACCTCGATCAATGGAGCGATGTTCATCCAAGCGTTTGTGAAAGAGACGCCATGGGCCCATTTGGATATTGCCGGCACAGCTTATTGCGAGCCGCGCGGCTATAACACGACGCCTGCCACAGGAGTCGGCGTGCGCCTTCTGTTCGAGTTTTTCTCGAAGCTTCATAAATGATCGACATTCCGCCAGAGTCAGAGCAGATAATTCTTGTCACGACTCCCGATTGGGAGTCGTGCCAGGGAAAGCTCTATCAATTTGAGCGGCACTCTGAAAAATGGGTTCTTAAAAATCCTTCTTTTGCTGTTGTGGTTGGAAAAAATGGAATGGCGTGGGGCCTGGGCCTTCATACCAATAAGTCCGGCCCCATAAAAAAAGAAGGGGATGGCAAATCTCCCGCCGGCATTTTTACGTTAGGCCCCGCTTTTGGTTTTCATTCTCCCGAAACAAAGATGGAGTATCTCCGCATCCACCCAGGCATCGAAGCCGTTGACGATCCTTCATCACGCTACTACAACCAAATCGTAAACCGTGAAGAGACTCAGGACATCGATTGGACAAGCTCCGAGAAAATGGGAGAGATCGCCGTCTATGAGCTTGGCTTAGTGGTCCACCATAACTCTCAAACACCTATTCCCGGAGCAGGTTCTGCCATCTTCATGCATCTCTGGGAAGATGAATCGACCGGCACTGCCGGATGCACGGCAATGAGCCATCAAAATTTATCCGAGCTGCTTAGCTGGCTTGACCCTCATAAGAAACCGCTTCTCATTCAAATGCCCCAAGAGTGTGCATGCCTCGAAGATTTAAAGTAGCCGAAAAAGAAAAGGGGATGACGCTTCTCGCTTTTTTAAGAGAGAAGTGCCCCGAGGCGCCTTCCGTGAAGGCTCTCAAGCGCGCCATTGAAGCAAAACGGTGCACCATCAACGGAAGAGTGGAGACATTTTCAACGCACAAGCTGAAGGCCGGCGATGAGATCTCCCTGGATATCGATCTTGAAAAAAAATCGATTCAAAAACCGGTCTTACTCTGGGAAGATGAATCGCTGATCGCGTTTAATAAACCGGCGGGCGTGGTGAGCGATCCCAAAAACTTTAAAGGATATCTTGTCCACCGCCTCGATAAAGAGACATCAGGTGTGATCCTGGTTGCGAAATCAAAACCGATCCTGGATAAAATGATCGAGCTGTTCCGCCAAAAAAAGGTCGGGAAAACCTATCTTGCCATCGTTGATGGAACCGTTAGAAACGCAAAAGGAACCATCATCTCGCACCTTGCTCCTAAGCATACCTATCAAGGTCAAACCCTCTATGGCTCCAGCTCTAAAGGAGAGCTTGCTGAAACACAATGGTTGAGAGTCCGGCAAGGCCCCAAAGCCGCTCTTGTCGAATGCCACCCCATCACCGGAAGGACGCACCAGATCCGCGTCCATATGAAAGAGGCTGGCCATCCTATCGTCGGCGATTACCAATACTCCAAAAATTTCAAATGCGGCTACAGAGCTGCAAGGCATCTTCTTCATGCCTCAGAAATCTCGTTTCCCCATCCACTGACAAATGAAAATATTACTATCAAGACCCCCCTGCCCGATGATTTTTCACAGGCAATAAAAGCGCTTCTGATATAATTCTCTTAATGAAGTTCCTGATTGTTAAGACCTCATCCATCGGCGATATCATCCATACGTTTCCCGTCGTGGAATACCTTAAGAAAAGGTATCCTGAATGTGCGATCGACTGGGTTGCTGAAGAGGAATATGCGTCCCTTATCCGCGCTCATCCCGGCATCTCCGAGGTGCATACGCTTGCAACACGCCGCTGGAGGCGGGCGCTTTTTCAAAAAGAGAGTTACCAGCAGCTCACCCGAACCATCGCCTCGCTTAAAAAAACTTCTTATGATGTCGTCTTCGATCTTCAGGGGAACACCAAATCGGCTTTTTTAACGCAGGTTGCCAAAGCTTCCAGGAAAGTGGGATTCGGCTGGACTTCCTCGACTGAGTGGCCCAATTATTTTGTCACACGTGAGAGGTTTGACGTCGCACCGGATCTGCCGATCCAGATGAGGTATCTCTCCGTTGTGCAGCAGTTTTTCAAAGACGAAACACCCTTTGAGCCTTCAGGGATCGAACTTGAGCTCAGCGATCAGGAACAGCAGGAGCTGGATTCTTATACTGCCCACGGACAGCCGCGTATTATGGTCGCATTCGCCTCCAAATGGGAGAACAAGTGTCTTTCCACTACAACTCTCATCGAATTTTTAAAACAGGAAAAAGGGCCTTTCTACTTTGTCTGCGGCACCGAGCGCGAGAAAGAGACAGCGGTCATGTTGGCGGGGGAGTTTGCCGGCAGCAAAGTTCTGCAGAACCTATCGTTTCCGCTCTGGCAGCGGCTGATGGGGAAAATGGACCTCGTCATTGCCGTCGACTCAGCAGCGCTTGCGCTCTGCGGCACTACTGCGACGCCTTCTTTCAGCTTTTTCGGTCCGACCAAGGCCTCTGTTTACAAGCCGCTCGGAGAGCAGCATCGCCATTTTCAAGGAGAGTGTCCTTATGGCGTCAGCTTTTCAGCCCGGTGCCCGAGACTTCGCAGCTGCAAAACAGGGGCGTGTTTGAAAGGATGTGCTGAATTGTCTTCCTTGTCTCGCCAAAAATCTCAACATCGTCCGTAAAAGATTCCAATTCCTGAAGCGAGAACCACTTACCCTCGGTCAGGGAGCCTCCAACCGGTTTTGCAAGATAGATAAAATCCATATGTTGATGGGCAGGCTTTTCTACATGAGCGGGGACATGTTCGAGCAGGCACAGATAGGGACGCTCGAAGCTCGAGGCGTTCCAATGCTGAATCCAGATGTTTTCCTGCGGGATGATTTTGATTTCAAGGCCCGTCTCTTCCAGCGCTTCCCGGATCGCGCACTCGGGCGGCGTTTCATTCAGCTCCACATGCCCGCCGGGCGGAAGCCATTTTCCCAGCTTGGCATGGGGGATAAGAAGCACCTTTCCGTCCTGGATGATATAAGTTGTCGCAGTAAAATGTTTTTCCATTAGAACTCCTTTATCCGATCCTTTTTGCAGCAGCTACCATGACACGGTGAAGGATGTCATTCCAATGGTACGATTTTTCCTTAAAATCAATCACTTTTTTGACGTTGCTTGTGACAGGCCCATGCATGACCTCATCTACCTTGGTCCTTAAAACGAATTCCCCAATTTTCAGTAATTTTTCAGCAAGATTTGGAACATCTTCAGGCTTTATTTTAATTGGTTTAAGATTACTATCTTTCCAATTTTGCAACTTTGGGATTTCTTCATCTTTGATTTGATTAGCAAGTCTACGCATTTCGCTGGAGAGCTCATCTCTCTTAGCCTCAATTGTCTTCAGCTCATCAGCTAAATCGTGAGTAAATTCAGCTTTCCTGGTTTTTGCAAGTTCATTTGTTTCTGTGGTTGGCTTCGTAGACAAATATCGCTTTAGGAATGCACTGTAATGATTAATCTTAACTTTTAACTGTTTAGAAAGATAAGACTTTTGCAGGAGAAATTCGAGTTTGCCGGTTGTGTCACTCAGGGGCAATCTTTCAATTTCATTCATATTTTCTTTGAGATCTGACAGCTGGTTATCGATTTTTTCTTTCTGATCCTGATCCGCTTTAATTTGTACCAAAAGGGCATCCAGGTCTTCTGTAGCGTTTCTAAAAGCTTTGACAATTTCACCGCCAACCCATTTTATCTTTTCAATCTTGGTCCCTTCCCACTCTGTGGAAATTTCGAAAATGATTTCATTCATTTGTTTCCACTGCTTTTGAAGAGCTGAAGTATCGGCAGCAGACATAATCGTTATTAATGCATCCGTATGTTTTTTAAGCAGTTCAATCGTGGCGTCCACATTTTTTTGGACTTGTTTTTCAGGTTTAACTGTTGTATTGACACCTTCTTCAACAACAGATTGTATTGCGATTCCCAAGTGCTGCTTTATCTGTGTTTCAGTCGGGCTCATTTCAGCCATCTCTCCCGATGCACCCTCTTTCATTGTTTTTTCAAGAGAGTTAACCGAGAACCAAATAAGTTGTGACAGGGCTCCTAAATCTTCTCCACTTTTTTCATCTGATAAGAAGCTTTCAATAGCTCTTAAAAATTCATCTGCAATAGACGGCGATGCCAGTCCCGTAAGTTCGCTATAACCTTCAGCAAATAAGCCCTTAATTGTCGTCGGTTTAAAATCTCCAATGAATCTTAAATTTGAGATGGGGAGTACTTTTAAAATGCTGTCTACAACCTCGAGCATCAATTCTCGAGTGCTGTCGTCTGAAAAAAGTTTTCTGGGCACAGGCTTTTCGCCTTTTATTCCTTTTTTATTAAATGTTTTTAATTTTTGGAGGATGAACTTATTAATGCTGAGCTGGGTTTCGGAGTGCTTCCCTTCATCGGTATTGGCATCATTTTCATTTTTAAAAATGGTTGAGGTGAGAAGCTTTACCATTTCCTGCTTGATTTTGTAGCGAACGGCAGCATCGATGATGTAATTGAGAGCGCCCAATAGATACAACGAGGCACCGATGACAGCCGTTTTACCCACTTTTCCTGATCTTAAAAATAATAGCCATAATGCCGCGACTTGCGTTCCAATATAAACACCTTTTACGCTCTTCCACTGCGCAAACTCAACTGCCCTTGGAAACTTTTCGCGCAGGAAAGCCAAAGGCTTAGCTTTTGCCAGGGTCGCAGAAAGGATGGAGGTAAACGAAGGAGCGTATTTGTCTAAAATAACATTGGTAAAGCGATCAAAGCCCGGCTTGCCATTTACAAATACAACCGTATTGAAATAGCTGATCAGGGTTTTATCGGGACTCTCGACCAGATCAGGAATTTGCGACTGTCCGAACTTATTAACCTGCTGGGTATAAATGTTCATATGATCATTTATCGGGCTCAAGACGATGTTGACCACATCTTCGATCCGCTTTTTTGGGTCTCGGGTGATAAACATCGCAAGATCTGTTTTAATGCGGACGGCTATGTCGCTTGCGTACGACTCCAAGACGGGTTTTATCAAGTTAATAATGACCCAATATTTTACATGTTGAATCATCGACCTGTTCTTATCATTGAACTCCGCTTCAAGCGTTTCGTAAAAAACGGCTTCAAGAAGTATTTTATCTTCACCAGCTTTCTTTTTAGCTTCTTTATAGATACGGATGAAAATATCTTCTTTAGGATTCTCGCTTGGAAGAAGCAGTTGCGTCAGCGCCTTTTTAATGCCAAGGTCAGTGATCTCATCGATTTTAGTCTTTAAATCCGGAATCAGATCTTTAGGCGGGTCAAAAACTGTCGGTTCGGGGACTACTCTCCCAATAATGTCAGCAAGGGCTTTTTTCCTTTCGGCATCATTTGAAGGCTTTGTAGGCGCAACCGGCTTACCTGCCGATAGAAATAGAATAGCTTGATTGAGCTCTGCAGGGAAATTCGCTGGATATATTTTTTCATCCATAGCATCACGAAGCGCTATAAACAGTGGTTTATGATGCTCCTCAATCAGATTCGTAGTTAATGCGTGAGTTATCAATCCACAGGCGTTTCGTCTCTCTTCTGTCGGCAGATTGATCGCTTCATCTTTGCCTTTATCATCTTCCTTCTCTTCTATCGGGGCCGCAGCCTGCAACGCTATTAAAGCTTGGGCTAAGGTCTCAGCAGAGCGCCTTTGCTCTTGTGATATTGTTTGGGAAATAAATGTAACTACACGATTTCCAACATCCATGAGCGCAGCCGGTTTATCAGGAGCGGCGATTACTTTCTTCGTTGTAGAAAACACTTTTTCGACAACCTTTGTTAAGACGCCTCTTTGTGCAGTTTGAACTCTTTCCAGGAACGCGATGACATAGATAAATTGATCATTCAATTTTTTTATGTCCGGCTCTTTTTCCTGAATCTGGTTGTCAATTACAAGAATTGCGTCAGTGAGCTCTTGGGTCAATTCTATTTTTATGCCTTTTTCTCGAGCATCTTGAAGCATTGCATCGGGCATTTTTTTCAAATTATCGAGTAGAGGAAGGATCGCTTCCTTAGTGAAAAACCCGGCAGGCACTTCGATAGGTATCCCATCCGCAGATTGTGAGGCTTCTATTAAAACCTTAGTTTTTTGCTGAAGAACTTTTAAATTGTCAACAAGCTCGTTAATCTGTGGATTAGAGTCTTTAGTTACCTTCCTTGCCCCCCAAGTACATACAGCTGCGAGTCCTCTCTTACCCCACTCCTGAGCTTGCCATTTCCATACCTGAACCGTATCTGATTTATAGGCAGGTTTGACGATCTTATTAAAAAAGGGCACGGCAGTTTGATCTAAAGCCCACTTTCCGACTCCGAGCCAGAAGCTATTTATTTCTTGCCGTGAAACTGTCAGGTCTGAACTTGACGTGAACATGAATTACTCTGCCCTTTGAACAGACATGATACCAGTCTTTGCAAATAAAGAATAGCCTGCTATGTTCATATAACTATGAAAAAAACTCTACTGATGTTCAGCGTTGCGGCGTTATCGCTCAATGCAGCCGAAGACAGCCTTTTGAATAATTCATTTTCGCTGACAGGCGATTTTGCCTATTTTAAAAGAGAGCAGAGCAGTAACCGCAAGCTTGTCATAGATCGAGCAACGAGGAACTGCAGTTGCCATTATCGAAGCTGCACGTCGAAAGATCTTCAGCATGATTTTTCATTCGAGCCCGGTTTTAAAGTGGCTATGACTTATACGACGCCCCATACAGTATGGGATTTATCGTATTTATGGCTGGAGACATGGGAAAAAGGGTGCTCGAAAACGAGTCCCGGCGCGATTATTTTCTCAGTTAAGAATCCAGGCATTACGACTGATTTTAACGGCGCGGATCATGGACAGGCTGACTACAGCAGTGAATTCCAAAACAGCGAGCTGAACTTCTTTCGCTATATGTATCCGCGCCACGGCGACTATTTTTCTTCGGCCTATCTGGTGGGGGTGAGATATATGACCTTGCGAGAGTCTTTGGATGTTGCCTTCACAAAGGCGTCCAATAGAAGTTCTTATAAAGTTCATGTGTCGAACTTCATCCCTGCAGTTCAGCTGGGAGCGCTGGTTGCCTGGAATCCGACGCCGAGGCTGACATGGGATTTGATTGCCATAGCAGGCGTAGGCTTTGACAGAGGACAGCAAAAAACGTTCCTGGGGGATTTGAATAATTCCGTCACGGTGCGGGACTATGAGGAGAAGGGTTTTTCGACACCTCTAGTTGTAGAGGCATTGGTACGGCTAACTTACCAGCCAGCGAGTTTTATCAATATTCATATCGCCTATCAATTTATTTATTTAAATGGGGTGCTGCTTGCTCCGGATCAACTGGTTAAGAGCTCATCGGATCGTCATGTTTATCGAGCGATCGGGGCTCCGCTAATCCACGGGATGACGGCGGGTCTTTCTTGGAGTTTCTGAGAAAAAAATGCTGGAGATTGCCTGCAGCAGAAAGTGACATCTTTAAGGCTGCTACCTTCCGGTTCTGACCTGGTTCAAACTACTTCCTTCTACAAGGTCCCCAGCAAAATTCATTGTACCCGATAAGGCCGATTTGTGCCAGATACATTCCTGCGCGTTAAAAACTACTAACTTTCAATAACTTATAAACACTCCCTCAAGTTGATGAGGGAGTGGGTGGGAAATAAGTTATTTTACTTTTTCAAGACGTGTTTCTGGGAAGAAAGCGTTTAAGATTTCTGTCGCCTTCTGTCCTTTTTCTGCGAGGGCCTTTGCGCTATAGAGGCAAAGTCCGACGCCCAGTCCATCACCGTAGCCAGTGAAGACGAGATCATCGCCTTTCAGCTGCACTTTAAAATCGTTGCTGCGGAGCTTATGCTTTCCAACAATCTTTTGGAATGTTGCAAAATCATACGCATTGCCATGGGTCTCACCCGAGACGTTGACGGCATAGACTTTTTCCGACTCTGGAGCGACATAGAGATCGACAGCTGTGATGGCAGGAAGGTCTGCAGCCTTTGCAAGCTGCGCTTTAGGGAATGTGCAGCTCCACTGATGGTGGCTTCTGTCTTTGAGCGCTATGGGAGCCTCAACGCCATGCGGTGTGCTGAATGCTTTTCTAAAGATGGCTGCAAAATCAACGGTTTTACCGGCGCTGTTTTGAGTCCATGTCGCTGCAAAAGGCGCGTCGTTGTACTTTAAGATAGCATATTTGGTATCTCTGACGGCTTTCTCGACATAATGCTTGGGAAGCATCGCAGCGCCATGATAGCCGACATCTTCAGCTGTCACATGCCAGAAAGCATGTTTGTTTCTTTCTGAAATAAAGTAGGCATTGGTTCGGGCAACGATGGAGATCGCGCTCATGACTTCATCATTCAAAGATGACGGAAACTCGATTGAGAGAATTGATTTGAGGTAGGTTTCAACATCAACTTCGTTGATCACGTTAAACTTTCCATCAGTCAGGTAAATCTCAATGCAGCCATGATATTGAGTGCCGTTGACGAGGATCGAGCTTTGAGAGTCGCGAGGCACAAACCGGAGCTGGTAGCAGCCGGGAAATTTTTCTCCCCAGTGGATTCCATAGGCTTCTGCCTTCACGGGATAACGCTTGTCTAAGATGCCCCAAGAGATTTCTGTTCCGTCAACAGGGTTGTAAACATAATGGCCTTTTTTGACTTCCAAAGTAAGTTCCGGTGCCTGCTTGATGAGCAGTACTTTGAGAGTCGCAGGTTTTGATTTCTGTGAGAAATCGGTGTTTTGAGGATGGGCATGCAGAGATGCGATCATCCCAAACATTCCTCCTATCAGTGTAATGAAATGCCGAAGTGACATTGTTATTCTCCTTGATTAAATTTTGAGGGGAGAGATCTCCCTAAATGTGTATAGGCAAGCCGGGTCGCTTCACGCCCGCGGGGCGTTCTTTTTAAAAAGCCTTGAAGGATCAGGTAAGGTTCGTAAACTTCAGCTAGCGTGTCTGCTTCTTCACCGATAGCAACTGCCAGGGTCTGCACGCCAACGGGTCCGCCTTCATGGTGGTCGATCATGACGGAGAGTAGTTTTTTATCCATCTCATCGAGCCCCCGTTCATCAATGGATAACATTTCAAGCGCGGATTTGGCAAGCGGAAGATCAATGATAGAGGCTTTGCGCGAGAGGGCGAAGTCTCTGACCCAGCGGAGCAGGTTGTTGGCAATGCGGGGTGTTCCCCGCGAGCGCAGCGCAATTTCAAAGGCGGCATCGGATGTGACGGATATCCCGAAAAGGCTTGAGGTGCGCAGAAGAATTTTTACTAAAATGGCAGGTTCGTAGTAATCAAGCCTGGAAGTGAAGGTAAAGCGGGACCGCAGCGGAGAGGAGAGCAGGCCGACGCGTGTCGTTGCACCGACAAGTGTAAACCGGTTCAGTTTGATCTGCACGGACCTGGATGACGGGCCGCTGTCGATAAGAAGGTCGAGGGAAAAATCTTCCATCGCAGGATAAAGATACTCTTCAATCGTTTTAGAAAGCCGGTGAATCTCATCGATAAACAGGATGTCGCCTTCTTTGAGGTTTGTCAGCACTCCGGCCAAATCGGCGGCTTTCTCAATGACAGGCCCCGATGTAATGGTCAGGTTGGAGCCCATTGTTTTGGAGATGAGATGCGCCAGCGTTGTCTTTCCTACGCCTGGAGGGCCGTGAAACAAAATATGCCCGAGCGGTTCTTGGCGGGTTTGCGCGGCATGCATCAAAATGCCGAGCCTTTCGCGCACAGCTTCCTGCCCAAAAAACTCAGTGAGTGATTGAGGGCGAAGTGTCGTTTCTAACTTTTCGTCCGGTTTTGTCCACGACGATTCAATGAATTTTTCTTGGGCCATTGTTTTTAAATGTAGCAAAATGGGAATTGGCCATCCATATGAAAATCAGATGGACATTTGAAATCGTTCTGGTAATATGTTGCAAAAAGAGAGGCTAACATGATTAAACCTGACAGATGGATCCGCGAAATGGCACTCAAACATGCGATGATCGAACCATTTGTTGACGGACAGGTCCGCCACTGCGATGGAAAAAAAGTCATCAGTTATGGGCTGTCCAGTTATGGGTATGACCTTCGTGTTGCCAATGAATTCAAAGTTTTCACCAATGTAAATAATTCCCTGATCGATCCAAAAAATTTTAGTGACGATGCGTTTGTTCATATTGAAGGGGACTATTGTATTGTTCCTCCCAACTCATTTGCTTTGGCGCGCAGTATTGAATTTTTCCGTATTCCCCGCGACGTTCTGACAATCTGTCTGGGTAAATCGACGTATGCCCGCTGTGGAATCATCGTCAATGTGACTCCCTTCGAGCCTGAATGGGAAGGGTTTGTAACTCTCGAGATTTCCAATACGACGCCTCTTCCTGCCAAGATTTATGCGAACGAGGGGCTCGCGCAAGTGATCTTCTACCAAGCGGCGGAAGTGTGCGAAACTTCATATGCCGACCGTCGCGGAAAGTATATGAACCAAACCCGCATCACCCTCCCGATCGCATAAAATCTTAAGGTCAAGCAATTTATATCTTGCATCTTAATAATTCATTTATTTATCATGCTGTCTTAAAAATTCTCTTCGCAAAAAATACAAACTGCATACAATCAGGCTTAAGATGGCAAGGGGACCAAACACATCACTACCGGGAGCTAGCCTCAAGCGATGGACGCATCGCTCGGGATTGTTTTTCCTTTTTTTAGGCGCAGGAGCTCTGCTGTATCTCCACGGCATCCGCGAGAAAAACCGGATGACAGGCGAGATGACAGTGGCATTGCATTCGCTGGAGAAACAAAAGATCGAGGCCCTCAAACTTCGAGGCGATCTCCTCCTTCAAATTCAAAGCCAGTCAGATCCTGCTTGGGTTGAAATGGTCTTAAAGCGTAATCTTGGAATGGTACGTGAAGGACAAGTGAAAGTTTATTTTCACACCAATGATTAATGATTAGCTTAATTCTACTCCTTTTCATCCTGCTCTTTTTTTCCGGCTTTTTTTCTGCGTCGGAGACGTCACTCTTTTCTCTTTCCAGCCTGAAAGTCAAAACATATAAAACCGACATTGATCCCCGAAAACGGCTGGTCGCCCATCTTCTGGCCTCGCCCAGCGACCTGCTCGTGACGATCATCATGGTCAATATCGCTGTCAATATCTTGATCCAGAACGTTTCATCATCCCTCTTTGGCCAAAGCTCGAGCTGGCTTCTCAACGTGGGAGTTCCTTTGGCGCTCACCCTCTTTTTAGGAGAGGTGATCCCCAAATCGATCGGCCTTGTGAATAACACACGCATTTCGTACCGCGTTGCGCCTGTGATGAGTTTTTTTCAAAAGATGCTGACCCCCATACGGAAAGCAGTGGTATCGATTACCAATGTGGTCTCAAGGGTTCTTTTTTTCTTTTTAAAAAAAGAAGACGAAATTTCGATCGACGAGCTGCAGCACGCGCTTAGAACATCCCGTCAATACGGCGTGCTTCAGGCTGAGGAAGCGGAGCTGATCCAAGGGTATTTGGCTCTGCAGGAATCAACGGTGAAAGAGCGGATGCGTCCCAGGGAAGAGGTGTTATATTTTGATCAAAGCGAGCCGCTCACACGTCTGATCCATCTCTTTGTCGACCAGGAGTGCTCCAGGATCCCTGTCTGCAAAGAGGGGCTGGATCAGATTGTCGGCGTCATGACCTGCCGGCAATTTTTTCTGCACCGCGAATCAATTGAATCTGTGAGCGACCTGGATAAGATTATAGAAAAACCTTTTTTTGTTCCTGAAACGGTTCCGGCCAAAGTGCTGCTCAGGCAATTTTATGACAGGCAGGAGTCTTTTGCCATTGTCGTCGATGAATATGGATCAGTGTCGGGAATTATCGCCCTCGAAGATCTTGTCGAAACCGTCATCGGGGAGATCGCCGACCGACGGGATGAAAAAAACCTCTTTACGATCTCAGGCGATGATGTCATTATCGCGAGTGGTAAAATGGAGCTTTCCGATTTGGAGAAGCTTTTTGATATTCCATTTGTTTCAAAAAACAATATGGTGACAGTCGGCGGCTATTTGACCGAGAAAATGGGCGATATTCCTAAAAGCGGCAGCAAACTGATCACGGATGACTGCCTTTTCCATGTCCTGGCTGCAGAGCCGACCCGGGTCAGACGTGTTTATATCAGGAGACTGAAGAAACGATGAACCAGTCATGGCAATTTCTCGTTATTCTTATCCTTATCTGCGTTGTGATCCAGGGTTTCTTCGCCATGGCCGAAATGGCCTGCGTCTCATTTAATAAAGTCAGGCTCCAATATTATATCAGCAAGGGAAGCAGACGCGCCATCTGGCTGAGCGATCTTCTCCATAACCCGGCGCGCCTTTTTGGCACTGCCTTGATCTGCATCAACGCAGCCATGCTGATTGGATCGGAGGCGTCGCGCAGGCTTTATGAGAGCTTTAATCTGAACCCGGACTTGGCGCCGCTCACCCAAGTGTTCATCGTGATCATCTTTGCTGAAATCGCGCCTCTCTTTGCAGGACGGCGCTATGCCGAGCATGCCGCCATGATCGGCGTCCCCGTCATCTACGCTGTGTCGTTTGCCTTGAGGCCCCTCATTTGGCTGTTTGACGGGTTTTGCAAGATCGTTCACCGGATCATCGGCTCGTCCGAGAAGGCAGGTCTTTATTTAAGCCGCGAAGAGCTTCAAAAAGTATTCGAGCAGAAGGATGAAGAGGAGTTTAATACGATCTCCGCTCAGATTTTCGCGCTTCGGAGCATGTCGGCCAAAGATCTGATGCAGCCCCTTTCCAAAATCCATATGATCCCGGGGATTGCCACCGTAGGCGAGATGCGGCAGATGCTTCTCTCAAATTACGCTCCGTTCGTGCCCATCTTTAATAAAAATCCCGAAAGCATCATTGCGATTGCCTATCCGAGGGATCTCCTCCGCCTTCCCGAGACAAAAAAAGTGCGTGAACATTCCCGCGCGCCGTGGTTTATTACCGAGAAAGACTCGATTATGACGATCTTGCGGCAATTCAGAAGGAACAATGAAAGCGTTGCCGTCGTTCTTGATGAGAAGGGGCTTGCTAGAGGCATCCTAACCCTCGACGAGATCATCGATGAGATCTTCGGTCTGACCGACACCTGGATGTCGTTTGAAGAGATGGTACCCCGTTCCCACCATGTCGTTCTGGACCGGACATTTCCGGGCGACCAGAGGATCGCTGAGTTCAACCAAACCTACAAAGTCCATCTCGATCCCCACGGGATGGAGACGTTGGAAGAGCTGATGGCCCACCTACTGGACCACGTACCGGCTGTCGGCGAATCGCTCCGCATCGATCAGTTCGAGCTAACCGTCGAAGAAGCTTCGCTGCTTGGCCCCAAGAGCATTGCCATCAGGACGATCTATTAGACCTCTTGCGTAACTAAGGTTCTATCGACGCAACCTTAGCTACGCAAGAGGTCTATTAGTTTGTGTAGGTGAATTCTATAGGTAAGCGTCCGTAAACATGCTCTGCCCATGCTCGAAGGCTGCTGAAATACGGTGCAAAATTGCATGAGCATGCTTCGAGGGCGTCCGGACTTAAGATTGTTTTGAATAAGTATTTTGTATCATAATAAGAGCCATTTTTATAAGTCGTTATCTCCCAAAGATCCCACTGACGTTTCTGCATCAGCCGTGTTGTGAAATTGTAGATGGATTTAAGTCCTTTTTCGAAGTGAGATTCCATCGTACTGCACGTCGATGTGACAGGTGTAAATGACGGTAAAAGAAAATGGAAGCTTGTGTCTACCGATTTAAGACCCTCTACTTTTAGGTTGGTAAATGCTCTATCCATCTTGATCCAGGGAAGCTGCGCAAGCTTTGTCATTCCAAGAGATTGCAATAGAGCAGCTGCCAGATAACTCTTTTTATTTTTAGGAGAAACCAGCGAGAGGGAGAGATTGACCAATATCCGGTTGGCTAAGATGCACTGGGATAAATACGGTATCCAGGGCATGTTCCACGTGAGTTGAATACGTCCCACGTCTTCAGGAGAGGCTATTTTTTTCAGAAGATCTTTTAAATGGATGGCAAATTTCAACCGCTGGCTTAAGTAGATAGCTCCTAAGGCTGTGAGCGCCGCAACAGCCACCGATGCGACAGCCATCTTTTTATACAACGCATTGCGATGCTGATTTTCAAGAGATTGCTTTGTTTTTGTTTGGGCATTAAGCGCTGTTCTCTGTTGTTCGACGCTCTGGGTTAATTCAACCAATGAGTGATTGTAATTTAAAATGAGTGCATTTGTTGCGGGAGTAGTGCCCAATGTTTGGCCCCCGATCTGAACAATATTGCCGTTTTGCATTGCTTGTGTTATTTCAGCTCGAAGGCGTGACTCTTCAAGCCGAGCATTATCATAGCGTGTCTGGGCTGCATTTACTGCACCCACAGGCGTATTTTCTCTCACAGCCGCAAGAACGGTTTTATCATAAAAAACGGAGTACAGCTGATAATAATTTTGAAGGAGCATCATGGCATCGAAAGGAATTAATACGGCTTGAGCTAAAACGATTTTGCTTGCGAGATTGTGATGCCGCTCTAACATGGCTGTTAGACCTGTCTGAAATGTGCTATAGACCATATCAAGACGCGCCCAAAACGTTTCGGTTAAAAATGAAATGGGCTTTGAGGCTCCTTCATCGGGGATTATTTCCAGAGATGTATTAAATCTGCCGTGCTCCCAGCTCGTATACTCGGCATCTAAATGATGGGAAGAAGGATAAGTGCGTATCGATGATTGAGGGAGGAGCTTTTGAGAAATTTTGAGAGCAGCAATAAGTTTTATCCCTTCTCGTGTAAAACTTCCTTCAGAGACATCTTTTATTTTTAAAGTCTGAGTATATATATAATTAACCAAACAAGGCATATCCATAGGCGACGTTGGACAGAAGGAGGCGGGAGGATTGTCGTCATAACATATTTCACATTGATTTGAAGAATGTGAAGGAAGAAGCGGCAAATTGTAAGAAAAAGAGAATCGCTTACAATTTACCTTTGTTGGGTCCAAGACAAAAGGCCGTGGGGAATTCAACACAAAAGAAAACTTCAGCCATTGTAGATTGACTGTTTTAATAAGACTTAAGGCAAGGCTTGCCGCATTGAGTCCACAGATTAAGGCTTTTTCAGGGGAGAGGATGGCAGTTGCGATCTGCATTATCAACGTGATGCATAGACTATTTGGCCGTAGACTTGAGCTTCAGGCTGTGTCAGCTTTAAGGCAATCGCGCCTCTCTTCTCCTCTGGAACCAAATTAGCCATTCTTGTGGTGGTGTTTTAGGAAATGAAATCCATTTGTAGATGGAATATGCAAGGCTGATCGATGCGCCTAAAATAAGCGCTTTTCCTAACATTGATTTTCTGGTGTCAAACGGTACGACTTCTTTTGATCCGAAAGCTCGGTATAATTCGATGGAGTCCCAAACAATCCAGCCTGTATTTAGAACATTGGAAAGGAGTCGAATCTTATGTACATTATCCGCAAGGTGATGCTTGGACTGATTATACATCAAAGCGGCATCTAACACTGTAGATGCCGACACTGCCCAGGATAAACTAAATCGATCGATAGCTTGGTAAAAAATATTTTCGCCCAGCTTCAATCCATCGGTGAGTAATTTCGTTGCTATGCTCATAAAATGAACCTTACTATACCCCTATTAGCTATTTGCACACAAATGGCATTTCTTGTGCAGTGAACTGCACAAGAATTTCAATGGCTGATTATGAGCGTTTTATGAGTTGTGAAATGAGGTCGATTGTCGTATCGATCTCATCTTGTGTGGTGAATCTGCTGAGGGAAAAGCGGATGCTGGAGGCGGCAAGCGAGGCAGGGATGCCCATTTGCAGCAAGATGGGCGACGGCTCAAGCCCGCCAGAGGCACAGGCTGATCCGTGGCTGGCTGCCACTCCTGCAAGATCGAGCTGGATAAGGAGCGTTTCAGCATCAATCCCCGGAAATCCAATATGCGCCGTGTTACAGACACGCGGGCCCTGTCCGTGCACGACGATATTTCCTGCGGCATGAGAAACCCCTTCAATAAGCCGGTCGCGAAGTTTTTGCATCTGCTGAGTGGCTTTTGGATCTAAAAGTTCGACGGCTTTTGCAAACCCGACAATCCCCGGGATGTTTTCCGTGCCGCCGCGCCGTCCGCTCTCTTGAGCCCCTCCTGTGATCAGCGGGGGGAGTTTGTAGTGCGACCTTAAGATAGCAGCGCCGACGCCTTGAGGGCCGTGGATTTTGTGGGAGGAAAACGCCATGCCGCTGACGCCGCGGGGCATGCGAACCTGTTCTTTTCCGAGGAGCTGCACTCCATCGACCACAAGCAGGATTTGATGCCGGTCTGCGATGGCAGCAATAGCTTCCAGATCGGTTTTTACACCGGTGATATTATTGACAGCCATCAGGGCAATCAGCCGCGTTTTAGGAGTAATGGCAGCTTCGAGCTGCTCAGGCCGAATAGCGCCCCACAGCCCTGCTTCAAGGTAGGTGACGTGCGCGCCGACTCTCTCCAGATCAGCCAAAGTCAATCGAACGGCCGGATGCTCGACATTCGAGCTGATGATGTGGGATCCTGGAGATAGCGCATAAAATCCCCGAATGAGAAAATTGAGCGCTTCGGTGCCGCCCGAGGTAAAGATCAGTTCGCTGGGTTTAACATGCAGTGCATGGGCAATCGTGTCGCGGGACCGTGTGATATACCGTTTGGCCTCCTGCCCGAACATGTGCACGCTGGAGGGATTGATGGGAATGGGAGTGAGCACTTCAACCATCGCTTCAGCCACGCGCGGGTCAAGACCCGTCGTTCCGTTGTTATCAAGATAGATTTTTTTCATTCGGATCCTATTTTCACTAGAAGAAGAGTGATATTGTCATGGCCGCCGCCTTTTTTAGCAGCATCGATGAGATCGAGCGCTGTTTCTTTGAGGGAGGGCGACCGTCTAAAAATCGTTTCGATCTGTTTGTCCGAGAGTGCGTCATGGAGGCCGTCGCTGCATAAAAGATAGATATCGCCGTCTTGATAGGCGGCTTCTAAAAGCTCGGGCACAATGGCAGGGGAGATGCCGATGGCTCTTGTCAGGATGTGTTTGACGGATCTTCCTTTATTAGGCATTTCCTGCTCAAGAGAATGGTCGCGAGTCAGCGGCTGCAGCTCTTTTCTGTAGCGGTAGATCCGGCTGTCGCCCACATGGCCGATGATCGCCCTGTTTTCGAGGAGCAAAAGACAGCAGAGGGTTGTCCCCATGCCGCTGAGGTCCGGATGGTCTTTGCTGAGTCTTCTCACCCATGAATTGGCTGAGATGAATGTTTCGCCGATATACCGTTTTGCTGACGAAACAGTCGGCGGCACCTTGCTGCGGAAGTATTTATCCACCGCATCGCAAAAGTGGAGCACCGCTTCTTTTGCAGCCACTTCTCCTGCGAGGTGTCCGCCCATTCCGTCGGCCAGAACGTAAAAATGATCATCGGCAAGTTCTGCCCAGACATCTTCGTTATTCTGCCTCGAAAGGCCAATATCGGAGACCCCAAAGCTTTCTATAGACGGAATCATATTCTCCATTGTGGGACAATCCGGTCTAAAAATAAAGTTTTTTATGCAGACTCAGGGAAGAACAAAATTTGGAAAGAGCTGGCGAGGTTAAAAGAAAGATGGAGGCCAATGGAAGCAAAGATCGAGCCTTGCCTCTCATAGGTGTAGCCAAGGAAGCAGGCAAAAATAAACAGAGACGGGATCAAAGAAAAGTTGCCTAGGTCTTGAGTAGGCGAGTAGTGGAAGCAGGCAAAAACGAGCGCCGTAAGGGCAATCGAAGTTTTAACCGAAAAATATTTTTTTAGAAACTGCTGCAAAGTGCCGCGAAACAGAATCTCTTCAACAATCGGAGCGATGATGATAATCGAAATGAGGGCGATCACCATCTGGGGTGTTGATTGAAGAGTTTCTTTCAGGTACCTGACAGCGACCTGCTCATACGACTGAAAATTATAAAGAGCTTCAAGCAGGAAGTCGCAGATCTGGCCTGCGACGCCGACCCAGGGAAAAGCGACAAACCAAACCAGAACCCCGATTCCGAAATCAGTCAGCCTGGATGATTTACTTTCCGGGTTTTTTATGGCAGCCGCCATAGCGCCGCTTTTATCACCCCGGATGTAGAGCATCAAAGAGATGAACATGGCCGAAGCAATAAAGAACTGAAACGTCATCGCAGAGCTCACCCCTTGAGGTAGAAGCATATGCAGGATAAGAGGGATAATAAAGAAAAAGCCGAAGTAGATCCCAAATACGGCCAAGAGATGCATCAGCTGGATCTTTGCCCGTGGAAAAGAGGGTTTGTTAAAAAAACCGTAGTGATAGGCAATGCCGGCTGTCAGAAAACCAAGAAGCCCTAAAAAAAGGACGCCTTCCAAAGCCTCTTGTAGCATGCGCCTGCCTTATGATTTGCAGTTTAAAAGAATATAATCCTCAACACGCCCTGCAAGCTCCTGGCAAATTTTTTCATGAGCGATGCCCAGCGGAGAGATATCAAACATCTCATCGCCCCATAGTACTATCGATTGATTCTGTGTAAACTGCTTTGGTATATGGTGCGATTGCTGAACAATTTCCTGCAGCACGATTTTTGGCTCTTGCCCCCTGAGATCAAAAACACGGACACGAATCGAGACATTCAACTCGGCCGGGCTCTCTTCCGGAAGAAGTTCGGGTTCGTTAAGGGGTATTTCTTTGTGGTCGATCAGCTCAAAAAAAGCGACAAATTCATTTTGAGGAAAACCTTTTTTGATCCAGTCTGTCTCAAGACCGAACGGATCGGGACGCTCGCTTGCTTTGCGGCTCATCGCATAGACCTGATCTTCACTCATTAGATAAAGGCGGCCGTGCTGGGACAGTCTTTGCCGAATTTCCACTGTCAGTTCTTTGGAAACGTTCCAGGGGAGTTCATGGCGTGATTTGTCCATTACAGGGACGACTGCAACAATCGGACGGGTCATGACGGGCATTTCGATCAAAGCCGTCGTGGAGCTGCCTCCTCTGCACCCCGCTAAAAAGAGCGTACAGGCCCAAATCGAATTTTTCCAAAAGTGCATAGCAACCTCCATCCAGACTATATTTTGTCAGAATAGCAAAACTCCAATTGTCTGACAAACCCATTTCTGTAAAATATTTATTTTAGCTCGAATTGTATTTGCAATTATTTTGACAAATTGCGACACTTGCGCCTTAAGTATTGGAGCTCTTTAGAGACATAGAGCCAATTGACAGAAGGAGTTTGAATGTCGTACGAAAATGCTAAGGCAAACCTAAAAGAGTTTGGCAAAGAGCTTAACCTCGAGGGGTTGCAATTTGATGAAAACCATACCTGTATTCTTGGTATTGATAATACCTTCTCTCTTCATATCACCTATGAGCCGCACTCGGATAGACTCTATCTTTACTCTCCGATCCTAGACGGCCTCCCAAAAGATACGAACATAAAACTCAAGCTTTACGAATCCCTCCTCGAAGGATCGATGCTTGGCGGCCAAATGGCCGGCGGCGGCATCGGCGTTGCGGTCAATGAAGAATTGATCCTGATGCACTGCGTGATTGAGATGGGCATCGGCGCCGATCCTTCTTCTCTGAGACGCTTCGCTCCGATTTTCGTTGAAGCCGTAGAGCGTTGGAGAAAACGTGCGAAAGACATCTCTGAAGGCCGCGAGCCTCAAGATATGCCACCTCCGGGCGGCGGACGTCCTGCTCTTCCAGGCGGATCCCATGGCCAAAGCACTCCGGGCAAGCCAGGTCAACCCGGCCAGCCGTTCATCAAAATCTAAGTTTTTTTAAAAGCCCTGCACGAAATCTTCGCGCAGGGTTTTTTTCCGTTTTATAAGTCACTTATTATCAATAACTAAAATTAAATATATAATAATTTGTTTATTTTTGTTATAATAATTACTTTATAATATGGGAGTATTATGTCGTTAATAGCTAATAACGGAATTAACTCGCAAATGTCTTATGCTGAGTTTGATGAATCATGCCCTGATGAAGTGTTTCTAAAGATTTTTTATAAAGTCGTCATCGTATCTGGAGATGCGAAAGCCTTGGGAGCCTGTGCTCAGGTCTGCACGCGGTGGAAGAGGATCTCAGAAGATGATAGGATTTGGAAGATCTGCACAATGTCTTCTTCGTTCCCTATCTGGGGCCGACTAAAATGGAAAATTTTTGCGCGTTGTAATGTTAAAGGTGGCTTCGCATTATAAAGACGCAGATAGAAATCCAATCCCCTGGAAACAAGTTTATAAAGACCACTATTTGACGGCAGAAAAAAAGAAATCAGAACCATTTTCAGACTTTTCAGCGAAAAAAGAACGGCCTGGCGTAATGTTGGAGTTTGATATTCTGGTTCCTAAAGCGATTGATGGCCAGCCGACAACGATCAATAAAATACTACAAGTATATTCGAAGGCGCCAAGGCGTGTTCGTCCGATGATTAGCGAAGCGTTCTTAAAAGTTTATGGCAACATTCCCGTTGAAGAATCGTATTTTGCAAGGATTACGTTCATGTTAGACGCAGATACGTGTAAGAAATTTCCAGCGGAACGGATAGCGATCATTCAAGAGAAAGGAAAAGGACTCTACCGACTTCCGAAGGCTATTGAACACCTGGTCTTCATGCTTCTTGCTCCTGAACTATATAATGGGTATAAAAAAACTCTATGTACGCAATATGTCGAAACATTGAAGGATGCGTTTGGACGTACCGTGCCTGTTATAGGAGGCGCTTTTCAAAAGATATTAGGCCCTAATGGTTCCTACTGTTTTGCCATAAGTGAAGACGAAAGATTTACATTAGACGACTCGTCCGGCAATGAAGAGCTCCTCAATGAGGCTGTTGGCGCCGGTGCCGTGCGAGAGTTTTAAGAATTTTCTGAAAAACAGATCCCTCGCGAGATATAGCCCTGCCCGAAATCTTCGTGCAGGGTTTGCTTTTTAATCTTTTACCTATATAATCCAACCGAAATTTTTAAAAGGAGCACCCTTATGCAAAAAGTCGGTTTAAGAGAAGCCGTTAACTACGGTCCATTTGTTAAATCACTCCCTCAAAGTCTCCTAGAAATTGCAGATAACTACTTTGGCGGTAAAAAAGTTCAGGTGATAACAGACTATAGACAAGGGAAAAGCGAAGGAGTTATCGATTTCGACAAGCAGATTTCTCAACGCACGATCACCATAACCAGGCTTTTATACGCAGCTTCAACGCTTCCATTGATTGCGCTTGCGGCTAATAAAACGAGCCTTAAAAAATCAGTTGCCCTGTCGCTTGCAGTTCCCGCACTCATGCTGGCCAGTAAAATTGCATTACGATCGATGTATCCATTTCATCATGTTAAGGAAGATCGTACGACTAAATTTGTAGGAGAGATTTATCAATAACATATTTATTTCCTACCAAAGGAAAAACTTTGGAGTGGGAAAGATTATATCTATTAACCTCTAAAGAAATGGCAGATCTTCGCATTAAACCTACAGGCAACATCTTTGCTTCATAATCTGCCGCTCACATCGAACGAGCACTATTCAGTGCCTCCATGCATTCACAGAGGCGAATCAGAGCTATCAGAATACGAAGATTCAGTTTTCGAATATAGAAGATATGATGAGCGCTTTTATGAGGTCTTTAGAAAAAAATCAGGTGAGCTGCCACTTGATTCGATCAACGAACCGAGCTAAGCCGGGATCAAATGATTAACCTTGGATTATTTCACAAAGTCTATACAAAGGATTTTCTATTCGTCCGGAGTATTCAAATTCGTATTTCAGCTTAGAGTGCATTAGTGGTACATATTATGTTACAAGAAAAGAGCTGGGACTTCCATTTATGCCATTTAATGAAACTGTCTTCCTTTCACAACTTGATTATAACGCGTTAGCATTATTAGACCATACAAAGATTGATTATGAGCCAGTTACAGGTCAAAAATGGGAAATTTTCAGTTCTGAGCATGACGCATTTGCAGGTTCACGCTTTTTAGTCTCTAAATTTGGTACTGAATACATGTGTAGTCCGCATGATGCAGCCGCAGGTAAAATATATAGACGTATGAGACAGAAGTTTTTTCAGCATTTAGCGCAGCAAACCGAAGAGCTTAAAGAATCGGGCCTATACAAGGCCGAGAGGATCATCGCCTCGCCGCAGCAGGCGGTCATCCGTCTGCAGGATGGGCGTGAGGTGATCAACCTCTGCGCCAATAACTACCTTGGACTTTCAAATAACCCCGATCTCGTCAAGGCGGCGCAAAAAGCCGTCCACGATCACGGCTTTGGGATGTCATCGGTCCGCTTTATCTGCGGCACGCAAGATGTGCATAAAGAGCTGGAAAAACGTCTCAGCCACTTTCTTGGCATGGAAGATACGATCCTTTACTCCTCATGCTTTGATGCCAACGGCGGCCTCTTTGAAACGATCCTATCGGAAGAAGATGCCGTGATCAGCGATTCTCTCAACCACGCCAGCATCATCGACGGCATCCGCCTCTGCAAAGCTAAACGGCTGCGATATCAACAACAACGATATGCGCGATCTGGAAGAGAAGCTTATCGAAGCCAAAGACGCCCGTTTTCGGCTCATTGCGACCGATGGCGTCTTCTCCATGGACGGCATCATCGCCAACCTAAAAGCGATCTGCGATCTGGCAGACAAGTATGATGCCCTGGTCATGGTGGATGATTCGCATGCCACCGGATTTATGGGTGAAAAAGGACGCGGAACGCATGAAGAATGCCATGTGATGAAGCGGGTCGATATTTTAACGGGAACGCTCGGAAAAGCCCTCGGCGGCGCCTCCGGAGGGTATACCTCAGGCCGCAAAGAGATCGTCGAGTGGCTCCGTCAGCGCTCAAGACCGTATCTCTTCTCCAATTCGCTCGCTCCCGTGATCGCGACAGCCACGCTCAAAGTGCTCGACATCGTCGAATCCAGCGATCACCTGCGCAAGAAACTGCGTCAAAACAGCCTTCATTTTAGAAGCGGCATGGAAAAACTGGGCTTTAACCTTGTGCCTGGCTCCCATCCCATCATCCCCGTGATGCTGGGCGATGCCAAGATCGCCTCTGAAATGGCAAGACGCCTTCTAAACGAGGGGCTTTATGTCATCAGCTTCTCTTACCCCGTTGTTCCCAAAGACCAGGCCCGCATCCGGACCCAGATGTCCGCAGGGCATGACACGTCACACCTCGATCAAGCCATTCAAGCTTTCGAAAAAATTGGGAAGGAATTAAAGGTCATTTAATTCAATAAGTCATTGATTCTCACCGAGTGCATTTTTGGAGCCTAATTTTTGTAATCCCAATTCCTAAAATGAGAATTTTTTTGACATAATATTCAAAATATTCAAGACTCGAAATGTCCAAAAAAAGGAGGCGTTATGTACGTTGATCTGGATAGAAGTGATGAGATTGATTCAAGCTCGTGGTCGAATCCTTCATTCGACACATACATCCCTAAAGCTGATTACCACAAGTCAATCGCTTTTGGTGCAGATAAGGATCTAAGTCTTGTTGGCAAAGATGTTTCATATCTTTCCCAAGATTATCATGATGGAAAAGTAGAAGACCTATTCTCCAATACAATGTGGGGAGGGGAGACTGTTATTGCTAAACGCAGTAGCAATACTGATGCATCTGCTGAAGTTGGAGTTACACTTACAATAGGTGGAAATGAAGGCACTAAATTTGAGTTCTACGTAAGTGGTGAAGTAAGCAACGATAACTCAAAAGCACATGTTGATGTAACGACCCGTGATGATGGAACGACTACAATCGACATTGGAGGAGGAACTTCAACAAACAATACGGATACTCAAAATAGATAAACATGAGCCGAACACCTAAAATAAAGTGGATACTTGGCATTTGCATTGTTTTGGGTGTTTTGATTTTCTCTGTTTTTTGTTTTTTTAAAGATCCACACAGCAGCAAGTACGCAATAGTACATGCTGACAAATTGGCAAAGGATGCTTATTATGTTCCACTGCAGGTTGAGGTGTTTACTGAAGGTAATATTCCCTGTTTTAATGTTGAAGTAGAGAATAATCAAATGCTTTTTAGACTGGATCTTGGATCTGATGGTTATATCAGTATTCTCGACGAGTTTTGGCTAAAGATCAAAGATAAAACGTTTTTTAATACAAAATCAACTTGTGGATTAAAGGGAAACATCTATACGAATGATGTATATGATATACCCAAAATGAAACTGGGTCCTATTACATTTGCTCCTATGAGACTTAGCAAAGAAGATGCTCAATTTAATGAAGAAACCCTTTTGAACATAAAAAAAGATCCAAGTTTGCCTGTGGTTGCCGGCACAATAGGGTGGAGGATTTTTCATCAAACCGGATTATTGCTTGACTTGGGATGCTCGACAATTGCAGTTTGCGATAGCATTGAGACCTTCAAAAATCAAGGATACTCTGTAGAGAAATTCACAAAAGTCCCGATGCTTGACGATCGAGAACTAATTGAGTTTGAAATAATCACTTCTAAGGGACCCCTTCGTTGCGTTCTAGATACGGGATGTACGATTAATTTTCTCAATAGCAACAAGGTTAAAGGCAAAACCATTAGTAAGATAGTCCGGAAGGAAAAAAATTATAAAAAAATCTCATCGGTCAAGATTAATGACAGAGAGTTCGGTCCCATTGAATTCTGCAAGATTCCAATAAAACTTCCTTTTCATGTAGATGCCATTCTTGGCATGGACTTCTTGACCGATCACGTCGTGTTCATCGATTTCAAAAATCGACAGATCTACTTTTCGAAAAGGTAAGTTAAAGATACTTTCCGGTGACGGATTTAGGATTCTCTTTAACCTGTTCTGGAGTGCCTTCCGCGATGAGCTGGCCGCCGTCAATGCCGGCGTCGGGGCCGAGGTCAAAGAGGTAGTCTGCATTTTTGATGACGTCGAGGTTGTGTTCGATGACGACAAGGGTGTTGCCGCGGTCGACGAGCTGATGGAAGATTTTTAGGAGTTTGACGATGTCGTCGCTGTGGAGTCCAACAGTGGGTTCGTCGAGGAGGTAGAGGGTTTTACCGGAAGAGCGTCGTGCGAGCTCGCGCGAGAGGCGGATGCGCTGCTGTTCGCCGCCGGAGAGGGTGGCGACTTCCTGCCCGAGCTGGAGATAATCAAGTCCGACGGCGATCAGCGTGTCGAGTATTTTCACAATTTTTGGGAACGCGTCGAAGAAGGGTCTTGCTTCGAGGGCTGTCATTTGGAGCACATGGCCGAGGTGTTTGCCTTTGTATTCGACGGTGAGCGAGAGGGGATTTAGGCGGAATCCATGGCACGCCTGGCAGGGAATTTTAACGGGAGGCAGGAACTGGAGCTGGATTAGCTGCGTGCCGTGTCCTTGGCACGTTTGGCACATGCCGCGCCTGTGGTTGAAGCTGAAATATTTGGCTTCGAGCCCTTTTGTTTTGGCGCCGGGAAGGGAAGCAAAAAGGTGGCGCAGAGGAGTTAAGAGTTCAACGTAGGTAGAGACATCGGATCGATTGGTTTGGCCGAGGGGGTTTTGCTCGAGCACGATCATCTGGTTCCAGGGCGTCGCTTCGATATCTTTTTCAACGGCGGGCCTGAGGACGTCATGCAAAAGGGTTGATTTTCCGCTGCCTGAGACGCCGGTGAGGCATGTGAAAACCCCCACGGGCAGGTTTAGAGTAAAATGATTGAGGTTGTGAACGGAGCAGTCGACGAGCGGGAAATAATCTTTCGGTTTGCGCCGTTTTTCAGGCACGGGAACTTTGAGCCGGCCGGAGAGATACGCTCCGGTGATTGAATGGGGATTTTTTAGTATTTCAGGAAGCGTTCCTTGCGCAGTGATCTTGCCACCCTCTTTTCCGGCTTTAGGTCCAAAGTCCAAAATATAATCGGAGATTTGGATCGTGAGCGGGTCGTGTTCGACCAGGATGAGCGTATTGCCCATATCTTTGAGTTTTAAGAGAGCGGTATTGAGTTTAAGGTTATCCCTTGGGTGGAGCCCGATTGTTGGCTCGTCGAGGACGTAAAGGCATCCTGTGAGGCCGCTGCCGAGCTGGCGGGAGAGGCGGATGCGCTGCGTCTCGCCGCCGGAGAGCGTCGGTGCACTGCGGTCGAGAGAGAGGTAACCCAGACCGATGGCCTCTAAAAAGTGGAGCTTGTGCTTCAGCTGCTGATACGGTTCATTTAAGTAAGGTGTGACATCCCATCTCTCCATCAGTTTGATGGCGCGGTCCACAGGCATGCGGCAGAATTCAGCAATAGAAGTCTGCTCGATCTTGACGCTGCGAGCAAGGGGATGGAGTCTGCTTCCTTGGCATCCGAGGCAGGTCGCTTGCGTCAGGAGCGGAGCGAACGCGTCGCGGTATTCGGTGCGGAGCTTGGCGGCTTTTCCAAGGACGTGGCTAAGACCCAGCCATTCAAAATTTTTACGTTTCATCGGCCCCTGGAAGAAAAGCTGCAGATGTTCGGGAGGTTGTTTTTTGAGCGGAAGGTCGGGATCGATGTCATAATGGAGCATCATTTCTTCAATCAAGCTGAGTGCATAGGCGGTTGTAGTCTCTTTCCACAGATGGCGCAGCAGGCCAATCGGGGAGAGGGCGAGGAGTTCTTTTTGTCCTTTGAGGTCGATGCCGAATTGAAACCCGAGCCCCAAGCAGTCGGGGCACATGCCGTTTTCGGTGTTGAATGAAAATGTGTGCGGTGTGATTGACGGATATGAAATGCCGGTGGTCGGATCAGAAAAGGCGAGGTTAAAATAGTGATCTTTTCCTTCTGCTTCAATCGTGACGACACCTTTTGAGAAGGTCGTCGCGTGTTCAATTGCTTCTAAAAGACGGGGAGTCGAGTCAGGACTTAGTATACACCGGTCGATGACGAGGAAGAGCTCATTTTTTTTCATCTCATCGTAGGCGATCTCCTCATCCAGCTCTTTGTACGCGCCGTTCAGACGAATACGCAGATACCCTTGCGCTTGGAGCCTTTTTGCAAACTCAGCGAATGATTCGCCTTTTTTCAGTTTGAGGGGCGAGAGGATGTGCAGCTTTGTTTTTGCGGGAAGCTGCATGATTTTTTCTACAACAAAGCGGACGGTGACGGCTTCGAGCTTGACGCCGGTTTGAGGGGAGTAGGGCGTTCCAAGATAGGCAAACAGAATGCGCAGAAAATCGTATGCCTCGGTCATGGTTCCGACGGTGCTGCGGGGATTCCCGGCATGATTTTTTTGTTCGATGGCAATGGCAGGCGAGAGGCCGTCGATGCGTTCGACTTTAGGTTTTGGCATCTGTTTGATGAACTGTCTTGCAAACGGCGACATCGATTCGACGTATCTGCGCTGCCCTTCGGCATAGATGGTCTCAAAGGCAAACGAGCTTTTTCCGGAGCCGGAGGGTCCGGTGCAAAGCGTGATCTGTCCGCGGGGAATTTTAGCGTCCACCGATTTGAGATTATTTTGGCAGGCGCCTTCAACCACAATGTCAGTGACGGGATCGATTTTCGCCCGTTTGTGATCGGAGAAATGGAATTTTTCTGAAAGGGCGATGCCTGTCGGTGTTTTTCCTTTGGCGATCTTGTCGGGAGCCGCTTCTGCAAGAAGTTTTCCGCCTCTAGCGCCGCCTTCAGGGCCGAGTTCAATGATCCAGTCGGTAGCTTTGACCAGATCCATATTGTGTTCAATTACGATCACGGTATTGCCGCGATCAACGAGAGACTGCAAGATCTCAATCAGTTTACCGATGTCGTGGAAATGAAGTCCTGTCGTGGGCTCATCAAGAAGGTAAACGGTTTTTCCGGTGGAGGGTCGCGAGAGTTCTTTGGCGAGTTTGATCCGCTGCGCTTCACCGCCGGAGAGCGTGGGAGACGGCTGGCCGAGCTTGAGGTAATCAAGGCCGACTTTTAAAAGCGTGTCGAGTTTGGTCTTGATAGAGGGGATCGATTCAAAAAATTGGGCGGCCTCGGTAACAGGCATTTCAAGCACGTCGTGGATGCTTTTCCCTTTGAAGCGGATGGCAAGCGTTTTGTCATCGAACCGGCGCCCTTCGCAGTGGGTGCAGGTCGTCCACTCGTCATCTAAAAAGTCCATGTCGATCTTGACCATGCCCATGCCGCTGCAGTGGGGGCACGAGCCTTCTTTTACGTTGAAGCTAAACCGTCCCGGTTTATAGCCAAGAGATAAACTTTCAGGAAGCTGGCTGAAAAGATCGCGGATCTCATCGAACAGTTTGATGTAAGTCGCCGGATTGGAGCGGGGTGTTTTTCCAATCGGCGTTTGATCGATGCCGATCACTTTGTCGACATTTTCAATCCCTTCGATCGATTTGTGGGCGCCGACACGAAGCTCGGCTTTTTGCAGATTATTGGCAAGGTACGGATAAAGAATATCTGAAATGAGAGACGATTTTCCTGAGCCAGAGACTCCCGTGACGCTGACAAAAAGCCCGAGAGGAATCGAGACGGTGATTTTTTTTAGATTGTGATGGGTCGCATCGCGGACTGTGAGCTTTTTTTCACTAGGTTTGCGCCGTTTTTTAGGAAGCGTGACATGCCTTCGTCCGGCAAGATAGTCGCCGGTGATTGATCGTTCGCATTTTAAGAGTCCTTCGACAGGTCCTGCATAGAGCACTTCTCCGCCGGCGGATCCGGCGAGCGGTCCGATGTCGACGACGGTGTCAGCTGCAAAAATCGTCTCGGCATCGTGCTCGACGACAATAACAGTATTGCCTTGATCGCGGAGGGCTTTGAGGGTATTTAACAAACGGTTGTTGTCAATCGGGTGCAGGCCGATGGAGGGCTCATCTAAAACATAGGTCGTGCTGACAAGGCCCGAGCCGATCTGGGAGGCGAGGCGGACGCGCTGCGCTTCTCCGCCGGAGAGCGTGGGCGCTGTGCGGTCGAGCGTCAGATATCCAAGTCCAACACCGAGTAGAAACTCCAGCCTGCGCTGGATCTCTTTGAGAAGCTCTTCTGTGACAGTATTTCGCGGCACTTTCTTGAAAAATGGAGCAGCTTCTTCAATCGGAAGGTTGGTAATCTCTGCAATGGTCTTTCCCTGGATCTTGGCAGCAGAAGGATAAGGTTTGATCCGGCTTCCATGGCAGCTGGGGCAGACGGCTTCTTCCATGAGCGCTTCCATGTTTTGCCGATAGACGTCGCTGGTGGCGGAATTGTACCGGCCCATCGCTTCTTTCAGAACGCCGTCCCAGTGCACATATTCGGTCCAGCGCGATCTTTTGTGGGGATGGGCAAAGAGCATCCGGGTCCACTTGGCATCGATGCCGTTTAAGAATGCCTCTTTCCCTTTTTCGGGAATTTTTTTCCAGGGCGTGTCGATCTTAAATCCGTAAATGCGCGCTAAATTGTCATAAATATTTCCAAAGCGCACGGTTTTGTACGAAGGGGCAATCGAGCAGCAGTCTTCTTCGATGCTGAGATTCGGATCGATCACTTTGCCCAGTCTAAAAGCGCGGTAGACGCCGAGCCCTTGGCACATCGGGCACATGCCGATCGGATGGTTGAATGAAAAGTCGTGCGGCTCGAGCGGCGGATACGAGAGCCCTGATTTTTTGGCGTAGGCGTGCTGAGAAAATAAAAGCTCTTCTTTGGTGCCGGTGTTATAAGCGCTCATGAGTCCCGATCCCAACTCAAGCGCTTGGGTAACAGCCTCTTTCAGCCTGTCATTATCCGGCAGCGCAATCCGGTCGATCACAAGATCGACATCATGCGGTTTCTGTTTATCAATTGAGAGAGACTCCGTCAGCTCGATGATCGTTCCGTCGAGTCTTACCCGCGTAAAACCTTTCCGCTGCAGCTCGGCAAACTCTTCTTTGAATTCAGCTTTTTTACCGCGCGCATAGGGGCTTAAAATAATGAGTTTGGTGCCTTGAGGAAGCGCGCTGAGCGAGGCAAAAATATGCGCCGTGCTCTGAGGCGCAACCGGCTCCCCGCTCACGGGGCAGTGCGCGATAGAGCCCCTGGCAAAAAGCACTCGCAGAAAATCATAAATGCCGGTCATCGTAGCAACGGTTGAGCGTGGGGTTCTGCCGGCTGTTTTCTGTTCGATGGCGATCGTTGGAGAAATTCCTTCGACGCGGTCGGCGTCCGGTTTTGGGAAATCGCCTAAATGTCTTCTGGCATAGGTGGAGAGCGACTCGACATACCGCCTTTGCCCCTCGGTATAGATCGTGTCAAACGCAAGCGACGATTTGCCGGAGCCCGAGACGCCGGTGAAGACAATCAGCTGAAAAGGATCGAGTGTCAAATCAACCGATTTGAGGTTGTGAACCCGCACTTTTTTCAAAACAATTTTCATAGATAAAACCATGATAGAGGAATTCTCAATAAATTGGCATGAAACTTGTTTTTTATTGATTAATTTTTTGGATATCTGCATCATCGTTGACGATGTAGATGATAAAATCGCTACAATCATGAAAAAGGGGATTAAATAAATACAGGAGGAATTATGGTTACTGAAATCTCCTTGATAGTTATTGCAATTGCTCTCGTTACGCTAGTTGTTTTTTTGATTTATGCTCTTATAAAATTCAGACAAGCTCTTTTGCTTATTCAAACCGATATTCATCAAATTACCACGGAAATGAGTCGTCTTATTTCCCGCTTTGATGATTCGGATGAACAGTCTTCCCATGATAAGACAGTTCCTCAGTTAATCGACTGGATATCAACTGGTTTTACATTAGTCAAAAAATCAAAGGAGTTTATAAAAAACTATGTCAAATGAAAACAATTATTCAAAAAAACTAGTATTAGGTGTGGCGCTTGGTGCTGTAATTGGTGTTGGTGTTTTTTGTGTGATCAAAGCAGCCCAAAACCACAAAACGCCTATTCTTCACAAAATCGGTAAAGTGATTAGTGAAGTGGGAGCAGAGCTGGAAAACAGCAAGATAGAAAGTTTTAATGATGTGACTCGAGAAATTCAAAATGCACTGCCCTCAAAAGGCGATCTTTGGAGTGGCGTTTTGAATTGGATTTCTTCCGGAGTCAGTTTATTACAAAATTTAAAAAAATAGAGGTGGATTATGTTCGAAAATAACAAGTCAAATGCATTTGTATTAGGCGCTCTGATTGGAGGTGCTGTCGGCACTTTGGCAACACTGCTTTTTACCACCCAAAAAGGACATCAGGTCAGGAAAAAGATTGTTGATAAATTGACTGAACTGCAAGAAGAGGCTAAGAATAAGGCAGAAGAGTTAGAAGACTCTGCTGAACATCATTTGAAAAAATTAGCCGGAAAACACAAAAAAGACGATTAAGGAAGGGCTGTTTTAATGGGGAAGGGAGATGACTTCTTCTTTCCCCTTAAATTAATCAGTTAAATCAACTTCCCATGAACTCTGCTGCAATAAGTATATTTAAAAAGTTTAACAAAGAGAGGTTTTTCATGTTCGAAAATCACAAATCACCTGGGTTTCTCATGGGCGCTCTTGTTGGAGGCGCTATTGGAGCTTTGACAACGATGCTCTTTACAACACAAAAAGGACGACAGCTTAGGAAAAAAATTATTGATAAATTGACTGAACTGGAAGAAGACGTAAAGAGTAAGGCGGAAGAGTTAGAAGAGTCTGCTGAACATCACATTAAAAAAATGACCGGTAAACATAAAAAAGACGATTAAGAAATCGGCTTTAGAGGGAAAGGAAGGTAACCCCTTCTTTTTCCTCCCTATCTAAAAAGTTCGATCAACTTGGATAGAGAAAAGAAGTGAAGAGCCACCACCACACAGCTTAAATAGAAAAGAGTAAATCCATATCCGAGAAGGATATAAACCGCATCATCGTTGAGAAGTCCAATCCCCATCAAGAAAAGTGCTACAAAGGCCACCATGCTTCCAAAGGGAATCGGAGGGGAAATGGCTAGAGAAATTCCTACAAGAGCAATCATAATCCCGTTCATTCTGCGCATTACAACATGCTGGCTTGCCCATGGATAACGAGGATAAGTCCATTTTTTCATGAATTTCCAAAAATTAATAAGCTGGTTTAAGGCTTTTTTCAAAATATAAGAGGGAATTCGTTTTTCAAGTAAACTATGAGGAAGCCATATTTTATTGTGGCCCAATGCGATACGGATTCCGATATAGCAAATAAACAACCCAAAAGGGAGGGCAATGATGGGGATTTGGCTGAAAAAAAGAGATATTAGAATAAGGAGAAAAACTTTTCCTTTCCCTGATAAAATTGTCAGAAACGTTTTTACTGAGACAGGGCCTTTCTTTGCGTTCTCCTGTAATTGCAGGAGCGCGTTTTCGAAGACGATAAATGAATGATTTAACCTGTGTGTGGTCATCGTGCTCTCCTTAGTGATAATCAATAATAGCATAACAGCCCGTAAAAGGATAATATTGTAAGAAATGATCAAAGAAAAATATTTTGAAAATCAGACGTTCAAAAAAGAGGTATGCATCAGCTCCGACCTCAAGGGGACGAGCTTTTCTCGTGTAATTTTTGAAAGCTGCGACCTGTCCCAAAGCCTGCTGATGAATGCAAAACTCATCGGCTGCAAGTTCCTGGGGTGCAACTTGAGCCTGATCAAGCTGGATGGGGCCCGCCTTCAAGAAGTGGAGTTTGAAAACTGCAAACTTGTCGGCGTCAACTTTTCCAAAGTCGATCCGCTCTTTTTCTCTATAAAGTTCAAAAACTGCCTCATCGACCTTGCAAACTTCTCCGACCTTCAGATGAAAGGGACCAGCTTTTTAAATTGCCTGGTCCGTGAAGCGCATTTCTCCCATACCAACTTGACCGAGGCTGTCTTCACAGGCTCCGATCTTGCCGGCACCACTTTCCACAACTGCAACCTCACCAAAGCCGTTTTTACTGACGCTCTAAACTACTCGATCGATCCGACCACAAATGTCCTCAAACGCGCGAGGTTTTCATCGCCCGGGGTGCTCTCTCTCTTGGATCATTTGGGGATTATTATAGATTAAACATTAACATCAGCGCCATCGCGACCATCACGAGATCTTCGGTGAGGGTGACGGTGGAGAGCGGGACATCGAGGACCGTGCCCATGCAGGCGCAGCGAAGGTCTAGGCCTTTGAACAAAGCCTTGATGACGCCGACGGCTCCAATTCCTAGAACAAGTACGGTGATGACGTAGATCAAGTAGGGGGCAAAAAATGAGAGGTATCCAAGGCCCAGTCCCAGCTCGATCAGCGGATAGATAAACGCATAGAGACGGAACTTCATGGCGATCAGGTCGTACTTTTGGAAACCTTCTGCAAAGCCGGCTGGGTGAAATAGCTTCAGCATCGCAAACTGGCACAGGAAAAATCCCATAAAGTAGTGCATCCAGCTTCGCATCTCAAAATGGGGGGAAAGCGCTGATGCAGCAAGGGCTGAAATCAGAATGAGGGTGACAAGCGGCCAATATTTCATCTGCGCTTGTTATATTAAACTTTAATTAACAATACAAGGACAATTACTCTCTATTTTCTGGCTTTCTAGGATCTGCCACATGCTCTTTCAGCACATCGATGATCGAATCGGAAAGACTATTCTTGTCTTTTCCGAAGTCTAATAAAAAGTCGATCACTGTATCTGCGATGATTTGAGGGGAGATTTTTGCATCTACATATGCGGAAAACTTGTTCCACACAAATGCATCTACTTTCCGAGTAACGGCGTTTCTTAATAACCATGTTAATCCTGCCGCAGCATTCACCCCTAATCCGCTTAGACTCGTGTAATCAGATTGAACAAGTGATGTTAAAGAAGCAAGGAAGTCACTCTTGCGAGCATCCGGAATCAACTCAGTAAGAGTCGTTTCTTGAAATGGGTCATGAGGATCCGTATCTTTTTTTGGACGAGTTGTTTCTTCAAGTTCTTTCACCAAAAGATCGACAATTGAAAAAATCCAATGTTTGACAAGTTCTTGACATGTCAATAAAGGCATTGCTTCAAAAATGGTCTTCGTAATGATCTGTTTTATTTCTTCTGGCAGATCTATGCTCATCTCTGCAACGGTAGTTACGAGGGTTCTGACTCTCTCAAATTTCAGCAGTTCATGTTCTCTTTTGATTTTTTGAACACCTTGAACAATGGTTTTATATGCCTCGGTATTTTTCTCTAATGATGCCAGCAGTGCAAGCATTTGGTTCATCATCGATTTACAATTTTCTTCGCTTGCAAGGAGGGAAGAGTTTTTTCTGACACGTCTATTGAGGTAATTTCATTGGTGTCATATGCAGGTCCAAATACAACCTTTAAGTGTTTATCAATGATCTTTTTCTCTTCAGGATGGAGATATTGATAAGCTTCTTGAAGAACAGGGAGATTTTTGCTCCACTTAGCTTTATCCTTAGTGATAAGCTTTTTCACCACTTTAACACCAATCAATGAACTGAGATCGCCGGTTGAAGTGTAGTCGTTCAGGGTTTTCTGGGCTATGTCAATACCCTTGCTCTCAAAAGCAGATTCCACTCCCATGAAGAGAACCGACATAATTTCTTCGAGCACGGGGAAGGAATGCAATTTTGCCGGGATAGAGAATAGCTTACTGATGAGGGTGGGCTCCTGTGCTTCCAAGTTGCTTTTGAAAAGTCTAGAGACCCAGCTTCCTTCGCGTTGAGAATACTTATCGCGTAGATGCGTAAAACGGTTTTGAACCTTTCTTTGGTTCCGTGAATCCAGTTTCTCTCCCACTGAGGAGTGTCAAAACTTTGAAATACGATAGGGTGGATCGGAATGCCGTTTTCTTTCAGCTCTTCGACAATTTTTCTTCCGGAAAGATGAGGCTTCATTCCACTAAAAAGTTCTCTCAGATTCTCATAGTCGAATGCATCTCCCTTTGCTTGCTGTACAACTGTGATGATATTCTCAAGCAAACTGCCGCCAGCCATGACAAAATCATCTTGTGGAGCATTGTTGTCGTTGTTGACATCACTTGGTGCTGGCGAAACAATAAAGCTGTCTTCCAACGTATTGGGGTTCTTATAGAGGCCCTGCAAGATTTTGCAGCACTGCAGTATCTGAATCACTTGATCCATCATCGGAGGAACGACTTTTTGGAGAGGAATTTGAGAAATTGCGTTTGACGCTTTATTTAATGCTTCGGTGAGAGTGGGTTGAAGTTGTACAAAGACGGACTCTATGATTGCCTGCGTCGATTGACGGAGCGCCTCTTCATCGTTCCCCATGACAAAGACAGCTCGCATGAAAAAAATCTTAGAGGTTAGTGAGGTAGAAAGTTTAAAGCTTTGCGCGTGTTCCAAAAAGTATTTTTCGGTCACAGTTCCATAAATGTAATCTTGGCATAATTGACGACTCTCTTCGGGAGCTTCTGTCAGCACTGCCTGGTACCGCTCTTCACTTTTACTATTCCAAAGAGGGATTAAATACTGGTTTGTCAGCTCTGTTTTAAGCGTCTCTTTTACTTCAGCCACCTTTGCAGAAAGATCGCTTTCGATAGGTTGAGCTTGCGGAGATGCTACGGCAGATTCATCAGATACAGGTGCAGGTTGGGGCTCTTTTAAGGCTTTCACCCAAACTTCGACGGCTTCGGTGATGTGCTGCAGTGAGTAGGCGCTTGCGCTTAAATATTTGGCAAAATACGCTCGATTGATCTTGATTTTGTCATCTCTTTGTGTGACTTCGTCACCAGACTTATTCAAAATAGCATCTAAACTATAGTAAAATGCGGTTAGCGCCATTTTATCGCTGATGGGAAGACCGCTGTCTCCGATTGCTACTAAAATCTCTTTGTAGTTTTCAAGCGTCTTTTTTTGTTCGAATAATGCGCCCATTGCTGGGTTCATTTTTTTGACTTGTTCGATGATGGAGTCGACCGTCTCAAGAGGTGGATTTCTAAATTGAACATACTGTGTTTCGAGTTTGTCCCATGTTAACCCCAGGAGGCATAAAGTCATGCTGTGGAGCCATTGTTTCAATTTTTCTTGCGAGCAAAGATCTTGGATCTCTTTTCGTTGCATTAAAGGATCGAGCGCATACTTTTCAATGTGGGGGAGCAATTTGAGGAGCGCTTCATTTCTCATTTTTGCAATTTCTTCCTGAGGGGGGGGCAGTATTTGTGCCGGTGCGGCCGGAGCGGGTTGTGCGTTAGCCGCTACAGGGGGTTGAGGTGGAGGTAAAGGGAAGTTAAAAGGTCTTGGAGGTTGAGGTTGTACACGGGGACCCGGATGGCCTCTAAAACATGTATTATACACGCTTTGCGAGCCTTTATAAATTCCGCTCAAAACACCACGAAAAATGCCTATCGTAACTGAATAAACCAGCGCACCTGTCCCTGAAGCCAGTAGCAAAACCACAGGTCCTGCAATAACAAGCCGTTTCCAGCTGCCTGTCAACGGATAGTGAAGCGTTGCATAGGCAAGATCTAAACTCGCCTTAGTAAATTGAGCCGCTGCACTTTTAACATCAATATTGTTACTCATCATTTATTCCTTCATAAATAGTCTTGTTGGCAAAGATTATAACAAAAATATATTAAAACGACCATGGCAAAAAAAATTTACAATACCAGCTATCAATTAAAATATTTATGCGAAACTCAAATTATTATTGATGGGTTGTTTTAACTTGCCGGAGCTTTAAAAATCTTCTATAGTGGCGAGTATGACACGCACGAAGATTATTTGTACGATGGGGCCGTCGGTTGCCTCGTACGAGACGATATTGAAACTGATTGATGCCGGGATGAACGTCGCCCGGATCAATTTCAGCCATGGAACCCATCAGGAGCATGGAGAGGTGATCGCGCGGCTTAAAAAAGCGCGCGAGGCAAGGAAAATACCGCTGGCCATCATGGTCGATACGAAGGGTCCTGAAATCAGGCTCGGTGACATTGAAGGAGACGGCCTTCATGTGAAGGCAGGCGATAAGGTCCAGCTAGTTCGGAAGATCAAATCTGCAGGTCAGATACTACTGACGCCGGCGGAGGTTTTCGATTCGATGGAAGTCGGCATGAAGCTTCTTTTCGACGACGGCTATATCGAAGGCAAAGTGACCAAGCTGACGGCGGATGGCGTCGAATTCCAAGTTATAAATCCCGGCACACTCAAAAGTCATAAGAGCGTCACGCTGCCGGAAGCACAGGTGAAGCTTTCTGCGATGACGCCGCAAGATGTGAAAGATCTTACTTTTGCCTGCGAGCAAAATGCCGACTGGATTGCAGCTTCTTTTATCAGATCGGCAGAGCATGTGCAGGAAATTCAAAAGTTGCTGGCTGTAAAGGGGAAATCCGATATTTTAGTCATGGCCAAGATCGAGAGTGCGGAAGGCGTTGAGAATTTTGATTCAATATTAGAGGCGGCAGGCGGGATCATGGTCGCACGGGGCGATCTCGGCGTGGAACTGCCGATTGAGGAAGTGCCTCCGCTCCAAAAGATGATGATCCGCAGATGCTGCGAGGTTTCAAAGCCTGTTGTGACGGCAACGCAGATGCTCGAATCGATGATCCAAAATCCACGCCCCACAAGAGCGGAAGTCTCCGATGTCGCCAATGCGATCTACGACAGTTCGTCGGCTGTGATGCTCTCCGGTGAAACGGCCGTCGGAAAATACCCAATAGAGACTGTGAGCATGATGAAACGGGTCATTAAGCAGACGGAGCTCGATTTTGATTACCGTGAATATTACGATCAGAACGTGTCGCTGGGGTTTTCCAATGTCGGGACATCGGTGGCGTCGGCTGCCGTTCAGACGGCGTACCGGGCAGAGGCGAAGGCGATCTTTGTTTTTACCTCTACAGGCGCCACCGCGCGGCTTATTTCCCGTTTCCGTCCCGAGATGCCGGTGATAGCTCTGACTCCCAACGAAAAGACCTATCATCAGCTGGCGCTTGAATGGGGTGTCATTCCACTCCTTGCCGGACCCTCCTTGACGCTGCAAGAAGCAATCGCTTTCACAAGCCGCTATGCTTTAGAGCACAAACTTGTGAAAAAAGGCGACCTTATTGTGATTACAACAGGCACGCCTTTCTTAAACAAGGGAACGACTAATACTTTAATTGTTGAGAGTATTAGACCTCTTGCGTAACTAAGGGTTCGTCGATTTTCGGGATTATTTTGGCCGATTTTCGATTTTTTTCGCAGGGGTCATATCTGTGAAAATGATATTACCCCTGCGAAAAAAATCAAAAATAGGCTCAAAAGAACCCGAAAATCGACAGAACCTTAGTTACGCAAGAGGTCTTTTAAGTAAGCTTGTTGATTTCGCTTTCACTGAGGCCGGTGACCTCTGCAATGGCGGAGATTTCAAAATTTTTCGCGAGCATGCTCCGGGCGGTGTTCATTTTTTCCTGGATCATGCCTTCGAGCGTTCCCTTGCCAAAGCCCGTGCCAAAGCCTTTATCAAATCCTTCGTCGAATTTTTGTGCCATGGAAGCGATATAGGCGCCTTCATATTTTTCGGCTTGGTCGTAGGTTAACAGTTCGGCATCATTCCACGTGAGACGATCGAGCTGTTTATAGGCTCTTTCTATAATTTCGTCGTCGCCAATGAGTTTTAAGGTATCTTCCAAGGACGTCGACTCGGCATGCTTGAAAAAATAGGCCCATTTTTCAGTCATGTTGGAAAGATGGTCGATGTCTTTATTGAACTTAGGTAGCTCTAAAAAAGTAAACGAAAAGTCTTTTAAATCATTTTCGTGGCTTTCTTTGTCGAGAATAACATGATCGGACTTGTAGGCAGGTTTCTGTGGAAACATCACGAAGTCGGCGATTGCAAGAAAGATGACTTCTTTAAGGTCATGGTAGGCGCCTCCGGCATTGGCTTGCGAGATGTAGGCTTTGGAGGCGTAGTATTGCGCTCTTTTTTCAAACCCTTTTTCTTTGGCGACTTGCATCTCTACGATGTAGTGGTTCCCTTTTTCATCCTTGCACAGGATATCTACGATGCTGGTTTTCTTGGCGGCTGTCTCGGGATCTTGTACAGTTTTTAAGAAGGTGACTGAAACGATGGTGCCGCGTTCTTTAAACGTGATCATGTCGTTGAGAAAATGGATCAGAATATCCTTGTTTTTCTCCGTGCCGAAGATCTTCTTGAAAGCAACATCATTCTTTGGGTCAAGGTATTTGGAAAACATTTGCTATCAAGTTATCAGAAAAATAAATTAGTTGCTACGTTGAAAGTGGAGAGCTTTTTTTGTTGAGGTTTCGAATTTTACGAACACTGAGAAGACAGAGACGCAGAAGCGCAGAGGGGGAGAATTAGGATTTTTTCTGTGCTTTTGTGTCTCTGTCTTCTCAGTGTTCGTAAAATTCGAAACTTTTACATCGAAAGTATCATACTCAGCTGGCTAAGGGCGCAGAGGTAGGTTGAGAGCGTTTGACAATTGCTCCTTAGGTCAACTCTTTCAAAAGATTAAAGAGCCACTGCGTCTCGTCACGGCTCTGGCAAGCTTTGAGAAGAATGTCTGAAGATACGACGGGGTAAGGATTGTTGATATGCTTCACAATCAGCTTTGCTATATCCTCGGGTATATCAACCATTTTGCTGCTGAGCACGAATTCGACGAGTTCATCGTCGCAGCTTCCTATTGCCCTTAAGAAGATGATCTTAAAAAAAGTGTCAAACGTCGTTTGTTGAATAAGCCGGAGCTGGCTGGCCCGATGCATTCCATGTAAAAGCTGTATCATGGTCTCAGCTTTATAGCTCATCAGAGGAGATTTTTTTATAGAACCTATAATCATGCCGATGCAACCTTCATTTGAGAGAATTCTTGGCCCCAATATTTTATGAGTTAAAAGGACCTCGATCAAGCTAGGCCAGTTTATATGTTTTTCGATTAGTATCGTGAGGTCTTCATCTGACAGGGTTCGAAATGGGTCCGTATTACATATGATCTCCAGCATTTGGGGAATATTGCCGTGGTAGTCTAAGAAGCTCTCAAAATTCTCTTGAAATTCTTTCTTCATGTTGTCTTGAACTGACGGTGCCCGCATTTCTTCACGTATAAAATTGTGCAAGAGACCCGCAATTTCCTGTTGATCTGTTACGACCGCTATTAAATATGCTTCTTCTTTAGAGTCAAGATCGTTGGAGTTTTCTAAGAGAAACCTAACAATATCAATATGGCCTTTTCCTGCCGCTATTGGTAGTACAGGACCCCAATTTCTTTGATCAAAGACGAATAATTGCTCAACGACCTGCAATTGCCCGTTCGATGCAGCACTTTTGCGAGCTTTTTGCGCTCTCCAGTCTTCTACGTGCTTTACGGAAAAGGATACGACGGCTTGACAACCGGCGCCTGCTGCTACATCGAAAATGCAATCATCCAGCCCGCCGCTGCCGGGAAGATGAAAACGCGGACTATTTCTCTCGCCTAATAACTGGCAGACAAGCGTTTGATGCCCCAGTCGGAGAGCTCTTTGCAGAATTGAAATAAATCGATGGTTCCAGGTACCGCAGTCTTTTGTAGGAATCTTGCCAGGAATTGTAAGCTGGATAAAGATCCAGTTTCTTTGATAGAACTTTTGATAAGTCTGAGAGTCCCGTTCCTCTGTGGTCATTTCACGCAGTCCTTCTCGCAGGCTTAAGACTTTCCAAATAGGGTTTTGGGGGCTTTCATCATCTATTACTTCTTTGAAGTTCCTGCATACAAGGCGCATGGAACATAGGGTTTGTGCGTTAATCGGTGGAGCTGTAAGAATTCTAACGCTTGCATCGGTTGGTAATGATGATAAAGTCATATAATTATCCCTTTTTTAAATTTTATAATAACTATTATATAGTAAATATTATTTTATTACAATAATTTATTTTAATGTCTTAATATTAATGAGTTAGGAAACTAAGCTGACAGAGGGCGCAGAGGGCTGCGGTCTCAGCGCGGAGGATGTTGGGATGGAGCGTGACGGGAACGGCGTAGAGTTTTTTTAAGGTGAGATGTTCTTGGTCAGAAAATCCTTTCTCAGGGCCGATCGTCATGATGACGGGCGAGGGGTAGGTTGAGAGGGGTTTTGCGTCGGGAGATAATGAGCCATAGAGGAGTGTGCCGGAGGGCTTTTCCCATTTGGAGAGGGGTGGTTTGAGCTCCAAGGTGGGAAGGTAGAGCCGGCCGCATTGTTTGAGGGCGGAGGTGATGAGGGTGCGCAGTCTGTCAAGCTGGTGAGGTGTCAGCTCTTTCTTTTCGCTTTGGTCGCCGGGAAACAGCCAGAAATGGGCGGCGCCCAGTTCGGTTCCTTTTTCAATGATCCAGTCGAGAAGCGCAGGGCGTGTGAGGGCTTGCGCCAAGATGATGGAAGTTGCAGGAGGGGATTGATGAATTCTTTGTGTGATTTTGAAGAGGGCTGAGGTGTTTTTGATTTCAAGAAGGCGTGCGTGGGCAAGGATGCCTTGTCCATTCACGATCTCGATGGCGTCGCCGGGCCTCGCGCGCATGACGTTTTTGACATGGTGAAACTCATCGCCTGTGAGGGTGGCGGTCTCTTCGGCGAGGGGGCTGTCAAGGAAGTAGCGATGGGCGGGCATGCTCGATGAGTTCCTTGGGGTGTTTGAAGTTGAAGGTATTGAACGCGGTGCGGCATTTAAACGGGTGGCCTGTGAAGTTGATGACAAGTTTAAAGCGGAGGTCATCCTTGAAGGGATCGGCTGTGTAGTTTATAACTTCGCAGGGGGCGGCGACCGTGACTCCATGAGGTACGAAGGCGGTGAGCTGCTCGCGGGGATAGAGCTCTCGGATCTTGGGAAGCCATGAGAGGGGCTCGGGGTCGCTATTGAAGATCAGGGCGACGGAGTCATGCCTGAAAGCTTTTTAAGGCGTCCGGGAGGCTGCTGCTTCCATTTGTTGTGGATCCAGAGCCACTGGCTGGGATTTGCTTTGATGCTGTCCTGGAAGAGGTCCAGCACCTGTTTCATCTGGGCTTCGATGTCGCCTTGAAATTCGATCGGATCGCTGTAATGAATGAGGTATTTGCAATTTTCGCGGCGGATGGTGGCGACCATAATGGGGCAGCCGGTTCGTTTTGAGAGGAGGGCGGGCAGGGGAGAGGTCCAAGCGTCTCTTCCAAGAAATGGAGCGCTGTAGCCGCAGTCAGGCATTCCTTGGTCGCCGACGATGCCGAGGAACTTTCCTTCGCGCAGGGCCTTGACGCTGGCGCGGTAGGCGTCTTTGGGGGGAATCATGGCCCCGCCGAATTTTTCACGGAGGCGCAGCGTCCAGTCATAGAGCGGTTTATTTTTGATGGGTCTTCCGATGGCAACTCCGGGCATGCGGCTGGTGCCTTCGAGGAAGAGGAGCTCCCAGTTGGCCTGGTGGCCGCAGAAAAAGATGATGCCTTTGCCCTGCTGGATGAGAGATGCAGCGAGCTCGGGGTTTTCGCAGGTGGCGATCTTGCTGATATCTTTTTCGCGATAGAGGCGTGGATATTCAAGTGTGGAGATAGCCAAGTTCTGCATGGAGGATTTTGCAAGTTTGACAATTTCGTCAGGGGTGAGATGGAGGTCGGTTGCAAGCGCGAGGTTGGAGAGGGCTCTTTTGCGGTATCTGGGATAGGCGTAGTAAATTAAAAGGCCGAGAGCGAGTCCGAGTTTGTTCAAGATGCAATAGGGGAGGAATTGAAGGGGGAAGGTGAAAATCCTGAAGAGGGCGTAGCTTATCCAAGACATAGATCACAAATCTTTTCGAGCTGGAGGCCGTAGTCAAGATGGGAGACGGTGGACCTGATTTCGAGGGCGCGGTGGGTGTCTTTTGGATTATCCATCGCGGTTTCAAGTGCGGCGGCAAGCTCTTCGGCATTTTGAGAGTCTTCGATGATGACGCCTGAGTGGGATTGCAACACTTCGTGTCCGCCGTTCATTTTGGAAGTGACGACGAAAAGGCCGAGAGCCAGCGCTTCAACTGTGACGTTGGCAAACGGATCGTAGATGGAGGGAATGACAAGGGCGTCGGAGGCGAGGTAATAAGGCCTGCTGGAGAGCTGCTCGCCATAGAAGGTAACTTGGCTTTCCAGTCCCAGACGGCGCGCGAGTATTTTATAAAAGTCCAGCTTTTTGTCGTTTCCGACAACGGAGAGGTGGAAGTTTTTATTGGTGAGCATGGAGAGGGCCTCGAGTAGAGTGTCCAGTCCTTTGCGCTTAAAGTTATGTCCGACGAAGAGGAATTGATAAACGGAGGGGTCGAGGCCGAGGGCTGTCGCATATTTTTTTCGGTGGGACATTGAATCGTTAAAATCGGCCTGCAGCTCTTTCCATTCGACGCCGTTATGGATGACGTGGATTTTTTTGGCGGGTGTTTTATAAAAGTTTAAGATCTGCTGGCGTACCATCGCCGAGTTGACGATGATCACTTTTGTTTCGGGAGATTCGAACGTCCTTTTTTCCAGGGCAATCTGCAGGCGGTGGAGCGGATTTAAAGTAAAAGAGAGTTCTCTTAAACGCCCTTCAATCTGGGAGCGGATATCGAGATAGGCGGCATGGACGCCGTTGCCTGCCCGGTGATGGGTTTGTCTGGAGCATCTGTCCATGCTGAAGATCACTGGATGTTTCGTGGTTTGCAGAGCTGCCCACCGGTCAAAATCTTTGAGTCTCTGAACTTTTAGCAGCCCCTTGGGCTGATAGGAGATCGATGGACAGGGGAAGGGAGCTTTCGAGGAAGTGTAGACCGTGACATCGATTTCTTTTTTCATGAAGACGTCAAGGATCCTGGAGGCTACTTTTTCAAGCCCGCCCGAGAAGTGGAAGTCTTTTTTAATGATTGCAAGGGATGGTTTTTTCATGGGAGATATCATTGATGCAGACATGGTTTTCATTAAGCCCGATGGAGAGCTCAAGTTTTTCTGTCTGTGATTTATAAAGTTGAAAGCGGTTCATATAACTGCGGAACCTGCTGCGCAAATATTCTTGCCGTTGGTAGGCAAAGCTGGGGTCTTCATGGCGGTGTTCTTCGTTGGAGAGGTGGGTGGAGACATACTTGTCTTCAAGAACACGCGGGTTGTGAAATTGCACCGACCAGTCGAGTTTATTTTCTTTGGGATGGACGATGACCGAAATCTCGATCATATCCTGCACGATGTCGACAAAAAACCGGCTGGCGCCCTTGGCAAAGAGAGGCTCTTTGATCATATAGAGTCCGCGCACCTGATCGATCAGCCCGCCGAGCGCGATTGAATAGGTTTCGGGGTTGAGGTTGTTGGTATATTCGGTGGGAAAGAAGAGAGCGATGGGAACAGGTTTGGTAATAGAGTGCAGGTCTGACTTAACAAAGTCTATCCGCAAGTCTTGCGCTTGCGTGTCGTCGATGGCAAGCGGCTGGTCGGATAAGCCGGGGATCTCGATTTGCTTCCATTCATCAGGAACGAGAAATGAAACCTCATCGGATATCGCATCGGCAGCTTCCAGGTTTTCGCGTGTAATATCGTTCAGGTTGAACGTCAGGTTGATCCCTTTGGCTTTGACCTGTTTGATTTTCTCTTCGGGGCCGCTCACTGTTATGGAAAGGCGGTACGGCCACACATCCAGGAATTGATAATCGCTCGGGGCTTCACCAATCGGGTGGGTCACCATGATGGGGATCTTCTCCGTAATCATCCTGGTAAAGCTGATGGGAATCCTTTGAACCAGGATCCGCTTCACGCTTTTAGTCAGGTCGATCTCCGGGTTGAGCGAGATCAAATTTTTACGGGAGATCGTGGCGATCCATTCATCGGATTTATCTGTCGCGTCGAGAACAACTTCAAGATCGTTGGAGGTTATATCTTTCAGCTGATTTTTGTTTCCCTGCAATGAGAGAGGAATTCGTTTGGACAGCATGCCGCTGGTCAAAAGTCCGTCCACGGTCATTCCAGCAGGGATGTTGATGAGCCTGACCGCGACGCTGTCAAGGGTCTTGGTTGTCGTCATCGAATGATTGACCATGAGCCAAACAGCTATAGCGAGAAGTAAGGAGGTTAGCTTCCGCTGCCAGTGTTCAATGAAAGTGTGACGAAGAAAATTCATCAAACGCCCATCCATTCTTTGAGAAGCTGTTTTTTGCTTTTGGCTTTTGAATCATTCAAAGTAAAGACGCTGTTGATAATGCCCATAAATTTGTCTTGTTTTAGGTTATCGGTAATCTTGCTTTTTCGGGCAATTGATATTTTTCCGTTTGTTTCCGAAATAACGATGATGACGGCATCCGATGCTTGAGAAAGTCCGAGCGCCGCACGATGCCTTGTTCCTGTCAGTGTATTGGGCACAACGCTTTCATCGGCAAGTGGGAAAATAACAGCCGCTGCAACAATCGTCAGATCGCGAATGATAATGCCCCCATCATGCAAAGGCGACGTATTGCAAAAAATTGTTTCCAAAAGAGCGGAGGAGAATTTAGCGTTCAACACAACGGCCTTCTGTGAAAATTCATCCAACTTATCTGTGTTCTCAAGGGCAATCAACGCCCCGACCCCTTTATTTGCGAGTCTATAGATCGAATTCGTAAGCTGTTCTAAGAATGTATCAAATTCCGTCACTTCAGGGAACTTTTTTCCTCTCAATTTAAGCTTTGATAAAGCCACCCTGAGCTCGGGTTGGAAAATGATAATCAGGGCAATGGCGGCGACGTTCATTAAACTCGTCATCAGCGTCGATAATACGGGAAGATGCAGGAGGGAACTAACGGCAAAAACGACAAAAAAAGCAAGAAGCCCTACAAGCAGATCCATCGACTTAGTGTTCCAAAAAAAGGACAATAAGTAATTGAGGATGATGGCGATCACGCCGATCTCTAAAATAGGAATAAGTACGTCGAATATGTTCATAAAATTATTTTTAAGCCGAACGTCATTTTAGGCGCCTGGCTTGTTGTAATCAACCATATTTTTTTATTTGAGCGAATATCCAATATCGTGCTGAAGTTGATAATATTTTTGAAGGAGCGCCGCCAGCGCTTCCGATTGTCCATATTCGCTCTCGGCTAAAAATCGCTTGGCGTCCTGCAATTGGAGGTCGGAAAGGCTGCCTGCCGCATGCTGAACCTCCGATTCTTCAAACGTCTTCTGTGAAAGATAAAGATTTTCTTGAGCGTTTTGGTAGATAAAAAGGGCTTCTTCGATATCGCGCAAATCCTGCCGGATCGAGATATTAAGCCGCTCGCTGTCGAAACCGTAGGCAAGCTTTGCAGCTTTACGAAAGGCCGCGACCTCTTTTGATTTCATCTCACGCTTTAAACTGTCAAACAGCGACCATGAAAGCTGAATGCCGCCGGCCCAATCGTTTCTCTGACGGAAAAACTGACCGTTGATCGGCTGGTAGTATCCGTAGTCGACAAAAGCGGAGACCTCCGGCAAATATTGCATTCGTGATTCTTTCGATTTTGCATTGGCAGCTTCAACAAGCAGCGAAGACTTTTTGAGTTCAGGGCGGTTTGCTTTGGCTTGTGCCACCATCTGCTCGGTCTCATCTTCCTTGAAAAGGAGAGTGCTTGGAGGATCTCTGTTCAATGTATTCTGCACCAGGTATGTTTGCAGCAGTTTCTGTTTTTCTTTAAGAATAGGATAGTCATCCAGCGATGGAAAGCCTGTAAATGCAAGCTCAGACTCTTCCGCAGATGAAAGCCGCAGCAGAATCGCAAGCTCATGCCGGGCTTTCAGCGCCTCTTTCTTGCTGTTTAGCTCCTGGATCATCTCATGAGAGATCGCCGCTTTAGCTTTTGCGACTTGAAGCTGCGTCGACCTGCCGCTCTTTAACAAAACCTCTTGGTCCTGGAAAGTCTTCTGCAGGAAGGCAAGATTCACATTTTCCAAATCAGCCTTCCGCGTTTTAAGCCCAAACTGAAGATAGTGGGTTCTGACAAGATAAAGCGTTTCATTGATAGCCAGCTCTTTTCCCACTTCGCCGCCTTCTTTGATGATGCGTCCAATTTGCAGGTTGCTCAGCAGCGATGATGAAAAAATCGGCTGCGTCAGCGTGAATTGATTCGAATAAATAAACTTCTGCTTCTGCAAATGCGAAATCTTTTGAGATTTTTCCAGAAAAGCAACCATCGATCCATAGGTAATGTCGGGGAACCACGATAAAAACGCCTGTACATACTGCGCTGCATTTTGCTCCGCCTGCAGATTGCCCAGCTGAACGGCAGGGCTTGACTGCATCGCCCTCATCTCAGCCTCTTGCAAAGTGAGCCCGTACAAAGAAGTTGCGCTCAGAAACACTAACCCGCTACGCAAATAGGTTACAAAGAGCGCTAGCGAGGCAAAGCGCAATTGATTCCCCGCATGCCGGACAGTGTTCATGACCACGGCAGGCATGCGGGGAATCGATTGCGCAAAGCCGCAGCAAGCAATTTGTAACCTATTTGCGTAGCGGGTTAGTAAGAACCATCTCATTGAAAGCCTATTACACGACGGTAGCATAAGAGCAGATGATCTACGCCATTCATCGCCCGGTGGGGATTTTCCTCGGAAGGCAGATTATAAACTGAGGCGATCTTGTCTTTGGAAAACCCCGTTTTCCAGGGGAGTTTTGATCCCTCTACCCGCCCTTTGCGCATCGCTTCTGCCCAATACATCGACGCAAAATCGAGCCAATAGTAAGGCCATCTGAACTTTTCCTGGATGTCGGGGCTGATCAGCTGCGAAAAAAAGATCCGGTCGAACGAAGGATTTTGGCAGATAAAAACAGCCGTTCCTCGATTGACCTGATTTTTTTGGAGAATATTAGTGATCTCAGTGGCCGCCTGGTCCGGAGAAATGCCTTTTTCAACCATGCCATAGCTGAATCCATTGACCTTCAAACTTGTAGGGTCGCTGCGCTTCCACTCTTCTTCCGACATTCGGACCATCGCGTTGTACTCGTCAACAAGCTCTCCGCTTGTAAGATCCACGATCTTAAATGCGATCTCCACCACCCTGTGTACAAAAGGGTTTAGGCCGTTGGTCTCTGTATCTAGAAAAATTCCGCGCACGTCTTACCTCTTAAGCAAGGAATTTATTACCGTAGCAATAATGAGCCCTTCTTGTCAAAAAGTATCGTTACATCATATTTTTTTAGTCTCTATCCGTAAGTCACTAACATTAAGCAATTAAAGTAATTATTTACTATACGGCATTAATGTGATATAATTAGTATATAATTAATACTAATTAATAAGGATTTTGTATATGTTTAATGTTGTTGGATCTGTTTTGGTAACTACGCAATTTCAGGAAAGCTTTGAGGCTGATCAATCATTGGAAACAGCCGGTCTGAAGCAGTTTGAGGATATGGCTTACTGCCCTGATGTCAAAGAGGAAGGGCTATTTTACGATCAACTCACCGAAAGGCTCAACTTATTACAAATGAATGATGTCCAGGCATTTGTAGCTGCGCTAGGCACCTTGGACTTTCAATCGAATGAAATCCTGCAGCACCCCGATCTTCCCTACCTCGCCATGGACGCCCTCCGCAAGGGGCTGATCGATCCTCTGCAAGCAGCAACAGCTCTCAACTTCTGGAGCGCTCTTCGATATCATGGCAGTCCAAATGACCTTCAAACAATAGAGATTTTTCATGGAGGCGCGCCCAATGAAGAGGCTATTAGCCTGATGAAGCAAACATTTGTAACTGGAAACACTCCCTTTTTGGATGGTCCGAAATTTCAAGCTTTCATGCACAACATGCGCCTTTTGCCTCCCTCCGAACAAAGGTTTTTGCTGGTTCCTGATATCCAAGGCGATGCTTCTCTAAGCACAATTGCCCGACAAAATGGCGGCGATCATTTTAAAGCCACCATCTCGCAAGTTGTAAAAGATCTTGAAATCAACGTATTTAACCGTGTGCAGCCTAAAATGCGCATGGTTCCTTCCGTCGGAATGATGCAGGCATTTTTAAATGCTCAATACGAAGAGCCGATCGAGATCAAACCTAAAATTTATCTTTCGACGGCAATGCAGATTCGGCAGTGCGGCCTGGATGACACCCGCGATATGATGATGCCTTTTCCAGATGCCCCAGAAGCCTTGGGCAACTCTAGATGCCCGCAAAAAGCAGACGGACATCAGGCGCCCTGGTACGAGTTTCCCTACCACGATTTCTACCATGCGATTTTAGCATCGGCGATAGGAAAAATCTTAAGGCGCGCAGCTATCGCAGCTGCAGACGTCGTGGAGGCCTATGCAAATGAGCCGGGACTGAGAATCGTGAAGGCCTCATACAGCTCTCAGCCTCGCTGATCGATATGGAATTTAACCATTTTATACATTTCATGCGCGACCCCGAGACGTCTGAGGCCCAGCTCTTTTGGGACGTCCTAGTCTTCAAAGTTTATCAAGGGAATCATTCAGCTGAGATGGTTCGTCAATATGAACAGCGCGGACTCCCCAGACCTTTTGAGGCGTCGCCTATTTCAGACGAGAATATCGCAACGGTTCTAGAAAAGATTTACCAAACGCTTACTAAATAAATAATATTTTAATTTATTGCATTTGTCCTCTTGCAAGAGGGACCTAAACCTGCTATACTTTTTTTATTATGGCGCTGCCGATTCAAAAACTTCGTGAGATAGTCTTCCATCTTCTCTATAGCAACGACTTTGAGGCGTTGAATGAAGATGTGATTCCTTTTTTAATGCAGCACCACAAAGTAACCAAAAAATCTCTTTATCAAGCCCAGGAAGTTGTTGCGCTGCTTAAGAAGCACCATGCCGCAATCGATGCCTCGATCAAAGCCCACTCCAAAGATTATGAGTTGGACCGCATTCCCCGTGTCGAGAAAAACCTTCTCAGGCTCGGTATTTTTGAACTGCTCTATTCCAAAGAGGTTCCACCTAAAGTTGCCATCAGCGAGGCGATCCGGCTTGCACGTAAATTTGCAACGGCCGAGAGCGCCCAATTTGTGAATGCCGTCTTGGACTCCGTATATCATGCAACTTGAAGAAGGACGTCTTCTTAAAGAATTCACGACATTTGGAATCGGCGGCCCTGCCAAATATTTTACCCAAGTTACATCAATCATAGAGCTTCAAGAGGTGATCCGCTTTTGCTCCGAAAACAATCTCCGTTATTTTGTTTTGGGCAAGGGGTCGAATTCACTCTTCAGCGATAAGGGCTTTGACGGCGTTGTCATTTTAAATAAGATCCATTTTGTTGAAGAAAAAGCAGGGGAGTTTTACGTAGGAGCCGGTTACAGCTTTTCTCTCATCGGCTCGCAAACGGCGCGCAAAGGATGGGAAGGGCTTGAGTTTGCCTCCGGCATTCCCGGCTCTGTCGGCGGCGCGGTCTTTATGAACGCCGGCGCAAACGGCGCCGAGACGTTTGAGACGCTCACCGAAGTGACATATGTGAACGATGCGGGGGAAATTGAAGTGCTGCCTAAAAGCGCCCTTCAGTGGAGCTACCGCCACACGTCATTCCATGAGAGAAAAGGAGCGATCGCCGCTGCAAGGTTTCAACTCAAGCCTTCAACCGAGGCTCGCAAAAAACAGCTTCAGCTCATTGATTACCGCACCAAGACGCAGCCCTACTCCGACCAGTCTGCAGGCTGTGTGTTCCGCAACGCGCCGCAGGCGTCTGCAGGGCGCCTGATCCAGGAGTGCGGCCTTAAAGGATTTTCTATTGGAGGCGCTGAGGTTTCCACGATGCACGCCAACTTTATCGTGAATAAAGGCTCTGCCTCCGCAGACGATGTGATAGCCCTTGCCAAACATGTCCAAAACACCGTTCTTGATCAAACCGGACAATTGTTGGAGATGGAAATCCGTGTTATACCATATACTTAAGAGCCATGTTTGCAGATATCCATACCCACACGTCGGCATCAGACGGCTCTTACTCGCCAACAGATCTTGTTAATCTTGCCAAAGAAATAGGCCTTCGCGGCCTCTCGATCACCGATCATGATACAACGGCCGCCTATGATGAAGCGATCCCTGCCGCAAAAAAGGCCGGCATCAAGCTGGGGGTCGGCATTGAGTTTTCGTGCGTCTTTGAGGGGTTTGACGTCCACCTTCTGGGATACGATTTTGATCTAAAGTCGCCCGATATCCATGATCTCTGCCTGCGCCACAAAAACAGACGGGAAAACCGCAACCTGCGCGTGCTAGAAAAACTCCGCGAGAACAACATCGACATCTCCATCGAAGACATCAAAGAGCATGGCGATTCGATCGGTAGACCGCACATCGCCCATGTGATGATGCAAAAAGGGTATGTCAGCTCGATTAAAGAAGCCTTTAATCGCTATCTTGGCGAGGGGAAGCTCTGCTATGTGCGCGGCGAATCTTTAAGCGTAGATGAGACGATCGGCACCATCCACAAAGCCCGCGGCAAAGCGTTCATCGCGCATCCTCAGCTTCTTCTTTCATCGTTTCCCACTCAAAATCTCCTTCAAATGCCGTTTGACGGCATCGAGTGCTGGTATGCCAGGCTTTCCCTCAAAGCAGCCGAGCCGTGGGTGAAAATCGCGCGCGAGAAAAACTGGCTGATGAGCGGCGGCTCCGACTTTCATGGATCTGTAAAACCTGACACGCCTCTTGGTGTGCAAGGCGTGGACGAGGCGACTTTTAATCTAATTTTCGAGAACCTCCAATGACATATACTCAGCTGATCGAGGAACTTTTCTCAAAACGGCGCCGGCTCGTTCCCAAGGCCCTGCAGCTGATCAAGGTTGCGGCGCAAAGCCTGGGAAATCCCCAGCAAAATTATCCCACCATCCATATCGCAGGAACCAATGGCAAAGGGTCCGTTACAACAAAAATTGCAAAAACTCTCGAATATGCCGGCTACCGCGTAGGGCTTTTTACATCCCCCCACATTGATCATTTTGGCGAGCGGATGCAAATCAATGGAGCCCCAATTTCGGAAGAAGACATTGTAAGACTCCTGCCGCCCCTGATGGAAAGATTTCCGGGTTTTTGCTTTTTTGATTATGCAACGCTTCTGGCTTTTCAATATTTTGACGAAAACCGGGTCGATGCCGCCGTTTTTGAAACAGGCATCGGCGGGCTGCACGACACAACCAATGTCGTAGTGCCGCTGGTTTCCATCATCACCTCGGTCGGCCTCGATCATCAAGAATATTTGGGGGAAACTCTGGATGAGATCGCCTTCCAAAAAGCGGGCATCATCAAACCGGGCGTTCCCATTGTCATGGGCCCTAAAGCCCGTTATAGGCCCATCTATGATCAGGCAAAAGCTTTAAACAGCCCCCTCATCGAAGTGGCGGCGGGGCCGGGAAGCTACGACATGGAGAACCAGGCCACGGCACGAGCCGCCATTCAGCAGATAGCGCACGAGTTTTTTATTCCTGAGGAAGCCATCGAAAAGGGGCTCCTTGCAAGGCCTCCGTGCCGCTTTGAAAGGCATGGACGGTTTGTGCTTGATGTAGCCCACAATGTCGAAGGCTTTGAAAGCCTTCTCAAAACGTGGGACTATCATCATCCCGGCAAGAAATTTACAGCCATCGTCGGACTCTCATCCGACAAAGACCTGGAAGGATGCCTGACGCTCCTTGCAAATAGAGCCGAGCATCTGTTTTTGATTGCTGCAGACTCAAAAAGAGCGACCTCGCTTGACCATTTGGAAGAGGTTCTAAAACGAAGAAACATCTCCAATTATTCCGCCTGCCCAAGTAGTGAGCAGGCGCTGGATCTTGCTTTAGCCGGCAAACATGATATTTTGGTGTGCGGGTCTTTCTACATCATGAAGCAGGTGCGTGAGCAGGTCTTCAGGTGCCAGGTAAGCTGAGACAATCTTCTTCTGCGCAGGAGTCAGCTGCGACATAAGCAGCCGGCGTGCGGCTCTGTTATCGTCCGCCAAATACTCGGCAAGCTCTTCCAGGATGCCTTCCGACACATTAAACGCCTCTTCATCCAGCTCCAGCTCGGCAAGCTCCTCGCCTCGCAGTAATGCTTCGGCTTTCTCAAGCACTAGCTTCGCAGCAACAAGGGCTCTTCGCTCTTGAAAGGCCGGTCTGAACTCATTCAAAATTTTATTCAAATGGTCTTTGATATCCTGGATGCGCTGGGCCATCTTGTGAATATCTTTTTGATTCATGACCTCTTCAAGATCGTGCGTCTCGTCTTGCAGGACCACAACCTCATGATGCAGGTAGGAATCATCAAGTTCCCCATATAGGGTTCTTGCTTGTTCCCTGAGCTGCTGGAAATAAGACTGAGCAAATACATCGACTGTGGACGCTGTTTTCTCAAAAGAAGACAGGTTGCTCGACGCAGCGTTCAATTTATTTAAGAGAAATAAACGCACTTCATCGGTCACAGGCTCGGACTCCAGTGTGTTTTTCACAGACGAGAGTACTTCCTCGACGGAAGTCAGTGTCTCTGCTAGAGCAGAGTAGTGGCTAGAATTCATGTTAAGATCCATATCTTTCACCTCATACTATTATATTAAAAATTATTGCAAGGTCCTTATCGATATACCATTATTGTACATTGTTTAGATTATATTAAGAATAGTAGTAATAAATATAATAAAAGATACTATGTGTTAACGTATTATAAATAAAATGAAAGTAAATCTTTTAATTTAAAATAATTAATAAGGTGGGAGAACCCTGTTTCCAGGTGCTCCATTCGACTTTTTGAGAGAGTGTTTTTGACCAGTTTTGGAGAGCTTTTTCTTCTATTGCACCTTCTGGATGGCCCGGATAGCAGGTGATCGAAAGGGCGCCGCCCAAAGGCAGCATTTCAAGCGCAGAGGCCACACTGAGGAGGGTGGTCTCGGTCTTGGAGGTCAGATCCTTATTACCCCCGGGCAGATAGCCCAGGTTATATACTACCAGCCGAACCTTAGTATCCTTAGGAAGCAGCGTGTGGCATTGATGAAGGAATGTGACGTTGTCGGCTTGTACGTGCGCCCGAGCTTCCACGATGGCATCCTCTTGAATGTCAATAGCATAGACAATTCCTTGCGGGACAAGGCTTGCAAGAGCCGCCGTATCTTTGCCATTGCCGCAGGTGGCATCAATCACATGATCGGTGGGCCTCAGATGATCTTTCCAGAACTGGTGGGCCTTGAGGAGATGGGGTTTCATAGAGCCAGTTTGCCATAATGATACATTTTACAGGATAGGCAGGATGCGGCTTCGCCGGCATGATAGAGGAGGATGGGTAGAAGTATCAATGTTTGTCAAAAAATTGGATTGCTATAAATAGCTATAAAGGGCTATACATGGCTATAAACCACTATAAATTGGTATAAATCGATGGATCCTATCAAAAATCCTTTTTCACCTGGCGCTGGTTCCAGGCCTCCTGAGCTCGTGGGACGCGATCCTGTTTTAGAACAGGCTCGAATTCTTTTAGGCCGTATCAAGTTGAAACGAGCAGAAAAAAGCTTGTTGCTCACTGGACTGCGCGGTGTCGGCAAGACCGTACTGCTCAATGAGATGAAGCGGTTAGCCGTAAAGGATGAATATCAAATTATTTTCATTGAAGCTCACGAGAATAAGGAGTTCGTGTCGATGCTGGTGCCTCACTTGAGGAGCGTGCTCTTTGCATTAAGCCGAAGTGCAGGGATGAGTGATAAAGTTAAGCGTTCATGGGCAGTTTTTAAGAGTTTTGTGGGCTCCTTGCGTGTTACTGTTGATAATGTGACAATAGGCTTTGAAGTTGAGCCTGAAAGAGGTTCGGCAGATAGCGGGGACATAGAAATAGATTTACCTAATCTACTTATTGCCATTGGAGAGGCAGCTGAAGATCGAGGATGTGCAGTTGCGATTATCATTGATGAAATTCAGTATTTAAATCGTAGAGAACTCAGCGCTCTCATCATGGCGATGCATAAAATTCAGCAAAACCAATTGCCCATTGTTCTTATTGCGGCAGGTCTTCCAATAATGCCTGAGCTTGCGGGAGATTCAAAATCATATGCAGAACGACTTTTTGATTTTCCAAATATTGGAGAGCTTTCAGAGATAGATGCTGCAAAGGCGCTGCAAGAACCGATTCAGAGTGAAGGACTAGTATTTGAGCCTGATGCGTTAGATGAGATCTATCGTTTGACAAAAGGTTATCCTTATTTTCTGCAGGAGTGGGGGTATCATTCATGGAATTTGGCAGCTTCAAGGGAAATTCCTCTCGAAGTTGTTCGAGAAGCAACCTCCAGGGCTATTACTCGACTTGATAACAGTTTTTTCAGGGTCCGATTTGATCGCCTCACACCCGCTGAGAAGCGGTTTTTACGCATGATGGCAGAGCTTGGTCCAGGTCCTCATCGCACTGCAGACGTTGCAGATGGCTTAGGTGTTAAAATTGCAAGTCTTGGTCCTATTCGATCACAGCTTATCAAAAAAGGAATGATTTATAGTCCATCTCATGGTGATATGGCTTTCACAGTGCCGCTATTTGACGAGTTTATGATGCGCGTTATTCCAGAAGAGAAATTTAATGTTAAGTTTAAGTCTTAAGCAGCTGTGGATTGAGGCAGAGCTCATGCCATTTTTCGGAAAGATGGTTGAAGTCGTCAGTGAGGAGGTTGATTTTCTTTGTATGGATTGCAGCAGGACTCATTGTGACTTGCCAAAGATTGACTAAAAAAAGTGCTGTTTGAGTGAAGCGAGAACTCATTACAACAACAACTGGCAAGAGGACTATGAAAGGCATCACAGCCAACGTAACAAGCGTAAGAAAATACATATTCTTAAAAACAAGTTTTGTTTGAGAGTTTTCAAGAGTTAACTTCAAAATCGATACGCACTTCTTAAAAACCGGTATTTGCACATTGTTGAATATAAATAATGCACATCTCTCTACATACAAATCGTAAAAATATTTTTGCACTCGAGTAGTTACACTATTTATTCCAAAAAAGAAAACTGCTGCCAGGCAACTCCCAAATATCATGGCGGCGGGAAGGGAATTGTTAATTATGAAGGATATCTTTCCTATCACAGCTTGTACTTTCCAGAGGAGCAATCTCAGCTGGAGTGCAGTTTTATCCTTGTATATTGAAATTGAGCTATTTTGTTGGTTTAAGATTTTATATTTAAATAGGATTTTGTCTTCGATTGGCAAGGAGTCTAAATGGTCCAGCAACACATGGGTCATGAGCTTGTTAAAATGGGGGAGCGTTGTTTGTTTAGATCTAATGTGCTGATCGTAGAAAAGCTTTAATATTTCGATTTCATCGGGATTATATAACTTTTCGTAAGCCTCTAACACTTTCTTTGCTGCATTATCCAGGTAAATATCACTCTTATTTAAGGAATTAATGCGACCTTTGAGTGATGGAGAGGTACGATAGACCATGAACAATTCGGAGACGGAGTTCACGGACTGAAGACCAAATAGATTAATGACATCTTTTGGAAATATCGGTGATAGGGGAAATTGGTTCAAAGCTATCTGTCGGTTTGTTCTTTCTTGTGTATTTGTTGGAAGGGGAATACCAAAATTCCTTTGGTCAAATTGAGAAAGAATTCTTGAAAACTCTGGATAACTTAACGAGGAGACAGCCATAAACTCCTATGAATTGGCCACCATTTTAACAAAATAAATGATAAAAGGCTTATCTTAAAAATACTTTTACAGGATAGAGGAGGATGGGGTATAAAACCTACTCATCGGAATCCTCTTGATCTGACCAAGTAGCAGGGTTTGACCAATACGCTCTTTTCGTCATTAATCTGGAGTAGATCTGATCGATTTGATCATGAAATTCTGCTTGGACTAGTGGTTTTATTCTCTCTGGATTGATCAAAGCAGCAATCTCATTAATCTTTGCAATAACAGCAGGGGCGCTGTGCTCATCATCAAAAATGGGACGGCTTTTGATTGAATTTTGAAACTCATTCAATTTTGCAGGATCTATCATGTCTTTAATTTCATCGATCGACTCATCCGAGATCTCATCAAATTCTTCCAACCTGTCAGCACTTACCAGAGGCCTAACCTCATCAACATTTATATACTGTTCCTCTCCTGTCACAACCCACTGAAAACCGTCTCCAACCAATTCATCAATCGTGAAATCATTGAGTAGCAAACGTTTGACTCGATTGTATTCATTTAATTGGTCTTGGTTGCCGGGATCTATGGCGGTAAGCTCTCGATTATAAATCTCTATTTTTCTCTCGTATGCTTCTGATTTGCAATTTAGAGACAGATCATCGTCAACTACTCCGGTGCTAATCACAGTGACTTCAAGTGTCGTCTCGATCATACTTTGATCGCCTTTAAGGTAAACATACGATTTATCTGAAAGAGTCCCGTAAACATAGTCCACGTTTTCATTAGATGAACCTTGAATCTTGACTGTGATTTTTTGTCCGGGCTGGTAGTTCAGCCAGGTAATTTTAGTGTTACAATATTTTTGTCTTCCATTATCCCATATTTTCACCATCAACTCATTTTGCGATGGGGCGTTACGACATTCAGGACACTTGGGTTTATCATCTTCTATTGCATAAACTTCATATGTAGCACCTATTTCTGATCCTGATTTTGAGTGACTAACTCGTACCGGCGCATTTACAATCCTAAACTTGTCCATTTCTTTGATGAAAAGCGATAACAAACAGCTGAGGTCATACGAATGAGTTTTGCAGAAATAGAATCTGCGAGTTGGAACATCCAGGCAAATCGAGCACGTTTCATCTGACGGCTTAGAGTTGTCTCTAAAAAGGAGCGGTTGATACGTGAAGAGCCCCTTTGTATTGTAGGAGTCTTGAGCAAATTCTTTTTTAATTTGGAGCCAGTTGTGTTTGGTTATTTGCGCGAGAGTGTAAAGGTTTGAGGCCAATTGCGCTGCAAAGATGGCTTTTGACTCTGAAATAGCAACCAGTGCGACCCCTACCGCAATCTGCATCACAAGCAGCCACTGATCCGCAGCCTCATTAAAGCTTTTCTGGTATTCGATTTTAACAGTTTGCAATGCTGTTTTTAAATCAGGGTCGCTCTCTCCTAATTTTTGCAGCGCCATGTTTTGATTGTGCTGATGCTTGGCATTGATATACGAGACCATTTTACCAGCTAGAGCCGCTGCTCCAATCGTCCCAATCCAGTTTACAGCCAGATACTTAGCTGAGGTGTTCAGTACAGATGCTGCTGTGATTGGAAGAAAAGAGACCCGTTTTGAGAGCTCTACCAATAAATATCCTGAAGTCCAACACAGAATAACAACCCTGGTACAGAGCAGGACTGCACCAAACTGCTTCGCCGCTTGAAAAACTCGCATATTATTTTCTGTAAAATAGTGTAAGGCTGCGTCTGCAATTGAAGTAATGAGAACTGCATTTTTGAGAGGCAATCTTCCAAATGCTTGAGCTCCCCATCCGCAAATTAATGGGAGTCTGACATAAACCTCATACTTTTCTACGCTCATATAACCTCAATTTGACACGGCATTATAACGTTTTGCTTGAAAAAGCCATAGATTAAATAAATTATTTTACTCCTAAATTCATCCTTGCTTGAAAGATTTGAATGCGATAAACTTTTGAGCTTCTACCGGGGTATTAGCTCAGTTGGTTAGAGCGCCACGTTGACATCGTGGAGGTCAGCTGTTCGAGTCAGCTATATCCCATAATCTATGAATGATTCTGTCTCTTACATCTTAGCGGCTTCCATCAAAGAACTGTTTCCCGGCGCAGAGATCGAGCAGATCTGCTCGACGGAAAAATCGTTTTTTTGCGACCTCGTGTTTCCGGGGGAGTTCACGCCTTCGATCCTTTCATTGCTTGAAGAGAGGATGCGACAGTGGGCTCAGAAAAAACTCAACTTTAATGTCTTGACCATGATGCCGAGCAATGCAGCGCAGATGCTCGATCATCATGGCGATAAGACGCTGGCCTTCAAGGTCCGAAAAGAAGAAGGGGAGGTCACACTTCTCCAGCTGGACCACTTTTTCTTTCGGCTAGAGGGAGAGGCCCCTTCGATTTCTGAGGAAGTGCCGTTTTTTAAACTGGTGTGCTTCTGGCCTCTGAAGAGGGGAATCAGGATTTTAGGCGTCGGAGCTGCCTCTAAAGATCTGCTCAAAAAGCAGGCCCAAGAGATAAAAACCGTTAAAAATGTTCAAAAGACCTTGGAAGAGTGCGGATACGTGAGCTGGATAGGGGAGAGCCTTGTCTGGGAGGCGCCGGCCGAAGCGATCAAGGCCAAAATAAAAAAGAAGATTTTACAACTCTACCAAGATTTTGACCGTGTGACACTTCCGGAGCTGGACGAGAAACAGCAAAAAAAACTTTTACTTGAATGGATCAATGCCCGTAAGCGGGGAGGCGTTCAATTTCAAAAAAAGAGATTGCCCTCTAAGACAAAAGAGCCTTGGGATGAGTCAATTTCCCCCTGCGATCACGGCTGGGCAAGCGGGGATATAAATTCGTACTTGCATCTCATCACAAAATTCCTTACAATTTTCTCTTTTGACTATGAGATAGTTAAAGCGGACAAGGGCCGCTCACTGAAGTTTCAGGTCATCGACCGTTTAGGGCGCAGGTGGACGATGTCGACCTTAGAGTCGGACGTCAAACAAGGGCTTGTGCAGGTAACGCTTTGTATCTCCTATGAGAGATGTATAGCCCTCTTAGCGGATCGGTGTGAAGGGAAGATTGTAATTAACGAAATTGAAGTAGGTTAAAACAGCTTGAGAATTAATAGAGAAATTCGTGCAGCACGAGTAAGGGTCATTGATAAAGATGGCAATCAGCTCGGAATTTTAACGTTGATGGATGCCATCAGCCGTGCAGAACAGGTCGGGCTTGATCTCGTAGAGATCTCCCCATCTGCAGACCCCCCGGTTTGCAAGATTATCGATTTTGGAAAATTTCGATATCAGCAAACTAAAAAAGAGAAAGAGAGCAAAAAGTCTCAACACCAAGTAAAGGTGAAAGAGGTTAAGGTCAAACCGAATACCGATGACCATGACCTTCAAACGAAATTGAGACATGCTCGAGAATTTATTGCTAAGGGTAACAAAGTAAAAATCACCTGTGTGTTTAGAGGCCGTGAAATGGCCCACACAGAGTTCGGCGAAAAAGTAGTCCGAAAACTATGCGAAGATCTGGCAGATATTGCAACTCCGGAGTCGAATGCCAAGTTATTTGGAAAATCGCTGATTGTGGTTCTTTCTCCCGGAGCAAGGAAGAAAGCTTAAAAAGGAATATTATGCCAAAAATGAAACCAAATAAAGCTGTTCTGTCCCGCTTTAAAGTGACAGGAACAGGAAAAATTAAACGCCGGAAACCCGGCAGACGCCACCTTCTAGCAGGTAAAGCACAAAAAAGAAAACGCCGTCTTAGAAAAGATGCCCTCGTCGATAAAGGGTTCGTCAAGACGTATAAAAGATTAATGGGAGTTTAACATATGGTTCGCTCAACGAATGCAGTCTATAGTAATCGCAAACGTAAACGTTTGTTCAAACAAGCCAAAGGGTTTGTCGGCGATAGAAAAAATCACCGCCGCCAAACATCGAACGCCGTCCTCCAAGCCATGGCTTATAACTATGTCGGACGTAAACAACGCAAACGGGATTTCAGAAGCCTCTGGATCAACCGTCTCGGCGTTGGCGCAAATATCCACGGCATTTCTTACAGCAAGTTCATCCACGGTTTAAAACTGTGTGGATGCACGCTCAACAGAAAGATGCTCACAGAGATGGCGATCCAAGATCCAGCGGGATTTGCAGCTGTTGCAGGACATGTAAAAAAAGCCCTCACACCTGTTGCATAAATAAGGCTATCCCTGATGGATAAAAATATCGGAGAGTTGCGCGAGCAATTCAAGCAAGAGCTCAGCGCCATTAAAGATTCCAGTGGCGTCGAGCAGCTTAAAATCCGATATTTAGGCAAGAAAGGACCTCTTCAATCGCTGATGACTCAGCTAAGGGAGGTTCCTGCCGACCAAAGGCCCCACGTTGGGAAACAGATCAACGACCTCAAAGTCGAGCTCGAAGAGCTTTGCCATCAAGCCCACATCGGCTACAAAGACGCCGAACTGGCCCACCAAATCGCCGGCGAAAAAATCGACATCTCGCTTCCCGGCCGTCGTCAGTTTCAAGGCAGAATGCATCCCGTCTCCCTCATTATGGGAGAAATCATCGACATCTTGAAGGGGATGGGCTTTTCCGTCCAATACGGCCCCGACATCGATACCGACTGGTATAACTTCGAAGGGCTTAACTTTCCTCCCGACCATCCTGCGCGCGAGATGCAAGATACGTTCTACATCGATCCCGTCCGCCTCCTGCGCACACATACCTCCAACACCCAGCTCCGTGTCATGGAGAAAACCACCCCACCCATCCGCATCATCGCGCCCGGCACCGTCTACCGCAATGAAAACATCAGCGCACGCTCCCATGTCTTCTTCCACCAGGTTGAAGGCCTCTACATCGACAAGAACGTCACACTGGCCGATCTCTTTTCCACCATGCAAGAATTTTGGGCCAAGCTTCTCAAACGAAAAATCATCGCTAGATTCCGTCCCAGCTACTTTCCGTTCACTGAGCCCGGCCTTGAAATCGATATCCAGTGTTCCCAATGCAATGGCCAAGGCTGCCGTATTTGTAAACATTCTGGATGGCTGGAAGTGTGCGGAGCAGGAATGGTTCATCCCGACGTGCTTCGCAACGGCGGCATCGATCCTGAAGTCTATTCCGGCTACGCGTGGGGCATGGGCGTCGAGCGCCCTGCCATGCTGCGCTACGATATCAATGACATTCGCCTCTTCGCCGAAAACGATCTCCGCTTCCTACACCAGTTCTAAGACCCTAAAAATTGTTTTTTATCAACATACGTACCAAGAAGATAGTCGCAAACAAAAAGCGTCGATCCCGCAATAGCCAGTGTATTGAAGAACGGCACTGTTCCATTGAGCGGATTATAGAGAGCGGTATTGATGTTGAAAGCTGTTCTGTAACGGCTGCAATACCCGATAACAAATTGGGCTCGTAAGAAATAACTCAGATATGGAGATGTAATGTGGTTATCTAAGGGGGCGCTTGCATACCAGAGAACCGATGTAAAGATGGTCGTAACGAGCATGACTTTGGGGTCGTATCCAATCTTGTTGCTAAAAAACCATGTCAATCCAGCAGCGCACGCAATTTTATGAGAATTATCAACCACACTTCTTGTGATTTCCTTTGGCTCAAGCTTCTTTATTGCATATTCTGCAATAAACCGCGAAACCCCAGCAAGCACGGTCAATTTGAATAGAGACAAATAAGATTTATCTGGGTTGAACATGACATGCGCGCCATAGAACACGCAGGCTCCATTGGTTAGGAGAGATAAGAGCGATTTATAAGATGTATCTTTTGTTCCGATTTCTTTCATCATCCTGTCATATAGATGATAAGTCGTGACTGCAGCAGCAGCAAACTTTGCCGCAACCATTGGAGCGGGAAGTGTAAAAATCGTAAGGTAGCGGCCTACTAAAAAGCTCGCTCCAGCGGAAAGCGCCGCCGCTCCAGCCGCATTCGGTGGAATCGCAGAAATGGGAAGTACCATAAAAACTCCTTGTAAGTTGAAGATAAGATCTTTAATCGGAAAATTTTACACTTGAAGAGTATTTTTCACAAGAACGTAAAAAGCTCCTCTACAGTGTAGAGGAGCCTTTCATCGAGGGGACGATGTGAGTGAGAGCTATTTCTTTTTGCTGGCCTCAGAACGTTTTTGATCTTCTCGTTTTTCAAAGTATGGGATGAGTTGTGTATCAAGATACTCTAATCCTCCGATGATAACGCTTGCAACTGCAGCAGCTTTAATGAACGGCGTGTATAGCGGGAAGCCCAGATCCAGACAATCACTTGTGACTTTAGAGAGTGTTGTTAGAGCCACTGCACGCTTGGCATACATCATCCAACTATTATCCCATTGCTCAAACTTCTTAAATATAGGACGAGTCATATTGAATAGGACAGATCCAGCCACAGTGAAGATTATAAATGCTCTCGTGTCAAAGCCCAATCGGCTTCCGACAAGCCAAGCAACTCCGCTAGCAAAGAGTGTATTTTGGCCATTTTCTAATGCGCCTTTAAATGCGTAGTAGGATTCTCGATCTAAGGAAATATCGTTTCTACGATAGTCTACTTCAATTGTTGAATCATCAATTTGCTTCATAATCCAGTTTGAGAGCTGCATAGCACCTTGTGTAATCAAGACGAATTTACCTTGTGATTGTATCGTTTGATCAGGATTAAACACCCGATTGACTGCGAAATTCGAAAAAAATGTGGCAGTATTTGTTATACGATCACGTTTAAATTCATATTTTTCCTTTTCCACAAGAGTAGGTATAATAGCTTCATATAATCCTTTTACAGCAGCTGAAGCGGCACCAATTTTAGCTGCATCAATGGGGGCAGGAACAGCCATGTAACGTCCTGCGATAGAGCTGGCAACATAACTGATAAGAGCAGAACTTGCTGCTGTCACAACTGTCTTTGGACCATTGTGATATACTCCAAGACCTGCAGAGGTAGATAAGATTTGTAAAACTCATAGAAACTCCTTAACGTTAATGAAAACTTTGAATGAAAAAAGTTTATCCCTGACCAGCAATTGTTTACAAGTATTTAGTAGGGGAGCGACAACACAAAGCCTCCCTTTTTTGAAGGGAGGCTTTGATTGAGGAATTACGCGGTCTTAGGTTTGTCTAAAAAGCATCCAATAGCATAGAGACTAGCTGAGATGCCCGTTGCATAAAGCGGATTTAGCTTAATGCCTAAGAGGCGATTTGCAGCGAGGCCCAATACAATTGCATTTGTCAGGTTAGTTAAGAACTCCTTTTTTGGTTCAGCTTCAGCTTCAGGTTTGTCGGCAGCTTTTGCCATGATTCCACGTACGAACGTATAGATTGAGAGCCCAACCCAAACAGCTTTAGCTGTGTCGCCCGCATCCCATCCTATAAGACGAAAACGGCTATCCACTGCTGGATATTGTGTTAAACACTTAACTCCATAATAAGCTGCCGCAGCAGAAATATTTGTAACCGCTGACTTTTTCCACCATCCCTTTGCTCCATTGGTAACGGTATCCAAAGCGGTAATTGCTAAAGCATCAAGTCTTGGTATAATTGCCATAAAAACCCTCCATTTGTTAAAGTTCAATAAAGATATCTTAGGCAATCTGCGATTTTCAAGCAAATTTTTTGTTACGACCTACCAAACTTTTTACTTCCCACTCCATCTCTAAAAAAAATCTGGTTGTTGCATAAGCATCTCATTTCTATAATGGATGCCTTACGGAAGAGTGGCAGAGTGGCCGATTGCGGCAGTCTTGAAAACTGTTGTTGGGCAACCAACCGTGGGTTCGAATCCTACCTCTTCCGATTTTATCACCAATTCGAACCCTTGGTCTCATCCAATAGAGCCAGGGTTTCGATGTTTGAATAGCGCATAAGTACAGCCTCTTGTCTTAAAAGTTCAAAATCAAACCAGGTTTAGTCATGGATGTAAAACACAATTCCAAGTTGAATCTGATCATCATTCTTCTGATTGCTTTTGTGGACTATGTCGGCATTGGACTGGTTTACCCGATATTTGCAGTCCTGTTATTCGACCCAAGCATTTTGATTGTCCCAGCAAATTCCTCCCCTGAATATCGAGGGGCCATGCTCGGCATTCTCATTGCACTCACGCCCATTTCCCAGTTTTTCTTCTCGCCTGTTTTAGGGACATTTTCTGATATTAAGGGACGAAGACCGGCCCTTTTAGGAGGAATCGGTTTAGGTGTTTTAGGCTACATGGTTGCTGTCCTCGGTATCTATATGAGTTCATTATGGCTGCTCTTTTTGTATCGTATACTTATCGGCGCCTCAGATGCGACCGCAGCTGTAGCTCAGGCAACACTTGCGGATATCAGTACGGAGCAAAATAAAGCTAAACGATTCGCATATTTAAGCTCCTGCCTTGGCTTAGGCTTCACCGTTGGGCCGTTTATAGGCGGAATCATCGCCGACCCTACCGTCGTCAGTTGGTTTAATTATTCTACTCCTCTGGTTGCTGCAGGCTTGATGTCTTTAATGAATCTAATTCTAGTTCTCTGGAAATTCCCGGAAACCAGGCAAATTTTAGAGAACAGAAATTTTGATTTTACCGAGGGTTTGCGTAACATTAGCAAAGTATTCTTTCTGAAAAATTTAAGATGGCTGTTTTTTGCGGGTTTTGCACTCTATTTCGGCTGGTCAGTTTTCAATGAATTCGCTCCTCTATTATTGAGGGACCGTTTTGACTTTTCTTTAAGTCGTATCGGAGAGTTCTATGCGTATACCGGGGCTTGTTTTGCTATCGGATCGCTCATCGCCACCAGGTTCGTGCATCGCTTCTTGCCTGAAAAAGTTGCAGTGATCTCCACTCTTTTAGTGGCAGCTTGTATGCTCAGTTTTCTAATTCCCTCTCAATCCATCTATATTTGGATCATTACCCCATTGATGATGTTTTCTCTAGCCTTTGCTTATCCTACGGCCACAACGATTATATCCAACGGAACCTCCAGCGAAGCTCAGGGTGGAATATTAGGTTTTTATCAATCGGTATGCGCCGCTGCAATGGGGCTCAGTCCGTTACTTGTCGGCTCTGCCGTTGGCGCTTTTCCTACTCTGACAGCATGGGGCGGAGCGTTGTTTTTTCTACTTGCCAGTCTGGCATTTTGGAAAAGCAGAAAAAGCACCAGCCCTAAACCAGAAGTGATTTAAACTTAAGGCTTATAGTCAAAAAGCTTCACGATATCATCCGCAAGAACTTGAATCTGATGCCATTCAGGATCATCGAGGATTTCTTGAAGATCGTCTTTCCCCATGACCTTTTCCCTATATGCTTCTAAAAGCTGGTAGAGTTCTTTGAGTTTTTTAACTTGATTGTCCGTGATTTCATAGTCTTTATGGTTGAGGATGATCGTGGAAGCTTTTGCTGTGTTGAAAAAACCATGCATGAGTTCTTCAAAGGGGTTAGTTTTAGCACTTGTCTCCATAAAGGATGTTCTTTTTTGCATTTCTGGATCAGAGATCCAGTATATTCGCGATAAGAGCATGTCTTTAAAAATCTGCTTTGAGGGATCAAGATAGTAGGTAATTCCCATAGATTCGAGGGCTTCTTGAGCTAATTGTCTAACTTTAGGAAATTCAGGATCTTTCACAATAATGAGGGGATCTTCGTAACCGCTATACTTTTCGGAAAAATCTTTAAAGGCTTTGCAGGCATCAAAGATCTTATCATATTGGATGTCTGAGAAGCCAAATTCTTTAGCATGTTCAAAAAATCCTTCAATGTCTATGTCATCAAAAAGTCCGCAGCATGTTTCAACAAATGTGCAGTATTCATGAATTTCATTATTCACCCATCCTTTATATTGGAATTCTTCACTGGCAATTTGTTTCAAGTATCGAACAACATTCCCAATCCAAACATCCTTTGGAGTTTTGCCATCACTTGGAGATGAACGGTATACGAATCTTTCATAAGGAACAAAAGCTTGAAAATCTGTCCTGAGAACGGGCTCGCCGAATGCATTTATGGCCTTCCCATTCCTCATTTGAACAACATAAGGTTGTGATGAGTTAGCATTGGATGACGTATCTTTTGTCTTAGGCTTCAGAAACGATATTGTCTTCGTCTGGAAATTGTTTATAGTTGAAAAGAGCCACGACTTCTTTAGCAAGATTTTGGATATGATCCCATTCAGAATCATCGAGTATTTTTTTATAATCATGTTTGTCTCTATCTTTTTCTTGATAATTTTTGAAATACTCATAGAGCTCTTTAAGTTTTTTGACTTGATCATCAGAGATTTCATAGTCTTTATAATTTGCGATGATATTCTCAACTTTTGATCCAAAAAAACAATTCCTTAAGTACTCAAAATGATTGAGTTGAGCTGTATTTGCATCCGCCTCTTTAAGAGATCGTTCGAAAGGTTTGGACAACCACATTATATACGTTAAAAGTGAATCCTTAAGAATTGACTTTGAGGGGTCTAAATAACGGGTAATACCCAAAGAGACAAGAGCCTCTTTTGCAAGATCACGTATACTATGCCATTTTGGATCCTTAACGATAAAAACAGGATCTCCGAAGCCCCAATGTATGTCGGCGTATTCTTCAAAAGCTATCCGCACGGCATCGATTTTTTTGATTTGAACATCTGAAAGCCCAAACTCCTTAGCATGCTCTAAGAAGCCTTCTATATCATCATCCATCAAAAATCCGCATTTGGTTTCTAAAAAAGTACAATAGTCGTGAATTTCGTTTTTCACCCAGCCTTTAATTTGAAATTCTTCACTAGCTATTTGTTTTAAAGACTCAACTACGTTCTGTATCCAAAGATTCTTAGGTGTCATAATGTTATTGTAAAGATCTGTAAACATAACTTTCCACTGGAATATGAGCAGCCGGGTTCTTAGGTGAAACAGGATTGCCCTCAATATCAAGCGCTGCTCCATTTCTCATATGCATCACATAAGGTTTTTGTTGAATTGAGTACGGATTGTAAGAGCTGCCAGGCATAAGGCGAATATACTCATGATTTGGGTTTGCTGGATCGTGATAACATATGCCAATCTTATCAGCATATCTTGTTTCAAAATGTGAGGGGATGCAATCTGGTTTTTTAGGAATCTCATACCCCATCCTCTTTAATGTATTTCGAATCTCATGTTCAGGATAAGTTTTCTTACCACAAACTTGCTGGATGTATTTTTTGTCCTGTTTGTATTTTTCAACTCCTTTAAACTTAGCCTTTAGTACTCCGATTTCGTGCTCTGGGGTTAACATGAGTTCAAAGGTGAGCATACTATTAGCGCGTTTGAGGTTTTGATAGGCCTCCATCATTTTTGCAGAGCCGGCTACTGCAAAGATATCGATGCCGTATTTACCAATTAGGTAGCCGCAGAGGGTTCCTTGCTGCTGCTGCGACAGCTTATCCCAATTTGTGACTAGATAACGCATTTCAGTGGTCATTTCATCGGCCTTCATGTAAACCGCTGCAGCGGCTACGCAGGCCATTGAGGCTGAAACATATTTTGCATAGACTGTTGGAGTCTTGGTTAAAGCCCACATTCCAACACTCATTATCGGAACAGCTATAGGCAAGGTGTCTTGAAACTCTTCTTTAATTCCTCGTTGAATCCCTTCTACCAGGCCTGCTCCAAACTCTTTATAGGCAGTTATGCCCCAGTCTGGTTTCATGCCTGAGGCTAGATAGTCCTGCAAAGCAAGGTCAAAGGATCCTTCTTCAAAATAGGCTATGGCCCTTTCAAAATGGGCTTCTTTATGATTGGGATCTTTTTCCAAGACATAGCTGAGCGACAGGATAGCGTCGTGATAGTGTTCAAGTTGAGATTCTAAAACGCCTTTATCGAAAAAGACTTTGGGGGGTAATTGATCCAATTTTTTCTCATTTTGATATGCTTTGAGAAGTTTACGTACGTACTTTAAGGACTTCTCAAACTCTCCTTGCTCAAAATAGATGAGGCCATATTGATAGAAAGCCCAAGGGTTTTTGTGCCTCTTAATGCATTCTGCATACTTGTTTTGATAAAAAAGGCGTGCTTGTTCTTGCAGCCTATCAACGCATGCAAGATAGAGTGAAGGTTCTTCATGACGTCGTCCGAACTCCTTATTTGCTTTGGCAAGGAGGTATTTTTCGAATTTAATGTTGCAATTAATACATTTCTTAAAATACGAGCCGCGTTTAATACATAAACACTGTTCTTCGTCTGGGCTATACAAATTGGGTGTTTCTATACTCGATTTTCGATAAATATCAATCCTTTTTTCAATCTCTTTGATATGTTCATTTAGTTTCAGGAAGCTCAGAGAATAAACATCATTAATATCGTTTCTCAAATGAGAGTAAAAGGCTGATGTGCTACTATACCATCTAGATGTGTAAATCCTTTTATAGTCAGATGGGATTTTGTCATAACAAGTAATTTCAATTCTTACAGTTGGTGTTTCTGTGGTTGGATCCCAAATAAGACCATTATTCCTTGCCGTAGATTCATCAATAGATTCATTAATCCCAGACCAAAGGGAGTCGTCTGGAACTTGCTTCAATATCCTGATAGTTCTTAAGCATGTGTTATACTGTCTATAGAATAAAATATCCCAAGGAGTGTGCCATGATTTGTTCCATTTAAGAACGATTTTAGAAAAGGATTGAAATCTTGGCATGTACGAATCAAGACCTGGACGTATCGTTCCGTAGAGTTCTGATTTGCGTTGTTCGAATAGCATTCGAAGTTCGTATAGGACATCATATGTAGGACTCCGTTCCCACCATCTTTCTTTTGCACATAGGGTACAATCATAAGTAGATTGAGAATCTTCACCATAACAAGAACTGCTGATCATTAAGAAAAAACTTACGAGAGAGAAACCTAGCTTGGACATAAGCCCCCCTAATAGAAAAGAGTTGATTATAAAGATTCGAGTTCAGGAGTCAAGAAATTTAGCATGACAATTATGAACTGTGAGAGGAATCCTACCTCGATAATTTTCTTCCTTGGTAAATTTGGGTTGGAGTGATATTTGTGAGGTGGGATGAAGAAAAATAACCTCATTTTAATAGCGCTGCTCTCTTTGCAATCTCTTCTTTTTGGAAAAGAGGAGGAAACAGTCGAGACTCTTCCTATTGGAAACTTTTCTGTTCCAACGGCTACGCAAATTTCTCCGCTGCTCGGATTTGGCCAGCTTTTGGTTGGCGAAAATGTCTTTTTTCCACAGGTAACAGGATCGTATGCGAGAGGCCATAGCAGCTCTTTCAATGTGATTGCTCCGAGTGTGACCTATGGAGTCAGAGATGACCTTGCTCTCTTTTTCTTAGCCCCTTTTGACATAAGAAGCCGAGATGGCTCATTCCATTCTTCGGGGATTAGGGACGTTCTCTTGCAGGCAGAGTACGGATTTTATTTTAGTAGCGGATCGGACTATACCTGTCAGGCGACGGTTGTTGCCAATGTACAGTTTCCTACGGGATCTAGCTCGAAAAGCCCGCCGACGGGAGCGGGATCCTATAGCTATTTCATGGGAACGACGTATGCTTACACGACGGTTAATTGGTTTGCCTTTGTTTCTCCGGGCGCCAATTTAACAACACGCCGCCATGGGACAAAATTCGGCAATTCGTTTCTTTATCAATGGGGTTTTGCAAGATATATCAAGCAGCTCAGTCCTCAGGGTTGGGTCTTTGATCTGATGCTCGAATTCGAAGGCGCCTATACAGAAAAAGACAAAATTCATGGTAAAACCAATCACAACTCGGGCGGGAATGTTATTTTTGCAACTCCGAGCCTCTGGCTCTCATCCAGCCGCGTGATTATTCAATGGGGGATCGGTTTTCCCATTATTCAGAACCTGAACGGCCATCAAGACAAAATCAGGTATTCTATTGATTATAATCTAGGGATAGCAGTTCAGTTCTAATTAATTATTAAAATAATCACCAGTGTGTTAATTGTCGCAATTAGAGGATGTTCTTTAATTGCGGGGTTTGTTTTGTCTTCTAATATTAATTCGAATATATCAGGGATTAACAGGATTGTCCGATCGTTAGAGAGGCACGAGCCTGTCGAAATGAATGAGGTGAACCGTCGTGTCAAAGATCTGCAGCAAGAGTGCCGGATGGGATTTTCTCCTGAGAATGAAAATCTACGTCATCGGGCTATCAAGGCGCTTCAAGATTTGGAAAACTGCGATCTTCCCGTTAAAGCCATTAAGATGGTCGGCAAAACGATTTTGTCTATAGAGAAAGCGCCGGTGATTGAGGGGCCGCTGAAGCTGGCAATTTTTTTAGATATTGATAGTCCGGACCACAATAACGCTATAACAATCACTCAAATGACCGCGCTTGAAGGTGGAATTCCTTTCATCACCAGCAGGGCCATTTTAACGAGTAGCGAGTATATTGCAGGCGGGCTCAGTAGGGGCTATGGAAAATTGGCTGAGTGCGAGGAGAAATGGGAGATTTATGCTCATGGGGAATTTCTTGTTTTTCTTCCTAAAACGCTTCTTTCCGGTACGTCTGAAAAAGAAAAGCTCAAAGCTCTTGATCTTGCCCACGATGGAACGCTGAGGAGGATTACTCCCATGGAGGCGCTGAGGGGATCGGGAGGGAAAAGAGATTACCAAAAGCTGACTGAAATTTTTAGCCCTAACCCCACTCGAAACAAGGTGATTTATATTGATGGCCATGGGGGGCTTCACACGGTTGCGGCTCTTGAAAAAGAGACGCTGCTCAAGTTTTTAGGCTTTCTTAAAGAGCAAAAGTGCGTTGCTCTTACGATCAGTTCCTGTTTTTCCGGGGGAACCAGCACGGAGTTTTATCTTCCACCTGAAGAGAGTCTTGAAAGTCTGCCCTATCCTGTGATTGTAAGATCGATTGGCGATTTTCCTTCAAGGTCCAACCAAGACGCCGAAGATGATCTGAAATTCTATCTGGATGAGGTCGCCTCATTTTTCCAGCAGCCGGTGCCGCCTACGGTTTCTCATTTCAGACGCATGCTGATCAAAGCAGAACAAAATAAAGAAAAAGTCCCTCAGAATCTGGTGCAGATCTATTTTCCGCACGATCCTAGAAGCCCCGGAGGGTTTCGTCCTGTGGGAGAAGGTGGAAAGAGCTTCGCTTTGACTTATGTTGAATTAAAAAAATCCCCCAAGGGAATTTCCGTGCGGCTAAAGAAATTTTTGGAACTTCATCCTTTGGTTGTAAAAGCTCCTCTGATTTTTGAAGACAAAGCGCCTATACTGCTGTCCATGATCCCGGGCAGCAGCCACCATTTTATCAGCTCGATCGATTCAAAGTTTGAGGCTCCCTATGAGTTTTTGAAGAGGACTGCCGCTTTTCACAAAGAGGCGCAATTGGCAGTCAAGAAGGGCTTTTTTATTGGTAAAATAAAATTTGAAAAATCGGCTATAAGAGATGTGGTGCTGTTTCTTGCCCCTTCGGGAAATTTTTGCCTCTACCGCGAGGGGGATGACTATTTATTTATGAATTTGGACAAAGACCAGGCGCCGGAAAAAATCACTAAATTCCAATTCGGTCTTGTGAGCGATTGGGTTGAAAGGCAGACCCGCCCAAGCCCTAAGATGGTGAGAGCCGCAACGGGCGGGCAGCAAGATGAAAAAGAGTTCCACAAGGCGTATCAGAAAGGAGGGTTTTCAATAGAGCCGCCAGCTATCCAGTCGATGAGCGTCCAAGAAAAAGAAAGCTACGTGTTCCATCTGATGGCTGCTGGAAACAGCGAGCAAGCTTTTGATGTTTTTACATCGGAAAATCTATCGCCGGACATGCGAAGTTTATTTGGGTTGCCTCTTCTTTATGAAGTGATCAAGGCGGGGGATCAAAAGTTCCTAGACATGCTTTTGCAAAAGGATGTCAATGTCAACGATGGATTTTCCTTGAGCTTTGCTATTGAAAAAGGGGATCAAGCGACTTTCGATAAACTGCTTAAGAATCCCAATCTTGATGTCAATCAGACGAGCGCAGAAGGGTTTCCGGCGCTTTTCGCCGCTGTGGATGCGGGCAGGAGGATGTTTGAAGCGCTTATTGCCAGGGGTGCAGATGTTGACAAGACGGACGTGCGGGGATATACCATTTTGGGTCGAAAAGCTTATCTCAATCAGGCTGATAAAGTGGACCTTCTTCTCTCTGCCGGAGCGGATCCGAATAAAGACACTCCATCAGCGCTTTATATGGCCATTATTGGGGGCGACATCAACATCATCCAAAAATTGCTAAGCGCCGGCGGATCTGCCTTTAAGGCGGATACAAGCCGCAGAATTCCATTTTTCCGAGCCTTAAAAACTGCTACGCCTGAAGTGGTTGAACTTTTACTGAAACAACCTGATTGCGATCTTACGTTAAAGGATGGGTCCTCAGATAACACGGCAGTCATGGTCGCTCTTGAATCGGGGAGCATAGAAAAAGTCGGGCTTTTACTAGAAAAGGGGGCTGCTTTTCCGGAAGTTTTAGGCCGGCTCGATGCGATGAACATGATGGAGATCATTCAAAAATATTGCAAAATTGGAAACTGGGAGGGGGTAGAGCAGCTCTTAAAGTGGAATAATTCAAAAATAAACAAATTCCATGATATTGTTGCAGAGGCTGCGGCTGAGGAAAGTCCCGAAAAGTTGATAGATCTTATCCGTAAAGGTCTGATAGAGCCCGTCAGGATTTTTCCTGCTATTACGAAACTAGCTATCGAGAATTTTGAGCCTTATAAAGAAGCTTTAGAGCTCGCTGTCAACGCTGGCGCAGATCCCATGGCAGAAGTAAGATATATAATTCCTTTTCATTATGCGCTTGGTGTTAAAAAAACAGAGATTCTTAAGATATTTCTTCCAAAGATTACAGGTACTCTTGATTCAAGGGCCATTGAGAAAATAATCGAGCTGGGCGATCTATCGCTCATCCAGCTTCTCGAAGAAAAAGGAGTCGACCTTTATACGGAGCCGCTGTTTAACACCGCTGTGCAATCAAACAATCTGGAAGTTGTGAAACACTTTATTGGCAAGGTGGACGTCAATCCGAAGAATGAATCAGGCGATTATCTTCCTATGGAATTTGCGGCAAATAACAATAATCTGGAAATGCTCAAACTGCTCGCCGGGCATGGGGGCGATCTGAACAGACATGGGAAGAGCAAAAAGGCGACTCCTTTTGCTATTCTTGCTTCAAAGGGGGATCTGAATACACTGAACTGGGCGCTTGATCATGGCGCTGAGGTCAATCCTGTAGATCCTCAGGGCGAGACTCCGCTGGAAGCTGCGCAAGGAAATGGAGTGATTGTGAAAAGGCTTTTGCAGGCAGGTGCCGAGTGGACCGAAAAAGCTGCTGCAAGAGTTGTAGAAAAAGGCGACCTAAAGCTGGTCAAATACTGCCTTAAGGCTGGAGCAAATATCGGGACCCAAGAGGCGTATTTTGCGGCGATTCGGTCCGGAAATTTAGAGGTTCTTGAGCTTGTTCAGTGCGAAGGAGGCGATACCACTGTGCCAGAAAACGCCTTGGAAGGTCTGCTTTTAGAAGTCTACAATACAGGACATCTCGAGATGTTTTTGGAACTTTTGGAGATGGGCATGATCGCTCCCGCCAGGAAAGAGAAATTGGCTCTTTGGGACAGAATAATCGCTGGCAGTGATATGAAATCATTCCGTGCGCTGCTGAAAGTTGAAGAAGATCTCTCCATCCCCTACAATGCAGCGATTGAATATGGAAATCTTCCGATGATCCTTGAGCTTGAAAAACATGGATATCCCAAAAATTATGAATTTCCCGAGGATGTCTATGTATTTCTGATTAATAAAGAGCACATCGAAGTACTAGAGCATCTTTTTGAGTTGGGACTTGAGATGGATAAAAATTTCTTTCAATATGCTGTATCTGAACATCGCACTAAAGTTGTTAAACTTTTGCTCGATTTAGGCGCCGATCCAGATCAAGCAATTGACACCGCGCTTCAAACGGCGCCGGCGCTCCTCGTAGCTGTTACAAGAAATGATCCTGAGCTGGTTAAAATGCTCGTTGAGGCCGGAGCTACTATCGACAGAAAGGTCATAGATATGGCATATAAAATGGGCAACAAAGAAATCGTGCAATTGCTACAGGACTAAGATGAAAGTTTTTCGCTGTCCCTGGGCTTCTGGTAATGAGCTAGATAAACACTACCACGACACTGAGTGGGGAGTTCCAGTCCATGATGACCGGAAGCATTTTGAATTTCTCATCCTGGAAGGCGCGCAGGCGGGCCTGAGCTGGCGGACGATCCTGAAAAGACGGGATGGGTACCGGCAGGCGTTTGCAGATTTTGATCCTGCGGTGGTTGCAACGTATGATGACAAAAAGGTTGCAGAGCTGATGCAGGATAAGGGCATCATCCGGAACCGTCTGAAAATCATGTCATGTGTGAGCAACGCCAAGTGTTTTCTGGAGGTCCAAAAGGAGTTCGGCAGCTTCGATCGGTACATCTGGCAATTTGTGGGAGGGAAAACAATCCAAAATAAGCGGAAGACAAGGAAGGAAGTTCCTGCTGAAACCCCCGAATCAAGAGCCCTCAGCGCTGATTTAAAGAAGAGGGGATTTAAGTTTGTGGGGCCCACAGTCATGTATGCCCACATGCAGGCTACAGGTCTTGTCAACGATCATCTGGTGGACTGCTTTTGCTACCAAAGGTGGGAAGTCTATATCGTCCGGACGGTCTCAGGGAAGCTTTATACGGGGATCACGACCGATCTGGACCGCCGCTTTGCCGATCATCAAAAGGGAAAGAAGGGGGCTAAGTTCTTCCGGATTTCAGGCGCCGACAGCATTGTTTACCGCGAGCCGCAGGGTAATAGGTCTCTTGCGTCCAAGCGGGAAGCCCAAATCAAAAAAATGAGCCTCAAAGAGAAGCTGGAGCTATTACTCCGCTGATCAAACAGGCGCGGAGAGCGCTAGCGAGGCACAGCCCAATTAATTCTCCGCATGCCAGACAGTGTTCGTGAACACGACAGGCATGCGGAGAATTGATTGGGCAAAGCCGTAGCAAGCTATCTGTTGCCTGTTTGATCAGCGGAGTAATAATTACCTAACAACAATCGTTCTTTCGAGGTCGTTAAAGAGGGGCTTTATGACTTTGTCATGTTGGTCTAGGAGCTCAAGCTTGATCGTGTGGGATCCTCTTTTGAGTCCATAGATATAGAACGGACTCCACTCAGTGAGGAGCCGCTTATCGGTTCGATCGATCGTCAGGCGCACTTTATAGCCGTCTTTTGAAAGCTGTGTATTTTTGACAAAAAAGTCGAGAAGGATGGGCTGTTTTCCATCAAATTCTCCTTGAGGCTGGTTGTAGGTAATGTACGGCATGGACAGATCGACGGAGAGTGTGGGCTTTCTTTGTCCGACAAAGAACGTGCATGCTTCAAACACATCGGGACCCTTGAGGCACTCATCATAGGAGCGCACGGGAAAAACACGGAGAACGTGCTCACCGTCTTGCAGCTTGTAGGGGAGTTTGATGTTGATGGTTTGGTCGTAATCGATCTCTTCTGTTTCAGACATCTCATCGATCGCTTCGTTGACAGAAAGATACGGTCTTCCATCGATGATAAAATGGACGGCTTGGCCCTGCTTTGAATCGCGGATCTCTTTATTTCTGGGTAGAGGCGTGATCACGCCCAGCCCATAAGCCTCAAGCCGGAGCTGGATGGTCATCGGATTATCCGTTTCAAGCTCGCCCTGGCGAGGAAAAGCGATTTTGATTTCGACGGTCTCAGGCTCAGGTGTTCTCTCAACGGGCACAACGCGGACTTCCCCCGCTCTTTCTCCTTCCACAACTGCGCCCAGTAGGATCGCAGGAAGTGCAGCAGTTATCCATATGGCTTTTGAAAGTAGCGTCATAATCCCTCTCTTTGTTTTGGATTTATACGAACTTTCGTTAAATGTCCAGAGTCGGTATGTAGAATATGGATGGAAATAGTCGTTCTCATTGTCATTTTCGGGCTGCTGTTTGACTTTACAAACGGCTTTCATGACGCTGCAAACGTTGTAGCAACACCGATTGCCACCAAAGTGGTACGGCCGGCGATAGCGATACTGGCAGCCTCGATTTTCAACTTTTTAGGCGCGACGCAGGTCAGCGGAGTGGCCCAGACGATTGCAAGAGGCCTCGTTGAAGTGGAGCAGGCGTCGCAGCATATGGTGCTGGCAGCGCTGATCGGAGCGATCCTATGGAACCTCGTGACCTGGTATTTTGGGGTGCCGAGCAGCTCGTCGTACGCGCTAATCGGCGGGCTAGTCGGCGCAGCGCTTGTGAATGGCGGGATGCAGGGCGTGATATGGAACGGAGTGATCTACAAGGTGCTCATTCCGATGGTTGCTTCCCCGCTGCTAGGAGCTGCAATCGCCTGGTCTGTGATGAAGATTTTGCTGAAGATTTCTAAACGCGACAAGCCTATTTATAAATATTTTCAGTTGGGTTCTGCCTCTGCCGTTGCCCTCACGCACGGACTGAACGACGCGCAAAAGAGCATGGGGATTATCACGCTGGGGCTTTTTACAGCAGGGATGATTACATCTACGCATATTCCGCTGTGGGTCATCGGTGCATGCGCAGCGACCATGGCGCTTGGAACTGCCTCAGGAGGTTTTAGGATCATTCGTACGATGGGATTTGAGATAACCAAGCTCACGCCGATCGATGGGTTCGCTGCCGAACTGAGCTCGTCCGTCGTCATGCTGACCGCCAGTTTACTCGGCATGCCGCTGAGCTCGACCCATATCATTGTCGGGAGCATCACCGGCGTAGGAACTGCCCGAGGCGTCCAGCGTGTACGCTGGACAACCGCTCATAAAGTCGCACTTGCCTGGTTCTTCACGCTTCCAGGAGCGGCTGTCGTCTCGGGTCTTATTTTCTATCTTCTATCAATTTATTTGGCGGCTTGAGCTTCTGCTACAACAACAGGAGCTTGTTCTGCCGGCCAAAAGAACGATGCTACATTTATTGTACCAAAAATATTAGGCAGCAAAAGGATTGAATTAGCTTCATCTTCTATCTGAGTGAATGATTTGGTATATTCAATTGCTTCCTTTGGCTCAAGTCTCATACTGCGTGGTTTGCCCATAATTGCATCATCTTGAAAGACTTTATTAAACAATTTTGCCGCCAAATCTATCCCACGCGTGGTACGGTATACATCATTTGCTAAAACCGCAAACAATACACCAAATAAAGTGTTGACTATGTAAGCGAGTAAATGATCTTGAATAAGGCTTACAAGTGCTCGACCACCGACGCCTACTGTAACGATTCCAAAAAGAATACTAACACCGTATCCAGCAAGACATAGTTTAGGGAAATGCGGGTTATTTAACTTTTTACTCCCTTCAGTGCTCATGTAGTCTAAAACCTTACGGTCTAGTTGAACTTCTTGCTGTTGCATCTTTACGATTAGGCTATTTGCTTCAGTAATTGCTTCTCGTGCTGTTATTGATCTTATAACTGCTGGTGAACTCATGTAGGACTCCTTATTGTTGAGTTTCTTAGGTGTTAAGAATGCCATGCATGGTCAATTTTGACAAACAGAAAATTTAAAAAGAGTAAAGGAATTGTAAAGCAGTCTTGGAAGCATGCAATCGTCCAGCGCGTACGCAGACAACCGCTCACAGGCGCGGCTCTTGTATATGGTAATTTTTTGCAATCCGATAAATTAATATCATAATAATTACAAACTATTGCTAATTAGTTAATTATAATAATAAAACTAATTAATTAAAAATTAAACTATAATAATAAAAAAGGGATGACTTATGGCTAAAAAGAAAAAAGGGCAGATTACTGTCTTGGAAGCCGTCGATACGCTCTCCCATTTGGCCGACCTCGACGTCGAGCGGCCTGAGCAGGTTGCGTGGCTCGATCCTGCCAAAGTCGAAGAAAATCAAGCCGTCATCCGCGAGACCTTCAAGACCATCAATTCCTACCTCCAGCACATGTATCAAAAAGACCGGCAGGAGCTGAACCGGCCCAAGACCCAGAAGGGCATCCGCGCGATGATGCAGCTGGCAGGCGAGGCCGTTGATAAAGTAGGGCAATACACCGGGCTATTCCAGGGCGCCCACGCCAAAGACGAGACGATTTCGGAGTTTCAAAAGCTCCAGCAGTTTTATCTCACGAAAGTGTTTTCAAAGGTGCAGAAAGAGAAGCAGGAAGAGAGCTGGGAGCTTGGAGCGGAGCTGCTAAGCGGCGACGAGCAGCGGCAAGTCCTCAAAGACCTCGATAGCGTGCGCCAAGACAGAGATTATGAGCTTTTTTATATCACCCATGACGATGGAACGCCGTTTTTTTCCTCAAACCTCCTCCGTCACCTTCGACTGGTCGGCAACTTCGATGAAACCTTCATCTCCGGCGAGCGTGAAGATTTTTTAAGCAAGCTGGAAGACTCCCTCGACCGGGATTTGCATCTCTCCGCTCAAAAAGTGCTCCATGACTGCTCGGACCTCATCGATCTCTTCTATAAAGAAGCGCTCCAGCATAAAGATAGCGACGCGATCATGGCGACCGCAAAAGCCATCATGGCGCTGCTCCTCGCCTCTAATCCCAGAAATCTGCGTCACAATTCTCAAGGCCATAGCTCCCAGTCAAAATGTGCAATTGATTACTGGAACGACTTTGTCACCTATCTTCGTTTGGGGCTGCAAACTGAAAGCTACGCCAAATGGAGAGGGGAGGCCAAACTGAAGGAGCTCTACCAGGTGTGCGTCAGACTCATGCACCGGATGAGCCACGCGCTCTTCCTGCGCATCGGCACCCGCCATGAAGATATGGAGCTGATCTATTCACTCGTCGGAAAAACACTTGATCCTTCCCACTCCATCTGGAGATCGCTCAGCGATGCCGAGCAGAAAGTGCTCCAGGAGCTTCAAAACTACCCCTCAGGCCCGCTGATGAAAACCCTAAAAATGTTCCGCCGGCAGGAAGAAAAAATGGGCTTCGACCCCGTCCTTCAAAGCAACGCCGCAGGACAATTTTTTACCCTCACAACCGAAGAGCTCCACACAACCGTCATCCACACGCCCACCCCGATCCATCAAACCACGCTGGAGCGCGGCGAGATCACAGCCGAATTTAAAGGGTATCTCCATGCCCTTGGCGATAGACGCCATCTTTACGTTAACCTGCAAGACCGTACCTCCTGGAAAGAGAACCTCCGCTGCACGCTCCTTGAAGATCTGTCCCAAAAAGGGGAGTTCTCCGAGACGTTCCATCTCATCACCCTTCCAAAAGATACCGACTTTTACCACCAGCTCAAACACTACAGCGAAGTGTCGGATAGCAAGCCGTTTTGCGCCTCATGCATCGAAGAGGTGCTCGGCGGCGCTGAGCGCGGCTTTTATTTTCCCAGCGGAAAAACCCCAAAAAACTGGATTGCGCCGCTCGTCCAATTTGTCCACTCCCAGTTTTTTGAATCTGCAGAAAAGCTCGACCGAAAACAAAGGCTCGACTTCATCGAGATCCTCTACTTTTTCATCACCCTCCGCTATCTCGACCAGGAAAAGCCCGATGTCTTGAATTTCAGCTGCAAAGACGGCATTGACGCCGGAGCTGCCGCCTCAGCCTCTTTCTATGGATTTACCCGCATGCTCTCATCAAAGTCGGCCTGGACCGTCACCGATCGCGACGCTCTGCTCTTCGCCCTTTTCGTCCCGGCGCTCTTCGTCCGCCACCGCTCGATCGACACCCGCCGCATCCAGCGCACCCTCTCAGCCCTCGAGCACTTCGAGCTCGTCCTCAAAGCAGACCGCGACGGCGTCCTCAAAGCCTGCGCCAAGCTCCTCCCCGAGATCTCCTTCAAAGAGATCAAAATCACCGAAGTAGCTTAATACCATAGATTAAAGTAATTATTTTTCTCTTCACGTCCTAGATATTATATATCTGATTTATTGTATAATTTTTAACATGGTTCATAAAGTAGACATGAAACTATTAGGTACCGGAATCTGCGCGGTTGCATCGCTTCCGGGCATATATATCGGCATTAAAAATATTATTGAGAAGAACCATCCTTTACCTCCCCCATTCGACACCGCCCACAGGGTGGCATTTTATCTGCCTAGCGCCATAATGGGTGCCGCACTTACTTCTTTTGTCACTTCAAAAATCGTTGATAAGCAGTTTCGTGAAAGACACATCGTGGTAATACCGATTCTAGCTTTGACTGCGTTCTTTGTATCAGCTGCGAGCGGCATATTATCCCGTCTCATCCATGAAACGTTTTTACAAATGATAATGCATAGACCGCCCGGGCAATTCCGCCTCGCACTTGGCTGCGCTGGCACAGGGTATACTCTGTTAATAACCGATATAGCTTCTCGTATTCTAACAGGAGGCGGTCACTACGCTCTGCCGCTGCAGATCGGAGTTTCACTCGCGGTTGGATTTCTTTATTCCAAAATCAAAAAGCCTGAATCTCAAATTGACGGTTTTATCAAGTGCTTGGCTGATGATAAGGTGTTCGAAAAGGCACCCGGTACAGTAGCTATGCCGGTTGAGATAGGATTTGAATATCCCATGCTACAGCTCGAAATCAGGCTTTTTCCAGATGAATTTGGTCGAAAATTAGGACGGCTGTTTTGTGAAAGACGTTTTTACATCTATCCTCAAGGACTCACTGATTATGACATCAAAAGACTATTTTTTGTTCTTCATACTCGTGACAACTCTGTGATCATGAAGGTCCTAGGCGCATACAAAAATGAACTAAAGCATATGAAAAAGCTTCATCCGATGGTATGCCTCGAGAAAATCGGCACTACTCCCGGGCTGCTGAATAATAAGAAGCACATTGATGTGCTTGCCTCACTACTTAGTTTTGAGCCAAATGCAGTCATCAAAGAGGCCCGGCCAGGTGATTTACCAAAGGTTGTTATTCATAATATCTGCCAATGGCTTTCCCTGACCGATATTGTCCGTCTGTCACTGACAAGCAAATGGCACTATCACTGTATCGCAAGTTCCGATGGTTTATCGATGTGGACAGCTAAGAAGCTGGAGTGCATCCGTTCATTATTTTTCTCTAATGAAGAAGCAGTTGTCCTTACTTGTCCTAAACATTTACTGGGACGTTTGTGTGAAATCGATAGCGCGGGATCACTACGACAAGGATTGGAATTGTTTTGCAGGGAAACCCCGCCACCCACCCTTGCAGAGCTAAGTTCGTTAGCAGGGGAGTATAAGCGCAATGCGATCTTCTTCCTTCGCTACATTCGCGAGCACCCTGAGCTCCTCAATGATCCCGATATGACATTGCCTTGTCTTATAAGCATCAAGAATGTTGTTGATCGTTTCAGTCTCCCTTGGGCGGCTTTGAGGCCTTTAACTGCAAGGATGAGAAGGGCAATTTTCGATCAAGAAACTGGCATGACATTTAATATTACACGGAAGATGCTTAAAAGATGTCGACGCGACTTCCCCCACGCGTACCTTTCAAACAACGATTACATGCCTATCCCCGTTGATGGACCTGAACCATGGGACGACTAACCCATTTACAACCAATGTTTAAAATAATTAATTTATGACTATTCCGCACGCTATTGCGCGAAAAGTCTTGACTTTTCCGCAATGGCGTGCAAAATAGTCAAGTATGGAAAGATATCAGAAAAAAGCGATTTTACGAGATTTGCAAAAGAAAATGGTCCTGCTTGCAGGACCAAGACAAGCTGGAAAAACTACTCTCGCCAAAGAGATAGCGGCCGAGTTTAAGTCAGCGGTCTATCTCAACTATGACAGCGCTGGTGATAGAAAGCTGATTAAAAATGAGTCTTGGCTTCCTTCAAACGACCTCATTATTCTGGATGAAATCCACAAAATGCCGAAGTGGAAAAACTACCTCAAAGGCGTCTATGACACAAAGCAGTCGCATCAAAAAATCCTGGTAACTGGCAGCGCTCGATCTGGAAACATTTTCGCAGGTAGGGGATTCGCTCGCGGGTCGCTTTTTTCTGCACCGGTTGATGCCTCTTTCTCCGGCTGAGTGTTTGAAGGTCGATGAAAAGTACACAATAGAGAAGTTCCTAGAGAGAGGGGGCTTTCCGGAGCCTTTTTTAGCTGAAGAGAAGGTTGATGCGGATCGTTGGAGAATGCAATACGTTGACAGTTTGCTTAGGGTCGATGTTCTTGATTTCGATAACATCCAGGATCTGAATGGCATCAAGCTCCTTTTCGAACTTCTTAGAGAAAGAGTGACCTCTCCAATTTCTTATGCTTCGCTTGCCGTGGATATTGAAATCTCGCCCAATACGGTAAAAAAATATATCTCTATTCTGGAAGCTTTATATATCGTTTTTCGGGTCACGCCGTTATTCCAACAATATTGCACGCAGCTTACTCAAAGAACCTAAAATCTACTTTTTCGATGTGGGTCTTGTGAGGGGGATGCTGGAGCCAAATATGAAAACTTTGTGGCTGCTTGTCTTCTTAAAGCATGTATTTGCAAAAATCGATTATCTAGCAGAAAATTATGCGCTCAAATATCTTCACACAAAAGAAGAGAAAAGAAGTTGATTTTGTTCTAACAAAAGATAAGAAAATTGAACAAATGATCGAAGTCAAAAACTCAGATAACGTGATCAGTCACTCATTTGCTTTACTTTCATGAAAAGTACAACCTTCCTGCAGTGCAAGTCGTCAACGTGCTAAAAAAGGAATATGTCGATAACGGCATTGAAGTCGTCCAAGGCAGTAACTTTTTAAAGAACCTGTATCTTTAGACCACTGGAAGCATTTTTGGCGCGTGAATAAATTTAATGCTTAAGGGCAATGCCTTCGATTCGTATCCCTTAACTTCTGTTAGCTGATGATTATTTATCGAGAGCGCTAGCCATGCGTTTTCAGGAGATTGTCTTAACTCTTCATCTAAAACGCCAGCCTGAGTAAGAATGGCTTGTGCTATTTGATTGTTTACTGACATGATAATGTGATTCGGATCCATCAATTATCAATGTTAAACAATGGTCTTTTTTGTTTCCCTTTGGGAGGATCCAATGATTTTCATCCAGCTTGATGGCAGCAATGAGATTTACATCATTGGGTGCTTTTAAAAGAGCTAAGCACCCTAATACATCATCCATATTGCTGCTTGTAAGATTTTTTCGAATTTCTTCAAGAAGTCCTGGGATTTGTTTCTCCAAAAGTGCTAGCACGTCCCTATGGCGTTCCACCTCACGAATGATTTCCACTGTTTCTTTCTGCAGGTATGTAACGACATAGCGTATGAGGCAGGCTGCTCCTAAGAGAAGAACTATCTTGCCGTAGTTAGACAGGATTGCGCTTGCCAGAGTTGTAATGACGCTTCCTTTTGCAGGAGGTGTTTGTATTAAGGTCGTAGAAGTCTTGCCTATTGGATTTGATCGATTGTTCATATAACGTCTTTAAAGTTAGGATTTTTCGCAAGAGTATAACCTAACAAGAGAAAAAAATTCTAGTTCAAAGACAAGAGTTAGAGAGCTATGAATTTTTCTTAGTATTTTTCGACGTCTTGAGCGATCATTTTAGAAACAGGAGAAAAAAAATGGCTCTAGCAATACCAAAACAGGTCTTAGTTGATTATATCTTTAAATATTGTACACTCCAGACAGTAAGAAGGTTCTCGTTGGCTATGTAAGTTGTGGAACAAGATAGCAAAAGAATATATCGAGAAGAATTTTTGCCCTGCCAATGCTTGGGGCCCAAGAGAATGGTTCACTTTTTGGGGATGCAGAACCCTCAATGTTCCGCGGCTAGATCCCAAAACAACCGAAAAAATTTTAAAAGAATCGTGTTTTTTTAACCCCTCTATGACAGTAGAACAGACCCATGTAATGCCGGTTCTAATTCCTAGATTTGTTCGCCGGGTCGATTCACTTCCTGATGCCGCAGATGAATTATTAAGGATCCCTGTTCTTGCTGAGGTTGTAGGGGCCCCCAAACAAGGCAAGATTTCCTGCATATTGAAGCTCCTTAAAAATGGAGAATACGAGAACGTTTCCCCCGAGGAGGCTTATTGGGCCCTCCTAATTTATAGGGTGGAGCAAACAAGTCATTATGATCTTTCCAGTCAAATAAGAATCGTTCATGACATCGGCAAAGGCCTGTATACAATACCTACCGTTTTAGAAATGGCAGTTTGTAAGTGCGCAGAATACACCTTTGGAAGAGGCGATTACACTCCCCGCCGTCGGTTTTTTCCATACTATGCAAATTGTTTAGATACCGATGGTAAATATGCCTTTGCTTTTGCTTTCTATGATGATGAGGGAGTTCCACATGAACAAGTTGTCTTCAAAATCGACACACACAATGATGGTAAATGCTCCGGCGCTATCCTTAAATTATAACTAGTTCAAAGACAAATCATCCGGGATCATGGAGAGGGTGGCGTATTTGCCGCCCATTTGGCGGAGGGTGGAGCGCCAGAGCTGGTCGGGAGGCGTGTCGAATCTAAATTTGATTGGATTCAATGATGGCTTCCATTTGTTGGATTTCATTCGGTGTTAGCATGGAAAAATAGGCTTCTCGTTTTTTTGCTGAAAACCGGCCGCCATTTTGACGAACGCACTTAATAAAAAGGTCAAATTGCTGATCGGGGATGTCTATAAGTTCTTTAATCTCTTTTTTTATTTTATCGTACGTGACTAGAAATCGAAGCTCTTGTTCAAAATCAGTTATGATTGTTTTTTCAACGCATTCGAAGAGATATTCCGCTTGAGGTGTAAGATCCATGAATTGATATAGATCATAGGTGTCTTGGGTTACTTTCATTTCACCAGCGTCATTGATTGTATAATCATGAATCAGTTCCATCAGAGGTTTTGAGAAGATTTCCAGCGCCTTATCATACCGGCGAGGTTCTCGTAAAATAACTACTGAAACAGGAAAAACAACTTCTTTAGGGGTAAACCCACATTGACTTAATGCATAATCAATGAGAAATCTGTGAAGCCTCCCATTCCCATCCCAAAATGGATGAATAAAAACAAGGCCAAATGCCAATACTGCTGCATCTATGACGGCAGGACATTGAGAAGAGACCATTCTCTCAAAGCAAAACAACAAACCTGCCATTAATTTTTCTACATCTTCTGAACGAGGAGAAATATAATGAAGAATAAGCTGGTCTAATCGAGGTTCTTCCCCAATGTAATTTTGAAAATCTCGGTAACCGTTCAGAGCAAAGCGGGCATCGATAATCTCTTTCTGCAATTCTATTAATGACTCTTTAGATAAGGCGCCCAAAGAATCGGCTTTTCTTAAAAGGTTTGTAAACTTAACCAGCCGAGATTGACTTGGCTTTTCTCGCTCAATTTCCCATGAAGAGAGTGTTTCTTTAGTGTAGAGATAAAGCATGGCCCTTGAAAGAATGTCTTGGTTGTATTTTTGCACCAATTCCAGGGCTAATCGATTGAGCTTTTTTGCTTCATATTCCTGGAGGAGGTTTGTTTTTCTGACAACTGGGCAAAATTCAAGGCTCCCCAGAAGGTTATTTTCAACTCGGTATCTTGCGATGCGCTGAGATTTTGCTACAAAATACTTTTCGGGATCCAAAACAGGGATATAGCTTCCTCGTTTAACATCAGGAAGGTCTAGTTTTTTATCGAGAAGATACTCATATAGAAACCAAAGCAGACGTGCATATTTACTTGTCGGTCTGTTTTCTATGTAATGAGCTAAATCTATGGTTGGCAGCTGCTGAAAAACTTTTTTAAGAATCAATAAATTGATTCCTTCATGTTTAATCGCGAATTCAAGGTGTTTAAAAGGATCTTTATCTATCTGGTAATCAGGCGGATAGATGTAAAGTGTAAGGTTTTGATCATCAAATTTGATCTCCCGCTTTTCCCATTTGGTAGATGTATACGACCATCTAAAATGAGGGGGAACCTCTAGTTGGAATAGATCAACTAAAGCTCGATATCCAATTGGATGACTATCTGATGGTACTTCGGTCTGCCACATAAGGACTCCTGAACCTTGAGATTATCAGGAAAATCATGATTTATCCAGGAAAATCGTGATAAATGGGCCTTTTTTCAGGAAAATCGTGATTTTTTCAGGAAAATCGTGATAAATGGGCCTTTTTTCAGGAAAATCGTGACTAATTCAAAGACAAATCATCAGGGATCATGGAGAGGGTGGCGTATTTGCCGCCCATTTGGCGGAGGGTGGAGCGCCAGAGCTGGTCGGGAGGCGTGTCGAAGACCGCCTCAGGTGTAGCGGGCTGGAGGAACCAGAGGCCGGTGAGGAACTCTCGTTCGAGCTGGCCGGGGCCCCAGCCGCAGAAGCCGAAGCAAAGTCTAACAGCTGGGCCCGAGGTGTCGGCCATCGCTTCTTGCAGGAATTGGATGTCGCCGCCGAGGAAGACGCCGTCGCAGATTTTGAGGGTTTGCTCGCCTTCGAGGGGTTTTGTATGCAGGAGCATCATTTGGTTGGGTTGAAGCGGCCCGCCGGCGCGGACTTGGACGCGGGGGTTGGGGATGTCTTTGAGATTGATGATGTCTTCGGGGATTTCAACTTCGAGGGGTTTATTGACGAGCAGGCCGAAGGAGCCTGACGGTCCATGCTCGCAGAGGAGAATGACGCCGCGGAAGTAGAGGCCGGTGTCGATGTCGGGGCTGGCCAGGAGGAGCGATCCTTTGGAGAGCTGTGCGTAAGGAAGTGGTTCCTTCATGGCTTTAGCGAGTGTGAGTATTGTTCATTATAAAGACGAAGATTGCCTGACATCTCATCCACCTGGCGGAGAAGCTCTGCGAAGTTGTCGCGGAAGCTCGGCGTCTCAAGGACTTTGTTTTCTTCGCCTTCGCGCGCTTTTTCAACGAGCATTGAGATGCGCGACATCGAGGTGTTGATCTGATCGATCTCGGATTGGAAATAATCTTTAAAGGCGACAGGGGAGTCAAGGGCATCGAGCTGAGATATCCGCTTGGTGTGCGTTCTTTGCCAGCCTTTGTTGAGGTGGAAGAGGACGCCGTAGTGGTTGATGTCGTTCATCATCGTGTCGGCTTTGCTCATGATGGCAGTGAGGCGCAGGTACATGTCGTCGGCATTAATCATTTTACCGAGGGTGCTTTGGCCCGAATTCAGGTTTTGGCACATTTTGTCGATGGAGGTGCTGGCAATCGAGAGGTTGGAGGCGATGGTGCCGAAGTTCTCAAATACTTTGTCCTGCATCAGGGTGCCGAGGGCAGAGTTGACTTTTTCCATCGAGGATGTCATGGCGATGGTCGCTTCTTTCATTTGAGGGATGAGCGACTCTTGGTTAACGCTGGCGGTGAGGGTATCGATTTGCGCCATTGCGGCGTCGAAAGAGGAGATCGAGCGGGCGAGGTTGGCCTCGTTTTGCTCGAACCAGGTTTTGACCATGCCGACGGTGACATCGAGCTTGTCGCCGATGTCGGAGAGTCGGTTAAAGGTGTTTTCAAGCGGGTCGATGGAGTCGGCGTAGAAGGGGCTCTTATCCGTGAGGAGTTCGGGCTGGATGCCTTTGGGGGGCGCTTTTGGGATGATCGCGATCGATTTTTCTCCGAGGAGGCCGGAGGTTTGCATGCTGATCTCATCGGTGGAGTAGACGTGGACGTTGGAGTCGATCTTGAGGGTGAGCTGGTAGAAGTAGAGGCGTCCCAGCTGGTCGGTGGGCTGCGTATCCCTGGCATGATAGATTTCGTTGATGGCAGTCACTTCTCCGACGGCTTTGCCGGCAAAGAGGACGCGTGTTCCGACGGCGATCTTGTTGACGTTGGAGAACCGGATCAGGATGGTTTGCTTTTCATCGCCGATGGACGGTTTTAAAAACATCACGAGGCCGATGAAGACGCCGAGCGATGATAGTAAAAAGAGTCCGATGATGAAGTTTTTAATTGAATTAGACATGCAGTTCCCTAATTTTGTGGGGGTCTTGGATAATTGTCTTCCTTAAGAATTCAATTATAGGATCGTCGATTTTCATGAAAGCGTCAGGTTTTTCGATGTGGGCGATTTTTCCTTGGTTCATGAGCGCCAGCCGGTCGCAGATATAGAGCGCGGAGAGGATGTCATGGGTGACGACGATGCTGGTGGCTTTGAGCTGTTTTTGGGTTTGGACGATGAGCTCGTTGATCTGCATGGCTGTGATCGGATCAAGGCCGGTCGTCGGCTCGTCGTAGAGCAGGATCGAGGGTCTGTAGACGATCAGGCGGGCCAGCGCGGCCCGTTTTCTCATCCCGCCGGAGAGCTCGGAGGGCATTTTTTTCTCGGTGCCGGCAAGGCCGACCATTTCAAGGGCTTCCTGTACGCGGATTTTGATTTCTTTCTCTGAAAGATCGATCCCTTGCTGCAGATCGCCGTGCTCTTTTAAGAAAAAACCGGTATTTTCTTCAACGTCCATTGAGTCGAAAAGGGCGGCTCCCTGAAAGAGCATGCCCATGTTGATGCAGGCGTTATAGAGTTTAGGCCCATGTAAATCTGAAATGCGGACGCCGCCGATGTCGATGGTGCCGCTGTCTGCCTTTGAGATGCCGATGATGTGTTTTAAAAGTACGCTTTTACCTGTGCCGGACCTGCCGAGGATGACGAGGGTCTCGCCCTGGCGGACGTCGAGGTTAAGGCCTTCCATGACCTTGTTTTTATTAAACTGCTTGCAGAGGTCTCGGATTTTGATGATGGGTTCTGCTGCCATTTATAAAATTTTCTGTATTTGGGTTTTAAAGGTGTTAAGGGCCATTGTCAAAAAGAAGTTCGTCATCAGGATGCAGCAGTAGGAGATCACGACGCTGCTGGTGGTGGCTTTTCCGACGCCGGCGGCCCCGCCGGTTGTTTTCATCCCTTTATAGCATGAAATGGTCATGATAAGCACTCCAAAAACAAAAGCTTTCACGATTCCTGTCAGAAGGTCGAACATGGTGATATGCGTCGGCATGGGATCGAAGTAGGTGGCCGGCGCCATATGGAAGAAGAAAACCGCGATGAGATATCCTCCAAAAATTCCCATGACCATAGAGAAAATGGTGAGAAGCGGCATCATAAAGGCTCCGGCAATTAAGCGGGGAGCAATGAGATACCGTCTGGGGTTGACGGCCATGGTTTCGAGCGCGTCGATTTGTTCGGTGACTTTCATGGTGCCGAGCTCGGCGCACATGGCGGCTCCGACGCGTGCCGGTGACCATGAAGGCGGTCAGGACGGGTCCCAGCTCGGTGATCATCGCTTTGGCGACCATGAGGCCGGTGATGCCGACAAGTCCTTTATCGGATAATTGGTAGATGGCCTGGGCTGCGAGCACAAGGCCGGTGAAGAATCCGGTAAAGGCTACAACGGGAAGAGAGGTGGCGCCGATGTCGTAGAGCTGCTGGAGGAGGAGTTTTAAGGCGGGAGGCTTTTTGCCGGAGACTTTGACGACGTCCAGGCACATCCTGACGTATTCTCCGACCCCTTCAATAAATTTGAAACGGCCCCTCACCCATTCAAATAAAGGTTCTTCTGTCTCTTCACGGTCCATACCCTCATCATACAGAAATTACCTTTTACGGGAAATAAACTTCTTATTGATTTATTAATTTTTAGAGGATTCTGCTGGTTTAATTTCTTACGGAGGAAGGGAGTGATTTCTTTGCTGTATGCTAAACTCTTTGACATAACAAAATATTCATAGATTAAATATTCAATTGGTTCATTGTATGAGCTCCGGCGTGACTTTTTCAGGAACTCTTCATTGTGGTCCTTTTTAATTGAGTACAATAGTCTCTTTAACCAATTGATTTTTTTTGAATTGAACGATGTGACATTTTTTTAGTAAAAGATTCGATTTTATCAATTGAACGGAGAATATCTTTAATACGAAATGCCCAATCTCTAGAAGAACATATTCTTGCTTCTTTTAATATGTTTTTCTTGAAAGCAGGGTGTAGGACATTTTTCGTGACAAACTGAACGGTCCAATTAGAAGTTCTTCCAAGTAGCATTTGATGTCCATGAAGACAAAAACCTTCTTTGAGAAAATCGATCATAATATCAATATCACTCTTTCGTGTAGCTTCGTCTCTTGCGACAGGAAGAATGCTATGGTCGGTAGCAGCGATTTTATAACAACTGTTTTTGGTATTTGAAATTTTAGGTGCTTTTGAAGTGATCTTTTGTTGCCTCTCAATTGTATAATACAAAATTAATTGAGACATCTCAATGTTTTTTCACGGTATATCTTCTTTAGGATAAGAAAAACAAGCGGTATACCCCAAATTTTACAAATTTCGTTGGTAATAACCGTCAGACGCCATTCGAATTTTTCTGCGAGTGCTTTTTAAACTCTGAAGCAATCTTTTTCGTTCTCTTTAAAGAGTCAAAAGATTTTTATGAATTATTCCTACGATCTCTCTATAGCAGGTTTGGGGTCCTCTTCTGCTTAGCCCAACTGTTTTTGATGCTGGACTTCTGAAGCGTATTAATTTCAGCAACTGTGATCGAGCCTTCTCGCACTCAGTTCTTTATATTTTTTTTAGGCTTTTATCCAGCCGATATACCTATCTCCCATGGCTTTGTTCATCAGCAAGATCGATTTGCGTTAAGTTCATTCTCTGAAGGTCTTCCGAGTTTCTGGCGGTCTGGCGGCTTGTAGGAGTCACTCTCGATCCAGGGCAGCAGTCTCTCGACTTCACAACATCGAGATCCTTCCAGTAGATAACCAATAGCTTATCACAAGTTATGTCAGTTTTGTAATATCATCACCCAAATCGGTAAAAATAAGGGGATCGATCGTGTCAGCATGGCTTTGTTGGGTTTAATATATTTGTCATACTCGTCTTGGGTCGTTGCAAGCACGCACGAGAATATTTTTTTCGATCAGTTTTGTTTTTAAAGTTTCAAGAACATTACCGCTGTTGCCATGGTTATCGGATGATGCGGCATTATGGATTTCATCAAAAAATAAGATGACGAAGGGTTCTTTTCCTTCCAGCTCTTGGAACATACTTTCAAGTCTTGTCGAATATGCTGCATCGGACCAATTGCCGTGCTGAATCAAGCTAGCGGCATTGACAGAATAGACACGCTTGCCGCTTAAGCCTTGGGATTTCGCCGTTATTGATCATGTTGGCGATGTCTTGGTTACGAATTGAGTTTTTCCAACTCCTGGAGGGCCGATGAGGATAGGGATATTGGGTTGTATGCCGGGAGGAACGCAAATATCTTTGATGACTGCTTGAGCATCTTGAATGCGGCCGATTGAAGGTTCGTTTGTTGTTGTTGTCAGTTCTGTGAAATATGTTCGGATTCAAAACAGGTACAGTGTTGAAGTTGTACCTGTTGTATAGAATCTTAAGGCATGCAACCGCTCCAATGAGGGCCAGGCCGACAGCGGCAGTTTTCTTCACCGTTCCAAGGTAGGAATGGAGTGTTTCAGCGATCCATCTAACATCCGAGACCATGCTTCTAAAGAACATCCATTGGTTTTGGGCAGTCCAGTTGTTTTTGGGAGGGTTGTTGATATCAATCGAGTAGGTCCATGTCAAAAGCACGGTCACATAGATGGCGGCTTTGCTCAAAACTCCTGGTTTGAAAGTCAGATTGGAGATGATTCTTGAACTGAGCGACACTTCTTTTGGCTTGGGCCAAATCACAGCTTCATCTTTAGCGTACTCTTGATACATTTTCAATCTTTGAAATAGCTTTTAGAGGTTCTAACGATACGACCTTCAGGCAGGTATCAAGAAGCTGGGGCGAGGTTTTAAGGAGCTCTGTTGCAAGCAGAGAGATATTTGCTTCAGTCAGCCTGTTTTTCATCGCTTCTTCCAGCTGAGGGTTGCTGTGCGACGCTAGGTAAGTCAAGGCATCTGTCTCAGCTTCCCATTTCTCGGTAGGCTGCTTTTGAAGTTGTGCCAAAAGCTGGGTTGGATTTTTTGAACCCCAACCAAATATAAATGCCATAAAAACTCCTATAAATTGGGAGTCGATTATAACGAAAAAACAAATTTAAATGTTTTATTTAAAAAGCCTAGGTTAATTTTAGTCCCAATCTAAAAAACTGAACAAACAAGCAGGACACCTTCCAATTACGCGATTTCTTAAGAGGACTAAGCATATCTCACTTGTATATCGATTGTTTTTGTTTTAGAAGCAATCATTTCCATCTTTTTGAGATTAAAGAATGTTTTAGCTTTTGTCCAGTTGGTCATTTTCATTTTCTGGTGGATTTTGCAGTAGAGCTTTTTCTTATTCTATTAACTTTATCATCTAATCGACAAATTTCACTTGAAAGAATTTCTGAAATTAAACGATTGGAAAGCGAGTTTTCTACTAGACCATTAATAGCATCTCTTGTCATTCCAACGACAGTCAGCACACCAAAACCAAGAGAAACAAAGAAATGCCAATTTCTCGAATTCCCTGCTAGAATCATCTTATTTTCATATACAACGGATACAGCCATTCCTGCAAAACCACCTACGCCAGAAGTTAAATTAAAAATATCTGCTACTTTGTGACTTTCATTTGAGGACTCTAACTTGTTCCGCAGCTGCTTGACGTTCTTGAGTTGCTAGCCCTTGTTCTTCTTGGTCCATTTGTTCTAAAAATGCACATAACTGCTTACCCTTTAAAAGGGGTACTTCCCGTGCGAGCATATACGTTTGACCTTGAACTACTGGTAATGCCATCTTTCCTCTCTTTGACAGAGGGGATAGTATTTCCAGGTGGAATTTCTTTTCAAGCAGTTGTTGTTGTAAAAAGCCCTTATCTAAGCTAAAGAAGTTTAAGAATTTGAGCAACCATTCTGTGTAGAATGGTCTCATTGTTTTGAAGAAACAATCTGGTTGTAATAGAATTCACATACCAAAAACTTTACCTCGGCCCTATGATTAGCCCGCTTGACGGCTGGCGCCTTCTTGGCCTTGGAGCCTTTGGAGGGCTTGTTCATGGGTTGCAATTGCGCTTGTAAGCCTTGATGGACATTTGATAACTCTGTGTTTTCAGCTCATTCTTTTTAGACTCGCTGAAGTAGGAATCCTTTTGGGCCCGTTGCTAAGGATATGGCAGATTTTGTAGGTTGTTAAGATATCAACGTCCTGTTTAGCTTTTTCGCTATTGGGATTCTGCCTGCCTACTCCAGTGCTTTCATAAGAATAGTAGGATTTTTGGAGACCCAAGAAATCATCGCTGAAAAGAATTTCCATGGCTGGTTTTCGATTTTTTTCCAATTTTTGAACACAATAGTCATCATTTTTTTCGCTTATCTTGCAGTGAAAAAGCTTGCGACTGAATGGTTCTTAAATCTCCTGAAATGTGAAGTAAAACTTGTTCAGCTCTAACGTTAACATTTGTGGCATATGAGATCCTCCTAAACTTTTTGGATGCAAGCGTTGTCGTGCTTGTATGAGTGCAGTAATTGGTTTCTTCAATTTTATACGACGCGTTTCTTTCATGCAATAGTCTAATAAACGAGAGAGCAGGTCAAGGTTTTGTTTGCTTTTTTCCAGTTCGCCTTGAATGGCAGGGGCTCGCGCATCATCAAACCCTTTCTGTATGGAGAGTACTGTACTGATGACTTGACCGCCCATTCTTACGAATCCTTGAAACCCTTCCAGGATTTTTTTTACGGCATTAGGATCTTGGGTAGTTCTTGAGGTTGCGATTGTAAACCCGAGTCCCAAAACCGAGATGATGATGGGAAAAGCCAATTTGAGGCGCTCTTTAACGGCATCATTTTTTTCGGCTAAGGTTTCTGAGATCCAGTCCCACATTCCTTGTCTTGCAAAAACTGTTTGAAGAATGTTAAAAATACCGCCTGCAATCAGGAGATTTCCTGTGGAGGAATTGCCAGTTGCAAGAAAATAGCCGCCGAGGGCAAAGCTGACAACGGAGATGAGGCAGTCTGCGACAGTTTTGACGACTGCCCAGCCTTGTTCGAGCCAGCTGCGGTTTGCGACATCCATGAGATAGTCCATCTCCTTTTTGCTCCAAGCTTTAAGCTCGATCCGTTGGCCTTCAAGACGGTCAATAAAATTGTGGGAAGCGATATCTCCCGTCTTCCCAAGAGAAATATGCAACTTAATCATTCTTGGAATGAGGGGCATTGAGGGCTCAAAGTTATTTGCGGATGGAATGCGGGAGGCCTCAAGAACAGGATTTATGGAGCTAACTTTCATATCAGCCATTGTCAATTACCTCTTTTAAACGGACGACTTGATCTAAAACGTCTTCGGTGCACGGAAGGCCTAAGGCAATGCGTATGGCTTTTAATGCCTCGGTTTTATCCCCTTGGGCAAAGAGGCATTCCGCAGCATGATAGTGGGGGATAGGATCGTTTCCATCGAGGAGTGCAGCCATGCTCCACGCCATGAGGGCTTCAGTGTAACATTTTTGAACCTGGCTGCAGGCGGCAAGTCCTTTCCAGACTTCAGGCTGAGTTGGGAGCTCCGTAGAAAGAAGAGAAAAGAGGTCATGAGCTTTGTCATAACATCCCATATCGTATTCCTGGAGTGCATCAGCGTAGACTGCCTGAGGGTTCATCGTTTATCCTCCGCGTTGATTTCTGGTGAACGTTGAATTACGTTGTTGGTACATTTCAAGAATCTTGCGAGCGATTTGAAGAAGCTCGGTTCCATTTTCAATCATTCGGTTGACTTCGCTGGATGCCTGGGCCACTTGCTGCATAATAATTTGGCTGTGTCGGGTCAGTGCTGTTCGGATCGTTTCAGCTTCTGCGCGTGTCCATTCGGTTTTTGCAAGGAGTTTATGATCCAGCAGTTTATTCATCTCTTCGACAAGGCTGCTTTTGTCGGCCATATTAATCACTTTGGCGTCAGGATTGGAGAGATGTGTTTCGAGCTCTGTTAAAAAGGTGGAAACTGTTTTCAGTTTTTTTTCTTCTACTTCAAGCTGATCGATTTTAGCATGAGATTTAACATTGGAATCTTTTTCAACTTTAAGATAGAGATCTGTGATGAGCTGGCCTTCGTTCACAAATTTCCCAATGACTTGGGCAAGGTTCACGCCTTTTTCTAGGGCACGTTCGGAGAGTTCATCAACTAGAGGAGGTTCGTTTCCAGTGGAGATCGGTCCGGTTGAAACACATCAGGGATTTTTGTGGTCATTTTGATTCACTCCTTGTCTTTGCTCTCTTAACATAACAGAGTCTCGGAGTTTTTTAAAGAGGTAATTTCAAAACTCCGATTTGGGCCCAAATCCGCGCTTTCACCCCTTATAATTTTTCTTCGCAAATCGCCTACTCTACCAAGTATGTCAATTTGCGAAGAAAAAATATCAGAGGGTGAAATCATCGAATTTGGTCTCCAAAGCGAGTTTGAAATTCCCTCTAATCAATAATTTTTATTCCACTTAAATGAAAACTTTCCTTGATTGTCTTCTTGGGTTTCGGCTTCGAGAACAAAACCTGATTTAAGTTCGACTTCAACTTTAATCTGGCTGGTTTCGGTGCTTTGCGTGAGGGAGATCATGACGCCGCGGGTGATATATTTTCCAATTTGCACGGAGACCTGTCCGGTCTCTTCGGAGGTGGAGATCGAAAGTCTGTCGACGCCGAGGTTTTTGCGGATGGTGTCAAGCACGTTGGGTCCGGAGTTGCCGGAAAGTGTGACGATGGTGTTGGCAAGCTGGAGGGCTTGGGCGGCGGAGAGCTCTGTGACATCTTTGTTAAATAAGATGCGGGCGAGGATGGAGCTGGTGGGCAGCGAGGGATTGGATTCGAAGATGAGCTGGGCGACCTAAGATTTCCTCGGAAGTGAACTGTAACGGTAAGGCCGGGATAATCGACGGTGCTAGTAATATTCATGAAGCTTTTATCTTCGGAGAAGAGAATTTCTCCTTTATTGATGATAAAATCTTTGCCGGCAAAGGAGAACTTTCCTTTCTTGGTATAAAGCGCGCCGGCGGCGATCACGGCGAGGTTTTGTCCGGTCAGGTGGATGTCGCCTTCGAGCTCGGAGTCGAGGCCGCGTCCTGAGAGGCGCAGGTCATGGTCGCCATGGATATTTAGGTCGTAGCGGAAGGGGTACGGCTCGGAGTAGTTGAATTTTTGAAGGTGGGCTTCGGGCTCGTTGATAAAAGTGAGGGGAAGTGTGGGAAGATCGGAGGGGAGCTGGTCGGGGATGGTGACATCGGCCTCGTCGAGGGTGAGGTTTCCTTTGGCGATGGCTCCTTCGAGGTTGCCTTCGATGGTATAGGGGCCGGAGGCGGCGCCGGTGAGCCAGTCAAACCGGATGACGCGGAAACGGTGGATCGTTCCTTCGAGGGTGAATGGGAGGCCTTTGGAAAGGTGGACGCTGCCGGTCGACTCGGATGTGCCTTTCTCTCCATCGGTTGCAAGCGCTTTTTCAATCACGAGTTTTCGGCCGACGGCTTGAGCTGTGACATCGGCATCTTTGACGACGATGCCGACGAAGTAGTTTTCATAAAAGCCTCCCTGGATGGTGAGAGGGCCTTGCATGTTGGGTTCTTCCAGGGTGCCGCTGAGGAGTAAATGGGTCGAAATAAAGCCGCCGACGCGCTGAGATCCTAAATTGATAAAGTCAAACAGCTGTTCGGTGAATCCTTCGATGGTGCACTGGCCGGAAATCGGTTTGTTCCCCGGGATGGTGACTTTGAGAGGCTCGAGCTCAAAGTGGAGGGGGCCGCTGAGGGATAGCTGGCAGATCTGTTCGTCTGTTGCAACGAGGTTTGTGTGCAGCTGGAAGACGTTATTTTCTACATGGGCTTGCAGAGAGCCCTTGGTTTGGATCGGTTTTTTGCTGCCGGCGGGATAAATATCGGCGTGCTCCAGGAGGATATTGACGTGCCCTCTGAGAGCATCTTTTTTTCCTTCAAGATCGATGTCCAGCGAGGAGACTCCTTTCAGGGAGAGGCGTGGAGTGAAGATGGTGAGGAAGTCGAGGGGGAAATGCTCGGCGTTCATTTTAATGGAGGCGATGGTGTTATCCAGATTTGTTGAAAGGCTCAGGTGCCCGCCACCGACGGTTAGGTCAAGATCATCAATCTTAAATGTATCTTTTGAGGTCTCGAAGTTAAAGCTTCTCTGGAGGATGATGCTTTTGTCCAGCACTTTTCCAGTGAGCTGGTTGCAGAAAAGTTTAAATTGTCCCGGCGAGTAAGAGAGCGTTCCTTCGGTGAAAATGTCATAAGGCCCTTTCCAATCGCCGGCTGCCTGCAGTTTGTAGTTCCAATTGGTTGTATTCCATCCCATCTCATAATCGAAGGAATTGAAGTGGATTTCGTAAAAATAGGCTTCGTCGCTGGTGGCTTTAAGCTTTCCTTGCAAAGGGCTCGCGAGGTTGACGTGCGTGACATCAAAGTCGACGCGGTTTGAGATGAATTGATTTACTTTAAGGTGTTTTGCAAGCGCTCTGCAGCTGAGCTCTTTACCCTCGAAGATGAGCTCTCCTCCCATTTGTCCGGCAAGGTCCAGGGTTGTCATGTCGGAGAGGGGAGCAAGGTCGATGATTTGGAAGGAGAGTCCGCCGGTGATGTTTTGTAGATCGTAAATTTTAAGATCGCCGGAGAGCCTCCCGATATTGGAGATGAAATCGAGCGATTTAATCTCGAAGAGTTTTTTCGGCGTCCAATAAAATTCGGAGGAGGCTTTGTAGCCCAGGATTGGATGCTGGCCGTTCATTTGCATCGCGGCGGTCCAGATATCTTTCTGGATTTGAGCCAGAAGCTCGAGTTTTCCTTTGGTGAATGTCGTATTGTCGAGGGTGAACTCAGGGGCTTCGAGAGTGATGTAGCAACGCTCGTCGTGCAGGTCGAGCTCGCCGGTAGCATGCCCTTTTAAATGTTTTGAGATGAGGGAAAAGTCGGGCACTGACAGGGTTGTATAAATCGTTTTAGGAAGACCGTCGGAGGTGAACTCTGCAGACCCTTGCAGCTGGATGAAAGGGCTTAAAATCGCTAGAGAGGGCAGGTTCCAGCGTCGATCTGCGAAGAGTGAAAATTTTGAGGCGAGCTGAAATGTCTGGCTGCCAATGTCGGTGTCAGGCAGTACCAGATGCTTCACATTGATATCGAGATCGCCGGAGATCGGCTTAGTGGAGAGGGCCGGTTTAGAAAAAAGAAGCTCCTGCCAGGTGAGCCACGATCCTTCGGAGCTTGATTTCATCTCAAAGGCCATCTCTGCGGGGAGTTTAAAGAAGGGAGCGAAGGCGTTTTGCGACCTTACGGTCAGTTCAATATTTGTCTGCAAATGGTCGAGCCGCTGGCTTCCCTCGCAGAAGAGATTGAGGTCCATCTCGTCTGAGTGCAGAGTCCCATCCAGATAGAATGATTTGCCGCCATTATACCACCGGCCGTGGCCTTTTAGATGGTAGGTGGCTGTTTCTTTTGTCACACGGTTCATTACAATGATTTCATCAAAGCTGGCCGAGCGGAGCGAAAACGATCCGCCGATCATTTGGAAAGGGGAGGAAGGACCGGAAGAGGGCGCGTAGGCGATCTTCGTGTGGTCTGCGTGGAGGTAGCTGACGCCCAAATGGCCGCGCAGCAAAGGGAGAAGCGCGAGGCGCAGCTGGAGGCGGTCGACTTCGACGGTGTCGCCTTCAGGAAAAACGGCGCGGACGTTGGTAAAGGTCCACTTGAGAGGGAGCTTTCCATCAATTTTCTCGATCGACAGCTGAATGCCGGCTTGGAGCGCAACTTCTTGCAGCACCTCCGTTAGCTGATCTTTGGTCCACTTGCTTTGCAGCAGAATAAGCGCACCGAAGACCAGGAGCAGGAGCGAGAGCGCGGAAATAAATATCCATTTCAGCAGTTTCATCAGAAAGTTTGTCCTATGCTTACAAGTAAGCGGTATCTTGAATCGATATGTTTGCGGCGATCAAGCGGGAACGCCACATCAAATCGAATGGGTCCCAAAAATGTAAAATACCGAAAACCGATTCCAACAGATTTATACCATTTTTCATCCCATTTAGGAAAATAGGAGAGATCAACCTGTCCCAGATCGAAGAACGGCACGATGCCGATCGTTCTGCTGATCCTAAACCGTCCTTCCACTGTATAAAAGAGGCCGAACCTGCCGCCGATCGGCTTATGGCCATCGCGGGGGCTCACGGTTTTAAAACGGTAGCCGCGCAAAATTTCATCGGTGCCTCCCAAGACCCGTTTGGGAACAGGGACAGAGTCAAGATGCGCGCTTAAAATGGCATTAACGGTGATGAGGTTGGCAATTACAAAAAAATTCGTGGGTGTGACCTGCTTATAATAAGCGTAGGAGACAGCCCCGTAGAGATAATACCGGTCCATATGGGAGAAGTTGATAGAGGGGATTGCCTTGACTTCGACCGTAGATCCTTTTGTAGGATCCAAAAGACTGTTGGCGGAGCTGAAACGGAAATAGAGAGGCACTTCCAAGAGGGTGAAGGTTCCGTTCGCCACGGAATTCGTGACAAGGAGCCTTTCCAACTTCGCCCCGATTGAGATGCGGTACCGAGTGTCGATCCTTCTCTCGATCCTTTGCGTCAGGTTATACGACTGCTCATGATAGGTGTAGATCGACTCTTGCATCGCCTGGGCCAGCAGGACATAATCTTGATCGACTCTGAGCCAATCAGGAATGAAATAGGTCGCGGTTCCCGTGTGGGTGCGCGCAGTCACATCACCCTTCAACGACAAGGTTCTTCCCATGCCTGCGATGTTCCGGTTTTCCCATCCGAACGTAAGACCGGGCCCGAAGAACGTCTGATAGCTGGCTCCGACGTTGATGTTCTTATGCTTGGTCTCGACCGCCTCAATCCGCATCGGCAGCTCGTGCTGCTTATCTAGCACATCGTCATGCGTAATAATCACCGAGCTGAAAAGCCCCGTATCGAGCAATTTTTTCTGCGTCTCATCGACAAGCTTGGTGTCGTAGACATCGCCTTCTTTCCATGACACCTTGTTTCTAAAAAGTTTCTTTTTGATGTCAGGCGCACCCTCGATTTTCACGGGGCCGAATTTGGAAAGCGAGCCGGCGTCGACGCTTAAGTGGATGGTGACCGATTTTGTTTTATAATCGGCGACAAATTCACGGCCTGTGATGGTGGCCAGCGGATAGCCGCACTCGCTGAGGAGCGCAAGGGCTTTTTGCTCGGCATCCAAAATTTTTATTGTAGCGGCAGGCGTGCTGATCGCGATGCCCAAAGACTCGGGGGAGATCGACTTGCAGAGTAAAGGAGATCCTTCGGAGGTCACGGTCGCTTCAAACGATCCGATGGTATAGACGGGACCCGGCTGGATCATGACAAACACATCGACCTCATCGCCTTCTTCGGCAATTTGGATGTGCGCCATAGCGTCATAATATCCATGGGAGTGGAGCGCTTTTAAAATGTCGGGGATGTCAGATTCTGCGCGGTATCGGAGCGCATTGATGGAGATCGGTTTTTTCTTCTTCAAAGTCGCAAGAAACGACGCTCCCTTGACTGTATCAAGAGTCTCCTTGTCGTCAAGGCCCAAAAAATGGACTTTGTAGTCAATCGGCCCCGCCCACAAGATCGTCGGAAGTAAAAATAATAAAACTGATCTGCGCATTTTCTTCTATATTGCTAGGATGCTTTTTTTTTATCGAGGTTTCGTTTAGGCTTTAGGGATGAATAGAGACATAAGCACAGCCATTTTCGAAGCTTCCAAAAAACGTATACCGGGTGGGGTGAACTCTCCCGTACGATCTTTCCCCGGCCTCGACATGACGCCTCTTATTGCCGCTAAAGGGCAGGGCGCTTATGTATGGGACGCCGACGGCCACCGCTATATTGACTATTGCGGAAGCTGGGGGCCTCTCATTGCAGGCCACTGCCACCCGGATGTTGTTAAAGCCGCCGCCGATCAGCTTCTGCAAGGATCGACTTTTGGGATGGCAACACCGTACGAAGAGCAGCTCGCTTCAAAAATTTGCTCGCACATCCCTTCCATTGAAAAAATCCGTTTTGTCTCATCCGGCACGGAAGCTACGATGAGCGCGCTGCGTGTTGCAAGAGGCGCTACCGGTAAATCTGTGATCATCAAATTCATCGGCCACTTCCACGGACACCACGACAGCTTGCTTGTGAGAGCCGGCTCAGGAGTGATCCAGCTCAACCCAGAGGCTTCTTCAAAGGGCGTCCCTGCGGGTTCTGTCAAACACACGCTCTGCCTTCCCTTCAATGATATCGCTACGTGCCGCGAAGTGATCCGCAGCAGAGATGATATCGCCGCTGTGATTTTAGAGCCGATCGCCGCCAATATGGGGCTTGTTCCCGGCGATCCCGACTTTCTTGCGATGCTCCGCGAAGAGACCGCCCGCAAGGGGATTATCCTTATCTTCGATGAGGTGATCTCCGGCTTTAGAGTCGGACTCAGTGGAGCGCAGGGACTTTATGGCATCACTCCCGACATGACATGCCTTGGAAAAATTATCGGCGGAGGCTTTCCGGCCGCCGCGTTTGCAGGAAGGGCGGATCTCATGGACCACCTGGCGCCGCTAGGGGAAGTGTATCATGGCGGGACTCTCTCAGGAAATCCTGTTGCGATGTGCGCCGGACTTGCGACGATCAAACTGCTTGAACAGCCCGGTTTTTATGAAGCGCTTGAGAAAAAAGCCACTCGCCTTGTCGAAGCTCTCCGCCAAAAAATCCCCGGCAGTGTGACGCAGGTGGGCTCGCTTTTCACGCCGTTCTTCGGCGTCACCGAAGTCCGCGCCTTCACAACCCTGGATCAAGGCCTCTACGCCCGCTTCTTCAAACATCTTTTTGCCCATAACATCTACTTTGTCCCTTCTCCCTACGAGGCCAACTTCCTCTCCTCCGCTCACTCGGAAGACGACATTGATTACACAATCGAGGCGATCAAGAAATTTAACCAATGAGGTCATCTATGACAGGAAGAATTCCACCAACAACCAGCTCAAACACGTATTCTGATATAAGAACAGGCTTGGAATCGCTGCTGAGCACGACTCAGGGCGAATGGGATCCCACACCAGTTGAACCTGAAAAAGTAGAGCAGTGCGCTGAGTTCTTTAGAAAAATGGATGCCAATCCTCCAACTCCATCTGATGACCCTATGGCTTATCATTAATGAAGCTACTTGTCTGGAAATTGACTAACTGTTAACAGGAAGGTATGTCCAGAACGTTGTCTCATAAGATCGAAGATGCGATCCATTTCTGCCGTGGGCGCAAGGAAATGGAGTTTCATGAATTTTTAGTGGTGATGGGTCCTGCCGGTTCGGCCTTGCTCACCCTGATCTGTTCAATCCCTTTCGTCATATGCGCATGGATTCCGATCCTGAATCAGGTCTTAGGAGCGGTTATCTTAATCTCAGGGCTTCGCATCGCCTTGAATAAACCCATCTATGTTCCTGGTTTTTTAAAGCGCCGCAAAATCTCCGGTGAAAAGATGGCGCACCGTCTGGTGAAATGCATCAAATGTTTAAAGAGATTCGAAAGAATCGTTCATCCGCGTGGAAGCGTCTATCAGCAAAGCCCGTTTCTGCAAACCTTCAACGGTTTTCTTCTTTCGCTGTGCGGCTTTTTTCTATTTCTCCCGCTGACCCCGTTTTACAACTTCCTGCCGGGTCTTGCGGTCTTTCTGCTCTCAGTCGCAATTCTTGAAGAAGATCTTTGGGTGATGGCTCTTGGTTACATTGCTCTTATCATCAAGATCATTCTTCTGTTTCTTCCATCATCCGCTCCACTGTCATACATCCTCGTCAAAGACATAATCCAATACTATCAAATTTGGGAGGGCATCCAGTCTGTCCAAAGCCTCATCTGAAATATTTTCCGCCAATCCCAGGTAAAGCTCTTCCAAATGCGTCATGCGAGTCAAAATGTCAACGCTATCGTCATTCAGCCAAACGCAATCGCTCAAGTCCAGCAGTCTCAGTTTTGGAATTTTAGATAAGATTTTAAGTCCTTCGTTGGTCAGGTTATCGGTTCCACCTAAATAAAGGTCTGAAAGGGCTGCAAATTTCACCAAGACATTAAGATTTACATCCGTTAATTGAGTCCAACCGTAAAGATCAAGCACATTTAGCAGTTTGAGCTCGGTGAGAATGTTTAGAGCGGGTGGAGGGATGTTCACACAATCCATCAAATTGAGGTCGCGCAATTCACTAAAGCCCTTTATGACTTCGAGACTCTCTTCACTGAGAAGCGGGCAGCGGCCCAAATCGAGCAGACGTAAATTGATAAGGCTTTTGAGATGAGCAACGCCTTCATCGGAAACTAGGTTGCAGCCGGTTAGATGGAGGGTTTTCAACTTGAGAAGCCTTCCTATAATTTTAAGGTTATCGTTTGTGAGTTGGCTGCAATCTTCAAGAGTAAGCCCTTCCAAATTGGGAAATGACTTAAGGAGATTGATGCCTGCCGGGGAAATCTGTGTGGATCCCGTTAAATCAAGCAGTTGCAGGTTGACAAGATGTTTGATATTCAGAAGGCCGTCATCTGTGATATTGGGACACTCAATCAACGCCAAGTTCCGCAGGTTGACGAGTGGTTTTAGGTGACTAAGACCTGTGTAGTCAAGAAAGCCGCAACCTTTTAAGAAGAGAAGCTCCAAATTAGCAAGCCCCTTCAAATTGGCAAGACCCTGATTAGTCATCAGAGTGCCTCGAATTAAGCCAAGATATTTGAGCTTGTCCAGGTCTTTGAACTTTACAAGAGTAGCATCGGTTATGAGAGGACACTCATTAAAGTAAAGCACCTCCAGATTCACAAGACGGTCTAAATGCTCGAAAGCGCTATCGTCTAGCTGAGCGCACCAAACGTTTATCCCTTTTAGTTTTGGAAGCAAATCGATTAACTGCCTCATCTGCTCGCTGTTTAGATAAAATCCTTCGAGGTTTAAGAAGGTCAGCTCACGATTTTTACTGCAAAACTCAAGCAGCCGCTCCGGCGTATCTATTCCTAAATCCATCAGTGGTATCAGAGGATGAGCATTGATCCACCATACTTTGGCTTGCTTGCTTGTTTGGGCCCATTCCTTGGATACTTGAGCAGCGCGCCCGAGTTCCTTATGCCCTAGGTGGCTCATCACGTGGGCTAAAACATCCCCTTTCATCTCACCCAAAGGGCGTAAAACCTCGGATAGTCTGTGCAGCTTTTGTAGAACCGGGTCATCACTTCTGACTTTAGTGACGCGCTCGTATAGCTTTTCTAATTTTTCACCCGAATCTAAGTGAAAGGCATAGGTAGATGATTCCATTCTAGTCATCGGAGACAGACCGGTCGCCAAATACTTCTGATTGACGACCAAAAACTGAATGACTTTGTCGACATCGAGAGGCTTGTCGTCAGGCACCGCCAAGAATGCATCTACGGCACGCAAAAATTCTTCAACATTCTTTGCCGGCACCATCTATTTATCCTTTTAAATGCAATTAATACGAGATGTTTAATTACAAAAAACATCTCTGCTTAAGCTTGTGCTATAATAATTGGATTTATTTATCAAAGAATAAATTGAAATGCAGGATCAAGAACTTTCTGTTTCTTCCATCAGCGGCTCAACTGTCATAATCCGCCTCACTTCCATTTGAGATTCGGCGATCAAAGCTTGCTTTCCCTCAATTTCGACAACATAGAGCGTTGTTTTGGGACTGAGAGCTTTCTTCTCGAGGATGACAATTGATCTGCCAGAGCCCACGCCCATGCGCCCTTTAGAAAGGCGCTTTAGAAACCAAATGGTCCCGATAATGCCGACAACCAGCGCGACAAGTGCAAGAAACATTTTTACAATCGCAACTTCATAGCTTGGAAGCGCTTCGGGGACAGCCGGTGCGACTTCGGGAACCGCATCCGCAAGTAAACTTAAAATTTTATAGGTGATGTTCATACAGTCAATCATCGATAATGATCCGTTTATTTTCAATAGATGTTATAATGAACGCATGAAATCAGTAGAACTTGCCCTCAAAGCGGGACGGCTCCGGCAAAGCCCGGTTACCCAATTTATCCACCACTGTGCGGAGAGTTCCGAGTATCTAAGGGATGCGATCCCTGTCTATGAGAACTTCTGTTTTGTCCTGACTTTATTCAGGACAAAGACAGCTGAGAACGTGCTGGAAGGCAAAGCGCTGCTCGAGAAGCTTTTTGAGTTTCAAGCGCCGGAAGGGTTTCCGATCTATCTTCATGAATACCCTGTTGTCAAATCCCGCAAGCTTGCACAAAAGCTCTCCGTCGTTGCTCAGTTTCTCTTACGAGACTTTTCTGCAGTCCTTGGTGAACAGCTTCGCGTCAAATTGCAGGCCCTTATCGTTCCATTAGATCCCATCAACCCCGCATCGCCGGAAGAGTGGGCCGATTTTCTTATTCGGTCTGAAGAAAGCCCGCAGTTATGGGACCCCGAAGCACTGTGCTACACAGGGCCGCAAAAGCAGGATCGAGGTGAGCCGGCCGTGACACTTTACGATCTTATTTTAGGGGAGTGGACCGGACGATTCTCTAAGCGCGCGCTCCACGATCATCCAGCGCATCTGCAGGCGAGTTTGATTTATCCTAAGACTGTGTCGGTAGAGGCTCCAAAGAAGGGATGGCTCCGAAGATTTTGGGGAGATGGCAATTCTACTCATTCCTCTCTTTTGCATTCGCAAGGCCAGGTCATTGAAGAAGGGGATAGCGCCCTCATCGATCTTGCTGTAAAGGAAGTGAATGACGAGATCGAGATCGGCTATTTTTTAAATAAACACCCCGCTATTTCATTCACGGTGAATGGAATCAAGACAACGACCTTTCAGCTTGGCGAGAAAATCGTTGCAACTTCTGGAAACACCTCATTTGAAATAACCTTTACTCTTGCTGAAGGTGAAGGACGGTTCTGGGGCCATCTCTATTTTGGCAACCGCCCCGGGCAGATCGGCTGCAAAGGACCTCTCAAACATGAAGCATTCGACTGGATCGTAGCCTTAAGGACCATTGAGCGGACAAAAGCCGCTCGTATCAAAATTGATTTCAGATTATTATCAAATTAACATGACTGAGAAGCTTGAAGATTTAGATTCGATTCTTTTTCAATCCTCGTGCGAGGCGCTTCCTCCTGCCAAGAAAACATTTCTGGAGGCCAAATGGGAAGAGATACGGAGTATTGCCGTGCAAAATGCCGGCTTCGGCCTCTGGGGCTCTCATCTTCTTAAATTAACTCGGGATCAGATCAACCAACTCCAGTCGAAGTTCAAAGAGACGATTCGGAGCATCGAAGAAGGCCACCTTCATTTGGAAGACAGTTTTGTTCTTCAGCATCCTGAACTCATCGGCCTCCGGTTTTTAATCGACCCGAGCAGCGAAGCTTATAATCAACTTTTTGTAGAAGGAAACGCGAAAGCCTTCTTTTGGGAATACGATCCTAAACTCGTTGCCCGGCACCGTGCCCATTTTCAGGAGGTTTTCAAATTCCTCTATCACCATCCAATCTGGAAGGCGCGGGACAATCTCGTCTCCGAAATGCTCGTCGGCAACCTGATCTCGCTTCTTCCCTATTTCGATTTTGAAAATAATTCAAAAATACAGATTTTAAGGTTCATTGACAATGAGTGGAAGCTTGTCTACTACCAGATCCAGCACATACCGCTCGTGCACGGAGAGATTTATGCCTACGGGCTCCTGCCGATTGATGAACCTCAGGCCCATCCCATCCTGATCTTCAGAGGAACGCCTTATCCGGCTGCTAAAGGGTTCCTGGAAGCGATCTGGAGCGATCTCCATCCCATCAAATCGATTGGAGAAGAAATCTTCAAGAAGGGCAAAAATGAACTCGATCTGTGGATGGATGGAAAGCCCAAGGTTGAATGCTACGGCCTCAGTTTAGGCGGCGCAATGGCCTACCACGCCGGACATGCCTATGGACATCAAATTGATGTGCACGCCTATGCATCACCGGGTCTTGTTCCTATGAAAGGAGGAATGTCAAAGATCCATGGAAGGGTCTTTTTCCATCTGCAAGATTTAATCCGGTCCATCGGCTATCACCCGGTGTCCGACCACTTTGAAATTTATGCCGTCATCGCCGACTGCGATCTTAACTTCATCACGGCCCATTCATGTCCGATAGGCCTTGGGCCCACGCTCGTTCTAAAAATCGATCCGCTTCATGATAACAAAACCTGGACACGCTACCTTGCCAACATCGTTAAAATCGTCGTTTCAACGATTCTGTTCCTGATCCTGCTTCCCATCAAGCTGTGCTACAAAATTGTTGAGAAGATCAAGAATACCTAAACTCGGTATTGTGCCATCGATGCAGATCGCTGGGCGTAAGAGGAGAGGAAGGATTGCAAGCGGGACGATAAGAGCGTAAAAAAATGGTTTTTATCAGCTGTTGAAGTTCTTTTTCTTTCATAGACTGAAATGCAGATAGAACAAATAAATGGTATTTAAACGATTGGTGATTGATATAATAGTTGTAAGATTTGTCGTCGTCCTTGACGGTATGTTTTTCGATATGCTGTGTTAATTGTAGTTTGTCTGTTTCCCGATCCTGTAGATATTTTTGATAATAGGCTTCAAGAACCTTGTTAGATTGGACTCCTTTCATAAAGGCAGGGGGCAGAGCTTCAATTTCCCGCAGACGAAGCCTGGGAGGGTTCTCCGGAGTGGTTTTATCTATAAACTCAATTTCTCTTGTTTTGATTTTTTCAAAAAACTTTGGGTCGCGGAGAAAGGAAATGGCATCCTTCAAAGCAAAAGTCTCACATCCATAGCCAGTATGTTGCCGTTGGACAGTTGAATAGTAGATAGCCGTATTTTCCGGTTTTAGAGCCCGGCAGACATACCATAAGATCGCCTCAAGATTTCCTACTTCCATAAATTTTAGTTCTCTTGGCGATAAAAACACTGTTCTAGGGGCAATAAATTCTTTTATGTCCCCCAATGAATCTAAAATTGCAAGCTTGATCATTGAACCGGTTTTTTCTACACAGACAACCGTTTTATGGCTGAAATCTGATACATATTCGGAGCTTGATTCACCTTTGTAATCGTCTTCTTCATAATAACCGCCGATAATCAGAGCGTGGCGGCTATCTCCCGGAAGTTCCTGGATCTGAGACAGTTTTTCCTGAAGAGCTTCGAGCGATTTACAGACATACAAGTTTTCCAATTGATACTTTTGCTTAAGGAATGCGGCAATAATCGCGGTGCCTTGCATTGTTAATAAGCTTTCATTGATCGTTTGATGCACAAATGAGCTTGAATGTTTGCCTGACTGGATCAACTTTTTAAATTCCTGAGACAGAGTATCTTCAAAATCATAGTGGCGTATGCGTCCGACAACCGAATATACGGCTTCTTTAGAAACCATAGAACGCACATTTTGATACCAGGGGAGCGCTACCTGGCTTGTCAGGCTTTGGCCCGGCAAAGGCTTCGATGCCTGCTCTTTTTCTCCGCCAATAGTGCGATCAAATTCTTTGTCCAAGCCGTTTATTTCTGTCATAAATCCTCTTCATTGAAATATCAAAGTGTAAAAGAGTACCAATGAAGAGGATATACGCAAAGCGGAATTACACAGAAACGACAAGCGAGGGGCTGTCAGTTGCAAGGCCCATCGCATGGAGGCCATTGTCCACATAGAGCGTGACGCCTGTGATCGCAGAGGCCGCAGGAGACGCCAAAAACATCGCCGCTTTGCCGACTTCTTCGCTTTCCAAGTCTTTTGCGAGGGGAGCGTTCACTTTAGAGTAGGAGATCATGCTGTCGATGAATCCGATCGCACGCGCAGCTCTGCTTCTTAAAGGGCCTGCTGAGATCGCATTGACGCGGATGCCCCATTTTCTTCCGGCTTCCCAGGCGAGCATACGGGTGTCGCTCTCAAGAGCCGCTTTCGCCGAGCTCATCCCTCCGCCGTAGCCGGGGATCGCGCGTTCTGAAGCAATGTAGGTCAAAGAGATCGTAGAGCCGCCGCGGTGCATGATAGGACCGAAATGCTGGATCAGGCTCACAAAAGAATAAGAGGAAGCGCTCATGGCAGCGAGATAGCCGTTTCTAGAGGTTTCTAATAGGGGCTTTTTAACTTCAGGTCCATTGGCAAGAGAGTGGACCAAAATGTCGATTTTTCCAAAGTCCTTCTCCACTTGAGCTGCCACTTCAGAGATTGTGTAGCCTGCGGCATCCTGATAGCGCTTGTTTTCGCGCGTCTCTTGCGGTACATCTTCCGGCTTATCAAACGCTGCATCGAGTGAATAAACTTTAAGGTATTCCATGAGCTTGCCGTTTTCCAGCTTGCGGGACTCATCAAACTTGCCCATGCTCCAAGATTGAGTAAAAATCTTTAAAATCGGCGTCCAGGTCCCAATGATGATCTCAGCGCCGGCATTAGCCAGCTCTTTGGCGATTGCCCAGCCGTAGCCTTGGTCATCTCCGATTCCTGCAATAAAAGCTTTTTTACCTTTCAAGTTCATATGACCCTCATTTTGTAATCAAAAGCATACCTCTTTGAAGAGTTCTATCAAAGAGGTAGTAAAGATTTAAGTTAACTTGGCAGCCTTGCTAAGAGCCTGCTCTTGCCGTGTTCTATAGAGAATATAGAAGTTGCTTCCCACGATAATAGCCGCTCCAAGCACCATCCACATATCGGGCATTTTGTGCCACCAGAAGAAATCAAATGCTACGACCCAGAAGTAGGTTGAATAATCGACCGGCGCAAGCACCGATCCTTGAGCAAATCGCAGCGCCTGTGCAATCGCATATTGGCCGCCGGCAGTGATCAAACCGACGATGGCAAAAAGACCCCAGTGTTCCCATGGCATCGATTTCCACGTTGTAATCAGAAACGGAGCTGTTGCCAAAATCATCATAATGTTGGGGTAGATTGCGATAGCAAGGCTGTGCTCGGTGGCAGCAAGCCTTCTCATCAAGATCTTATTGAGGGCGCCTAAGAATGTACCAACCAGAACAACAATGGCTGCAAGCTCAAAAACATTCGAGCCGGGGCGCATGGCAATCACCACTCCAATCATTCCGATGCCGACCGCAACCCAGCGGTCCCACTTCACCGACTCTTTGAGCATGACAGCGCTTAAAATAATCATAAATAGAGACGAGGTGTAGCTGAGCGTATAAACCGTCGTGAGAGACGACACCTTCATCGCGTACATAAAGCAGAGGGTATAGGCGAGATTGACCATCAGGCGGACGGCATGCTTGCCGGGATACTGGGTGCCTAGAACCTTCTTGATCCCGCCTTGGAAATACATCGTGACCAGTAGTGGCAAAAGACGCGTCAGAGCCCGCAAAAAAGAGGCCTGTTGTACAGAATAAATCCCCATCAAATGCTTCACAAAAGCATCTGCCAGCGGATAAAGAGCAAGACCCAAAATCATCAGGCTGATTCCAAGAACAGCCCTATTCTGCAACTGACGCGTTCCGTCTGCCGGTACTGACATATTACTCCTCCAAAATGAAGGCTTAAGGCTATCAGCTCAGCCTGAAAGTTTCTATTAAAATTTTAGATATAGACTCTTGGAAGCCTCTCATTAAACAAACAGAGCACTTCGTAGGGGATTGTGTCGCAAAGCTTGGCGATATCGGTGAGAAGGATTTCTTCATTTCCTTGTTTGCCGATCAGAACTACTTCATCGCCCACGTACATTTCATCGTCTCCGGCATCGACCATGAACTGGTCCATACAGATCGTCCCCACAATCGGATATTTTTTACCGCGGATGAGTACCGAGCCGCGGTTGGATAGAGCTCGTCTGAATCCATCGCCGTAGCCGATGGGAATGGTTACAATGCGCGTCCGTTTGGTCGTGTAATAGGAATGACCGTAGCTCACCCCTTCGCCTTTTTCAACCACCTTGAAATACGAAACCTTAGACTTAAGTGAAAAACAAGGCGCAATTTCTTTAAAAGAGTCAGAAGCGTACCCAAAAGTCATAAGAGAGGGACGCACCATATCAAGATGCGATTTTGAAAAATGGGCGACGCCTCCGGAATTGGCAATATGGCGGATTAACTTTGCTCCCTGAAAAGGGGGCTCCTGCATGAGAGCCTTAAAAGTTTCAATCTGCTTATCCGCAAAAGAATCGGCTGTTGCCAGATGAGAATAGACGCCGACGACTTCGACTCCTCCCAGCGTTTTTATATGCTCATAGAGATGGAGGGCCGTTTCATACCGCACGCCGGTGCGCTGCATACCTGTATCAACTTCCAGGTGAACTCTGCAGCGCTGATTCATCTCTTTGCATTTACTTGCGACAAGATCAGCTTTAAATTTCGAGCTGATTGAAAATTCCATGTTGTAATTGATGAGCTCGGAGATTTGATCTTCATGGATTGCGCCAAGAACCAGTATAGGCAGCTTCACTCCCGCTTGCCGCAGCCGAATCCCTTCCTGCAAATGGGCGACGCCCAGATAGTCAACGCCTGCCTCTTCGGCCGCCTTGCCGATCGCGCACAGTCCATGCCCATACGCATTGGCCTTCACCGGAAGGCAGTACAGACTGCTGCCGATATGAGCGCGTATTATCCCGATATTTTTCTTAAACTGCTTTAGGTCGATCTCTATCCATGAAGGGTGGGGCGCTTTGAGGGTGTTCATATTTTTAGTTTGTCAATGTCTGCATATTTAATCGAGCCGATTCTACAAAAAAAAAGGAGCTGCGTTTCCGCAGCTCCCAAGTTACTGATGTCTTTGCAAAACATCAGGCAGATATTTCGGAAGACGCAGATAAACTACATTTATCATGGACATCGCTAAACCCAAATAACCGACACGCGAGGTCGCGCCTGCAAAAAGCAGTTTGGTTTTCATGAGGGCATTAGGCTGAGATGCCGTGATTTTTCTCACGGCTTGCAAGATGGTGAGATCTTCTTTGCTCGCCTGAATCACCGTTTTGATGCCTGCAATCGGCGTTGTAATAAAACCGATCACAACTCCGTTAATGAGCCCTGATACTGCAGCTCTTGCCAGCGGATTAATATCGGGATATCTCCGACTGAGTTCATCCGACATTTTTGGTGCCGCATATAAAATCCCCAGATTCCAGAATATTTCCCTTTTCAGCGTCATGATCAGCCCGGAGACCCTAAAAGATCTTTTCCAGAGCTCTCGGTCTCTATACGAAAGGTTATTTGCCTGCCGATTTTTCATGGCGCCTTCTCCGACTCCCATCACAGGAGTTGAGATGGCCGCCGCCGCAAAAATAGCCCCGATAGGTCCTAAATGACTATTCAAAGCATCTTTTGTTACATAAGCAAGGGCAAAAGAAACCGTCTCAACACAGCAGATCACACCATAACCTCGATAAAGTCCCATAAGAGGTACTTTGATCGGATGTTCCAACTGCCGGCTTATTCCCAGCAGCGGGATATTTAGCTGCCTTTGCACCATGAGCCATGGTATCGGCTCGCGCGCTTGCATGCATGTTTCTATTGTTCCTAGTGGATGGCTAATCGCGTTAACTGCAATACTTGCAGCACCTGCTAGGACAACTTGTCCCGTAAATTTCAAATTGTCTGTAGACATAAAAATACATTCCTTGTTTTAAAAATTAATTAACTGAAGTGATTAGGAAGTAAAATATGCCGCTGCGCTTAGGAGCACAGCTTGCTGAGACTCTTTTTTGAAGATTTACGGACAGACGACTGCGCTCTGGCTACCTGGAATACGGTTGGTAATGTGCAGTCTGTTAAAAACATGCCGCCACTTTAGAGAAAATCAAGATTAACTGCAATGAAGAAATAATGAAACAATTGAGTCAATTCTAGAGTCGAATTGTTTCAATTGTATCATATTGACTCACGATGAAACAATAAAATTGCTGGCTAAGTGCGATGTTTTTTCATCATGAGGCGCTTCCAGCCTTCCGCGGACAAAAGCTTGGTAGGCTCTGCTGGCCGTTTTTCTCTCTTGCGGGATGTAGCCTTGGAGACCTTTTTTCGCGACTTTTTGAGCATAACCGACCTCTATGATCATGATAGGGTGAAATAGGCTCTTTGTCAAGTAATTATTTTGCTATTTTGTTTTGAAGAATATGGTAAAATATACCCCAAAAAAAGGAAGAGATTATGCTTAAGATACAGAGTTTCAGTTCAGTAACGTCTAATCCGTATGTTCGAGCGGTTGCAGTGGGTATCGCCGCTCAAATTGCTCAAAAAGCATTGATCCCAGCCTCTTGGGCGAAAGATGCTATACAAACCTCTCGTTTTAAGTCTCTTATCTCCAATAAATTTTCTCCTGTTCTAGCAGCGGTTGTTGCATTTGTATTATTCAAGGTTTTCGCAAGAGAAACAATCCGTTCCATCATTGACAATCACGTCGCCAATGAAAAAGGACAATATCCACGTCCTCAACCGAAATGTGTTCTAGAGACGGATGAGGCTCATCTATCAATACTTTCTAACTATCGATTCGATGATACAAAGAACCACGATATCTTCTGTGATGCTTTAGACTATAGATATGATGGTAAAAGACAGATCATTGCTATAGCAGATGGCTGCGGTGTTTCAGAGAAATCTCGAAGAACTGCTCAGTACGTGGTAGATGGTTTTATGCAAACGCCTTTTTCAGAGGTACCAGCAGAAGATGAAGCGTTAAAGGCTGCCGAAGTAATTCAGGCCAGAATGGATGAAGAGTATCGAAAAAACTCAAATGAAGCTCAATTTGGTCAAACAACTTTTCTTGGGGGTCTTATTCACAAGGGCGTCGGGGACGAGCGCCGGTTTACAGGAGTGTGCTGTGGAGATAGCAGGCTTTATAAATTTGACTCTGCAAGTCAAACATGGTCTATAGAGACACCTGCTAAACGAGTAGCGATAAACGATCCAGGGGGAACTTATGGTCAAGAAAGACGTGAGTCTCACAAGACTTCAGCATATTCTTTAAATATTAATGTGAATCCGGGTGACATGTTGCTTTTTGTAACAGATGGCGTCGATGATAATTTTGATGAAAAGATGTTGGATCATGCAACTCATATGTATCAAAATGAAGCAGAGGAAGGACGCGTTACTGATGAAGCCAAATTAGCTGTGTTAAGCGGCATTGCTTGCGATAAAACCAGTCCAAAAGCAATTGGAGATGCGGTAATGAAGTTTGTTTTTGATAAAACAGCGCCTATTCATCAAAATCAAAAACTTGAAGATCACCCGAATTGTAAAGATGATCACGTATCGATCGCTGTTGTAAAGGTTTGCTAAGACCTTTACAAATCACCGGCATTCGTTATAAATTGGGTTAATGGTTAAAATCAGAGTCGCTTACGAAGGTAATTTAAGAACGTCCGCTGTCCATGAGGAGAGCGGAGCAGTCATCAAAACGGACGCCCCCAAGGATAATCACGGGAAGGGCGAGCTGTTTTCTCCGACGGACCTCCTAGGGGCTGCGCTGGGAACGTGTATTTTGACGGTCATGGGGATTATGGCGGAGAAGCTCAAAGTCAGCCTCAAGGGAATGAGAGCAACCGTCGAGAAGGAGATGGCCAAAGTGCCCTCCAGGAAGGTCGGTAGGCTCGTCGTTCATGTCTATTGCCCGGCTACTTTCGATCAAGAGATCACCACCAAACTGGAGCAGACAGGGATTGGGTGCCCGGTGCACCATAGCCTGCATCCCGATGTTCAGCAAGAAGTCGTTTTCCATTGGGGAGAAGCGTGAAATTCCAGACGAGCGCTGCATTTGAGAAGCATCTAAAAGAGTCGTTTCCCGCTCATTTGGCGCATATCTACTTATTCGTATCGCCGTGCGATTATGAGAAGCGGCAATGGACCGAGCATCTGACTAAACTACTCAGGCAAAAAGACTCCAATCTTCAGATTACGCGGTATGACGCAACAGAAGTATCGCCTATGATGATCCAGGATGAAGTCAGGGCGCCGAGTTTGTTTGGCGGGATGCGCGTGCTTGTCGTTGAGCAAATCGATAAAGTCAAGCCTCTCGGGCCTTTTCTGGACCTTTTGGATCGTCCGGCCCCGGATGTCGTGCTGATTTTTTCTGCGATGACTGCAAAACCGGTCGCCGAGCTGTATCAAAAAGGTAAAAAAGAGCTGATCGCCGTCGATGTCAGCGATGAAAAACCGTGGGACAAGGAGCGGCGCCTTCAAGAGTGGATCCGCGACCAGGCCCGCAAAGAGGGCAAGCAGCTGCCTTCCGAGGTTGCTGCCGAGCTATTGCGGCATCTTGGCACCGATCTTGCGACACTCGACCAGGAGCTGAAAAAGCTGATTACGTTTGTCGGCGATAAAAATATCATCGATAGGAAAGATGTCGAGGCGATCTGCGGCGCCAAAGATCTAACAACGGGATGGCAGCTGGCCGAGACGCTCGTGTGGAATAAGCCGATATCACTGCGGGACAAGATGGGGGATTTAGGCTTTGTGTTCCCATTCCTGGGACAGGTGCGGTACCATCTGCAGCTCGGCGCGCAAATTGCCGATATGCTCGAGAGGCAATCAACGGATCTCAAGAAACATTTTCCCACCGTCAGAAACCTCGACAAGTTCATCCCTGTCGCCAAAGAACGAGGCTCCCGCTTTTTCATCAAGGCGCTATTAAATCTGTATGATTTTGAGCTCATTGCAAAAAGCGCGCCGCTTGATCTAGGAATTGCCTTTGACATCTTCCAAATGAAAACACATGAACCTATTCCTGAATGACACAACTTCGCTTTTTGCGTCTTTTTCCGCATCTTTCAATGCCGCTTCTTGGCCTACTTGCCCAAGTATGTCCTGCGAAGCGGCATTAAAATCTGCGAAAAAAATACATCAAAAATCAAAATTTTATCATTCAGGGATAGGTTCATGAAAAAACTCATTCTGCTTCCTAACGCCCTCCACGAAGAGTCGGACTGGAGCTACACTCCTCCGGCCATCGATGCGCTCATTGCCGAGAGCGACAAAGGCGGCTACCGGTTTTTAATTCGATTTAAACTGCCGAAATGCCCCGTCTATCTTTTAAACGAACATACCGAAAAACCCTCCGACCTGATCAAGATCAAGGAAGACGTCGTCGGCCTCATCAGCGATGCAGGGCTGCCGTGCCTTGCTGATCCAGGAGCAGTTGTTGTCCAGGCTGCACACAAGGCAGGCATCACCGTTGACGCAGTCCCGGGTCCCAGCTCGCTCATGATGGCTCTGCAGCTCTCAGGCTTCTCAGGACAGGCATTCACGTTTCATGGCTATTTCCCCCGCGAGGAAAACCTTTTCGCTGCGCTTCTTAAAAAGCTCGACCCAAAGTTCACGCATCTTTTCATCGAAACACCGTACAAGACCCATAAGATCTTCGAGCTGCTCCTCAAACATCTGCCGCTTCACGCCAAGCTATGCATTGCCGCCGAGCTCATGGGACCTAGCTCATTTGTCAGAACAGACTCCATCGATGGATGGAAAAAGAAACCGCTGCCTATGCAAAAAGGAAGAGCGGTGTTTGTGATTAGTTTTCTTTAGTCAGAGCGCTCGGGAAATGTTGAAGAGAATATGCTGGGTAAGGGAGGCTCCGAGGCCTATTTTTTGAGCTGCAATATTGGCTAAGGCTCGGAAGAAAAAAGCGGAGAGGACCTTATACCGACGGGCCTCAAGAGGGGCAGATTTAAAAGGGACTATTTCACTGAGAGCAAAGACGGAACTGTCTACTGCGATGAGAAGGGGAGTAGAATAGGATTTAGGGAGTGTCTGCAGTAGAACTTCTCTGACAACGGCCCAAAGAAAGCCGATTTTCAGGTCGAGAGTTGGAGCTGGCGCATCTTTTGGTATTTCAACAACCCCTTTTACGGCTGTCATTCCGGTAATGAGGGAGAATGCAAAGCGCGGAAACATCCATAGGTAATTTTCTGTTTGCAATAGTCCAGCGTAACCGATTTCTTCAACAACAGCATGCACCATGCCGCCGATAAACGGAGCTTCTGCAGGTTTTTCAGTTGTTGGAAATATCAGTTGTGCCAATCGATCCACGCCGTTTGAGAGGGCAAAGCACTGAACACCCCGGAAGAGATTTTCACTAATTTTCCCGCCCGAGCCCCAGCCGCAATAATAAGAGGCTCCCGCAAGGGCTGCTACCGCAACGTCAAATAGTTTTATTGTCATATTTCCTCCAGACAAAATTGATTAGATGTCATCATATAGAAATCCAAGTTTTTCCCCTTTAAAATCAAAGTAAGGGTAGTCTATTTCAGCAGTTGCTATCACACCATTAAGGATGGATTTGACCATCGGAAGGGGGGACTCGTCATCTATTTTAAGAATAGTGTGCCTATTTGCTCGAATTCCTCCGCAAAAGGGTTCAAGCGCTTCCCTTGGCAGGCCAAAATACGTTAAGATGTTCCAGAACCATTCTGCTTCTTTCTTGAAACAGCTCTCCCAAAATGCCTTTTCTTTGAATAATTCAGGATTGTTGGCTCAATAACCTTGCTATTAACACAGGATGAACTTTGGCTGGGTGGCTAATCAAAGAGAGAAATTTTTCATGAGGGGTTTGTTCTGATCGCAAAATAGCAACTTCTTCTTTCATTTTCACAAATTCTTCCAAGTTATCTAAAAGGCGATCAGGACTTGCAAGCAAAAGAGCTTGGCACAATCTTATATTTATGGAATTTCTATGTTCATTAGACAAAACTCGGAAGCAGTCGATCTTTCTCTGGTTCCATAGAGAGCTCCTTTCAAGCCTAAGCAATGGTAATATCTGCGAGAGCTTTGAGCTAAAGCTAATATGTCAGATGGCGCGATATACGAGCTCATATGGCGGATAACATCCTCCGGTACTTAATCCAGCGGGCAGAGTGGGTTGGGAAGGGGAGGCCCAACCACAACAACATGATGGCTTTCATAGGCTAGCACTTTAGAAAGCGCCTGAATGATGAGATTTCCACTCAGTAGCTTATTTCGACCTTCGGCCATCATCTGATCAAAATGAATCATGGGATGAAGTTTGAGTTCTGCCAGCCTTCTATGCTTAACGTCTGCCGCACGGGCGAAAGCGAGACCGAACTTCTCTCTTGCATCGCCTTGAAGACCAAGTCCTTTGAGGATAGGTGGAAGGCGATAATGTGTCTGCCTTTGGCTGCGATACTTTTTCTCACCCAGTTGCTTTCCAAATACCTCAGGAGCTTTGACCACCTCGTCTTTAACCCAGTCAGGTGCGGGTGATGGGATTTCTGCCCACCCATTCAAATGATCTTTAACGGATTCTTGAAGGCCTCTTTCGCCAAGCTGTGAGTAGAGCAGGCCGCATACAAGAGAAAAAATGGCTTGAATGGCCAGTCCTTTATAGCCCCAAGGGGTATAACTTTTTGTAAAGGTCTGAAGCGCTGTGCTGGTAACGGCTCCGGTAACCGCCGTACCGATTGATCCATACAGGAGACGATTTAGGAGCGGGGGAACATTTTTTGTTAAGTGAGGCAATACATTTTTAATCACATAGATATAAACCATGCTGACTGTGACTGTGATACCAATATGGTAGGGACTGAATAAAGTTAGATAGGAATTGTTCCAAAAGGGTCCAAGAGAATGATGCATGAATTTCAGCACACTGACCGACCCCATCACGGCGCCGGTAGACCATAGCGTCCAGTTAAGAGCACGATCCAGACGATCGCTTGAAATACGGTCCATTGCGGTACCGGGGATGCTTGCCCCGAAATTCCAAGCTGATAAGATCGTTGAGCCAGCCATGAGCGATGCCCAACTCAAAAAATATTTACTTGAACTTAAGTTCGTTGTCCCCATCATAGGGGATATTATACCCTAGCGACACTTAAAAAAATCTATCAATTATTCTATAAATCAGGGAAATCAGGGGCAAACAAGTTTTTTTCATAAACAAAGTAAGGGTAGCCTCTAAGAGCTCTTTGCATAACCTTCCAAGATAACTGAGGGATGGCAATAATAGCTGTCTTATGTTCTTTAATTCCTGCGCAGAAAGGCTCAAGCGCTTCCCATGGCAGACCGAATTGCTCTAAGATGGTCCAGAATGCTTTTGCGTTTGTCGTTGAGCTGATACTCCAAAAAAGATTGCCTTTGAATAATTCCGGGTTGTTGCGCATGAGCCTTGCCAGGAACACCCAATTCTTTTGAGTTAGGTTGTTAAGATCGTCAAATTTTTTAGCAGCAGTGCTGTCCGAGCTCAAAATAGCAACTCCTTCTTTCAGATCCACAAATTCTTCAATGTTATGTAAAAGATGATCGGGCCATGCAAGCAAAAGAGCATTGCATAGCTCAGGAGTTTTATCACGTTCATTATACAACTCGCGGAAGCAGTCGATCTTTCTCTGTGTCCACACAGATTCTCCTTTTATCCCTATACAATGATAATATCTGCGTGAGGTTTGTGCCCAATGTTCAACGTCAGATGGATCGAGATGTGAACAGATCTGACGGATGATATCATCAGGTAATGTATTCAGCAGGCAAGCATTGTCAGGGACAGCAGGAGCTACCATAAAATCATGACGGCCTCCTTGATAGGCCAGCGCTTTGGAAAGCGCCTGGATGATGAGATTTCCCTCCAGTCCCTTGGTTCGGCCGACGGACACAATCTGATCAAAATGAATCATAGGGTGAACTTTGAGTTCTGCCAGACCTCTATAATCAACGTCCGCCGCACGGGCGAAAGCAAGGCCGAATTTCTCTCTTGCAGCGCCTTGAAGACCAAGTCTTGCGAAGTAAACCGTAAGGCGGAATCGTGTGTCAAATGCAACTAGATGCTTTTTCTCGCCCAGTTGCTTTCCAAAGACCTCAGGAGCTTTGGCTACCGCTTCTTTAACAAACGCGGGTAGTGGTGACGCAAGTGGAGTCATGTCATCTAATTGATTCAAATATTGATTCAAATAATCTTTAATGGATTGTTCAAAACCTCTTTCGCCAAGCTGTGAGTAGAGCAGGCCGCATGCAAGAGAAAAGAGGGCTTGAATAGCCAGCCCTCTATAACCCCAAGGAGTATAACTTTTTGTAAAGTTCTGAAGCGCTGCGCTAGTAACGGCTCCGGTGACCGCTGTACCGATAGCTCCATACAGCATACGATTCAGCAGTGGAGGAACATTTTTTGTTATGTGGGGTAATGCATTTTTAATCACAAAGATATAAAGCAGGCTGGTGGCTTGTGCGACAAAAAGATGTTCGGGCTGGAGTATATTTAGAAAGTCGTTATTCCAAACGGTTCCAAAAAAAGTACGCGTGATTTTCAGCTCAATCATTGACCCCATCACAGCGCCGGTGGACCATAGCGTCCAGTTAAGAGCACGATCTAGGCGATCGCTTGAAATACGATCCATTGCGACACCGGGAGAGATTCTCCCCTTCCCCAAAGAGGACACGACCGTTGCGCCGGCCATGAGAGATGCCCAATACAAAAAATATTTGCTTGAACTTACATTCGTTAGTCCTGCCATAGGGAATATTATATCCTAGCGATCCTTAAAACACTCTATCAATTATTATTTTCTGGAAAAAGTCTTGTATAGATATCAGGCGGGAATTCACCGGGCTGCCAAACTCCATTATCGAGGATCAGTTGGCGGGAATTTGAGCAGAAATTTACTATCTCGTTTTTTACTGCCTCATTTTCAGCTGCAAGTTGATAGAAGGGGGCCATAAGTACGATATTTTGTTTGGCAAACTCTAAACATTTAGTCTTTAAGGCTGCAAAGTTAAAACGAAGGGCCAATTTGAACATTTGGCAGCAATTTTTAAGTGTGGGCTTCTGAGCAAGAAGTCCTGCCTCAACTTCTCTACGAAAAAAAGTAAGAGCTTGATAATCGAGCAAAGTTTCTATCGTTTCATTGGAGAGGCTATCTTTATAGGCGATGAGAATTTTACCAATAGAGTCTAACAACTTGGCTTCACCAAACGTATCCGCAATAGGAACGAGTTTTGCGCTATTTTCGAGTGTTAAAGGCGCTTTGTGGGTCAGCACGTCGATCAAGAGTTTTACCTCTTCATAATCGTGGTCTACTAATCGGATCGTATTTTCAGCACTCTCTCTCATGCCACTATTGAATGCTCTGCCAAAGTACTCACTGTTTTTCATGAGAAGAGCTTTATTGACTGTGATGAACTGGCCTTGAACTAAGATTTTTACTTCTGCAACATCGCTTTTCTCAGCCGCAATAGCGGGGAGGAACAAATTGGGAGTGACAGAGCCTAATTGCTCTTGAATTGCCAAACCAATTTGAGGATTTCTTGAGACCCAGTCTCTAATTTGAGGTTTTGAAAGATCGGTCTTTTCAGAAATATTGAGAACGAACTTCATATACTGATGCGCCTCGCGATTGATGGGCTGTATGAATCTCCTTAACTCTTTATCTCCTAAGACCTGTTTTGCAGCTAAAAGCTGTCCAAAATTCATTTTTGTGATCAGGGCATTTTTTGCTTCATCATCGACCTCTTGAAGCTGCTTTGCAACATCTTGAGGCTCTATCAGGCTTGTGGGTTCGTATTTATGTGCGAACATCAATTTCGTCAGCCGCGCCATTTTATTCGAAATGGCCCATTGTCCAGCTCCATATCCAAGAAAACCTGCAGCTGTCCCTGTTATTGGTGTTCCGAAAATACACAATAGTAATGAGAAAAATAAATTTCCTAGGCCGTTTTAGGTCTGTACGTAAGGCAGCAATAAAGGGAAAGACAAAATTGGCAATTCCAATAACGGTTCCCGCGGTGATCCCTCCGGCGATTGAGTAACTTTCACCACTATTTTGAAATCGGGTTTTATAGGGGTCAATTATTGCGCTCGAATCAGTTTGCGTGAGTCCACTTAATGACATATTAATATTCCTTATAATTTTTAGTTAATTATACATTAAATATTAATATATTACAAATTCGACTTAATTTGATTTAAAAGATGAATAATATTTTCTTTAAACTATAATCTCTTCAGCAACAGAATCGTAGAAGAGGCGGCCTTGATCGGTGAGGTGGATGGTAGTAGGAGTTATTTGAATCCATCCTTTAGCTTGAAGCTTTTTAAGGAGGGCGGAGTCAACGGGGTATTCGGAGATAGGTGCGCCGTCAAACATGCGGAGGCGGACGGCCAGGCGCTCGTGGAGGCTGGAAAGGGGAGAGAGCTTTTCATCGAAGTCGCGGGGGAGGATATTTTGGGAGAGGAGGTCGTGCCATTTTTTGAGGTGGCAGACATTGCGGAAGCGTCTACCTTCCCAAAAGCTGAAGGCGGAAGGTCCGAGGCCGAGAAAGGGGCGTCCGGTCCAGTAGCCGGTGTTGTGCTGCGACTGAAAGCCGGGTTTTGCGAAGGCGGAGATTTCATAGCGCTCGAGGCCCATGTCTTGAAGGGAGGCGCAGGCGGCGTTAAGCATGGCAAGGCTGTCATCGGGCGAGGGGAGTAGGGGAGAGAGCTCTTTTTGTTTTTTGTAGAAGAAGGCTCCGGGCTCGAAGGTGAGGTTGTAGAGGGAAAGATGAGTGATGGGGAGGTCTCTCAGCTGATCGAGGGTATTTTGCCATGTTTTGAGTGTTTGGCCGGGGAGTTCGTACATCAGGTCGACGGTGATGTTGCTGATGCCGGCCTGAGATGTGAGATGGACGGCTTCGATGGCTTTTTGGGCGGTGTGGAGGCGGCCGAGGGTTTTGAGGAGGGGATTATCAAGCGATTGGATGCCGAGGCTGACGCGGTTTACGCCTGCGGCGTTGAATGCTGTCATTTTTTCGAGTGTGACGTCATCGGGGTTGGCCTCGAGTGTGATTTCACCATTGCAGGTGATCCAGCTTAAAATATCTCCGATTTTTTGAGGGCCGAGAAGGGAAGGTGTTCCGCCGCCGAAGTAAACCGAGACGATCTCTTTATCTTGGATCAGCGGCTGGATGAGATCCCATTCTTTCTTGAGCGAGCGAAGATATTCATCATGAGCTGCGTGCGCTGAAGGCACGACAAAAAAATGGCAATAGGGACACTTCTTCGTGCAAAACGGCACGTGAATGTAGAGAGATCATTTTGGCGCCATTTGGGGGAAAATATTACAGGATAAGAAGGATCGGCTTTGCCGGTACGATTGAGGACGATAAAATTCAATGAGGAATTCATCATGCATATCTTGCCGCGAAGCGATCCTCTTTATCCTGTAATGTGTCATACAAATAAAGTATTATTACCAGGTGTCGGTGTCGGGATCTTCGAGGACGCCTCGTTTCCAGCGGTTGCGGTCGCTGAAAGGATCTTCTTCGTCTTCATTGCTGTCATCGGCGGCTTCCTCATCGGCAGCAGCGCCTGATTCAGTGCCGCTCTCCGATTCGTCGCCGGAGGTAGATTCAAACTCATACGACTCGCTTTCAACTTCGAGGCCAAAATCGGTCATCCCTTCTTCAGGCATTTCGATGTCGGGCATGCTGGCGGTATCTGGAAATGCAGGACGGCCGTGGGCAGGGCGTTTAGGGGGAGCATACTCTTCCATGGCTCCGCTTTCTTTGAGGAAGCGCAGGCGCTCTTTCTCTTCCTGGATTTTATCTTTGAGTGACACGATCTCAGTGCGGTGCTTGTCGATGTCTTTTTTAGGGACAAGGCCAAGCCTGAGCCACTGGTCGAGGTCTTGGAGTTCTGCTTCTAACTTTCTTAAACGTTCGCTTTTCATATACCCGTTCTTTCTGCGCAGCAACCCAATTCTTTATGACTGGGAAGAAGCGCAGCTTCTTTTAAATGTTTAAAAATGGGAGTCTTGCGACTCCCAAAATCCCCGTAAAGGGCTTGCAACGGAATAGAGCTGACTTTCTCTATTCTCTCCCCTCGACAATGTTGTAAAGCGGCACTTGGTCTAATCCGTTTCGTGCGTACCCTCTTGCTTGTCTACAATAAGACCTTCTAGAGCTTGGAACTGAGGAAGCATTCCAAGGTTGGTTTTTGGCCTCTATACAACGTAGACTCTTCAACGCTAGTCAAGCTCAGAGTCTTAGTCTGGTCAATCAAAACTTGAGTTTCTCTCAAGCCTCTCCCCTTAAAGAGAGGGGTCATTGACATTCCGTTCTTTAATGTACTAAACATTTTTTTTGCAAGAACTTCAGAATTATACCCACTTAATATTTTTCCACAACGTATTTCTCATCCTACTCTGCGTCTCTGCGGTAAAATCCTAGTTAGTTAGGATTTTACCGCAGAGACGCAGAGAGCGCAGAGTAGGATGAGAAATTAGTTAGATCGAATTGGATAGGTATGATATGGGTCATGTAAAGCAATTATTTTAATTGAGGGTAGTGATTGGACGAGTTGTCATTCTCCAATTTGAGCTATTTGGATGAGCAGTACAGGAAATATCTCGCAGATCCTGCGAGTCTTGAACCGTCGTGGAAACATTTTTTCGAGGGGTGGGAGATCGGGCGCAGCGCTGGAGGCGGCGGGGGAGATGTCAAGGTCGACCATCTCATTCAGGCGTATCGAACCTATGGCCATCTGAAAGCACATTTTAACTGTCTTTTAGCGGGAGAATGCCCCGATGTTCCGGAGCTCAATTTAAAAACATACGGTTTTTCAGAGAGCGATTTAAAAACTATTTTTCCGACGGAAGGTTTCTTGAAAGCTGCCGATGCGCGGCTTGAAGAGATTTTAAGCGAACTTGAAAAAACTTACTGCGGCTCGATTGGGATCGAGTACATGGGAATCCAAAATCCGGAGATCGAGAAGTGGATCCAAAAAGAGATTGAGCCGGGGTTTCCGATTCCGCTTACGCCAGAAGAAAAACTAGGCATCTTTCATGATTTGAATCGCGCCGAGCTTTTTGAGATGTTTCTTCATACGAAATATGTCGGGCAAAAACGTTTTTCGCTGGAAGGGGGAGAGACGCTGATTCCGATGCTGACGAAGATTGTGAGTTCGGCATCTCAGGAGGGCGTGCATGAAGTCGTGCTGGGCATGGCGCATCGCGGACGGCTGAATGTGCTGGCCAATCTATTGAATAAATCGTATGAGGCGATTTTTTCGGAGTTTGAAGATGTTTATATTCCCGATGTGGATGAAGGGACGGGCGATGTCAAATATCACAAAGGTTTTACGGGAAATTTTGGCGATGTGAGCGTGGTGCTGACGGCGAACCCGAGCCACTTGGAGGCGGTTGACCCTGTTGTCGAAGGGCAGACGCGCGCAAGGCAAGAGCTGCGCGGTCGCAAAGAAGTGATCCCGATTCTGATCCATGGCGATGCGTCGGTTGCAGGTCAGGGCGTTGTCTATGAAACGCTGCAGCTGAGCAAGCTTGTCGGCTATCAAACGGGCGGAACAGTCCATATCGTCATCAACAATCAGATTGGTTTTACGACGCTTCCCAAAGACGGCAGGTCGACGCGGTATTGCACCGATATTGCGCTTTCTTTTGGCGCGCCGGTGTTCCATGTGAATGCCGAAGATCCCGACGCGTGCGTTTATGCGGCGCTGCTTGCGCTCAAAATCCGTCAAAAGTTTCACATCGATGTCTTCATCGATCTAAACTGCTACCGAAAATACGGCCACAACGAAGGGGACGAGCCGGCGTTTACGCAGCCGCAGCAGTACGAAATCATCCGCGCGAAAAAAACGATCCGCTCGCTTTACCTGGAAAAGCTGACCTCGTCTGGGCTGATGAGTCCGGCAGTAGGAGTTGCTGCCGAGACGGAATTTAAAGATAAGCTCCAAAAAGCGATCGATCAAGTCAGCTCGAAACCCACCGGTAGAGCGACAAGTATCTGCCTCAAAAGAAGAAGCGGTTACCACGGCAGTTTCTGCAGAGGCTTTGCAAAAATATGCGCAGGAGTTGTGCAAAGTACCCTCGGGTTTTAATATCCACCCAAAAGTGAGCAAGCTGCAAGACGATCGTTTGGCGATGCTGGCAAGTAACAAAATCGACTGGGGCATGGGAGAGCATTTGGCGTACGCCTCGCTTCTTGCAGATGCGGTGCACATTCGGATTTCGGGTCAGGATTCACGCCGCGGCACATTTTCCCACAGGCACGCCGTGTGGGTCGATCAAAAGACCGATGGCCGCTACTATCCGCTCTCGCACCTTGAATCGAGCAAAGCGCCGTTTGATGTTTTCAACTCGCCCCTCTCGGAATTTGCGGTGCTGGGATTTGAGTTCGGCTACTCGCTATTTTATCCGCAGTCGCTCGTGATCTGGGAAGCGCAGTACGGCGATTTTGCCAACGGCGCTCAAACGATCATCGATCAATTTATCGCAAGCTCCGAGCAGAAGTGGGGGCATAGGTCGGGTCTGACATTATTTTTGCCGCACGGCTACGAAGATCAAGGCCCCGAACACTCCTCGGCAAGGCTGGAGCGGTATCTGCAGCTCTCGGGCAGCAACAACTGGACCATCGCCAATTGCACCTCGCCAGCGCAGCTGTTCCATCTTCTTCGAAGACAAGCATTGCAAAAAGTTAAAAGGCCGCTCGTGCTCTTAACACCCAAAGCGCTGCTCAGATATCCGCAGTGCGTAAGTTCTTTAAGCGATTTTTCTACGGGATCGTTTCAGGAAGTGATTCCCGATTCCAGCGTCAAAAACCCGCGCCGCGTGATTTTCTGCAGCGGAAGAGTCTATTACGATCTGATTGCAAACCGCAAAACTCCCGATGTTGCAATTGTCCGCATCGAGCAGCTTTATCCTCTTCCTCTTGAAAAAATCAAAAATGTGATACAGACATATTCAGGGACTCAAGATTGGTGCTGGGTCCAGGAAGAGCCGCGCAACATGGGCGCGTGGAGTTATATTTTCCCGCAGCTCAATTCGGTGACTCCAAAAGCGGTACGGTATGTAGGGCGTGAGAGCAGCAGCTCTCCGGCAACCGGATCGCACGTGATTCATAGAGCACAGCTGGCAGCGTTTATGCAGGAGGCATTCAAATGAAAGTCGATATCAAGGTGCCGCCGCTCGGCGAATCTGTCTCAGAGGCCACCGTCAGCAGGATCATCCAGCCTTCCGGATCGCTCGTGAACAGAGACCAGGAAGTGATCGAGCTCGAGACCGATAAAGTGAACCAGGTACTCTACGCTCCGCAAGCCGGCAAGATCGAATTCTCTGTCTCCGTCGGACAAAAAGTCATTGTCGGTCAAGTGATTGGAACTGTCGACACTTCTGTTCAAGTAGCGGCTGCGGCTCCTGTAAAGCCCGCCCCTGCTCCCGTCAAACCAGTAGCAACAACCGGTCCGTCCGCCCGCATCATGCCCGCCGATACTGTGGCAAATCTGGGCAAGCCCGCGTCTTCCCAACACCTTAAAGCTTGGCCCTCTACCTCCACCACAGCCATCCCAGCGCAAACGGATGAGCGGCCTGCGCCGCACCATTGCCCAGCGGCTCGTCGAAGTGAAAAACACCACCGCGATGCTCACCAGCTTCAACGAAGCCGACATGACCCAGATCATCGAGATCAGGGCCCGCGAGAAAGAAAACTTCCAAAAAAAATACGGCGTCAAGCTCGGCTTCATGTCGTTCTTTGTCAAAGCAACCTCTGCTGCTCTCAAAGCATTCCCCGATGTGCATGCTTACATCGAAGGGGATGACATCGTCCAATTCCCCACCTATGACATCGGCGTTGCCGTCTCAACCGACAAAGGCCTCATGGTCCCCGTGATCCGCGGCTGCGATACAGCCTCGTTCGGCGACATCGAAAAACAGATCGAGACCTACGCCAAAAAAGCGCGCGACGGATCGATCTCCATCGACGACCTGCGCGGCGGCTCGTTCACTATCACCAACGGGGGCGTTTTTGGATCGCTTCTCTCCACCCCGATCCTCAACCCTCCGCAAAGCGCCATCCTCGGCATGCATGCCATCGTCAAGCGTCCCATTGCAATTGACGATCAGGTCGTCATCCGACCCATGATGTACCTCGCGCTCTCCTACGACCACCGTATCATCGACGGCAAAGAGGCCGTCCAATTTCTCGTCCATCTCAAACAAAACCTCGAAGACCCGTCCCGTCTTCTTCTGGAGCTCTGATGTTTGATCTCATCGTGATCGGCTCAGGCCCAGGAGGATATGTCGCCGCGATCCGCGCTGCCCAGCTCGGGATGAATGTCGCCTGCATCGATAAACGGAAAGAACTCGGAGGCACCTGTCTCAATGTCGGATGCATCCCATCCAAAGCGCTGCTCCATTCCACCGAACTTTCCCATAAGCTCACCCTCACCCAAATGATGAACCGCAAAACCAAAATCGTCACCTCCTTCAACGAAGGCATCTCTGCGCTTTTCAAGAAAAACAAAATCACCTTCATCCCGGGAGCCGCGAAATTCATCTCGCCCACCACCGTCGAAGTGAGTGGCGAGAAGATTGAAGCAAAAAACATCCTCATCGCCACAGGCTCTGAGCCGACACAACTTCCCTTCCTTCCCTTCGATGAAAAACGGATCGTCTCATCCACCGGCGCGCTCTCTCTTTCAAAAGTCCCCGCAAAGCTCGTCATCATCGGCGCAGGCGTGATCGGCGTCGAGCTCGGCTCCGTCTACAGCCGTCTCGGCAGCAAGGTCACTTTCCTCGAATTCATGGACCGCATCTGCCCCGGCCTCGACCCCGCGCTCTCTACCGAGCTCCAAAAGTCGCTCACTGCGCAAGGAATGACGTTCCATCTCTCCACCAGAGTCACAGGCGCTGATCTAAACCCCAATGAAATCATCCTTCGCACTGACAAAGAAACCTATCCGGCCGATGTCGTCCTCGTTGCCGTCGGCAGAAGGCCCTACACCTCAGAGCTCAATCTTGCCGCTGCCGGCATCACCCTTGCTCCCAATGGAACCATCCCCGTGAGTGGTAGATTTCAAACCACCGCACCCACTATCTACGCCATCGGAGACGTCATCGACGGCCCCATGCTGGCGCACAAAGCCTCCGAAGAAGGCGTTGCCGCCGCTGAGATCATCGCCGGCCTGTCTCCCCTTGTGAGCTACATCGCCATCCCTAACGTGGTCTATACCAACCCTGAAGTTGCCTCAGTAGGACTGACCGAAGAAGAAGCTAAAAAACTCGGCCTTACCACCAAGACAGGGCAGTTCCCGTTCAAAATCAACTCACGCGCAAAGTGTACAGGTGAAGAAGAAGGCTTTGTGAAAATAGTTGCTGATGCTGCAACCGACAAAATTCTCGGCTTTCACATCATCGGCGCCCACGCCTCCGAACTCATCGCTGTAGGCTGCCTGGCCCTCAACAGCGGCCTCACCGCCACCCAGCTGGCCCACACTCCCTACGCGCATCCAACCCTCTCCGAAGCCATCAAAGAAGCAGCCCTCGCCGTGCATGGCAGAGCGATTCATAAGTAGAGTGATCACTTGTAGACGCAATTGCTGAAGTTTGAAATCTCTATCTATTTATAAATAAATGGCTTACGTTTTTATAGACGGCACAACAAAATGAGAAAAGTGATTTTGTTGTGAAATTTTAAGGATCATTTTTTCACAACAAAATGAGTTTTGTTGATTTGTTGTGCCAGAATTGATAGAATAAAAATCATGGCACGATTCATAGGCAGAGAACATGAACTGGCAAGACTAAAAGATCTTTTGCAAAAAAAAACTTCTAGCCTTGTAGTGATACGCGGCAGACGGCGCATTGGTAAAAGCCGTCTCGCAGAGGAATTTGCAAAAGAATTCCCAAAATCATATTTCTTTACCGCTCTCCCTCCTGATGAAAAAATCACTGCGGAAATGCAACGGGAAAAATTCGCAGAACTCATGCGTCAACAAAGAATACCAAGAGTTGAAGGAAATGGATGGGGTGACATGTTTAAAGATGTTGCCAGTGCGTGCAAAAAGGGACGCGTTTTAGTCGTCATTGATGAGATTTCATGGATGGGCTCAAAAGATGAGACTTTCCTTGGAAATATTCTCATAGCATGGGAGCAGTATTTCAAAAAAAACCCACAGCTTGTGTTAATTCTTTCCGGCTCCAATTCATCTTGGATAGAAAAAAATATATTAAGTTCAACGGGATTTGTGGGTCGTATTTCTTTGCGGCTACATTTGAAAGAGCTCTCTCTTCCTGAATGTAATCGATTTTGGGGATCAGAGCAGGGTAATATCTCATCCTATGAAAAGTTCAAGCTGCTGGGAATTACAGGTGGAATTCCAAGATACCTCGAAGAGATCGAGCCATCTCTGCCCGCCGAAGAAAATATCCAAAGAATCTGTTTTGAAAAAGAGGGTTTTTTGTTCAGTGAATTTGATGATATTTTTTCCGACCTCTTTTCTCACAAAAGCCCACGCTACAAAGAAATTGTGCAACAACTAGTCGCAGGCCCTCTTAACTTTAAGAATATCGTCGAAGGTCTAGATCGAACTGCCGGCGGAGACCTCAGCGACTATCTGGAGGATCTTTGTGAGTCAGGATTTGTTTCCAGAGATTTCACATGGAATATTAAGGATGGCGCTGTATCAAAATTAAGTCAATTTCGCCTATCGGATAACTATGTTCGATTTTACTTGAAAAACATTGAACCAAATAAGCATCGCATAGAGGAAGGAGTCTTTAAAGGTCTTCCTATCGCTTGGCATTCGATTTTAGGACTTCAATTTGAGAATTTAGTCATTAGCAGCAAAGAGCAGTTATGGAAACTTCTAAGAATATCCGATGGATCGATTCTAGCATCGAGTCCCTATTTCCAAACTAAAACCGCAAGTAGACCTGGCTGTCAAATTGATTTACTCATTGAGACTAAATTCAATACACTCTACCTCGGCGAAATCAAATTTCACAAAGAGCCGATCGGCCTATCGGTCGTAGAGGAAGTTAAAGAAAAAATCCGGCGAATGAAAGTTCCAAAAGGTTTTTCAATCAGACCTTTTCTTGTACACGTGAACGGAGTCCATGATAGCGTTATCGAAACTGAGTTTTTCTCCAATATAATCGACTTCAGTCAGTTTCTCAGTTAATTAATAACTCTGTGACTTGCCGCAGCCGCAGCCGCCTTTGACATTCGGGTTCATCACCTTGAAGCCTGCGCCTTGGAGGCCATCGACGAAGTCGATAACCGACCCTTTAAGTCTGCCTGCCGCTTGTTTCTCGATATGAATTTCAACACCCTCAGAAACAAAGACCATATCTTCATCGCCGGCCTTCTCAGAAAAGTCCAGCACATACTCAAAACCGCTGCATCCGCCGGCACGGTCGCCGAAGCGAAGGCCCCAGCCCTCTTTTCCCTCTTCTTCTAAAATCTCACGGAACTTCTCAGCAGCTTTTGGAGTCAGTGTGATCGTCGTTTCATCGATCTTCTCCGCCAAAATCGCATTGAGCTTGCCCATCAATTTTTCCAAATCTTTTTCTCCAAAGCCATGACCCAGCATGCCCGCCTCCAGCGTCTCCCAAACAGAAGCGCCGCATCCCACGCAATTGAGACCCGCGTTCATCATTTCCTGAGCAAGCCGCTGGCTTCTCTGTGGAAACGCCGTCAAAATCTCTTCAATCGTCATGTCTTTATTAATCATATTTTTCCTAAAATTTAATTTTTACGCATCCGCCGCGCATCTTGCACTGGCATGCCAGCCGCTCATGGCCTGGCTCACCGAGAAAATCTGCCTCTTCCTGGGTGAAAGGGGAGAGATTTTCCATCCCTTCCGTAACCTCGATCACACACGTGCCGCACACACCTTCCGTGCAAGCAAATGGAACCCCTGCCTCTTCGCAAACAGAAGCAATCGGCTCTCCATCGGGAACCTCGTGCTGTTCCCCGCTGTGTTCAAAGACTAATTTTCCCATAATTATTCATCAATTAAACCCCAAATTACCCATAAAATCAAGAACAACCATCAATTCAATAAATTACTTTACAGGCTGCCTATGCTTGAAAGCTCTTTCCGTTTTTGCTCTTGCTCCAGCCTAAATTGCTTTGCAATCAGCTTAGCCTCTTCCTCGTTTGCAAATCTCTCAACGCAAATTTGATTAAAAATTTCCAAGGATGGACAGGGCACACGCAAGACATGGGCCAACTTTCGTAAACGCTCTACGGTAGAAACCTCTTTACAACCCAGATCTTCAGATAACCAGACTAAAAGTACTTGAGATTGGGTCAATTGATTAGGGCAGTTTTCTTCATCCAGATTATTTATCTTCCCCCAAATAGCAGATATTCTGCCGTGCCCGACAAAATTCGTTTTCCAAGAAAGGAACTCGGTCACCGCTTCACAAGGAGACCATTTATCGCTTTTATCTGAAATGGAGTCGATATCCCGAAAGTGAGGCCTTCTGCCGCAGCAAGTGCCTCTAAAAAAATTTACAATTGAAGTCATGAAGGGTGATATATAACCCAAAATAGATAGGAATTCAAGAATCAACATGTCCAAACAGATTGGACATGCTGGAATAAGACTTACATCTGCTCGATTTCGCCTTCGGAATAATCACCTGCAAGTAATTCTTGGACTGTAAACTTGAGGGTCTTGATTCCTTCAGGGAATCCGCAGTTGATAAGCATATCATTCAGGTTTGTCAGCTCTGTTTCAAGCAGGTCGACATGGCTCTCAAGAAAGGCGATTTTAGTTTCTAGTAGTTTAGTCATATTACATCCTTATTACAGATATCATTATATAATAATCTTTATTTTATGCACATTATATATTAATAAAAAATTCATCATTATGTTATAATTATTTTATTCGTTAATAAAAACTAATAGAGGTTTTATATGTTATCAATGCTAAGCGGGTTATGGTATGGAAGCGATCCTGTTGAATCCTGGGGTCAAAAGCTCAGAACACATCTTTTATCCGGAGCAACTTCTCAGCAAACAATTCAAACTGCTGCATTTGAAGGATTTAGGATTCTTCAGCAAAAGCTTCTATCGAACGTAGAACAGATCACCCTGCTTAATTCGGTCAAAGTGTTTCAAGACGTATCCTGGTTATCAGAAAGCCAAGTGTCGACCATCAATAAATTATGCCCCGGTGTTCTAGCTGCGCCATTTGCCCAGAGGCCAGCGCTGATCGAGATGGCCTTGGTACCTCTTGCCGCCGAAGAAAATAAGTGCTACCGCAAAATCATTGAATGGACATTCCTGCAAATCGATATCTCAAGTCTAAAAAAAGAAGACATCTACAGAATGATCCATCAAGTCAGCGGAGCCCTTATATCCAATAACAAAACAATCAATTCAGACCCTCTCATTCCGCTGTTTAAGATAGCCCTTGGCGAACGAGTCCGCTGGCATTTAAAGAACTCTGCAAACATCCCCAAACTCCCCCAGCTTATTGCACATGAAACAGATCTCATCTTTAAGCAAATCGACGAGATGTACTATAACACCTTCCTCGGAGCCGGGCATCCCAAAGTGCAAGAGAATTTAAGGAACCAAAACGATCTCGTTAAAATCACCCCTCAAGATGTTCGAGACCATATCGTTCATCTCCAGCAGACCGCAGCAGATGAAGTTCTGCGTAAAGCGCCTGCTACTCCAGCGGTGAGCCATGATGTTGATTTAACGATTAAGAGTACCGGCTCTTCAGAAGATCTGAGTCAATAATGCGTATAATAAAAGAGCAAATTCTCTAACTATCTAACATTCAACTGCGTTGATTGTATAATAAAATATTTACTTAAATTAAATAATTAATATATAATTAATATTACGAACAAAATAACGAGGTATTATTATGAATATTTTATCATCTATTAGAGCTCTTTATACAGGACCTAATGCTCCATTTACTAACGAATCACCCAAACCATTATATAACCATGAGAAGCCATGGGAGGAAGATGGAAGTAGCGATGATAATGCGGGTCAGCCTCAAGTAACACATGAAATTACCCTTGCCCAAGGTTTTCAGAACCGTGTTGTAAGTATAGTCGATGGACTTGGCAGACAGATAGAAAAAATCACAAATGTTATTGGTAGGTTGGCTTCTATGCTAAAACAAATAGCGGAATATGAGATTACTTTTGAGTATACTTTACGAGAAAGATGCGCGTTATACATTTTAAATTGTGCTTTTTTATGTGATGGAATTAAAGAGGTTATTGGCAACAAAATAGCTAGTATTTTTATGGACCAAAAAGTAAGCAAAATCTCTACAGCTAATTCTGTAGTAGATTATGATGATGATAATTTAGATAACATCGAAGTGTTATTAGCTAAATAAAAATACCAAGAATCAGAAGACCTTAAAAATGTCATAGAGGTTAGGTGTTGACCTAACCTATTCTAATCAAACAGCTTGTAGCATAATTTAATTAATAGAAGCTTGACATTAAATTATTTACTTTAATAGTAAATATATTATATAATTGTTTTTAGAATAATTAATAATTTGAATAAGAGGTTAATATATGACTCCGGTAGATATCCATGGCCATCCATTAAGTGGAGCGTCTAGTGCTAGTACAGCTAATCCCGCCCCTGTAGCAGTAGCTCCTACAAGTCCAACAAACCTTACGGCTGATTTTTTTTCTTCTAAGGTAAACGGATTTACTTCTGCTGATAAGAAAAAATATTCGTATGTTGAGTGGTTTAATGATGCAGGTGGTTGGTTTTCTAGGATTAAGAATTATATAGCTAGAAGATGGTTAGTATCTGAAAAACATATCGTTATTGCAGAGAACCCTACTGCACCTGAAGCTGATGTCTTAACAGATAATTTAGATAGAGAGCTCAAATTTTACCAGGCTGTTGTTAAAGCAAAAAATGCATTCAGGGCATTTGTTAAAAACAAGTATCCGAATACCCATGCCGCAGCAAAAGAAGCATTCGAAAAACTTCATGCTGATTGGAAGGATGAAGCAGGCGGTGCTGAAACCATCAATAAAATTCTCACGAAAGAGCTCGCATTGGAAGCTGGGAAGAAGCCAGTTCCTGACATTTCTAGATCTTTACTTGAATTCTCAGTCGGAATGGCATTGACAAAGGACGGATTTTCTCCAAAAAATATCCTTAATAATCTTGATCCGGAAAAGCTTGAGCAAAAGTTCGCAGATTTGAAAGCGAAAGGATATAGTCCTAAGCTGACAGAAGCTGAAAAATCGCGTAGAGTTCCAATAGATGATTCTAGAATTGATGAACTTTATCGGAATCATTATAACATCTTTATGACATACGCTAATGTTTATTCTGTATTGGTTAAAACCCCATATGGCCAAGAAGTAGAAAGGAATACAGATGAATTAGATATTGGTCTAGCAATGAAAGAGTTTGTAAGTCAAGCCAATATAAATCTTTTAAGCGCTCTTCAGGCTAATACAGGGACAATTCAGGTGGTTGAAGAGGTGAAATACCGCTCAATCGCTACAAAATACGCTGCCTTCAAGGTAGCTATTGAAACATATGAAGATCTCAGCACAGCATTTTCTCAACCAACTGAAGATTTAGCAGCTAAGCTTGTTGAGTCCCGAGCTGAGAAAATTTCTCTTGAACTATCTGATTTAGACGAACTTTTTGAGGGTGTGGAATATGTTCCATTCCAAACATACAAACAGGCATTGGAGGCATTAAAAGCTAATGCTGAGCAAATAGCAGGCCGGAAGCAAATAATTGATGAATCACTGAAAGAACTGTATGCTAAGAGAAAAAGTTTATCAGATTCGCATGGTGAAGCTGCAGCTGAACTTGTAAAGGCGAAGGAAGACGTTGATGCTTTTATCAAATCTTATTCACTTACAAAGATGAATGGTAACGAACTGGGAAGGTTAGAAGGATTATACCTATCAGCAGATACAGGTCATCAACGTTTGACGGCTGAACTCGTAACATGCGAGGAAGAAATAAAAAAAATAAAGGATGAGTTGGCATCTTTTAATGATAAAACACATGATCTTTATACCAACCGATCTGAGTTAGAAGCGAATGTAGATGATACGAAATTCGTAGTAAACCGTGGGGCAATTGTAGATATATTAAGCGAAAAGGTTGTGGCATCAGTCAACAACAATAATAATGCACCACAGGCATATGTTCCTAATTCAAGTGTCTTGGCACAGATTCAAGCAGACTACCAGAGAGAAAAAGAACAAGCTGATACTTATACAAGGGAAAGAGCTGAGGCTGCAGCGGATGTGAATAGTGCTAAAGACGCTATTGATGCTGCAAAAGATAAACTTGTAAAACTAGGCTTCCAAATCAATGATGGTAATACGATTACCGGGGTGGAATATACGGGATTCAAGGATGAAGATTTCATAGCGCGGAAGAGTGAACAAATTACACAAGCAAAAAAACGAACTATAGATACAGTTGATGAGATGATACGTGCAGTTGATGACTTAAATCCCGCACTACATAATGCAAAGAGGCGAGCTAAGAGCGCACCTGTAAGTGATGGACGGAGTGGTTCACGGCGTAATGCGTTTGATTTAGAAATATAACATTATTCTAAAGGCGGCTGTCAGTGATGACAGCCGTCTTTTTTTATGCGGGATTTTCCGGATGGCTTAAGAGGTCGGAGAGCGAGCCGAGGACATCGCGGAGCACTTCCAGGGGCCTTTGGTCGGCGTTAAAGCGGGAGATCTTGTCAGCAGGATAGTGTTTTAAGATATGCTGGGTTGTCTCTTCATAAACCTTAATGCGTGTGTGGAGCACTTTTTCATCAAAGTCATCGATGCGCCTTTCAATGAGGCCTCGTCTTTTCATCCGTTTAAGCAGTTCGCCTGTATTGGCAGTTTCCAGGACAATAATGTGAATCAGATCGATGTAGGGCTCCAGGAGCTGTGTCTGCGGCACTGTGCGCGGGATGCCGTCGAGGAGCAGGAGCTGCTGGTGGGGGAAGTACCGGTTTGTTGCGATCAGACCTTCAACGTAGTGGTGCCAGATTCCTATGGTCACATCATCGGGCACTAGATGCCCTTTGCCTGCGTAGGAATGGTAGATCTTGCCTGCAGGGGACTCAGGGGAGAGGCCTCTAAAGATGTCGCCTGAGGAGAGGTGGAAATGGTTCCCTGCGCTGCTCAGGAATTTCCCAAGGGTTCCCTTGCCGGCTCCGGGCGGTCCGAAGATCAAGACTGATCGGTACTTACGGTTAGATGTTGATACAAAAGGCTTATTGTTAGACATTTGCAATTCTCACAGTGTGAAGGGGTTATCATAACCGTTTCAGGGTTAATGATGCAAGTGCTTCAAATATTTTATATAGATTTTAACTGCTTTTAGTGATAAAATTAATACATAAAAACAAGAGAGATATTATATGGCAGTAATGATTAGTCCTTCAGTTATGCGTCTTGGTGTAATAGAGCGGGATGGCAAGCTTTATATGGCGTACCTGCATTACAGGGACGACAAGGGTGAGAAAAACATTACTGAATTAATGCGTCAAGCGCACAAAGGGTTAGCTGCGTATTGGGAAAAGGCAGCAAGCACCCTCCAGGGAAGAGTTGAGAGCTGTGAATTCTTTGAGAGTGGTTATAAAACTCATGGCTCCGAGATTATAACGCCGTACAATGAAGAACCGACGCAAAAAGCGGTAGCGAACTTTTTTAAAGCTCTAAAAGAGCCTCAAGCAATTATTCCTATGGGTGCCAGCGTCAGCTATGCGGAATTAGATTTCACAAATGAAGATGCAAAGCGGCTTGCAACCTCCGCTCTCGCCAAGGTCAGACAAAATAAATTAGTAGCAGATTTTGAAGGTGAAGAAATTGACTTTTTACAGGCACTGGACTACCTCGTTCTAACGAAGGGTGATCCTAGTGCGACGGATTACAGCAAGAGCTACAATGAATTACGTAGAATCGCAAAATTCGGGATTATAAGCGCCTAATAATCAACCACATGGATGGTTAAATTATTATTTGACAATTGTTCCAATATAAACCCAGATATGTTATAATAAATATTTGAGGGGCTAGGTATTATATGACTACAAGAACAACACCAGTAACATTCCTTCGGCGGATAGCCAACGAAGACAGAATTGCTATTACCCAAAAGGGTATAATGGCTGGTCGTAGTGTTATGCCTCTGGCCAAGCTCCCAGGAGTTGATGCTCCCTTTAAGTCTATAAAGCCAAATGAATTACTTGCCGATGCATCGTTTGCGGAACGTAGCATTACGAGTGGCTTGATGGAAGCCGGTCTGAATGACTCGGTCGAAGCTACAGGGCTTCCAGCCCCAGTCTTACTCAGTACCGCAGTTAATGCGTTCCTAAAAGATGGGAAAGACATTGAACTTTCAAAGAAAATTGGGGATGTCGTAGGAGTGCGTTTTGCAGGTCTTACTGCTACAGAGCATTATACTCTGTTTATAGCAGCTATGATTTCGGGTTATAATCAACTTTTGTCATTAATAACTGATTTTGCAAATGCTTTAAATTCTACGTTACCGGTTGCAGCTGGTTTATCGGCTGCCCAGACTGTCATGTCGTGGGCCATGACAGCTCTTTACGGCCTTTATTACGTTTTCAACATTATCCGGAACACAGTGAGTCTTGCTTTTCTGCTTCAGGGACGGCAGTGGCGTAATGATCTTATAGCATCAGATAAGCCTTTAGAAGTTTTAGATAAAGAACTGGATAAACGGATTGGTGAAAAAAAAGCGCAGATGCAGGAAGAGGGCATTTCGGCCTTTCATGAGCTAGCTCTTGAGAGTGGTGCGAAATGGCTTGAAAAATTAAGCAAAGCCGATGCTGAACTCGGCAACATTTTAGTAGGGAAAGATAAGAAAGAGGCGTTTAAAAGACTCGCTCAAAATGATCCGAAAATCATCACAGATCAATTAGGGAAATGGTCGTTTAATCCAAATACAGAAGATGTAAGTCGAAATACTATCCTTATACGGTACATACGTATTGGAGCAAAATGAAAGCGCTAAATTTGAAGCCGACTGTGCAAGGCAGCTTGGAAGCAAAGTTGTCGAGGCTATCAAGACAGGAAAACCCGAAGAGATCAAGGAAGCGGTTAACTACAAAGACTCGCTGGTTTTGATTGGTAAAATTGCGATTGCTGCGATCAGTTTGACTGCATTGATTGTTGGATCGATCTTTACCGGAGGAGCTCCTCTGGCCGTGCTGCTCATTCTGGCCGCTGTCGGAGGCGTTGGTCTTATACTTTTAGGAGACGTCAAGCTTCTCGCAGAGCATCTAACCACTGGCGAGTTTAAAAACCGGGATCGTATATTTACAATCCTTTCGCTGGTGGCCAGCATTCTAACTGTTGCTGCGCTCGTAACTCTGACAGTCCTGACAGGCGGCACTACGTTTCTCGTAGGTCTTGTCCTGGCGTCGATCTGGGTGGGCATCAACATTTATACGACAGGCAAGCTGTGGCAATTCGATCATCGAAAATGGGATGTGCTCAAAGAGGTCGATCCTGAAACATTTAAGAAATTCATAAATACAGGTCCTATTCAAGAACAAATCAAAGCCATCAAGGCCAAGATGAGCGAAGAACATCGCAAGCTTCTTGAGGGTGGTATGTCAATTGACGATCTGATCGCAAAGCTTCATCAAGAACGCGAAGACTACCATGCAAGGATTCGCAAAGCTATCAGCGGTTGACTCTAGGGCTTTCTCTCTCGTACACTGAAGGAATGGAAAAAGAAATCGCGGACTTCCTGGTTTATCTGGGATCGGAGAAGGGGCTGAGTCCAAGGACGCTGGAGGCGTATGGGCGGGACCTTCACGGGCTGAGAGAGTATCTTAAAGGCAAAACTCCATCTTCTGAGGATATCATCCACTATTTTGAAACGTTAAAAGGCCGGGGCATTGCCTCGAGCTCGCTCTGCCGTGCCCTGGTGGCGGTCAAAGTGTTTTACCGCTTTATGAAGCGGGAAAAGCGCATGGAGGCCAATCCTACGCTGTTTCTGGAGAGCCCCAGGATGTGGCAGCTGATCCCCGAGGTGATGACGGAGGAGGAGGTGTCGAGGTTTTTGGAGGCGCCTGGCAGGGACGATTTTATCGGGGCGAGGGACCGGGCGCTGTTTCATCTGATGTATGCGTCGGGGCTTAGGGTCTCGGAGGTGTGCCAGCTCAATATCGGGGATATTTCGGATGATTTTGTGAGGGTCAAGGGTAAGGGCGGCAAGGAGCGGATCATTCCGGTAGCTGCTGCTGCGGTGGATGAGCTAGACCATTTTCTGGCGAATTTCAGGATTGAGGGGGAAGGGGCGATCTTTATCACGACGAGGGGCACCAGGATGAGCCGGATAGCGGTGTGGGAGCGCGTGAAGCACTATGCAGGGAAGGCGGGGATTGTCAAGTCGATCTCGCCCCATACGCTCCGCCACTCGTTTGCGACGCATCTACTGGAGAATGGGGCCGATCTGCGCATCATCCAGGAGCTGCTGGGGCATGCAAATATCGCCACCACCGACCGGTACACCCATATCAGCCACAAGCATCTACATACGGCCTTCGAGAAGTTTCATCCGAAGAACTAAGTTGCTCCAAGCTAGATGCTTACGATTAAAATAATCTATTTGTAAAACATTGTTTACTATGATATAATCTTTGTATTAACACGAGGTTTTTATGGCAGCGTCTTTAACGCATTTAAACAAAGATGAAATTGTCATCATTTTGCAACATTCGGATCCAAACTCAATAAGATCCATGAGCAGGGTGAATAGACGTTTAAGAGAAATAGTCCTACAGTTTTTGACCAACGTAATTTCTCCTGTTCCGAGCCTGAATGCGTATCGGTGGGTTATGAATAGGGTTACGAGTGATGCGGAAGTTTTACAATTCGTTCGGCATTCTTGGAATCAGGGTTATTCAATGAAAATTTTCTCTGATAACGATAAATTTATATGGATCAAGCAATTAAACAGCACTAAAACAATCGAAATTGCATCAAGTACTGACATACTTATTCCAACAGATCAACCAGAATACGCATCCAGAAATATTCCTCTTCTTGCATCTGGCAGTATAATGGAGGCAAATAGGGTAGCGATGAGACTGCCATTGGAGGTTGATATTTTAAATATTTGTACTTCTAGGCTTAGTGATAGTGAAAGAATATTCGTAACCGTTTGGGGGACTGCGCTCGGTATTACCATGGTCTTATCATTAATAGCTGTTGCTTTTAATCATCGTTAATATCATTCCATCATTTTTATCATAATTTTTAACATGTTACTCGAGAAGACTATGCCTTGAGCTTTGCGAGGAGCGACAAAAAAATATGATAAGAATGATAATTAAGTTAGTTAATCAGCGATTTTTTTTGTTTATAGGTACCACTACACGTGGTAATGTTACCACTGTAGGTGGTAATATGTTTGAGCAGTTATTTAATAGCCGTCTCGTTGAAAAGGTGCTCTTTTACATGGTAGCGAATGATAAATGCTATGCGAGTGAGCTTCGCCAGGCTTTTGGGGTTCCTGTTTTTGGTTTTCAAAGAGCCCTTACACGGCTCGAAAACCAGGGCATTCTTGTCAGTACCATAGAAGGCAGAAACAGATTGTATCATTGGAATCCACGATATCCTTTTCTCTCAGATTTTAAATCATTTATCTCAAAAGCGTATTCTTCGTTGCCGGACGATATGAAGAAAAAGTATTATGAGAGACCTATCTGAAAACGCCCAAGAAAAAAAGGCAAGCCTTTATGAAAAAGGCTAAGTCTCAAGCCAAACACAAGAGTTAAGGCTAAACTAAATCCTAAGAATTAAAGTGTCATCCAGGTGCGCGCTACACTGGAATCTGGGGGCCATAAATCGGGAGGCCAGGCTTTTGCCAGCGCTTGTAGAAAACGTTGTGAAAGAGTGTCCCTGTTTTGTTCTATGAACCTGGACAACTTAAACAAGTGGCCATACGCTCGCATGGGGGCTTTATTCTGAGGGCTGTAGATCATGGAAAACATTTTTCTGCAGGTACGGGAGAGTAGAGCGGCATCGGCTGGATGGAGCTTTGGAAGGAGGATGCTAAAGATTACGGCATTGGGTAAACGATCTAAAGCACCTGCTTCAGCGTCTTTGGTAGGATAATCGAAGTGCCAATTTGGAGGCAGCATTAGCGGCGCAAGTTTAGCTTGAAATGCATCACCCATATGATCGTTCATGGAAACTGAGGTGTCATATAGCAATTTATCTGAATAGGCATCAAACACACTTCGATCAAGGGCCTTATTAAGCTCTTGTTTTGCCTTGTCATCCAACTCAAATCGGTCTCTCAAAGCATTTAAGTTTTTAAACCCGCCCAGTTGACTTCGGTTCCATAACCCAATGAGTCGACCGTAGTTTTGTGGATACACTCTAACTGAAGATTTAACAAAATCCGGCACATCTTGGGGAAGCTCTTTTTGACTTAGGGCCCACGCAACCCAGATGATTGATTTATCATCTTCCAAAAACATTATAGAGAGCCACTTGAGAGCATCCTCTGAAAAATGAAGCCTATCATTGGGATGCCAAGCATTGAAGAAGCATAAAAACTCAGCTTGATGTCTTGCAATGTCTTCCTCTTTTAGCCTCCTTCTTGCAATCTCAGTCTTTAAAAAGGTTGTTGTTGCCTCAGTAGATGCTTGGGTGAGCGCATAGCAAAGGTCTTCATCCCTGCACCATTTAATAAAAAAATGTTGAAATTGTGGGTCGTTCAGAGCTGTTTCATGGAGCCTTAAGAAGAACAAGAGCCGGTTCTTCATGAGCGTCTGTAAACGCAATAGATCGGAATCAAGGTTGTAACCAAGAAGCTTATGAAATATCCCTACAATGTTGTCTCTTGAGATATCTTCGCGCAACAGGAAAGCCTCTATAAAAGCATGTATATTTTCTCGGGGCATCGTCGGACTGAAAAAACGATCACGGACTGGAAAATGTAAAAGAAGCTGCTCTTTATCTACCTCCTGGACGGTAGTGCGGATTTCTTCGGGGGTTTGGCGGACAAGCGCATTGCGCAACCACTCGTTATCCAGCTTGGTGTAGAGTGTGCCGACAGCGACCGACACGGCAACCATGGCAACAAGTTCTAAGATGCTCCTAGGGACAAAACTTCCAAAAATCAGACGTTGCGCGGCAGAGATTGTTAAAAGTGTCTGCGCAAAACCGACTGTCCAAAAAATGGAAGGGATTTGCCTATAGCTCGAGCGGCTTAACGCATTTGGTAGTATCTCTATGATGAGTGTAAAAGTTAAGTAAGTTACTGCGCCAATGGCGATGGGCGCTAAGAAAAGTCCCACCCCTATAGAAAGAACTGCCGCTTCTTTTTCAGAGACCAAAACGCGCGCGGCAATCGAAGCTATGTTTGTGAAAGCTGCCCCAGCAACTAAACCCGTACCCAGGCTTGTTGCCATGACGGTAAAGGGTCCGATATGTGCTGAAACTTCTGAAATTACGCGCTGCATAGTCAGAAATTTTACCAAAAAACTTAATAAAAGCTTTTAAAAATCTTCAACCAGCATAGGAATAGCGTCTTTTGCTCCAAATTGAATGGCATATTCTCGGTATGATTTAATATCTTTGATAGAAATATCCTTATCTTCAGCAAGATAACCCGATGCTCCCCATGGATGGCGCGGAGCAAGGCGGGAAGCGAGTTCATACGCTTGTAATATTCCTTTAGTATCGGCGCTGTCGAGTCTTTCCATAATTAAGCCCTTGAGAAGATAAAGACATGATCCTTGATCGTATTGAAATGATCGTTTAGATGGATCAATATTTGTCTGATCAATAAATTCATTGAGGGTTTTTGTATCAAGGTAGGTTTTCTTTTTACTACGTGATACATGAATTTTAATCTCTTTGCGCTGCGAAATGGCTTGCTCCACAAGATTTAGGTGGCTTTCGTCAATTTTATTTTCATTGTAAAGATGAGCAATCGTCCGGGCAAACCGGTGGGTCAGATTTTCTCCTTCGGTAGATAAAGATAAATAGTCGGGTGATGAACATTTGATGCAAATGAGGAAATGAAGGGCTGATTCATTCCACTCCTTGCTTTTGTAGAAATCGCAGGCAAGATCAAAAGAGGTCTTACGAAAATCTTCTAAATTAATACCCGTATCTTTTATTTCATCCAAGCTGGATTCAACGCACATTTTTTCTAGAATTGCTTTTCGCGCGGCGCCTTCGGCAATTTCAAACGCTTGTTTGTAATAAATAAGAGCCTTAGATGAATTTGTCTTACGCGGCTTGGAAGTAAACCAACTGACGAAACGTACTGCCTTGGATTTATTATGGGTTAAGCGAGAGTCTCCAAGTTTTACTAGGGCTGCAGCATAATCAGAACGCATTTCCGGCTTATTAACGGGAAGGGAAGGAGGGTTTTGTAGAAACGTATCAGCTTCATTCCATTTTTCAAGTGTGGCAAAACAGCAAAATTCCATGTACGCATAGAAGGGTGGCAATTGAATCGTCTTTTTTGCTTCTGTGAGGTGATTGAGGGCGTCTTGCGGCTTATGTCTTGCATACGCACGTTTGGCAAGGCGCAAGCGAGCTGTCTCGATACTGGGACGCCATGAATATAACTGTTTTACTCTATTGAAACATTGTTCCAGGCGTGAGTTATAGTCTGGGTCATTGATTGCAAAGTGCCTGCTTGCAGCTTTACCAAGATGTTTAATTCTCTCCTCCGATCGAACCTGCTCGGCCAAGGCCAGATAAGTGGATCCGAATACATGTTTTTTCGTAAGAGTCATGTTAATTGTTTCAGCAAAAAACTTATTCCAATAGGAGGGCTCAAGGTGAGCTCTATTTTGAGTGCAGTAACTTGCGAGCGCTTCGCGAAAAATTTCGAGGTTGGTACCTGCCTGTGGTAACTTACGGAAATATAAATTTCTGACTTTTGCTGCTGTTTGCAGCAGCTCCGGATCTTGAAGGTACCCTTTGACCATGCCATAGTGGAGGAATTTGAGCCATTCAGCCTCGATCTTATGGGAGTCGGTTCCGTTTTCAAACCCGAGCATTCCTATAAATTGTTCCCAGAGTGCGTAGATGGTGGTTATTGTATCCAAACCGCCTTCCCGAACGCAAAGCTGCTGGCCGGGCTGGCTCAGCTTTTCAAGCACGTATCCAAAAGTTTCACGCGTAAACTTTTTTTGATAATAATCGGGGCAATTCTCAAGATAGACCGGCATAAAAGTATAAGAGATTATAGCTAAAGAATGGTTTTATTTAACTGATTTATTTTGATGGAAGCGTTCGCGGAGTTTTTCGAGGTAGAGGTAGAGGATGGGGGTGAGGTAGAGGGTCAGGATCTGGGAGACGATGAGGCCGCCGATGATGACGAGGCCGAGGGGGCGTCTACCTTCTGCAGACATGCCGCCGATGCCGAGGGCGATGGGGACGGCGCCCATGAGGGCGGAGAAGGTGGTCATGAGGATGGGGCGGAAACGGGTGAGGCAGGCGTGGGTGATGGCCTCTTCGGGGGTTTTGCCGGCGAGGATCGAGTCGTTAGCAAAGTCGATCATGATGATGCCGTTTTTCATGACGATGCCAAGGAGAAGGATGATGCCGACGAAGGCGTAGAGCGAGAGGGGTTCGTTGAAGATGAGGAGGGTGAGCAGGCCGCCGAGGGCTGCAGGCGGCAGCGTTGACATGACGGTGATCGGGTGGAGGAAATTTTCGTAGAGGATGCCGAGGATGATGTAGACGATGAAGATGGTGACGAGCAGCAGGATGGAGAGGTTGGCGAAGGAGGCTTTAAAGACGTCGGCGGTTCCCTGGATGTGGCCGGTCACGGTGGCGGGGAGCGTTTTGCGGGCGAGGTCGTCGAGCTGGGTGAGGATGGGGCCGAGGGCGTTATCGCCGGTGTCGAAGTAGATGTTGACGGCTGGAAGGCCGTTGAGGCGGTTGATGTTGAGCGGGCCGGTGGTTTGGGTGGGCTTTGTGACGAGCGAGAGTGGGATGAGTTTGTTTGTGGAGGAGCGGATGTAGAGCTGATTTAAGAACCACGGATCGGAATAATATCTCGGCTCGACTTCCATGATGGCGTAGTACTGGTTTTGGGGGTCGTTGATGGGGGAGAGGTTGGTAGCGGCATAGGCGTAGGAGATGGCGTTTTCAAGGGCGTCTGCGGAGACATTGAGGGCATAGGCCCTGTCGCGGAGGATTTCGAGGTTGAGCTGCGGCTGGGAAAGCTCCATGTCAGTGCTGATCTGGGAGAGTGATTTGATCGACTTCATGTTCTGCATGAGCTGGGTGGCTGATTTGTAGAGGTCTTGGGTGGTCAGGCTCTGGAGCGTGAACTGGTACGGCGCGTTGATGTCGCTTGTGGAGACTTGAAGGTCGATCAGCGGCAGCGGCTTGATGAAGACGAAAGGCGCTGACAGAGGAGGCGTACATTTTTTTGAGCTCTTCGATGACTTTGAGCATCGGCACGCGCTTATGGAACGGTTTCAGGTTGAGGTACATGATCCCTTTGTTGTCATCGGGGATGGCGCCGAGGGAGAGGAGAGACTCAACGGCGGGGTGTTTTTTTGCGACATCGGCAAGCTCGGACTGAATGCGCATCATCTCGAAGGGGGATGTTCCGGTGGCGGCTTGGGTGTGCACAACGATGATGCCCATGTCGTCGGGCGGCAGGAAGTTGGTGGGCAGGATGTGGAACAGGCCGAGGGTAGCTGCGATGCAAAACGCTCCGGCAGCGAGTGTGAGTTTGGGGCGGCGCAGGACATAGCGGAGCCCTTTTTCGTAGGTTTTGAGGAGCTTGTCGTTGAGGGTGTCGGAGAGTTTTTCCATGAAGGTTTTTTCGGCGGCTGCATGGTACGGCTTGATAAACAGGCTGCAGAGCATGGGAGTGAGCGCAATTGAGATGAATCCCGAGAGCAGGATGGCGGTCACGATCACGATGGCAAATTCATGGAACAGCTGGCCGATGACGCCCTGCATGAAGAGAAGGGGGATAAATACGGAGGAGAGTGACAGCGTCATGGAGAGGATTGTAAATCCGATCTCTTTGGAGCCGTCAAGGGCAGCTTCCATGGGCGGTTTTCCCATCTGGACGTGACGGACGATGTTTTCTAAAACGACAATGGCATCATCGACTAAAAATCCGATTGAGAGGGTGATGGCAAGGAGCGAGAGGATGTCGATGGTGTATCCCAAGAGCGACATGACGGCGAAGGTGCCGATGATCGCGATGGGAAGCGCGACGGCAGGAATGACGGTGATCAGCGGTTTTCCCAAATAGAAAAAGATGACGAGGACGACGAGGCCGAAGGCTAGAAAAAGAGTCATCTCGACATCGAAGACGGCTTCTTTGATGAAGACGGCTTTATCGAAAATCCGCTCAAGCTTGGCTGAGCCTGGCAGGCCGGCTTCGAGCTGAGGGAGCATCGCGTTGATGCCTTTGATCACTTCCATCGAATTGACGCCGGGCTGCGTCAAGACGCCGAAGATCACGGTTTCGACGGTCTTTTCAGGGGTGATGTACTTTTGCGACTGCTTGTCATTCCACAGCGAATCGACGGCTTTTCCGACGTCGCGGATGCGGACGATGTTGCCGTCGTCATTTTTGATGATGATCTGGTTGTAGAGCTCTGCGTAGCCGAGCTGTCCGTCGACGTTGATGGTGTACTCGCGGTTTTGGCCGTAGAGCGTGCCGGTGGGGAGGTAGACGTTGGCGTTTTTGATGGCGGCTGCCACTTCATCGATGCCGATGCTTTTGGCGGCAAGTTCTTGTGGGTTGACTCGCACGCGGACGGCAAACGGCGTGCCGTAGACTGACACTTGGGCAACGCCCGAGACGGTGCTGAGCCGCTCGCCGATGTAGGTGTAGGCGTAGTCATAGAGTTGATACGACGGCATGGTCTCGGACGTTAAAGCGAAGAAGAGGATCGGGGTTTGCGAGGGATTGACTTTGCTGTAGGTCGGCGCGTAGGGAAGATTTTGCGGTAGATTCGGTGTGGCGGTATTGATGGCGGTCTGCACGTCGAGGGCGGCTTCGTCGATCGTTTTTTTAAGATCGAACTGCAGCACGATTGAGGCGCTGCCGGTCGAGCTTGACGAGGCAATCGCCTGCACGCCGCCGATCGTCATGAACTCCCGCTCTAAGGGGCTGACGACGGCGTTGGCCACGGTCGTCGGGCTGGCGCCAGGATAGCTGACGGTGACGTTGATCGAGGGGTAGTTGACGTTGGGAAGATCGCTGACGGGCAGCTCTTTGAAGGCGACGATCCCGAAGAAGAGGATCGCGATCATCACAAGCGTTGTCATGATCGGTCGTTTAATAAAGATATACGATGGGTTCATTTGGAGATTTGAACCTTGATGCCGGAGGTTAAATTCAGCTGGCCTTCTGAGACAACAATTTCATCTTTGCCAAGACCGCTTTCGATGAGTGTATTTTGCTGCTCGCGCTGTCCCACTTTCACTTTGCGCAGCTCGACGGTGTGATCGGATTTTAGGACGTAGAGATACGGCCCGTCCTGGCCGACCTGGACGGTTGTGGTGGGGACTAAAATCGCGTTTTCCTCGATTTTGAGGATGAGGCGCACATCGACATATTGTCCCGGCCAGAGCGTCCAATCTTTGTTATCATACAGCGCTTGCAGAAGGATCATACCTGTTGATTCATCAACCTGGTTGTTGATGAGGAATAGTTTTGCGTCGATCCACTGATCGTTGCACAAGACTTTGGTGACAAGCGGCTTTTTCACTTGCAGGCAGGCGATTTTAGAAAGATCTTTTTCCGGCACGAAGAAGCTGATGCGGATCGGTGAGATTTGATTGATGGTAAGAAGCGGGGACTCGCCGCCAAGCGGAACATAGTTGCCGACGTCGATTTCGAGTTTGCTGGCGACGCCGTCGAAGGGAGCTGTGATGGTGCAGTACTCAAGATCGATCGTGGCCTGGTCGACGGCTGCCCTGGCTTGCTGGACGGCAGCCTCGGCTGTCAGGACGTTAGTGAGGTATTGATCGTAATCGAGCTGGGAGATGTAATTAAGCGTCACAAGATCTTTGTACCTTTCAGCGGTGTCTTGCGCTTGTCTTAAAGAAGCGAGGTTTTGGGCGAGGAGGCCCGTCGTTTTTTCAAGTTCTGCCTGGTACGGGCGCGGGTCGATGGTGAGCAGCAGGCTGTTTTTGCACACTTCTTGCCCTTCGACAAAAAATTGTCCGGTGATGAGTCCGGTGACTTGCGCTTTGATGTCGACGGATTGGTTCGGCTCGACATGGCCGATATATTCCAAATAGATCGGAGCGTCGCACACGATTGGTTTGGCAACCTTGACGTAGGGCGGCTGGGGTTTAGGGGAGGGTCTGTTTTAGCGCAGGCGGTAAGGAGAAGAAGGATGAGCCACTTTTTCATTGAAACTCCTCCGCACTAGGAACTAAAGTGCCGGCTGAATAGCTCAAGTTGACGAGGGCTGTCAGCCACGCCGTGGTGCTGCTGACGTTTTGCGCGCGTGAGACGGCCAGCGTGTTTTGCGCGGTGACAAGATCGATGATCGTTCCGACGCCGGCTTTGTATCTCTCAAGTGACACTTTGTACTGCTCGGCAGCCGTTGTGAGAAGCTCGTCTGCAAACCGGAGCGCTTCAAAAGCGGTGCGCACGGCGGCGTGGGAGGTGATCACCTGTTCGGTGACAGAAAGCTCGGTTTGCCGCAAAGTCGCTGCCGCCTGGTCGCGGATCGATTTAGCATGACGGTATTCGTTGACGGTAGAAAAGCCTGAAAAAATCGGATAGTTCAGCGACAGGATGCCGTTATATTGAATGCCCAGATCGCCGCCGGGTTTGGCCCGGCTTTGGTTGACGGTCAGATCGTAGGTGACCGTCGGCAAAAACTGTCTCCAGGCGGCATCGACGGCGGCATTTTGTGAACGAAGGGAGGCTTCGGCAGCGATAAGATCCGATCTTTTTGAAAGAGCTACTGCCAATATCGCGTCGACATTTTGCTCCATTTGTTCAATGGGCGGCACTTCTAAAGTGTCTGCAACGGTCAGCTGCTTTTCAGCGCCGAGGCCGATGTCGGTGAAGAGAACCGCTTTGGCGTTGATCACATTTTGACGCTGGTTGGTGAGGTTGATCTGTGTTTGGAGAAGCTGTGTTTGCGCTTGCAGAAGGTCCGACTTGTCTTTGACGCCGGCATTCACTTGCGCCCGCACGGCGGCTTCAGTGACGCAAGCTGTGTCGAGATCGGCCTCCTGCGCTTTTAAAAGCTGCTGCTGGCTAAGGTAGTTGTAATAGTCGGAGGCGACTTGATTGAGCACGGTCTGGATTTGGTAGTTATGCGAAAAGTCTGCGGAGATCAGCGCTTCTTTGGCTGACCGCACATTGGCAGACGTCAGTCCAAAGTCGAGCAGCGTGTACGAGAGCTGAAGCTCGGGGCCCCATGTCGTTGAGAGCTCTGAGAAAACAATCGTGGTTGAAGTGGCGGCCTGGTTTTGCGCCGGTGTCGAAGTTTGGGCTCCAGTTGTTACAAGGGTTGATTTGTCCCTTACGATCGTATAGTTACCCGACAGCGTTGGGAAGTTGGGGCTTTGCGATTGCGCCCATGCGGCAGCGGCAGCCCGCGCTTTGGCCCAGGTCAATCGTGTGGTGGGATTGTTTCTCAGCGCGATATCAACCAGCTCAGCCAATGTCAGCGGCTCTGTTCTCTCTTCAAGTTTCATCGATGTCAGATCAAGCGGCATCTTGTACATCGACGATGACGTGCGCGGCGCGTACGAATACGGCTCCACCACGCCTCGATTGGCCATGCACCCAAACCCAACAATTGCTAGCAGTCCAATGCCCAGCTTCATTAGTTCGATGTATAATATAATAAAAATTATTTGAAAACAGCCTATTTCTTGAATGTCTAAACTTTTTAGGTTAAAATCGATGGCATGACATCCATAGGAAGTTTATCATTTGTAAGCCAAATTCTTGAAAAACGGAGCCATGTTCAGACCGCTCGCAACTTGAGCTGGGCTGCCTGCATCATTGCGGGCGTAGGCACGTTCTCTACAACATCAAAACTTACAAGAACTGTCGCTATCCTGGCTGGAGCCGCATCACTTGCTGCAGCTGTTTATTTGAGTCGCCGGTTTCAGTATTTTGCAGCCGCAGAAAAGGCCATTTTTGACCCTGCAACGGGGCTCATGAAGATCGGCTTGACCGACGCACGCAGGCAGTATGGATATGCCCTTGACACTTCCGATCTAGAGCGATGGCTTGTGTCGGATTTTTCAAATCGGCCCCCAAAAGAGATTACGCAGTTTCATGGCGAAGAGCTTAAAAACTTTGCTGGAGTTCAGACAGCATTTGTGACCCTTCTCGAAACGTCTACAGAATCGACATCAGATCTCCGTGATGCTTGGGACGAAATTTTAATTGCTCACAAATTTGATGAGTCTGAAAGGAAGGCAATTTATTCCCTTCCTGCTGCACGAGAAGCAATCTCCAAAAATGATTACTCGATTTTACAGGCCAAAGGAAATCTCGCTGACGTATGGAAGATTCTTGATGCTTCTCAGAAAGAGTGTTCTTCTTAGCCCATCCGCATTGCAATAGTGATGAGTTAGAAATGACGCCTGAGGAGCGTACCAAGCACGAGGCCCATAAAAGGCTCATTGAAAAACCGCTCTTTGACCAAAACCAGGATCGCGAGATCATCGAATTCGTCCGTGGTCTTGCCAAGGATGATCCCTGGCTCAAGATATGGAGAGAAAAAGCGCTCGGTGAATCGAAGGACATCGTATTTCGTCGATTATGGACTGAATACTTCTCTTATTTTGAAGTGGGCATACTCTTAGATGATCAATTAAAGAGCCGCTTTTTTGCCGAAATCAAAGGCTTGTCATTCCAGCAGATCATTTCAAACTACGGTTTAGACTGGCTCGACCCGAAATGGGGGCTTGTGAGTGCAAGAGATCCTGAAATCTGCCCTTTGGTTGAAACATATCTAATCAGTGCAATGAATCTGTATGTTTTGGTGAATCAACCTAATCAAACTTTCTCAGCTCTTGAAGCCCATGGTTATTTCCCAAAAGAACTTCAAGATGGTATCAAAAAGCTATCGATTTTATTTCACGAAGCTGCGGATCATTATAGAAACACAGGCGAGGATATGCGTCCTGCTATTCAGACCGCGGTCGATAAAGCGATTCGCGACTATTTCAATGTTTTACATGTGAAGCATCAAAGACAGCCAAAGTAGGGCCGCCGATGACCTGGACACAGCGGGAACCTGTGTCAGAGACGTAGGCCGCCTTAAAGCCATGCGCCCGGAAAAGTTCGCCGGCGACGTAATTCACCACGTTGCACGGTAAAATATCTTGCATGCCATTAGCGCCATAAGACTCTAAGGGGTGGCGGTTTTCTCTGCTAAAGGCATTAACGGGTTGCACGACGTGTTCATACAGAGCTTCTTCCCAAGTTAGAAAATCACAGATCTCGGCCACATCCGTCAAAGCGCCTTCACTCACTTGTACTTCAAGAGTGATTTCAGCTCTCGTTCCAAATTGGTTCTCGCGGCTTCCATATTCGGTGATCATATTATTCTCAGCCTGTTTAGGATTGAGTGCCAGATAGACGGCATTTCCGTTTGGAAGCTTCCTGTTGCAGATATCCGCCCGAAAGCCATTCTCTATTTTCTCTGCTCTTGTCACCCCGTAGTGAAAGGTCTTCTGCGAGAAATTCTGTGTGCAGCGGCTTACCGGAAGCTTTTGCCAGACGGCCTCCAGCGCTTCGTTAGAAAAACACCGCTCAGCAAGCTGATGCAGTCTTTTCTCTCTGGGCGTTGCGTTTGCCGGGCCTATGATGCTAAATGCGGCAGCATAGCTTAATCTGCTCTCCTTCCACACCTGGCCTTCCAAAACCTGCTCTAAAGTAGCATCTTGTTTATTTTCCCATTTATATTTGCCATATTCCAGCACGGATCGGAATTGGTCTTCCGGCAGATTCTCCAGATCTAAAACGCGGCTGCCCACATCTCGTACGGTATCTGTCAATTGAACCATGATTTGGCGTTTTTGGGTTACATCACAAAAGCCCCCGTGCAACGCGTAGTACATGGTATCATTGCCAGGATTTACAGCTCTTGAAGACATAGATACTCCTTATAGGACTTGCTTATTGAATTGTCTGTGCTTTTTCCCAGGCTTTAAACTCATCAAGTGTAACGCTAAGGCCGCAGATGCGGATGGGGTTGAGCAGGCTGACGTCTTCTTTTACATCTTCAATAAAATGAGCCCGGTCATGTTTTGGGATCAGTTTGGCAGTTTCTTTTTTGATGTAACGGTCCATAGCTGGGCCCACTTTTTTCTTTAGGATGATTTCTGCAAGCAGCGTGCGCCTTTGTTTTCTGTAAAGTACGCGAATAATGTCGACTCCAACAGATTGAACCGTAGAATCGAACATAAAACAGGATTTATTGTAAGAGTCAAAATAGATATCAATCATAGGGCGGATCTCTTGAAGTTCGTAAACGGCGAGTAGGGCAGAGATGTAGTCCTCTTTTTTAACATCGTTAAAAGAAAGTGGAACCAGATTGTTTTTGATCAAAGGGATATTTGCTGAAAGTCTGGATGTTCGCTTATTGACGTCGGCAAAGGCCTGTAGATAGCTGAGATGAACAAGAAGAAAAAAGCTTTGTTCATAGGGATCATTGATCAATGCTGCTTTTAGGATGATGCGGTCGAGGAGCTGCTGAAGTTTGTGTCGATTGGTATAAGGCATATACCTTGATCCTCCAATAAACACTTCATGCGATCTGACTACGCCGAGATCACGAGAATCAATGAGTCCGTCGGCTAAAAGAAAGTGGAGGGTGCAGATGGTGTCTGTGGTAACCTGTAATTTAGGAGCAGAATCAACCAAAAATCGTATAGCCTCTTTGTGATTCAGAATCATGGTTTTTTCATCATCCAATTTCCCAATTGCTTCGATTCCATTCATTAGCAGTTTTTCAGTTTCTAAAAGAGAATACGTATTTCCTTCAAGTCGGGATGAGTTATACGATAGGTCAATTAAAAGACGATTGAAAATACGACGCGCATAAGTGCCGGCAGGTTCATTGTTCTTGGCGCGCTTGCCCATTCTCAAGAGCTCGGCTCTTGTTTTAAAAGGCAGGTAGAACGATCGATTGGGAATGTAGCTTTCGAGGAATTTTTCATTATAAGAGACCGGCCTTCGTTCAATAAGGGGACGTTCAATTTTGTAAATGACACTTAAACTCTCGTCACAAAAACATCTGCCCCGCTCTTCTCTAAGTCTAAAAGATCCAAAAGAGGGCGAAGTTATCTGATATTTCGTTGCTTTTTTCAGGCCAGTTTTTTCTATGAAGTTGCCATCGGCAAGCTGGCTAAGCCATCGTCTGACAGATCTTTCGGCAAAGTCATTTGGAAGATGTTCTAGAAGCTCATAAATTCCAAGAGGAACTTCTCTATCTTGAAGCTCTCTTAATAGGGCCATTTTATGATTGTCTGAGTTGTGCATACGGCCAAGTGTAAAATAAATACGGCCATATTTTCAAGCTGATTTATTGAAAATGACCAAATACGGCCAATTCAATACAGAAAGCCGAAAAGCCAGAGGGGGATTTTATTACCGATGCCGAGTTCCATGTCGTCGAGTGCTAGGAATGAATTGGGATGCGATTTGACTTGAGTGAAGTTTTTGTTTCTTCCTCCTATTTCAAATAGATAGAGTTCGTCGATGAGGAAATCTCCATCCAGCGGCAGAGTGACATCGTGGTTTTGGGATAACATTGTCAAGAAATAGGTTTCTCTCAAAGTTCCTTTTTCAGGATCTTTCGATGCAATTGCATAGAGTTGATTGGTGTTATCAAGATACACTTTTTCGGGTGATTCGAGTTTGGCTAGTTTATCGGATGCTTTCGAGATTGAGTGAATAAGACAGGCATCCTCCAGGTGTGAAAAATACGACTTCAAGGTTCTAAGATCTCCGATATCCAGAATCTGCATGATTTTTTGCCAGTTAGGTGTAAAGGGGACTGCTGCGGCAATAAACATTAGCAGTTGTTTGATCTTTTTTTCGCTGCTGCCTGCAAGATGAGGATAAATAGCTGCCAGATCCGAATCGATTGTCATGTGAAAGCTCTGTTCGAGCGTGATTTTAAAAGCATCAGCATCGTTAATCTCGAAGTAATAGGGGTAATACCCTATTTTCAAATATTTATTAAATTCGGGGATAACTTTGAGGTTATTCTTTTCCAGAATGTCGATGATGCTATCTGCAATTTTTTTATGATTTTGGCAAAGCTCTTCCAAAGTGCAAGAGGGAAGCTGCAGCCCATGCATTAATTCTAAATATTCACGGAAAGACGAGCCTTGCATCGTATACGAGGTGCTGCGGCGAATCAGGTCATGGCTTCCTTTGTAGATTTGCAGTGCCGAGCTGCCTGAGACATATAATTTCAAATCAACAAATGTATCATAAATGCTTTTTAGCTCATTTGACCAGTCAGGGTATTTATGTATTTCGTCAATGGCGAGCCACTTTCCTCCAAGCATTTGAAACTTCTCTGCGATTTCATAAAGAGAGGTTTTTCCTAAAGCAAAATGGTCGGCCTGGACATACAAGATGCGGGGATCAAACCGGTCTCCTTCCGTCTCTTGTAATAGCAGTTGAACAAGTGTAGTGGTTTTTCCTACGCCTCTTTGACCAAGAATCATCGACATGCGGTGAGTGAATTTGTGCTTCTTGATGAAATACCGCTTATAGGGGGAGTTTTTAATTTTTAGAAACTGCTGACTGACTTCCACGATTTTTTCATACATATGATAAACCTCTGTATTCTAATCCATATATATCATATATAACTATGGAATGCAATCCAATAAAAACTCCAAAAATCATGGAATGCATTACATGATTTGTAAACGCCAGAAAATCAGATGTTTAGGTTTTATTTTATGAAAAGATCGACCTTGAAACGGCCCATGGTGTTATCGATCACCCAGGCTTCAATCCCATTGATATAAGGGGTGATTGTGAACTGGGGTTTGATAGGCTGAGCGGTGACTTTGTATTTGAATTCGCGGGTTTGATAGTAAATGGTTCGTCTATTATTTTTGTCGCCTGTCGTCAAGGGTTTCAGCACAGTCTTCCAGTACTTTTTCACTGAGCAATGATTGAAAAAATTTGTGAAGTATTCATTGACGGCTTTAAGTGTTGCGGGAAGATCGTCCCGAATGAGGAAGTGTGACTGGATTGTCACTTGGCTAATATTATTGTGGAACTCATCAGAGGGCCAAGGTGCGCCGTTCGTGGCTGTTAATGTTTTGTGAAACAGAACCCATGGTAATTTTGAAATTTTATGTAAGGTGAGAGCATTCAGAGAGGCGTTTGCAAGATGGATGAAACTATGCCTGTTTGCAAGCGAAGCAGCTGTCATTACGTTGACTGAAATACGCATCAAATGAAGAAACGCGCTTATATTATGAGCCATAGGATTGGACCACTTGACTACGGTTGTTGCAAGTTCTTGAGATGAAAGGCCCTGAAGAACTTTTTTCAGATCTGCGGCTGGCGGCGCGTACCGGTTTAAATAGAATACTCCGGCAGCAGCAAAGATGACGGACGCGACAGCTGCGATGGGAAAATATTTTTTGCGTTGATCACTCATCGAGTCATGCAGCTCGTGGTAGTCTACTCCGAGTGCAACCAAATCGGTGATAAGCATCAATCGTTGAGCATTAATAATGAGATTTGGATATGCAGCCGACCGGTCTTGGATAATGGCTAGGCCTGATTGGAGAGCAGAATAAACTAAATTTGCGGGTCTAAGATTGATAGCAGCATTGTTGATAACATGAAAAAGTTCAATCGGCATAATTAATCTTTGTTTAAAAGATGTCATTATGGATAGAAGTTTAGTTTAATGCAATCTATGGCAACTCTTTTAGCAAGATGGGGTTCATAAGATCGGGGGGAGTCTATATAAGTCTTTTAAGATAAAAGCTATACATAATTTCTTGCGTTTGATATAATCTAATGATACCATAATGGTATAACTAGAAGGTACCACATGTCAGCATCCAGCTTTAATTTAAGAGGCATTCCCACGGAAGTAATGACAGTATTGAAACGAGAGGCCAAGAGACTTGGCACAAGTGTGAATGTATTAATTTTAAAAATGATTGAACGTGGATTGGGGTTTTCTTGCAAGAAAATCACTTTTCATGATTTGGATCATCTTGCAGGTTCATGGTCTCGTGCAGAAGAAAAAGCTTTCGAAGAGAACACAAAGCAATTTGAGAAAATTGACAAGGAGCTTTGGTCATGAGGCCCATTTTAATCGACACTAATGCTTATGCGGCTTTCAAACGGGGAGATCCGTCAGTTCTTGAAATTTTCCAACACGCTGAAACACTGGCTATTAGTCCTGTAGTACTTGGAGAATTATTAGGGGGTTTTGAATGTGGCAATAAAATTAAGAAAAATCTAGATGAATTGCAACAGTTCTTACAATCATCGCGAATTAGAGTGTTTTCAATTACCTCAGATACCGCTAAATTTTATAGCCAAATATATTCCTCTTTAAGAAATAAAGGGCAACCTATCCCATCGAATGATATGTGGATTGCTGCACAGGCATTAGAGAACGGGTGTGTCCTTTGCACTTTTGACAAACATTTTAAGGTAATTGAAGGCCTTATAACAGGTGTGTCCCTAACAGAGTTAATCCTTTAGTTTTTTGAGGAGGATCAAGTTTACGAGGTCGGGGGAGGCTTTGCCGCGGGAGAGCTTCATCACCTGGCCGATGAGGAAGGCGAACGCTTTGTTTTTGCCGGCCTTGTAGTCGATTGCGGCGGTGGGGTTGTCAAGGAGGACCTTGTCGATGAGGGCTTCGATTTCGGAGGTGTCGGAGAGGGGTTTGAAGTCGGGGTTGGATTCGACGATGGCGGCAGGGGATAGGTGGGGCTTTTCGACCATCTCGTCTGCGACGCTTTTGGCGATTTTACCGTTGATGGTGCCGTTATCGATAAGGCGGACGAGCTCGGCCATGTGGCCGCTGGGGATTTCGAAGATCGATTTTCCGAGTTCTTTGAGCCGGCCGGGGAATTCGATGGTGAGCCAGTTGGCAAGCGATTTGCCATTCGAGCATTCTTTGAGGGCTTCTTCAAAATAGTCGGAGAGTTTTTTGTCGTGGACAAGGAGCGTGGCGGGTTGCTCGGGGATTTTGAGCTCATTCAAGTAGCGGTAGTACCGGTCGCGGGGAAGTTCGGGGAGCGCTGCGCGGATGGATTCGATGTAGCTTGGGGTAAGCTCGATAGGAGGAAGGTCGGGCTCGGGGAAGTAGCGGTAGTCTTCGGCGGCTTCCTTGAGGCGCATGAGGATGACGGTACCGGTTTCGGGGTCGAAGCGGTAGGTGCCGCGCTCGATGTCGGAGTGAGGATTGGCGGTATAAAACTTGATTTGGCGGCGGATTTCAGACTCGAGGGCCTCTTCCATGTGGGAGAATGAGTTCATGTTTTTGATCTCGACCTTTGTGCGGAGCGTTTGCTCGCCTTTGGGGCGGACGGAGATGTTGGCGTCCATGCGGAGCGAGCCTTCGTCCATGTTGCAGTCGGAGGCGTCTAGATACTCCATGATCGCTTTGACGGCCATGCCGTAGGCGGCGGCTTCTTTGGGTGAGTGGATGCACGGCTCGGAGACGATTTCGAGGAGGGGAACGCCGGCGCGGTTGAAGTCTACGCCTGAGAAGTTGGTGAAGTGTTTGAGCATCCCGGAGTCTTCTTCGAGGTGGGCACGGTTGATGTTAAAATGCTTGGTCTCGCCGTTTACTTCGGTGACGATCATGCCGCCTTGGATGATGGGATGGTCGAACTGGGTGATTTGGTAATTTTTTGGGTTGTCGGGATAAAAATACGATTTGCGGTCAAATCTGCTGACGAGCGCGACGTTTGATTTGACGGCGCAGCCGAACTGGACGGCTTTTTTCACGGCTTCTTTGTTGACGACGGGAAGCGAGCCGGGCTGGCCTGTGCAGACGACCCCGATGTCGATGTTAGGCTCGGAGCCGAAGTGGTACGGCTCGGTTCCGAACATTTTCGTTTTGGTATTCAGCTGGACGTGGATCTCAAGGCCGATGACGACTTCCCAATTTTCGTAGCTAATAGTCATACGGAATCCTTATCGAAGTGGGGTGGGATTTTGGTTGCATGCGCGGCTTTTTCGAAGTGGTGGGCCATTTGGAGCACTTCGGCGTCGTGCAAGAAGGGTCCTGTGAGGTGCAGCCCGAACGGCCTTTTGTTGGAGCAAAAGCCTGAAGGGATCGAGACGGCCGGGAGTCCTGCAAGGTTGACTGGCACGGTGTAGATGTCTTGCAGATACATTTGGAGTGGATCCTGGATGCCGCCGATCTCAAAGGCCGTAAACGGCGAGGTGGGCGTTGCGATGATGTCGCACTTTTGGAACGCTTTTTTGTACTGCTCTATGATCAGGGTGCGCACTTTCTGCGCTTTTCTGTAGTAGGCGTCTTGGTAGCCGGACGAGAGCACATAGGTGCCGAGGAGGATGCGCCGTTTGACTTCGGGGCCAAACCCTTCCTGGCGGGAGAAGTCATAGATTTCATCGAGCGTGGTCGCTCGTGCCGACCGTTTTCCGTACCGGATGCCGTCAAAGCGGGCGAGGTTGGTGGAGGCTTCGGCCGTTGCCAGAATGTAGTAGACGGCAATCGAATATTTGGTGATGTCGAGATCGATATTGACGACGGTGCAGCCCTGATTTTTTAATATCTCTAAAGCTTCTTCAAAGTTTTTGCGGGGCTCCGGTGCCAATCCTTCCAAAAAGCGCCACGGGACGCCGATTTTTTTGCCCTTGATAGGCTTTGCAAGGGCATCGAAAGCAGAAGGGGAGGCGTGGGGGATTGAGGTCGAATCGTATTTGCAGGGTTTTGCCATGACGTCCAAGAGAAGCGCGGCGTCGGCTGCATGGTTTGCAAAGGGGCCGATTTGGTCGAGCGACGATCCGAAGGCGACAAGGCCGTTTCTGGAGACGCGTCCGTAGGAAGGTTTAAAACCGACGGTGCCGCAGAAGGCTGCCGGCTGGCGAACGGAGCCTCCGGTGTCGCTTCCCAGCGCTAAGGGGCAAAACCTGGCAGCGACAGCTGCTGCCGATCCGCCGGATGAGCCGCCGGGCGAGCAGGCTAGATCCCATGGATTCTTGGTCGGATGGTAGGAGGAATTCTCGGTCGATGAGCCCATGGCAAACTCGTCCATGTTGGTCTTGCCGATGATGATGGCGTCTTCTTCTTCGATGAGGCGCGTCACGGTGGCATCGAAGACGGCGTCATAGTTGGACAGAAACTGAGATCCGCAGGTGGTTTTCTCGCCTAAAACGTTGATATTGTCTTTGAAGGCGATGGGGACGCCTGCCAGCTTGCCGAGTTTTTCTTTGCGGGACCGCTTTTGGTCGAGGAGCTTAGCTTTCTCGAGCGCGCGCTCGTTAAAGAGCGACAGGAATGCATCGACTTTCGGATTGAAATGAGCGATCCGTTTGAAGGTCGATTCGACGATCTGCTGGGCCGAAAGGTCTCCCTTGAGAAAGAGTTCATGCAGGGCTTGAGCAGAGAGTTTGTACACCAAAAGACCTCTAAGGTTACCTATTGTTTAAGAACGGGAGGGACGCGGATCATTCCTCCGACATGCGATGGGGCGTCAGCAAGAAAGAGTTCACGGGAGAGCGGCGCTTCGGGGACGTCGTCGCGCAGAACGTTTTTGAGCGTTTCATGCACGGTGAAGCAAGGGGAGACGCCTTCGGTATCGACTTCATCCAGCTGCTCGGCATAGGCAAGGACGGCTTCGACGCTTTTTAGAAGCTTTTTCTTTTCATCGTCCGTGACGGAAATACGGCACAGTCGGCAGAGTTTTGTAAATTCGTTTTCTTCCATTGGAGGTATTGTAAAAGAGAGATGAAAATATAGAAAGATAAAAAATCTAGTGACAATCGGTAATTAATTTTTTTATAATGAAGTTAGATACCATAATTGGAGGTTGTATGAAATGTATATCCGTACTCGCGATGATCCTGGTCATCGTTGGAGCTCTTAACTGGGGTCTTTGGGGTGTTTTCCAATTTGATGTAGTCGCTTGGATTGCAGGTGGAAACACAACGGGGCTTGCTCGTTTTCTCTATTCACTGGTTGGTTTGGCAGGCGTTTGGAGCCTCGGCTGGCTTGGAAAGTGGAGATGTCTCTGCGGCTGCTGTGGCTGCAGTAAGGGATCCTGCAAGTAATTCATTTTAGGGCTTGGACTTGTCCAAGCTCTTCTCTTTATGTTGATAAAAAGTTTTAATCACAGGTTCTTCAGGTTTTATCGGCAGCGCCTTAGTGCAAAAGGTGCGGGAGAGCGGCTTTACCGTTTTAAAAACAACGCGTAATCCAGCCTCACAGGACAAAGACACGATCTACTGGAACCCCGACCGCGATGAGCTTTCACCTGATAATTTGGAGGGGCTTGAAGGGGTGATCCACCTGGCCGGCGAAAATATCGCCTCGTTTCGGTGGACGAAACGGAAAAAAGAGCGCATTTTCTTAAGCCGCGTCAGAGGCACATGGCTGCTCTCGCACGCTCTTTTAAGAGTTAAAACGCCGCCCCATTTTTTCTTCTCCGCCTCGGCAGTCGGCTACTATGGAAACCGCGGCGATGAGATTTTAACGGAAGAGAGCCGGCAGGGCTGCGGGTTTCTTGCCGATGTGTGCGGCAAGTGGGAAGAGGCGTCGGACAGCCTGAAGCAAAAAGGCGTTCGCGTCATCCATGGACGTTTCGGGAATGTTTTAGATCCGTCCGGAGGCATGCTTCGAAAGACGCTTCCGATGTTCAAGCTCGGCCTTGGCGCCCTGATGGGAAAAGGAACGGAGTGGATGAGCTGGATCTCTAGAGAAGACCTTGTCCGGGCCATTGATTGGATGCTGTTTACCCATCCGCTGGAGGGAGCCGTCAACTGCTGCTCGCCGCATCCTGTGACGCAAAAAGAGTGGGTCGATGCTTTAGTCAGGATAACCCACCGGCCCGTGCTGATTAGACTACCCAAAACGCTTGTACGGCTCATCTTCGGGCAGATGGGGCAGGAGCTTTTCCTCTCCAGCATCCGCGCAAAGCCGCAAAAGCTGCTTGAAAGCGGCTTCCACTTCAAGAAGCCTTTTTTAGATTCTGCGCTCTTTTGAAATGCTCTTGAGTTCTGCTTTTAACTGTGCTGCTCTATCCTGGCAGCGACCAATCAAATCTTCGTCGAGAAGTCCCTTTCCATGCAGGACAACATCAACGCTCTCTAGGAAATCCGCAACGATGACTGGTAAATCACCTCCAATAATGTTTGCGATGCGAAGCATTTCCGGGCTAAGTTTCAGAAATTCATTTTTTGCCCTTTGATAGGCAAGGGCAATTTGTGTCGGATCTCGGCTTTCTTCACTGAGGGCAACAAAACTGTCGACATCAAGGCTAAGGCTTTGCTCGAGGCGCTCAAGAAGCTCCATCTCATGACTTTTTACAAACTTTTTCTTTTTTGAAAATTTCATTTATTAATTCCTATCATTTATAAACTGATGAATATTAACTTTAAAATTTAATGTAAAGAAACTTGTCGCGAATTAATTCATTTGTTATGTTGTGACTCTCAAAAGGAGATAAACGATGGATATTATGAACATTGTCGTAGTAGCTGTGATGGTTTTTTCATGCATCATGATCAACCCACACTTAAAAGCATCTAATGTGAAAAAAGTTGCATCAGAGTCAGTTGAAGAAGCTGACGAGGAAACTGAGGAAGAAGAAGTTTCTAACTAACCTTCTTAATAATTATCAGACCTTTATAGGGCGTACTTTCAGTACGCCCTTTTTTATTCCACTTTTGTAATTAATTGTAATTATTTTTATTGATTAATTAATTATTTCAATCTATTCTAAACATACGGCCCGAACTTATAAGGCTAGGGCAAAATTTGCAGGGAGAGAGTATGTCTGAGAAACTATCCGTCAACCCTTGGCTGGGAATGTGGGTCCGCCCCCGTGAAACCATTCGGGCGATCCTCTCCTATAACAAGAATTATCTCCTGTTTCTTCTGTATTGGATCTACGGCTTCCCGCTGAGCCTTCAGTTTGCCCAAAACTTCTCTCTGGGCGACCGGTTTTCATTAGGCGCGATTATCGGCGCCGCAGCGATTGGCGGTATCTTCCTGGGGTTTATCGGGATCACCATCGGCTCATGGCTCTTTTACAAAACGGGCCGCTGGATCGGGGGAACAGGCTCATTTCAGGACGTCCGGGCAGCCGTTGCCTGGTCTTCGGTGCCCAATATCGTCGGTATTGCGATCTGGGCGGTTCAGGTGGCGATGTTCGGCAAAAATATCTTCTCAGTGCTGTTTTTCAGCATGCCGCTGGTCGGCATGGAGCTTTCGGTCACCTATATCTGCTCCATTGTATCGATCGCCCTTATGATCTGGGGGCTTGTCATTCTTCTGAAGGCGATCGGGGAGGCTCATAGATTTTCAGCTTGGAAGGCTCTATTAAACGTGTTTTTACCATTTATCGTGATTTTTATCGGACTCAAACTGCTTGTTTGGCTTTATTTGCTGCTGACAAGCGCAGTCCACTAACAAAGAATTAAAAAGGGAAGGGGGAAGTATGGTTTTTAAGAGGGGAATCAAGCAGACGCTGCTCGGCTTTTTGGGTGGTCTTCTGTTAATCGTAGCGACGCCAGCATTGACGTCTGCACCAAGTCCTACTGGGACTCAAGCACAGGTTATGCCTGTAGGCTGGAAAGAGTATCATGCGCAAGCAGGCAACTGCTCACTATTCATGCCTTGCGAGCCGGAGCATATTTCAGAGAAAATGGCGATGCCTGAAGAAAATTTCGAGCTGAAGTACGACGCCTACATTTCAGCAGCCGATCAGCAAAGCGTCTTCATGCTCCTCGTTGCGCAGTACCCATCGTTTGTCAGCGAAGAATATGCCCAAATGAGCCTGGAAGGCTTTTTGAACGGGATTTTGACCCACAACCCGGGTAATCAGCTCCTGTATGCCGACCTCATCCTAGTCGAAGGCAACCCAGGACTTGATTTTTTCATCCGCAGCGGAAACGTCTATTTTAAAGGACGCGCAGTGATGGTGAAAAACAGCCTGTACCTGATGGCCATGGAATGTGAAATACAGAATTACGACGAAGCCCGTTACAAAAACTTTGTGGAATCATTCAAACTCCACCAAGCAGCAACAGCTTCTAAAACGTAAGCGCTATGCTTCCCTGGGCATAAGGGGCGGAATTGAAGTGGTAATACTTCCCGTGGCGGCTCTCGTGGTTTTTAATGTAAACCCAGCCGCCAAAATTCCAACCCACGCCCAGAGACGCTCTCAGCAGGTGCTCGAACTTATATTTCAAAGCAAAATCGACCGCGTTAGAATAGACGAAAAAGATCGGATCTCTAAAACCCTTCACGCCGTTATGCGCACGCCGCGGATATTTATACGGACCGCCGAAGCTTGCATAGGCCGTTTCAATCGACCAGTTTTCATCAATCGCATAGTCAATGGAGTAGTCAATAGGGAAAATAGCTTTTCCGGACCACTTTTCATCGAATCTCCAATCAAACCCAAAAATAGGAAAGCCGCGTCCATTCTCAACGCCGTACCAGCCCAGCGCTCCGACATGAATCCCTAAATGATCCATAAAATGGTACCTGCCCCAGAGCATTCCATGGTAGACAGCCGAAGGCCCGAAATCCAGTCTCTCCGCATCGACGGAAAATCCGGTATTGATAATCCAGCGCCATCTCTCCAGGGTCGTCGATACAAATCCCAAAGATCCCACGACATAGTTGAAGTTTTTTTGATGAAATCGAGGGTTTTTATTCCAATTCAGCCTTAAATAATCGTACCCCGCTCCATACGTCAGCGAGTTTTCATCATCGATGATTTGCGTAAGGTATAAACCTGCATCGCCATCCGCGTAGTTGATATGGCCGTGCCTGTGTTTCCTGAAATCGGCCTCTGCCACCCAGCGGTAGGAAGCTTCCGCATGCCAGATCCTGTCCGGGTCGACAAAATAATAATCCGAAAACCCATACGGCGCCGCACATAGATAGCTACCAGCAAGTGTCAAAGGCAAGATGAGATTACGCATACAACTCCTTCAAAACGAGTCATTATCATGAAAATAATGAATTTACGCAGTAAAATATTTTAATTGGGCTATTTTTCCTCGTTTTTAGTAAAATCTTTCGCATGCATAAAGTCTCAAATCTAAGCGGAGTCAACCTCCGGGTATTGCAGCTGACAGGCGGTTTCGCGGGAATCAATGTAACCCATTTGGCATTGCGCGCTCTTAAAGTTTCACCCTGGAATCCTGTAGGCCTGGCACTGCAGGCAGGCGCTGCACTTGCCGGCTACACGTTTTATCCGATGGCGGCGAGTGAGGGGATTCGGTATGCACTCGATAAAATGCCGCACACATATATTCTCGCAGCACTCACAGCTGTGCAGGCTCTCGTCGTAACAAATATGGCCATGGCGGCATTTGATGCGATGCCAGGTCACGCAATTTCCAGGTTCGTCTGTGTGAGCATTCCTTCTGTAGCGGCCGTCACTTGGGCCTGCATTTGCAGCAAAGAGCTAATCAGTCGGTCTGTTGAGAATACGAAAAGTGATGACACCGAGCTGCTGCGCAGAACTTTGGATCAATTAATACCTGGTGCAGACGAGTATAAAATAAGCGATGCTGGAAAGCATTTAATCAAGAAAGTGCTAAAAAAGCTGCCTGAAGCAGAAGCAGAAGGATTTTTAACATCGCTCTATGAAAAGAAGCCTTACTGGTTTGCAGAGACATGTTCTGAGGCTCTGCGACACCAGTATCGCATCCCATTTCAACAGCTCAGCACTCAGCTGATTCGCAGGCTCGTCCAAGTGGGCACAGAATATCATTGTTCGGCCGCCATGGATCTCTTGTTAGGGGAATGGCGTTTGAGCTTGCAACAGAAAGCCGCGGCTGTAGATGAGTACGGCCAGCGGTCTGATTGTGACCCTTCAAATCTTATAAGGTTTTTTAAATTTGAACTTTTCGAAAAGCCCGAACTCATGCAAGAGCTGTCCTCAATAACGCTCGGAAAGCTTTTACAATTCAATAATCCTCTATTTATACCGATGGGCAAATTGCTGCATATGACAGCTTCTGACCAGGTTAAACAATTGCAGATACTGGAGCATCGTCCACTGGATGTCACTTACATTAACTCTACGAAATATCAAGGGTATGAATATCCAAAGCTTGCAGAAGGAACGGTTGATCACTTAATGCTCAAGCCATCGGTCTGGGATGCCGCATTTTGCGCTCGTCAGAGGAAAGATTTGGGGCTTGATTCATTTACCGATGATCAGTTGCTACCCCTTGCCCAGTGCACTCCTTACGGTAATCGTCCTCAAGCCTGTGAAGAAGAGTGGCAAAGCTCGCTGATCAAGCTGGCCGTCGAGTCGCTGCCGAATGATCGAGCTGTTTCCTTTTTGAAGAAGCTGGGACCGGGATCAGTTTGGTTTAAATTCGCTCTCCTCCAGGTGCTAGAGCGCAATGCTAACCTGCTGGATGAAAAAATCTTACTTGAGTGGATAGCTCATGATTGGGAACTTGCTCTCATCATCGTTAATGCCAGACCCGAGCTCTATAAACATTACTACGTTAGTGCAGTGATATCGATGGAAATTGAAGGATTTTTTGACCCTAAGATCCTCGTCAATGCTCTCCATTTCCTACCCCCAAGGAGTAGATTATATTCATATCGTGTACTTGACAGAACGACACATAAAGCTTGGAATATTGCAAAAGAGCTGAACGTTTCTAACGTTACTGAAAAACTGGAAACAAGACTGAATTTTGGTTTACTTTACCATGGATCTCTTCGTTTTTTTATCGAGGGAAATAAGCCTTTTTTTGATCCTGATCTTCTGCAAAAAAACACGAGTTTTGGTTCGGCTCTTAATCATCGAAATCTGATTCAAAATTTAGAGGAGAATAAGGAACTCTTAGAGATTTTCTATGAAACATGGCACTCCCATGACACGCATTATTTTCCGTTTGAGTTCTTTTTGGACATTGAACATTTTCCCAGAATAGACTTCCCTCCTCGTGGAGAGGAAGCTTTGCTTTGGATTGCCATTGAAAGCAAGAAAGAACAATGGGACCGCGCTCCTGAGTACGTTCAAGAGTTTGCTAAAATGTATCCTCAGGCAATTGGAACCATCCTTGGATTGTGGGGTCTGAATCACAGAGTTTCAGAGATGTCCTATGAGGCTTTTAATATGGCGGCTGAAGATGGGATGAAATTTAGATCATCCTATAGTAGATCTCTTGTCGAGACTTTTAAACACTATATCAACTATCGAAATCGTTTTGCATACGTGCCACGTGATAGGAGGACCGCTCTATTATATGAGCCTATAAAAGAAATAAGAGATGAGCCGGCGATTCAAGATCTTGCAACACTCCTTGCAGAGAAGAAGAGATCGTATAGCGTTCTTGATTTGTCTGGTTCCACAACAATTTTTCCAAGAGATGTTGTTCAACGTTTTTCTCTTTTTATGTCAGTGCGAGATCTACTTAGTCTTGCTAGGACTTGCAAAGGAATGTACCGTTATATTTGTACTGAAGGAGATCCGCTCTGGCATAAGTACGGCTTATTACGAACTGTGGCTCTTTACAAAACGATACCAAAAGATGATCAGTCCCAGGAAGCGCTCATCCTGCGCAAAGCTCTTCTGCGAAACAACCCGCTACTTTACAGGTTACAAGATGAATAAAGTTTTTGGCAGCTACGATGGACCTTACCTCTGGGCGTTTCGGGCGGTAGGCGCTGCCGCAGGAGCTGGTGTGACTCGCTTAGCCCTGCCCACGCTAAAAGTCTCGCCATGGAGCCCTGCGGGCCTTGCTTTGCAAGCAGGCGCTGCGCTTGCCGGGGGCAGGTTTTACCCGCTGGCGCTGAGTGCGGGGATTCAGTATGCGCTTGATAAGATGCCGCCCGAATGGGCCTGGCGCGCCAATCAAGCTTTTGGGGCGTCAATCGTTTTTACGGCCATGATGTGGACGCCGTGGAGCTGGCAAGCGGTAGCGATCAAAGTTGTTTGCGCAGTTGCAGTGTTAACGCTGCACTCCAAGCTCTTTGAGCAGATTTACCGCGATCGATTACCTTCATTCACTCCTGAACAAATCCGCGCATTTGTAAGATATGCACCAGCATCTCAACTGATTGAAATTGCCAAAAACTTACCCGTAGAATATTTGAAAACCCCGGCAGCACTGGCTTTTCTGGATGCCTTTGGCTCACGAAATGAGATAGATTCCGCGGAAGTCAGAACATTTTTTAAGCGGTTTTCAAATCAGACGATTCGAAGGTTCGACCCAAATGAGTTATCGCATGATGCAATTCGTATATTGACCCGCAATAGTATTGACCCTGTAAAAGCATTGCATCTTCTGCATTGCCTGCGAGCTGATCAACAAATAAAAATAGTTAGAAATAATTCATTGATAGTCAACTATGTACATAATAACGCTTCTATCGGTGATCAATATCCCACGCTTGCCGACGAAACAATTGATCGCATGATGAGTAATAATCCAACCTCATGGGAGGTTGCATATTGCGCACGTCAGCGGAAGAGTTTAGCGCCAAAGCTTGCTGAATTTACAGCAGTTCAGCTTCTTGGGGTTGTCGGCGATGGCTACGATGGAGTTTATGAACATTCGCTCATGAAAGTCGTTGTCGAGTCATTGCCTGATGATAAACTGCTTGAGCTCTTGAATGAGTTGCAAAATGTACGATCACGCTGGCTTGCACTTGCCTTGCGCCATGTTCTTAGTGATCGCCAGATAAAGCCGGATGACGGCACTCTAATTAAGTGGGCAAACATTGATTGGGGGGCAGCGTGTGTTGTGGTTGCCGCAAGACCCGACCTCTATGCAAAATGTGATCAGACGGCTCGAGAAACAATAAACACTTATATAGAACCTAAGACGGTGGTTTCGGTCATCAATCAGACAGAAAATGACCCTTTCGAGTGGTGTTCTACTCATACGATGCTCCAAGCATGCACTCTGGTAGAACAAACTGCACAATCTGACAAAGTTAAAGCATGGACACAGAAGAGACTCTCTTCGATGATACAGGGAAATGCACTTCATTTTTTTCTCAGCGCAGATCTGTCAGTACTAAAAAACCTAAACATGGACTCTTTGGAAGAAAGTCATCGCTGCTACGCTTTAGCAAGAGGAGTTACTGCAGCAATTGATCCGGAAGATGCGAGGATAAGGGGTTTTAGGGCGCTCTATGATATCTGGCATGCCACCGATACGCACTTTTTTGGTTTGGAATACTTTTGTTTATATTTTAGACAGATACGCGAATCTGTCCAAGATCCCGAGACTCTTGAGCGTCTTCAGGACGTTTTGTTTTGGCTTGCTCATTTCGTCCAAAAGAAGGATGGATTTGAAAAAATCCCTAAAAATATTGCTCGAGCATTAAGAGCTTACCCAAAAATGTATGGACGAATTTTAGGCCTTTGGGAACGAGGTAAAGAAGAGGGCAAAGATCGCCTTGAATTTTTATTAAAAAATTGGCCAGATTCTTATAATAAAGACACTTTTACAAAGTCTTATAATTGCAGCCGGATTAAAACCTATGAGAAATTTATTCGTCATCGATTTAAGGTTTTTCCTAGCAACACTTTAACGGTGGGTGCTTTTACCGCAATTGATCAGGCCATCCGCAGACTCGCCTCCCTTCTTACTTATGAGGATGTAGTAACCAATCAGGCATCTGCCTGGATAGCGCCCCAGCCTTTTACGAATATGCCAAGTGGCGTTTTTTTCAAAATCTGTCATCTTTTACCAGCCGTGTCTCTTTGGAGATTGGGAAAGGTCAATAAAGGATTATCAGACATTATATTCACATCCCATCACCAGCAAGTATGGAGTGACTTAGGTTCCCTAAAAGCTTATAAAAACATGTACGCGCTTTTTAATGAAATCCAGCCGAACGATCGTCCTTTGGGGGTAAGGATTATTTACAGCCTTTATAAAGAGATCCGTCGAGATAATTTTTTTGATGAGGCATTTATCCTTCAGCAGGCGATTTTGCTTAATCTGCCGCATCTTAAGAAACAGTTAGAATCTGCTGAGTCGTTTTGAAGTGGAGCTTGGCGACGCGCTCTAGGATGCCGCGTCCTTCTTTTTGGACGAGTTTGCGGCCGGCGTCGATAACGAGGGAGGAGGCGCCCTTGGGGAGTGTGAAGCCGATTTCTTTACCTAGCATATCGATGCCATCGACGAAGGCGGCCCGTGCCATGATGGAGGCGGCGGCAACTACCGGATCTTCCTCGGCGCGCGGCCGTTGGGTCAGGTTGATGCGGATCCCTTTTTTAGCCAGGGCATTGGCAACGAGAGGCTCGGCAGTGAACTGATCGATGAGCGCTGTCTGGCAGCCTGTTTTTTCTACAACCTCGGCAATCGCCGTTGCATGACCCCAGGCGAGCAGATGGTTTAAGTTTTTAAAGTTTTGGTACATCTCGTTGTATTTAAGAGGGGAGATGCGCACGACAGAGACGGTGCAGACGGCGCGGATTTTGGGAGCGAGGGCCAGCATTGCTTTATCGTTCATCTGTTTGCTGTCTTTAACGCCGAGCTTGAGAAGCTGCCCAATCCCTTCTTCGCTGGCGTAGACGGCTGCAACGCAGAGCGGCCCAAAGAAGTCTCCCTTGCCCGCCTCATCGCCGCCGATCCTCGGCGTCAAATCGACGTCGAGTTCAGGATGGCTGTAAGAAATATTTTTCAGAATCTCAGGCTCCAAATAAAAGGTGATGAACTCATCTTTTCCTTTACCCTGAACCGTGAGTTTGCCGCTGGTATACAGCGTGCACGACACCCCGGTCTTGTTGGCCGAGAAGAGGGTGTAGGGAGGCTTTGTCAAAACAAAGCCTTGAGATTGAAGATCTTCTTCTAGTTTTGGGGCAAGCGCTAAATCAATGGTGGCAACAAAAGTATTCATGGTTTGATATTACCACTACAGCTTGATGTTTTCTAGTACTGCATAAGCGCTCTCTGCGCCTTTGATGTCTTTCAGCTTTGCAAGAAGAGCGTTAATCCTATCACTGCTCGCCATTTCCTCGATCTCTTTGCCAGTCTGTGTATTACAGATCATCACAAGGGAGATGTGCGCCTGCCCATTCTTGCAACACAAGGTAAATCCGCCTTCAATCGGCTGCTCTCCACTGACATATACGGAGGTTCCATGAGCACTAATAGTGGGCCACGGATCATCGATCTGTTGTTCCGAGGGCTGTAGGTTTTCATAGGGCATGAAGATAGGTGTTAGGGTTAAATTATCTGGAGTTTGAATTCTGGAAACGTGCAATTTTTGACGTTCTGCGATGACTGCAGGGCTCTTTTCATCTGCATGGCCAAATCTGCCAAACATTCCTACAAAAGCATTCCAGCTATAGTCGAGATTTGCATCTCGGGATTGAGGATAATTTTTACCATCTTTATCGCGAGCGAGTTGACCGTGGAAACAGAGTTTGTGCCATTTCTGATTATCAACTTGCTTAACCACCAAGATCGAGGCGGAAAGCTTGCATCCCTGAAAAATTTGATCTCGCAAATTTGCAGGCAATAAAGGTTCGAGTTCCTTGGTGTCCTGTATTTTCAATTGAAGTAAGTGTGTGGTCGTCTGTGGATTAATAGGATCAGAATGAATAACTGTCGGCACATCAAAATATAAAATGTTGGTTATATTAGTACATAATCTTTCTCTATCATCAATGAATGTACATGGGATTTTTGGATTGCTGGTACGTACAACTAAAGGTTGTTGTGAAGCGATAGGTGCAAGATTCGAATTTGCAATAGTTTCTTTAGCCTGAATAGGCCAGATTTGAATGTGGCTGTTTTTTACAATTTTGGGAAACAGCCGCGTCAAGAATTCGACCATTTGATCCATTTGATTTTTTTGGAATTGGATGACATAGGCTGTATTGATGCCATAGGCTTTATCAGTATGAGTGCGCGAAGCATCACCATGAGAATCAAAAAATTCTACGGCATCGCCGAATTTTCGCATCGCAATTGTTATCGCATTTGCTGTGATAATCGCTCCGTTGATTTCATTTGAGCCTAAGAGAGTTTTAACGGCTTCCGTTAGGTCGGTAACACCATTCTGTTCAAAAGTAACTTGCATAGGTTCGTTTTTTACAGTAGCTTGCATGGGTTCTTGAGCCATCCAAGCCCATGGATTTTCTGCACGAGTGAGGCCCGTGTCTTGTATGCATTTTTCTGTATCAAGATGCTTATTTCCTCGGTAAGTGATAGCTTCGATAAGCTGTTTGATCATCTCGGGTGAAGCGGGATCCTGTGAGGCGATAAAACGGCATGCGAGCGGGGTGCAAGCGGAGGATCCGCCAGCACTATATTGATTGACTTCACCAGCTGCGATTATGGTTTTAGGTTGGGCAGCTTCTGGTGATTGCTTTTGTGCATGGTTATAAAACATAACATACGCAACGCATAACGCTGTAAAACATCCGGTTAAAAGTTTGCTCTGGCAGATGGGAAGGGAGACGGCGCAAGCCAAGAGGCCGGAGCACGCGGTCTTATGTTGAAACGTCGGCGCATACTTTTCTATCAGATTGGAGGTTGCAGCGTAGGCTGCAGCTGCGGACACTGCGAAACACAATAGTTTGGCTGGCGGGGGAAGGGTTGATGAAATAAGGCTCATTCTGTGCTCCTTGGAAAAGAAATTATACCATGAGGATATGTAGTTTGCAAATCAATGTGAGCGGTAAGATATTTCTTTAATTGCTATGAATGAGTGATTAAAATAATTATATAAGCTTTGGAGGCGCGGGTGTTTAAAGACAGGGAAGAAGCGGGTAGGAAGCTTACGAAGATACTGAAGCAATTTCGAGGGCGAAAGGATTGTGTTGTTTTGGGGATCGCCAGAGGCGGTGTTGTCGTTGCTGCAGAAGTGGCGAAAGCTTTAAAGCTGCCTCTGAATGTGATTATTTCAAGGAGGCTCAGAGCTTCTGACAACTCAGATGTGACAATTGGCGCTGTAGTGGAAAATGGCACCTTGTATTTAGATTTCCCTTTGATGCAGAAACACAAGGCTCATTTGTATTTCCTTGAAGAAGAGGTCGAAAGAGAGCGATTGCTTGGTTGTAGGCAGCGGGCGATGTATGAAAAAGCAGTTCCATTCCCATCTATACAAAACAAAACAGTAATTTTGATCGATGAAGGAATTGCGACTGAGGCTACTATTTTTGCATCAATCCAGGAGATGTGGGTAGAAAAGTGTTCTCGTATTGTGGTTGCCATTCCTGTGGGGTCTAAATCATCTATATGTACTTTGAAAAAGATGGTCCATGAAGTTTTTTGCTTAGAAACGGAAGACGTAGGAGATGTTTCAATCTTATACGAAGATTTTTCAGATGTTGAAGATATAGACGTATTTGCGCTTTTGCTTAAACACAGAAGATTTAGAGTCTATTTCAATTCGATACGAAATTTTTTTAACAGGTTGAAGAGAAAGATCTCATTGCACTTCTAAGGCCGAAGTGATTATATTTGGTAAAAACGAGGACGGTTATGACTGAAGAGCTGAAGAGACTGGGCGAGATGCTTAAAATGAAAAGAGCTGAGAAAAATCTATCGCTCAAAGAAGTGGAGAATGCGACGTCGATCAGGCAGAACCACCTGGAGTCGATTGAAGAGGGGACGATCAACGATCACCTGGCGGCTGTTTATGCGCTGGGCTTCATGAAGCAATACGCGACATTTTTAGGGCTCGAGGTCGAGAAGCTGATGAAGGAAAATCCAGGAGCGTTTCAAAACCCTATTGCCAAACAGGAATTCTCCTATGGTATCGGTACGCTTGAGAAGCGCGGCAGTCAAAGCGGCGGCGTGAAATGGTTCCCCAATATTTTGTGGGCGGGGCTCTCTGCTGTTGTGCTCATTGCGGCTTGGTACCTTGCAAAGGCGCTAGGAGTGCTGTGACCGATTCTTTTACCAATCGGCTTGCCAAGGAAAAATCTCCCTATCTTCAGCAGCATGCCCATAATCCCATTGACTGGTATCCATGGGGTGATGAAGCGTTTCAAAAAGCCAAAGAATTAGACCGTCCTATTTTTTTATCGATCGGCTATTCGACATGCCACTGGTGCCATGTCATGGAGCGGGAAGCGTTTTCTGACGTGGAAGCTGCAAAATTCTTAAATGACAACTACGTTTCGATCAAAGTCGACAGGGAAGAGCACCCGGAAGTCGACAGCCTGTACATGGACTTTGCGCAGATCATCATGGGCGGAGGCGGGGGGTGGCCTCTTAACCTAATTTTGGCTCCTGATCTAAAACCACTTCTTGCAGCAACGTATCTTCCGGTCAAACCTCTTCGGGGGCTTCCCAGTTTTTTGGATTTTGTGACCCAAGTGAAACAGTTTTGGGACGGTCCGGGGCGGTCTGAGCTTGTGCACGAGTCAGACAAATTGATTGAAGCTTTCAATCAGTCGACGAATGCAACGGGCGATGTATTGCCAACGCAGCAAACGCTTCAGGAAGCGATCGATATTTTCTTTAACATGGCCGATCCGATCAACGGCGGGCTGAAAGGGGAGCCTAAGTTTCCGCTGGGGTTCCAGGCGGAGTTTTTGCTTTTGTGGTCTAAAATGAAGAATGACAGCCGGGCGCTTTATTACGTGACGCTGACGCTCGACACGATGCACCGCGGCGGCATTTATGATCACTTGGGCGGCGGGTTTTCGCGGTATGCGGTCGATGAAGAGTGGACAATCCCTCATTTTGAAAAAATGCTCTACGACAATGCGATCCTGGCCCGCACTTACCTCCAGGCGTGGCGCGCCACCGGAAACCACCTTTATAAAACCATTGCCCGTGAAATCCTTGACTACATGCTCCGCGATCTGATGCATGAGCAAGGGGGCTTCTATTCGGGCGAAGATGCAGACACGGGCGGGAAAGAGGGGAGCTTCTACACCTGGACGACCGAAGAAGTCAAAGCTGTCATCAATGATGACGACGCTGATTTGTTTTGCGCCTTTTATGATGTGACGTCGCTGGGCAACTATGAGGGGTCGAACGTTCTCCATATCGACCTTCCGGTAGAGGATTTTGCAAAAGCGGCCCAGATTCCGCTCAAAGATGTCGAGGAGGGGCTTGCCAAGGCCAAAAAATTATTGTTTGAAAAAAGACAGACAAGGCCAAGACCTATCCGCGATGAAAAAATTCTGACCTCCTGGAACGGTCTTGCAGTTGATACTTTCGCCCTCGCCGGCAGCATTCTCAGTGAACCGAAATACACGGCGGCTGCACTCAAAACGGTGGAATTTTTAAAGAAAGAGCTGTGGAAAGGAAACAAGCTTCAGCACCGCTGGTGCGGCGGCGAGAGCCGGTTTGACGGGCTTCTGGAAGACTATGCCTTCCTGATCAAAGGGCTGATTACGCTTTTTGAGCATCGCCAGGGAGAAGAGCATCTGACCTGGGCGCTTCAGCTTGCCGGTATTTTAGAGCGCGACTTTAAAGAGATCGAGGGAGCGTTTTATCAAACGAATGATAATGACAAGTTGATTCTTCGCAAATGCGACTTTTATGACGGGGCCGAGCCTTCCGGGAATTCCGTCCACACCGAAAATCTTCTCAAGCTTTTTGCGATCACGGGCCAAAATACGTATCTGCAGCAGGCAGAAGATATTTTAAAAGCCGCCAAGCCGATCATGCAGCAGTTTGCGCCGGCGGCGTTTTATCATCTGACGGCGCTCTATCGTTACCTGGATGTGAACGCTCCGACGGTGGTCATCGCCGAAGGGTCGAAAGGCGTAAAGCCGGAAGAGATCCAAAAACTTTTGAATGAAAGAATCATTCCACACCTTATCACTGTCTGGAAAAAGAAAGATTCCAAGCTGGGGGATCCGGCGACTTTTCCTATGAGGGATGAGACAACTTTGTACATTTGCCGCCAAAATCGGTGCGAGCCTCCCTTGACCAAATACGAGGAAATCGCCAAAGTAATAAAAATGCTATGAGGATTTAAGTATGAGCTCCATTACACAAACATCCATTGTTGAAGGTCAGCAGCTCGGAGACTACACCATTCTCCGCTCTTTGGGTCACGGCTCTTTAGGATCGACATACCTCTCTGAGCACCGGTTTCTAAAAAAGAATTTTGTATTAAAAATTTTGGATGCATCGCTCTGTGAAAATCGTGACTTCTTAAGCCGTTTTGAAACCGAAGTAGCGATCCTCTCTAACCTGGACCATCCCAATATCGTCAAAGTTCACAACGTCTCGGAATCCGATGGCCATTACTTCCTCGTCACCGATCCTGTCATTGACGAGAAGGGGGACGTCCTCAATCTGTACGACTATCTGCGCCAGCGCGGCGGACGGCTGCCGGAAGATGAGATCATTCAAATCGCGATGCAGATCGCATCAGCGCTCGACTACTCGCATCAAAAAGGGTCTCAGCATGACCCGTTTGCCCACCGCAGTTTAAAGCCGTCGAACATCCTCATCCTGAAAAAAAAGAATGGGCTGTCTGTTAAAATCTCCGACTTCGGCCTATCGAGAATTCTGGGTTCGTCTCCTTATATGAGCCGCATCTATGAAACGATCGCCGCTAAAATCGGCGAGCCTGCTGAAGCGCTTCCCAAAAAACATCTCTCGTTCTTGCATCACTATCTTTTCATGGCGCCTGAGCAGCGGTGGCAGCTTGCGCCTGCATCTGGCGCTAAATCGGATGTCTATGCGTTTGGTGTGATCCTTTATTTTATCCTGACGGGCCATTATCCTGAAGGCGCCTTCGAGCCGCTTTCCGTCACGGCCCCGCACTACAAGCTTCCCTGGGACCGGATCATCCGCAAATGCCTCTCGCTGGAGCCGGGCAAACGTCCCGACCTGCTTGTCCAGCTGCTTCAAGACGTCTCCGATGCGGTAGCGGCGCCTGTAGAGCAGGAAGCTCCTGCCTTCAAGCCGGTTCTAAACCCAACAGAAATCAAGCGTCCTGAATTTGATTCCGATCCCGGCGCGATTTTCCAAGTCGAAAAAGTTGTGGTGAAATATCAACCCGGCCCTGAGGACAAAAAAGAAGTCTCTCCGATTTTAAGTGAGATGGCCGTGATTCCTGGCGGAACGTTTGAGAGGGGAAGCAATAAAGGGGGCCGCGATGAAATGCCGCGCCACCAAATCTCTCTCGATCCGTATGCGATCGACATCCACCCCGTCACCAACGAGCAGTTCGGACGGTTCCTCGATGAAATGGGCGGCGAGAAAGATCATAACAACAACGATATCATCCGCCTTCGCGAGTCGCGCATCAAACGGCTCGGCGGCAAGATTACCATCGAATCGGGCTATGCCCGCCATCCTGTTGTGGGCGTCACCTGGTACGGCGCTACGGCTTATGCGAAATGGGTAGGTAAAAGACTCCCGACCGAAGCCGAATGGGAAGTCGCGGCAGCCGGCGGCCTTGTCGACTGCATTTATCCGACCGGTAAAGATATCGACCGCACGCAGGCCAACTTCTTCAGCTCCGACACGACGCCGGTGCTCAGCTATCCGGGCAACGGCTACGGCCTCTACGACATGGCCGGCAACGTCTATCAGTGGTGCAACGACTGGTATGATTACCATTATTATAGCTTATCTGTTCAAGAGCCTCATAATCCTAAAGGGCCTCACCAAGGCGTCTACCGCGTTCTGCGCGGCGGCTGTTGGAAGAGTCTGAAGGAAGATCTCCGCTCGTCCCATCGCCATCGCAACAACCCGGGCACCATGAACGGTACCTATGGGTTCAGATGCGCAGCGGATGTGACGGTGTAAATAATCTCATCATTTATATCATTCTATCGTTATTAACATAATTACTTATGTTGAGTTGTAATTTGCGCGTGAGAACTCAAAATTGTGATAAGAATGATATTAATGATGAGGAAAATGTGTTGTAAGAAATTGTCAGGTTGAAGTTATTTCGTGTCATGTTTTAAAATAATTATTTTACAATAAATACTTAGAATGTTAATGTGACGTTAGAGCTCTAAAAAGGACGAAATATGTATTGGCGAAATTTATTAAGTGCAACGATTTGCTTTACTTCTTGCTCCATTTTGAATGCGGCGACATTTAATGTCACGGATGGATCCAGCCTGCAGTCGGCGATATCGATGTCTAATAATGGCACTTCACCAAATACCATCAATTTCTCTAATTCCATCAACCTGGCATCAGGCGGACTCCTCTTCCAGCTCCCATTTTATATCCGCTCAATTCTTCCACCTCCTTCGGTGCTCTAAATTCTTATTCGCTGACGATCAATGGGGCGAACTTCTATTGCCTGAACGGTAACGGCGCATTGCGCGGCTTTTTTGTCCTCGGAGGAACAGTTGCGATCAGCAATCTTACCTTTATGAATACTCTCGCCCTGGGCGGCGCTGGCGGCGGCGGGTCCACGGCATAGCGGGTGCTGGAGGCGGCGCAGGCGGTCTCGGCGGGGGTTTATATATCTGTAATGGAGCAACAGTCACCTTAACTAATACTGCCTTTTCAAGTTCAACAGCAACCGGTGGCGCCGGCGGTGCCATTAACCCATTAAATGCTTACTAATAGCGGCAGCGGCGGTGGAGGCTTAACTGGCGCCGGCGGTGTACCCAGCACCCAATACGGCGGAGGAGGCGGCGGCGGCGGTTTTGCTTATGCAGGAGGAGGCAGCAGCAGCAGCGGTGGCGGCGCAGGAGGGGGCGGCGGTTGCGGCGGCGGGGAAATACCTCAACAACAACAACAGGAGGAGGCGGCGGCGGAGACTTTACAACTCAAGCGGCGGCACCGGTGGCCTTATTAACACAAATGGCGGTGCTGGTGCAGGTGGGGCAGGCGGAGGCGGAGGCGGATTTAACCAACTTGGGTCATTTGGTATAGGGGGCACTGGCGGCAACCCAGGTGGAGGCGGAGGCGGCGGCGGTATTGGTGAAGATAATAGCCCGGAGGCAATGGCGGCCCCGGAGGGAACTATGCAGGAGGCGGCGGGGGCGGTTATGTATATAATACAGGTGTCGCTGGCGGCGCCGGTGGAAACGGCTCCTATCTTGTCACTAATCTGATTGGAGGAGGAGGCGGAGGCGGTGGATATGGTGATAATGGTGCAGGGGGCGCTGGAGGTCAAGGAGGCTTCGGCGGCGGCGGCGGCGGCGGCGGTAGTACATTAGCGGGCTCTACCTATGGCGCAGGCGGCACCTCATATCCTTTACTATTGTTCCCGGTCTGGGAGGAAGCGGAGCTAACGCCACCGCAACATCAGGCGGCGCCGGCGGTAATGGAGCTAGTTTGGGGGGAGCGATTTTTATTGAAAACGGAGGCATTCTCAACATTGAAGGAACAATCAGCTTTAGCGGCAATGCTGTGACATCGCTGACAGGCAGCCAGCATCTGGGCGCCGATATTTTCATGCAGAATGGATCTACATTGAACTTTACTAATCTGACAGCGTCTCTGACATCTTTTTCAGGTCCGATTCAAAGCGAGAACAATACAAACACCAGCGGCGGTATTACCATCGCAAGATCATCACCAACATCTGTCAATTTTACCGGGCTTGCAAACACGTATACAGGAACAACGACGATCGGCGCAGGCGGCACTTTAATCATCGACAGCGACGGCTGTTTGGGAACGGGCGGCGCTGCCGCATCCAATCCTCTTGTGATGGATGCTTCTACCGGCAATCCAACGCTGGAAATTGCAGGCACTGTCACTCTGGCTACTGCCCGCGGCTTGACCTTTAGCGGCAGCGGCACGTCCACGTTTAAAATTGATGCAGGACATTCTCTGGCCTATACCGGCAATCTTGCGCTCGGCACAGGCAGTTTAACAGTCAATACGGTAGGTGCCTCGTCCACATGCAGCCTGTCAGGCGCCATCAGCGGAAGCGGTTTAACAATCTCGGGAGTCGGAACTCTGACTCTTTCAGGCGCCAGCGCAAATACCTACAGCGGAACAACAACTATCAGCGGCGGAATGCTGCAGCTGGACAAATCTTCGAACATCGTTGCCATTCCAGGAAATATCAGCCTTACTGGAGGAACTCTCCTGCTTCAAGCATCAAATCAAATTGCGAACTCAAGCAATATGACCTTAGGGGGAACAGGAACTTTTAACGTTGCAACTTTTAATACAACGTTAAACAGCCTCACTTATGATACGGGAGGAACCTTCACTACGGGAGGAGGAACGCTCTCCCTTGCAAGCGCAACGAGTTCCCCTGCAGCCCTCACCATGCAGGGCGGCACGACAATAGGATCGGTCACACTCTCTTCCGGTACCACATCTTATGTTGTTTTCGATGACACGAATAACGGAACTGCCACCATCAGCGGCACCCTCAATTTGGGAGGAGGAACTACAACCTTTAATATTGCAGCCGGATCGGGATCGCCCGATATGAATATTTCCGGGATTATTAGTACTGGTAGTATTAATTTGTCAGGACTTGCCGGCATACTTGAATTTTCAGGCACATCCGCGAACACCTACTCCGGCACAACTACGCTCTCAACCGGCACTCTGCAACTGGGCAAATCTCAGGGCATAGCTGCCATTCCGGGAGATATCGCTCTTAATGGAGGAACTCTCCAGCTTCTTGTAAATGATCAATTTGCTCACACAGGCAATATGACCCTGGGCGGCGGGACTTTCAACATGAATGGTTTTAATGCAACTTTAAATAGCCTCACCTATAATTCAGGAACGCTCACGCAAATTGCATCAGAAACGCTTTCCCTTGCAAGCGGAGTGAGTTCCCCAGCAGCCCTTACCATGCAGGGCGGCACGTCAATAGGATCGGTCACACTCTCTTCCGGCACCACATCTTTTGTCGCATTTACCACTGGCAGCGGAATTGCAACCATCGGCAACCTCAATTTGGGAGGAGGAACTGCAACCTTTGACATTGGATCCGGATTGGAAATGAATATTTCCGGGGTAATCAGTAATGGAAACATTAATTTGTCAGAACTTGCCGGAACGCTTGAATTTACAGGCGCATCTGCAAACACCTACGCTGGCACGACGACACTCACAACAGGGACTCTGCTGCTGAACAAAAGCACTGGTGTGGCGTCCCTTCCCGGCACCGTCATTGTGACTGGAGGAACCCTGACACAACAGGCTTCGGGTCAGCTGGTGAATACCAGCAATGTAACAGTAGGGGGAACCGGAATTTTTCACATGGGAGGTTTTAATACAACGTTAAACAGCCTTACCTTTAATACGGGAGGAACTTTCGATACGGGAGGAGGAACGCTCTCCCTTGCAAGCGCAACGAGTTCCCCTGCAGCTCTCACCATGCAGGGCAGTACGACAATAGGATCGGTCACACTCTCTTCCGGTACCACAGCTTTCCTCGTTTTTGATCCGACAAATAACGGAACTGCCACTATCACCGGCACCCTCAATTTGGGCGGGGGTAATACGACCTTTAATATTGGGCATGGAACAGGATCGTCAATATCGCCCGATATGATTGTTTCAGGAGCTATTACCGGTGGAACAATTAGTCTGTCAGGACTCGGGTTTCTAGAATTTTCAGGTTCAACTTCAAACAGCTACTCGGGCACGACAACATTAAATAGCGGGTTCGGGACTCTGCTGCTGAACAAAACTTCGGCGTTTGCCATTCCGGGAGATATCACCCTTAACGGAGGAACTCTCGAGCCTCTTGCAGCAAATCAAATTGTTAACACCAGCAATATGACCTTGGGGGGCGGAACATTTGATATGGGTTTTGCGACGACTCTGGGCAGCCTTACCTATAATTCAGGAATACTTACTCAAGGAGGAGCAACGCTCACTCTTGCAAACTCTAGCCCTAGCACAGCCCTCACCATGCAGGGCGGGACAACTATCTCGGGCCCTATCGTTCTTTCACACAGCGGCGCTGTCGCCCTCAGCGGCACGAGCGAACTGCCATCATTGGAGGCACACTTGATTTAGGCGGAGGCACCGTCAACTTCAACATGGGCGGATCAGCCGCTGCTGTCATGCAAATCACCGGCGTTATCAGCGACGGAGCCATTAATGTGACAGGATCCGGCACGCTTCAACTTGCAGGCACGGCTTCAAACACTTATGGTTTGACGACAGTGACAAGCGGGACTTTGCAGCTGAATAACAGTTCAGGGTTTGCTGTTCCTGGAAATGCTGTCGTTAATGGAGGGACTCTGCAGCTTCAAGCATTAAACCAAATTCCCACGACAAGCACACTAACCATTGGCGGCGGCACTTTCAACATGGGAGGCTTTAACGCAACGCTGGACAGCATCATTTTTAATTCAGGAACGCTCACTCAGGGAGGAGCAACGCTGACTCTTTCAAACTCAGGCACTGCCCTCAACATGCAGGGCGGGACATCCATCTCGACGGGGAGCATCAATCTTTCATCAAACGGCACAGTCGCCTTCAGCGGCGCTAACGAACTGCCACGATCAGCAGCAACATCATTTTGGGGGGAGGAACTTCGACCTTTAATATTGGGAATGGATCAAGTGCGCCGGATATGATTGTTTCAGGAACTATCAGCAATGGAACAATGAGCCTGACAGGACTCGGGACGCTGGAATTTGATGGGACGATCGCTACCGGTGCAACTTTGCTGCTTACTGATGCGGTTCAAATGGCTCCAACAAGCAATATGACCATGAGCGGCGGAACGTTTAACATGGGAGGTTTTGCTACAACGTTAAATAGCCTCTTTTTTACTGGCGGCACTCTGACACAAACCGTGCCTCTAACTCTGGGAGTCGCATCACCCGCTGCCGCCCTCACCATTCAGCAGGGTGCAACCCTCGGAACGCTGGGCCGGCAGATTGTTCTTTCGAACAGCGGAGGAGTTCTCTTCAGCGGCACTACAGGTGTTGCAACGATCAACAATGATATTAATCTGGGCTCCGGCACTGTCACCTTCGACACTGAGGCCAGCGGCTCTTCTACTCTTGTGCTCAATGGCGCTCTCTCGTCCGGAAACGGCATTACTGTCCAAGGATTGGACGTTTTACTTTCGCAGGCACAGCTCCCAATACCTATGCAGGAATCACCACGATCAACGGATCAACGCTGCTACTGGGTAAAACCGGGGGTGCTGTTGCAATTCCAGGCAATGTTGTCATCAATGCAGGAACTCTGAAGCTAGGGGCGGCTGGTCAGTTTGGAGCTGTCAGCAATATGACAATTGCCGGCGGTATATTCGACATGCAAACCTTCCCCTCATCGCTGCAGAGCCTCACTTTCAATTCTGGAACCATGCTCCAAGGCGCGGGTGCTAATTTAACACTGACAACTGCGGCAGCAGCTCTCACAATGCTTGATGGTACAACTGTCCATGGAGACATCACTCTTCTCAACGCCGGAGGGATTGATTTTGATGGAACCGCCTCTACGACCTTCGCAGGAACGATCACGAATCCAAGCGCAAACAACGCGATCTGGAACATAACGAGCGAATCGGCTTCCATTATCGTTTCGGGACATATCGCAGGAACCGGCGGCCTCACTAAAACAGGAGCCGGACTTCTTAACATAACGGGAACGAGCAATTATACAGGCCCCACAACGGTTTCATCGGGAACTTTAGCGGTTAACGGATCGATCACATCTCCCACAACTGTTGCTGCTAATGGAACACTCCAAGGAACAGGCACGATTACAGGCAACGTTGCTGTGTTTGGCACCATTTCACCTGGAAATAGCATTGGCACGATTAATATTACCGGAAATTATGAGCAGCATACAGGGTCGACTCTTGTCAATGAAATCACACCGACAACCTCGGATAAGATCATCGTCACTGGAAACGTCACAATTGATTCCGGCGCAACCTTTAGTTTGATACCGGATGTGGGCATCTATTCAGCCGGGACGACTTTTGAAGTGATCCAGTCGACCGGAGGCGTCGTGACAGGAACATTTTCCAATTTCACGACAACTGCCCCGCTCCTTCAGGGATTTCTCTTCTACACCCCTTCGGGTGTATTTTTTGAGGTGGGTCAATCAACCAGCTTAGTGAACTTTGTCGCAACAGGAAATGCCGGAAAAGTCGCAGCAGCGATCGATCAAGTTATCGATTCCGGAAATACAAGTCTGAATCCACTCATCACGACGCTTCTTCCATTAAGCCAGCCGCAGCTTGTCAGCGCGCTTAATTTGATGCAGCCTGCTCTTTATAAAGGAATGGCGGTTGTACAGGAAAATAACGTGGTAAAAGTCCACGACGCGTTGGGGTATCGTTTTCAAAATATTCTAGATGAAAAAGAGTGCTGCACTCACCCTGAAAAGAAACTGTATTATATTTGGGCGGATGGGTTTGGTGATTTTTCAAATCAGAAAAATACCCATTTTGCAAGCAGCCCTCAGGCGGGTTATGGAAGCACCACGGCAGGCGCTGTAGGCGGGATTGATTTTAATGTTATGGATAATCTTTATGTGGGAGCGCTCGGAGCTTACACCCACTCAAATATAGATTGGAACAGCCACCAAGGCCATGGAACAATCAATAGCGGCTATGCAGGCCTCTACGCTTCTGCCATAGGAAAACTCTTCTATGGAAACGCGGCGGTCATCAGATCATGGAACCACTATGATGCGCACAGAAACATTGTCTATCCCGGCATGAATCAAACACCCCGCAACAATCATAGCGGCAACCAAGTTCTTACCCATGTCGATACAGGGGTTAACTTTAATGCCTGGAAAATGACGATTCGGCCGTTTGACTCTTTTGACTATATCACGCAGCAAGAGCAGAGCTATAAAGAGCATGGAGGAGGACTGACTAACCTTTCTGTTCTGGGAAATACCCTCAGAATGGTCCGCAATGAATTGGGACTTAATTTAGCAAAATGCTTTTCGATTGGAAAAGAACCCACCATCGAAATCCAACCTGAACCTCCAAAGAAGAAGTTTAACAAGAAAAAGAACAAGAAGGCCCCACCAGAGGTTGCTCCTCCAGCTCCTGTATGTAAATTAGACAAACTGATTATCGATGTAAAATTCAGCTGGGTGCGCGAGATGCGTCTGAAAGGAAAAAGTACGACTTCGCAGTTCATTGGAACTGATGTCCCTTTCACAACGGTAGGGTATTTCAATGACCGCAGCTTATTCTCTCCAGGACTTAGTGTGACATATATCACTCTAAACGATCTCTTGGACGTCATGGCGTATTATAACGGAGAGTGGGGCTCAAATTACAGAGACCAGAGCGTGGGCTTGGAGATAGGCTTTCACTTCTAATTGATCTTGCAATAAATATTTTCACAGTTCATATCAAAAAGATATGGCTGGAAAAAATTCAAGAAAAGACTCGACCGTCGCACAGCTGGACAAAGGATCTCTGAAGCGGGTTTTAGGGGTCTTTGACCTCTTTGCCATAGGGTACGGCGATCTGGGCTCGTCGATCTATTATGCGCTCGGCGTGACGGCCTTTTTTGCTCTCGGCGCAACCCCGCTGGCGTTCCTGCTGGCAGGCTTTGTCTTCGTTTGTACGGCGCTCTCTTATGCGGAAATGTCGGCAGCCTTCCATGAGTCGGGCGGGTCGGCAAGCTATGCGCGCCACGCGTTCAACGACTGGATATCATTCACGGCTGGATGGGGGCTGCTTTTAGATTACATTGTGACGATTGCCATCTCGGCCTTTACGATCGGTCCCTACTTAAGTTTGTTCTTTCCTTCGCTGAAAGAAGTCCCTGTGCAAATCATTTTTACGATAGGGGTGATTGTAGCGCTGCTGCTGCTCAACATCTGGGGCGCCAAACAATCGACGCGGACGAGTTTTTTTCTCATGGTCTTTACAGTGCTCACGCAGCTGGTCATTATTGTGATCGGGGTGCTTGGAATCGATGATCTGACAAAGTTTTTCTCGCAGATTGTGATCAACAAACCCGGCGTCGACTATTCTCCTTCATGGGATGAATTCTTCAAGGGAACGGCGATGGCGATGGTGGCGTATACGGGGATCGAATCGATTGCCCAGATGAGCGCGGAGACCAGATCACCCGTCAGAACGATGCCTCGGTCGATTATCATCACGATGTTCGTACTGATTTTCATGTATTTTGGGCTGACGTATGTTGGGTTTTCCCTCGTATCGCCGTATGTCTTAGGCCATGTGCATGAAGGGGATCCTGTGTCAGGGATCGTTGCCAATTTGCCGTGGGGCAGCGCTTTTTTGCTGCCCATTGTTGGAGTTTTGGCAGCAGTCACGCTCTTTGTCGCCGCCAACGCGGGGCTTATCGGCGCCTCGAGGCTGTCGTTCAACATGGGAGAGAATTATCAGCTGCCGCGCTTTTTATATATGCTGCACCCAAAATTCCGTACGCCTTATACGGCGCTGGCGTTTTTTGCGATTCTTGCTTGCCTTGTCGTTGCGCTCAGCCGCGGCAAAATTACGTTTTTGGCGGACCTTTACAACTTCGGTGCCCAGATAGCGTTTTTCTCAACGCAAATGTCGCTCATTATGCTGCGGATCAAGAAACCTGAGCTCAGGCGTCCTTTCAAAGTGCCTTTTAATATCAGGATCAAAGGAAAGGAGATACCGATTCCCGCTGTTCTCGGCGCGATCAGCAGCTTTGCGGTGTGGCTCCTGATCATCATCACCAAGCCCGATGGCAGATATTTGGGCTTCGCCTGGATGACTGTGGGGCTGATCATGTACTTTGCCTACCGCCGCAAGAAAAAGATGACGGCGACGGGTCAGCTGACAATCCACAAAGTGAAGCTTCCTTCATTCCACGCTCTGGAGGTTCGGCAGATTTTGCTGCCCTTAAGAAGCTCGAACCAGATTGAAACAGTGCAGATGGCGTGCGAGCTGGCAAAGCTGCATGGAGCTTCGATTATAGCCCTGCATATCATTGAGGTGCCCTTCTCTCTTCCTCTTGAGACGGCGCTTCCCCATCGGATTACGATGGCGGGCGGGGTGCTTAAAATTGCCGAGGCGATTGCCCGGGAAGAGGGGGTTGAAATCTCAATGGAAGTGGTTCGCGCCCGCAACATCCCCGAGGCCATTATCGACCTTGCAAAGATCAGATCGTGCGATTTGATGGTTCTTGAATCCTCGATTACAACGGAGAAAGGAAACGGACTGGGTCATATTATTACTCAGATTCTTCCGCGCTCGCCGTGCCGTATCTGGATTTGCCATCCTGCCCAGGACGGGGAGCCGCTCAGCGGCAAGCCGCTTAAGGCCTAATTTTATTAAATAGTTAATTTACAAACACTTGCGATAATTTGATAAGCTGCTATTTCGCCAACTAGACCATTTTTATAGTCTAGTTGGCGAAAAAACAGATTGAAAATATCGCCAATTAGGGCTATTATTGGGTGTAATTGGCGAAAAAATGAAGGAATGATACTTATGATAACTCCTAAAAAAATCAAAAAAATGAAGAACTTTGTAGGACGCCGTGCAGAGTGGGAGCGGCTGAATGAGCTAGGTCAAAAGAGCGAACCGGCGATTCTAATTGTTTATGGTCGACGAAGAGTTGGAAAAACGGAACTCTTGGAACAAGTGTACGCAAACCGAAATATTTTAAAATTTGAGGGGATTAAAGGGAAATCACAAGAGGAACAAAGAGCTCATGTACTGTGGCAACTATCTGAATACTTGAATGACCCTCTTGTCGCAAAGGTCAAGATGGAGTCTTGGATTGAAGTGTTTAATCTGATTTACGAACGGGTCCCAAAGGGGAAATGGACCATCTATTTTGAAGAGGTGCAGTGGCTAGCCAATTATGAGGACACCTTCATCTCGGAATTGAAATTTGTCTGGGACAACTATTTTCGACATCGTAAAGGGTGGCTCGTGATTTTATGTGGATCCTCTCCTTCTTTCATCGTGAATAATGTCATATTCTCAAAATCGCTATATAACCGTTCTCAGCACGAACTTCATTTGAAAGAATTTGGACTGACTGAAACAATGCAATTTTTGGCCCCTCGATCCCGCCGTGAAGTGATGGATGCCTATTTAACGGTAGGAGGCATACCCGAATATCTTAAATGGTGCAAAACATCATCTTCCACCTTTACCAGTATCTGCAAGAACTCGTTTTCTCCCGATAGTTTTTTTTCAAGAGAGCATGACCGTATATTCGTGAGTTCCCTGGCAGAAAATAAACACTACAAAGCTATTATCCAGTATTTGGCGCAGGTACGCTTTGCGACTCGAGAAGAGATCCTCCATCATCTTAAAATATCCTCAAGCGGAACCATAAGTGATGTTTTAAAAGACATCGAACTTTGTGGATTTATTGAAAAATATGCGCCTTACAATCTGAATGATGAAAGCAGTCTTTCCAGATACTGTATTTCCGATCGATACTTGCAGTGGTATTATAAATTTATCAAACCGAATGAATCGGGAATTCAAAATGGTACTTTTCAAAAGAATCCCATCCATGCCATCAAAATGGATGCCTATCAAAAATGGCTTGGGTTTGCTTTTGAGAGGTTTTGTCGACAACAGCATCGACTGATTGCCAAAATTTTAGGATTTCAAGGCATCCATTATCGTGCAGGCGCTTTCTACAATAAAAAAACACAGAAAAATGAACCTGGTTTTCAATTCGATTTGGTTTTTGATCGAGATGATCGCGTCATTACCTTGTGCGAGATGAGATATTCTCAAGCCAAAATCGGCACTACAGTGATTGAGGAATTTGAAAAGAAAATCGATCTGTTTCCGAACCAAAAAAAGAAAACACTTCAGAAAGTTCTTGTGACAACCGAGGGAGCAAGCGATGCGCTTATTAGACGCCATTATTTCGATCATATCATTACGCTCGATGATCTCTTCATGGCGGATTTGGATTTGTCATCTTGGGTAGGAAGGGGAGCCACTAGGTGACAAGCGGCTCATTTACAAGACATTTCGCCAACTAGTGTCTGATTTTAGGCTGTTATAGTGAAGAGGATTTGATCTTGAAAGTCGGCTCCGGTAACAGATTTAGTTTCATACTCAAATATGTTGCCTGATTTTTTAAGTATCGACAAGGTCTCATCTAGGAAACGTCGGTATTGATAAGCATCCTTTGGGTCGGGCGTGGCGACTAATGTTATAGTTCTTAAGTCATAGCGTGAGAGAAAGTCTTGAGGGTTCCTTTGAGCAATTGCTTGATTGAACTTCATCCAGATAGTATCTATGAAACTTATATGATAAGCTGCAAGGTACGGCAGGTTGGTAAAGCGGGGGATTATTTTATTCGATTTCCTACCGTTCTTTGAAGCCCATTCTTTGAAGGGGCGATTGCTTTCCAGCTCTTGTTTATAGAGTTCCAGTTCAGCAAGTCTTTTATTCAAGGCCTTTTTAATTTCATTACCGAATTGGGAAAGCACTTGTAGAGACAGCCGGGCTACTTCTCTAGCTTGCTCTTCGCAAAGTAATCCAATAAGCCCGGTCCGGTGCAAACGCTCATAGCCCACAATTCCCCACTTAGGATTGTCTCCTGGTAGAAATTCATGATCGATGAGAGCAATCCGAAGCGGGCTACTTTTATCTTTAACATTCCCAATCACAGGCATATTGCGCCATTCAACATCTGCCTCCCCTGTTTGAAGGATATAGGTATGTAATTGGAGAACGGCTTTTTTAAGACGTTCTGCATATTTGAAATAATAGTGGGATTGCTTGGCTGCATTATAGTTGAGCTTTTCTTGAACGACAAATGTCATGTCGTTTATCACAACCAATTTGGAAGCGGGGATGACAAGTTCAGTGAGGTGTGATTGCTCGCAAACAAGCTGATGTGAGATAAGCAGCTCAAAATCGCTTCTTGAGATTTTTTTAAAGATTACGTGGGGATACTTTTCAATAGCAAACACCTTGTCATTGAAAAGTGTTATTTGTCTTATTCGCCAAAGATTGCATGACCCGAATCTTCGCTTCCATTGTCAGATTTGCAAATGTCTTCTCAAGTTTGACAGGTTGATAAAATGACAAAGGCTGCTCTATTTGTGCGTTGGGTTCATCAGAGCATCTCTCAATTGTTTTATCAATGATCTTCCATGCAGCTACGATCTCCCGTTGCATAGGTTCTGTGATTTGCAGCTTTTCTCCAAGGCGAGTTTCGATTTCGTTGTTTAAGATGCGCCTCTTAAGATCTTTAGAAAACTCTCCACAGCTCTTCTCTATCTCTTCAATATACCTTCGAATTATGTGCTGTGCTGCAGAATGGACATTGAAAGAAATTAAAGTATACAGCACTCCCAATATAGCTAAGCAGGCGATCCCTTCCCCATGTTTGCCTTCAATTCTAAACTTGGAGCTCGCAAAAGTGATCAAAGTTATACAAACAGTAGACCCCAAGGGGATTGCTATTGGATTCGATACAACTCGATCTGTTGCTTTTGCAGCGAAAAAGTGGGAGGTTACGGAATGAACGACAACCATTGCTGCGACGCTAGATCCTGGAAGTCTATTTTTAGTGATTGCATGAAAACAAACGGATGCTGCAGTCAAGAGCACCGGCTGTGCAGCGTACTGCAAAAAATTCCCTGTTTTTATGGCTCTGTCTAAATTCATTTCTTTCCTCAATTTACCCCAAAGTTATATCAAATTTCTTAACTTATTACTATCTTAAAAATGCACAGACTTGACAATACGACAAAATTACAAAACAAATATTTTACTGCGTTAAAAAAAAGCTCTAAGGGACCGGTTGAGAAGCCGCTTGCAGCTCCTCAGGCCTAACAACTCTAAAATTAAAACAATTAATTTATCCATTGACGCGAGAAAACCCAGTGCTTCAGCACGGGGATGAATCGCGCTTGTTTTAAATTCTTCTTTTCCCGTACACTTGCTGCTATCTCGTAAAGAGATCTGCTGTCGGGAGGACAGTGGAAAGCCTGCGGAGCTGCCCTTCAGTTGGGAGCCTTGAAACAGGAATCTTCCGCCTTCAGGCGAGAGAGCTTCAAGATAATATATGCCTCCTATGAATCTAAGATCAATAGCCTTAAGTATGGCTTGTGGAGTGGCCACAAACTCGTACGGGCTTATTGTACTTGCTTATCGTAATTATAATCGTGATTTTCAACTCCACGATTCATCAGAAGTGCTAAAAACGATCAATGAACTACAACAGAAAAGTGTGATCGATGTAGTTGCTATTACACTCATCCCTTTTGTAGAGGAACTCGCCTACCGCTATTTTCTACACATTCCTTTTAGATGGATTGCAAACAAGATTGTGCCTGACAAGACCCTCGAAATTGGAATAGGTCCTTGTCGTTTTCAAATTGAACAATCGCAACTCATAGCTTCTATTGCAGCAGGTATTATCTTCGGCATGGTGCATTCTGACAGAGATTATTATGCTCAAATAAGAATTGCTATTTCTGGAATTGTCACCGGTATAGTTTATGAAAAATGGGGTTTTATCCCTGCTGTCATCAAACATGCTACACATAATGCCGTCGGTGAAATCGTCAGTTATTATTCAGCCCAATGGCTTCTGAAAAAATTTGGAGAAGTTGCTAAAACTCGCGGCTTTGACATCCCTAATAACTGGCCCGCGAAAGTTATTAATTTCAAGATCTGATCCATTAAACATAAGTTCTTACTATTTAATGAATTAAGTTGTTTGTATCAATTAATTAATTTATTATTTAAAATAATAATTACGGGGTTAGTATGAACCTATCCCTAAATAATCAAGTTTTGATTTTTGATGTATTTTTTCTCAGATTTAAAAGCCGCTTCGCAGGACATACTTGAGTAAGTAGGCCAAGAAGCGGCTTTAAAATATGAGGAAAAAGACGCAAAAAGCGAGATTTGATCATTTAGGGATAGGTTCATTATTTGGCTTCGTAATTTCGGCTGCAGTAATAATTACAATAAGGCATTTTATGCGTAGAGATGAATTTGAAAAAAATTGGAACCAATTTAAGGGTAAAATCCAACAGAAATGGAGTAAATTTACTCAAGATGAACTTTCCAAAATCCATGGAAAATATGATTATTTCTTAGGGTTACTCCAAAAGAAATATGGCTTCTCGAGAGAGCAAGCTGAAAGAGAAATACAAAATTGGCAGACAGGGTCTCAAAATAAAGGTGGTGGTTTTACAAATAGAGAGGAATCTTATTCAAGAAACGAAGAAGAGCCTCAAGATACAGAATCATCAAACCGTGAAACTGAGAATCCAGATTATTGGAAATCAGGCGAAAAGAACAAAAACAACAAAAAGAACCAACCAGGCCAAGACTTCAAAAACAAAAAAAGAAAAATTGGCTAATAAGTTCTTTTAAGTCTTTGATCAGCGGAGATGGAAATCATGGGTGATTTCCATCTCTTTTTTTTGTCATCCTGTGCAGGATGGCCCAAGTTTAAATGAAAAAGCGGAATGTTGCGAAGATTCCCCACTGATGAAGGTTTCTCGAAGGCAAACTAAGCACGGAGGATGCCCCAATGGGCAGCAATCGATAATAGGGGGCTGCTTCCAACCAGATGTCCTTTACCAATCGATATGCTACGGGGAGACGAACGGCAAAACCGACTCGTTGGTTCATCTTCCATGCCGCTCCTCGTAGGGCTGGAATACTCAGATATTCCTGGAAGGTAGGAAAACATTCGCCTTGTGCAGCTATTGACCAATTTTGATTTGCATAACGAATATCGAAGCCTACAAGTGCATAGTAAAGCTGATACTTAAGCTTGATTGCTGCTATAGATGCATACGCTGATCTATGGTCGTTTAAAAAATCCAATCCGAGTCCTGCGTACGGAGTCATAGTCCAACGAAAGGGACATCCAGCTTTGGAGAGGAGAAAGGAATAGCCTCCGAGCAGTTCGGTGTACCATTCAGTGTCTTTGGCCGAGTTTACACGACTAGTTAGAGTGCCGATGTTGTAGATAGAGCGAATTTGTCCAAAGAAAGAGTTGGGTTTTTGATACGTAATGCTGCCATGAGCTCCTCCAGTATTCCCATTGAATGTGGGAGGAGAAGTGAATGACATCCACGTATATTGGCCTCCGAGATCCAAGGACCAGCCTTGGCCTGTCTGCATACAGCAGCTAGAGTCAGCAGGAGCACGGTGATCGATAGCAAGGCCATATCTTGCAAGGAAAAAAGACAAGTAGAGCATCCAATAGCTTCTCATGGGATTCCTGCATTGTGAAGTAAAGTTTTTGTTGTATTTAGTTCTGCCTCATAGATCGGACGGATTCGTTTAATATCATAAAGCACTGTAGACGTCGGCGATGGAGTTGGAGATGGAGTTGGAGATGGAGAAGGCTGAAGAGCAAAAAGGGAATAAGAAGGAATCGAATTGCTATCTGTCCATGTGGCGATAAAGGACTGGCTTGCAGGATCAAAGGAGACGAATACATCATTATTCATGGCGTCCGAGGTGGCACTGATCTGCATAGCCGGAGACCAGGTCATCCCGAGATCCGTAGAGAAAGAGTAAGTAGGCAGGTTGTTATCTGTCCATGTAGCAATGAGTATGTTGGAGGTCGGATCAAAAGCGGTATAAATATTCTGGGAAGCCGAAACAGAATTACTGATCGTTCCGATTGTGGGCCAAGTGTTCCCTCCATCTGTTGAAAGTGCATAGGAAGGAAAGTGGCTGCCGCCATCTACCCATGTAGCGATAAGCGTGCCATTTTGCAGATAGGAAGAGGTGATATTCCAGTCAGCGCCTGAGTTGCTAATCGTTACTTCATTGCCCCATGTAGCGCCGCCATCCCCAGAGACGCAATCAGTGGGGGGGCCATTATTTCCGTACAGGGCAACCAGCGTGTCATGCATTGAGTCAAAAACAGGGACAACATCAACATCAACAGTAGGAGTGGGGTTGATTATAATAAATGATCCCCAACTGTTCCCATCATTTGAGGAAATAGCCGCCCCAGGGTGACCATTACCGTTTTCCCATGTGGCAATGATCGTGTTATTGACTGAATCGAAGGCGGTAAAAATGTTGAAACCAGCATTGGCCTGGTTGGCGATCAGAGAGGTCGCAGACCATGTAGTTCCGCCATCTGTTGAAAATGCAGACTGTTGGTTATCATTAGTATCCGTCCATGTAGCAATGAGATTCCCAGTTGCCGGATTATAAATGGGAAACGGACAGCATAAAGGTATATTAGGCAAACTAGTACCATTAATCGGTGCAGCAGGGTTCCAGATGCTTCCATTAGTTGTAGAGACAGCAGCATAAGGCAATGAACCTGGACCGTTCCAGGTAGCAACGAGGGTACTGTGAGTGGAATCATAAGCAGTGAATACTGTTGATTTGCTGTTAGAGCTGCTGATGGGTGCAGCTGGAGTCCAGGTAGACTCCGCTTGCAGCGATGATAATAAGATACTGCCTAGATAGATGATCGCCAGCTTTTTCATATCTTTTCCCACTTAGATCAAAAAAATGATCCTAACAACATGTAAGAAATAATGCAAAAATAATCGTAAGCGTCTCCTTGGCCGATCTTGAAGAATTCCAGTCGCTAACAAAAAAAGAAAAGCGGGCTAATAAGTTCTTTTAAGTCTTTGATCAGCGGAGATGGAAATCATGGGTGATTTCCATCTCTTTTTTTTGTCATCCTGCACAGGAAGGGGAGAGACTAAGTGGCAAGCTGCCTGCTGTCCTGGAAGGATCGTCTTAAGCTCGGGAGTCTCGGATCTGCAGAGGGGAGTGGCAAGGGGGCAGCGGGTATTGAACGGACACCCTGTCGGCGGGTGGATGGGGCTCGGAAGGTCGCCCGTCAGAACAACTCGGGTCGTATGTTTGTCAAGGGTGGGGATGGCGGAGATGAGCGCCTGGGTGTAGGGATGCTGCGGATTTTCAAAAACCTGGGTTGCAGGCCCCGTTTCAACGATTTTACCTAAATACATGACGGCGACTTGATCGGCGATATATTTGACCATGCGCAGATCATGCGAGATGAAGAGATAGGTGAGGCCCAGCTTTTGCTGCAGGTCTTTTAAGAGGTTGACGATTTGGGCCTGGACGGAGACGTCAAGCGCGGTGATGGGCTCGTCGCAGATGATAAGGCGTGGATTTAAGATGAGCGCTCTAGCGATGCCGATCCGCTGCCGCTGCCCTCCGCTGAACTCATGCGGATATCTCCACCGGTGGTCGGGATTTAATCCGACCTGGCTGAGGGCCTGGATGATGAGTTCGTCCGGCGCTTCGATGCCATGGATCTTGAGAGGCTCGATGATGATGTCTTCTACCGTCATGCGGGGATTTAGCGAGGCGTAGGGGTCCTGGAAGATGATCTGGGCCTCCTGGCGCCATTTCTTCAGCTCGGGAGGGGAAAGGGCCAGGATGTCGACGCCATCGAAGTGGACGGAGCCTGAGGTGGGTTCAATGAGTCTTAACAGGAGCCTGCCGAGTGTCGACTTGCCGCATCCGCTTTCTCCGACAAGGCCGAGGGTTTGCCCTTCTTCAATTTCAATCGACACGTCATTTACGGCAACGAGCGGCCCGCGCGCTGTCATGAACTTCTTGGTGAGGTTCTTTGCAACTAACATGCATTCTCCCTCAACCAACACAAGCTCTTGTGCTGAGGTGTGACGTTGAAGAGCGGGGGGGCTTTTTCAAAGCATTTATCAAAAGCGTAAGGGCAGCGGGGCGCGAAGGGGCAGCCCTGGATGGGCTTGGAAGGATCGGGAGGGGAGCCGGCAATCGTTGCAAGTTTTGCATGGGAGGTGAGCGACGGGATCGATTTGAGCAGCTGCTCGGTGTAAGGATGCTGCGGGGCTTTAAACAGCTCGTCGATGGGGGCGTCTTCGACGATTTGCCCGGCGTACATCACGATCACGCGGTCGCAGAACGAGGCGACGAGGCTTAAGTCGTGCGAGATGAGGATGGTGCTTCTATTCTGCTGCAGATTCTTTAAGAGGTCCATGATTTGAGCCTGAACGGTGACATCAAGCGCGGTTGTCGGCTCGTCAGCAATGAGAAGTTTGGGCTTTGCGGCAAGGGCAATCGCGATGAGGACGCGCTGCCTGAGGCCGCCGCTGAGCTCATGAGGAAATTGCGACAGGCGGAGCTCCGGCTCGGGGATGCCGACTTCATTTAAGAGCTCAAGAGCCACGATTTCGGCGTCTTTCTTTGAGATATGGGGGAAATGGCGCCGGTATCCCTCGCCGATTTGCGCGCCGACTTTTAATGTCGGATTCAAAAAGGTGAGCGGATCCTGGAACACCATGCCGATTTCTTTGCCGCGCACTTTCTGGAGCTGATGCTCTGACATCTCTGAAAGAAGCTTGTCTTGATAGTGGATCGTTCCATGGGTGACGGTGATGGAGGAGGGGAGGAGTTTGATCAGCGATCGCATAAGCAGGGTTTTCCCGCTGCCCGATTCGCCGACGATCCCGAGCTTTTCTCCTTCACGCAGTGAAAAGCTGACATTCTTGATGAGCTTGTATGATCCTGTTTCGATGGTGAGATCTCTTACGTCAAGTATCATAGTTTGAGCCTCGGATCAAAGGCGTCGCGGATGCCGTCGCCGACAAGGTTAAAGCAAAGCATGGTGACGCTGATGAAGGCGGCGGGGAAGGCCAGCCTCCAGGGATAGTAGCGGAGCGCGGAAAGGCCGTCGCTGGCCATCGTGCCCCAGCTGGCAATGGGAGCCTGGACGCCCAGCCCTAGAAAACTTAAAAAAGCTTCGGCGAAGATCGCGGTCGGCACCGTGAAGGTCATGGTTGTGATGATCGGCCCCATCGCGTTGGGGAGCAGATGTCTAAAAAGAAGCCTCCACCTTGTGGCGCCAAGCGCAACGGCTGCCTGGGCATAGTCGAGCTCCTTGAGCTGCAAGATCTGTCCGCGGACGATCCGCGCCATCGGGATCCATCCTGTGATTGTCAGAGCGATGATAATGGTGAAAAGGCCCGGGCCCATCATCACCGTGAGGAGAATCACAATCAAAAGGTAGGGGATTGAGTAGAGGACATCGGTGATTCTCATCATCAGCTCGTCCAGTTTTTTGCCCCAAAGACCGGCGATCGATCCATAGATCACACCTAAAACCAGATCGATGGAGGCTGCTGTGACTCCGACAAACAGCGAGATGCGCGCTCCCCACCAGATGCGGGTAAAAATATCGCGGCCGAGCTCGTCGGTCCCAAACCAGAACTTAAGCGAGGGGGAAAGGTTTTTTTGAGGCAGATGCGTTTCATAGTAGGCGTACGGAGTCAGCAGGGGGCCGATGAGCGCGAGCACAAACAAAAACGTCAAAGTTGCCAGCGCAAACATAATAGTTTTTTGCGTCAGCAGCCTTCTCCACGATTTTGCCCAGTAACTATTCATGCGCACCTATTTTTATACGAGGATCCAGCCACGAGTATAAAATATCGACAATAAAAACCGACAGCATTAGAAACGCGCTATAAAAAATAGTCAGCGCCATGATGAGGGAATAGTCGCGGTTGGAGACGCTTAAAACAAACCATTGCCCCAGGCCCGGAATCCCGAAAATTTTTTCGACGACAAAACTTCCCGTCAGCACGTTGGCTGTCAGCGGCCCCAAATAGGATACGACAGGAAGCAGCGTATTGCGCAGCGCGTGCTTAAAAACAACCTGGAACGTCGAAAGCCCCTTTGCCTTGGCCGTCAAAATATAATCTTGCTGCAAGACCTCCACCATGCTCGAGCGCGTCAGCCGCGCAATGATCGCCGTCGGGAGCGCCGAGAGGGCAAGCGCCGGCAGAATCGATTGCTGCACCGATCCCCAGCGAGCGACCGGCAGCCAATCGAGCTGCATGGCAAACACATACTGAAGCAGCGTCGCCAGAATAAAGCTGGGCACCGATATTCCAAATACAGCGGCGATCATCGTAAGCTGGTCTTGCCACCGGCCTCGTTTTAAGGCGGAGATCGATCCGAAGGTGATTCCCAGCGTGATCGCCAGGAAAAGAGCCTCAAGGCCCAGCGTGAGAGAAATCGGAAAGCCATCGCTAATGATCGAGTTGGCCGAGCGCCCCACATACTTGAACGAATACCCCAAGTCGCCGTGGAGCAAGTTTTTCAAATAAATTGTATATTGCTGCCAGATCGGCTTATCCAGGCCATAGTACCGTTTCATCGATTCAATAATTTCAATGGATGAGGTCTGCTGATCAGTGAAGGGGTCGCCGGGAATCGAGTGTACCAAGACGAAGGTCAGCGTAACCACGACCCAAAGCGAAGCCGCGAGAATTAGAAATTTTTTTAAAAGGTGCAAAATCATTAAAAACAATGTATACTTTCACCATTATTATGAAAACACGTAAAAATAAAATTCATCTGACAAGCCTCGGTTGCGCCCGTAATCTTGTCGACAGTGAAGTGATGCTGGGCATCCTTCTAAAAGCCGGCTACCAGCCGACGCCAGAACTTGAAGACGCCGATTTTCTCATCGTCAACACCTGCGGATTTCTGCAAGAGGCTCGTAAAGAGTCTTGCGACACGATCGATGCGCTTTTAAAGAGCCGCAAAGACGGCGCGAAAGTGATTGTCGCCGGATGCATGGTGCAAAAGTACGGCCCTGAGATTCGAAGCAGATTTCCTGAGGTGCATTATTTTTTGGGCTCGGGCGACATGGAAAAAATCCTCGACGCCGTTGGAACTCCCGATGCCGGAGAAGCGATCACATCGGCCCGCAGCTACCTCGAGTGGGGAGAGATTCCGCGCCAGGTGTCAACACCGGGACCATTTGCGTATCTCAAGATCGCCGAAGGGTGCATGAAACGATGCGCCTTCTGTATTATTCCCGTGATCAAAGGACCGCTCAAGTCTAAATCGATCGAACAGGTCGTGAAAGAATTTAACTCTCTGCTGGCTCAGGGCATTCATGAGATTATTCTGATCGCGCAAGATTTAGGCGACTTTGGCAAAGACCGGAAAGAAAAAGACGGCCTGGCAAAGCTCTTAAAAGCCCTGCTTGCAAACGACAAAAAGTTTTGGATCCGCCTTCTCTATCTTTACCCGGACGAGATCACGCCTGAGATCATGGATATCATCGAGGCGGATAAACGGATCTGCAGATATTTTGACATGCCGATCCAGCATATCAGCCAGCCGATCCTCAAGGCGATGCGCCGCCTGACTTCACGCCAGCAGATCATCGATATGATCGGAGCGCTTAGAAACAGATTTCCCGACATCGTCCTCCGCACCAGCCTCATGGTAGGCTTCCCGGGCGAGACTGAAGAGCAGTTCCAGGAGCTGATTGATTTCGTGAGAAATTACCCGCTCGACAACGTCGGCATCTTTAAATATTCGCTCGAAGAAGAGTCGCACTCAGCAAAGCTTGACGGCCACATCCCTGAAGATGTGAAGCAAAGCCGCTTTGAAAGACTCGTTGAGGTGCAAAAAGAGATCTTAAAAGACAGGCTTCACCGCTATGTCGGACAGACGCTGGAAGTCATGGTCGAAGGGTATCATCCCGATTCTCCGCTGCTTATGCGCGGAAGATTTTTTGGCCAGTGCCCCGAGATCGACGGCATCGTCATCATCAACGACGGACGGCTCGTCAAATCATTCGGCAAACTGTACCGTGTTGAAATCACAGACACCACCGATTATGACCTGATAGGCAGGGTCGTGGGTAAAGTCTCCAGTGGAAACAAGCTATGTCTCGCGTCGTCTTAAAACCCGGCAAAGAGAAGTCGCTCCTCAATCGGCATCCCTGGATCTTTTCCGGGGCCATTGCAGCGCGCCCGGCTCATGCTCCGGGCGATATTTTTCCTGTATACTCTTCCCTGGACAAACTGCTCGGCCATGCCTACTTTCATCCTGAAAATTCAATCGCCGGACGGATGCTCAACTTCGATTCTCAAAACCCGCTCGACGCTATCCGTGATTCTATTGACCGTGCTCTGGATCTTCGCAACGCACTTGTTCCTGAATCGGGAAGACGGCTCATCAATGCCGAAGGGGATCAGCTGCCCGGCCTTATCGTCGATCAGTACCGCGATGTTCTTGTCCTCCAAATCCACACCGCCGGAATGGAGCTTCTTAAAGCTCCCATCGTAGAGCATCTGATCTTCCGCCTAAAACCCAAAACCATCTACGAAAAATCTGTTTCTCCCGCACGCCATCTCGAAGGACTCACCGACACCAAAAAACTTCTCTACGGCCCCGAAACACCCGAAGTCACCATTGAAGAGCATGGCATTCAATATATTGTCCAGCCGCTCGAAGGGCAAAAGACAGGCTTTTTTCTCGACCAGCGCGAGATGCGCAAAACAGTCCTCGACCTTTCCCGTGATAAAACCGTCCTCAACTGCTTCGCCTACACCGGCGGATTTTCCCTGGCAGCCCTCAAAGGCGGCGCTACCCACGTCACTTCTGTTGAAATTTCACCTGATGCCTGCGCCCTTGCCGCCCGCCATGCTTTCGACCCCGCCAAACATTCCATCGTCCAAGCCGATGTCTTCGACTTCCTCCGCACAAACCCTCTCAACTACAACCTCGTGATCCTCGATCCGCCGGCCTTTGCCAAAAAACGATCTGACGTTGAAACCGCCTCCAAAGGCTACCGCGACCTCAACCGGTTTGCCTTCCAAAAAATGCCCCCCAATTCCATCCTCATCACCAGCTCGTGCTCCGCCTACATGGACGCCTCTCTCTTCCAGCAGCTTGTCTTCCAGGCCGCCGCCGAAACCGGCCGCTTTGTCCGCATCCTAGGCCGCCACACCCAAGCGCTCGACCACCCCGTCTCCATCTACCACCCCGAAGGGGATTACCTGAAGAGCCTCGTTCTACACGTTGTTTAAAAAAACTTCTTGAGACAATTGACAAAATTTTGTAACCTGCTTACAATGAGATTAATTTAGGATTTGAATGGCTGGGCAATCTTCTCGACATCAAAAAATTCCAGATCTGCTAAAACGTGTCAGAATGTGTATTGAAAGCGGGAACTATAAATTTACTAATCATGCATTGGAGCGAAAGCTGGAGCGATCACTTAATTTTCCTGACATTCTTTATGTTTTAAAGAATGGGTGTCATGAAAGTGCAAAAGATAGCTGGGACGAGCTTTTCAATACGTGGAATTATTCGATAAGAGGACACTCTATCGGCGGACAGAGTATTCGAGTTATTGTTAGTTTTGAACCATCAACAATGTTGGTTATCACAGTTATTAGACTAAAAAATTGAGGGTGCAATGAAAAAAATTATGAAAAGATACGTTTTTAATGGGCTTGGATTTCCTATCATTTTAAGAAATGTTCCTATGATCAAAATGAGGGGAGAATTTGTGCTTGATATCAATTATAATGAGCTTCAAAAAGCTGTGTTATCGTATCTTTGCCACAAACAATCGCCATTAACCGGCAATGAGATCAAATTCATCCGAAAATATTTTGAGTTGACATTGGCTGCATTTGGAGCCAGCTTAGGATTTTCTCACGTTGCTGTTTTAAAATGGGAAAAATACGGCAATCGTTATGCAAAAATTGAGCCTACAACCGACGTATGCATTCGTCTTTTTATCTTCAGTCATTTGCATTCTAGTGGAAATGCATTCAAAGAGCTCTATGAGCAAATCGATATTCCGCGGCTTGCCAAAATCCAAAAAAGTCATCAAGCCGCGATTAAACCACTAGCAATAGATGTTCAAGAAGACCACAAACTAGCTTCGTGAATATCGATAACCTTCTTAAGGTTTTTTGACATAGACAACAACCTCGCCAACTTTTTGAAAGTTAAGGCTGTAATAGAGTTTTTCTGCAACGCTGGAGCTGTTCAGGACTAGTTTTTTTAGCCCCCGCTTAGAAGCTTGGTTCATGATATAATGCATCATCGCGCGTCCGATACCTCTTCTTTGGTACTCAGGAAGTGTCGCAAGGTGAAATACCATGCCAACGTCTCCATGGACAAAAAGTGTTCCCGTTCCGACAGGTTTTCCGTCTAGATAAGCAAGAAAGAGGTCTCCACTTCTATCTTTCAGTAAGTTTATGGCGCCTTGCCGAAGCTCTTCACTGTAGCTCGAACAAACTGCGTATACCTCATGAAATTCTTCGACATTCACAGCTCGGATGTCGAGATCAGGAACTTCTATGGGTTGAACATCCCAGCTCATTGAAGGATAAATGCCTCCCACTACGAAGTTTCGGCTTTTCAATACTTCGATAAATGCTGCGTTATCGTCTTGCGGATCCAGCCAAACGGATACCGGCACACTCTGCGGGGCTTTATCGATCAAAGCATCGAGGTGCTCTTCGAGCTTATCTTCATAGGAAAAATTAATAATGCAGTTGAAACGCCAATGCGGAACCGTACTGAACCATGCGAAAACTTCTCGGCTTTGTTCTTGGGGCTCAGCAATTGCTGAAAGCCAATTTTCTCTCATTTTAAGCACTTCTTGATTCCCTTGGAGTTCCCCAGAAAAAAGGCTTCCTGTAAAAAGTACCAGCACACTTAAAATGCATTGGAAAAGATGTTTCATCTCAATACTCACTGGTTAGAATTTGAATACAAAAATATCCTATGTACTGCCACCAATTTCTGCAACACAAATTTCCATTTCAATTGTCGTTCAGGAAGATCACAAACTGGCCTCTAAACCGCTAGCAACGATATCCAAGCACGTTATAAATTGAGTGCACAGAGAAAAAATTAATTAATTACATGTTTAAGTGTTTGTTCAATGTACGAATTTAGACTTACACCCATAGATTTTGCCTGGAGTGCAATCCTGGCATGCAAATCTGGTGGAATCCTTAAATTAAAAGTTCCAGAAAATGTTTTTTCTGGTTTTTCCTTTCTTTTCTTACACCATGCAAGATAATCATCAATGGACTCTTTAAAAGCTGTTTCCAGCTCATCAACGCTGCTGCCTTGAAAAGTAATAATGTCTTTCAATCCAACAACTTCACCATGAAAAATCTTTGCTTGGTCATCATACTCGACATGACCGATATATCCCTTATACTTCATCATGGCTATTTCTCCTTCGGTTGTATTCCTGCATTTTCTAAAAACTTTCTAAGAGATACTAATGCACCTTTATCAATCTCTTTTCTAGGATGAGGCCGATGAAAGACGGCTCTTACTCCATTTAAAACAATCCGAACTCTTGAACCATTCCCTTCAGTGATTTCTGCACCCAAATAAACTAACAATTTCTCGCAAGCTTTCCATTCAATGTTCGATTGAATGGGCATCTTAAATACAGCTGCGAGAGTTTTCTGATGCTTGGAACTCATTCCTCTACTCCTTATAGTACCAAATTATGGTACTAAATCAACAAAAAACGTTAAAACTTCCAATTCAATCACCTGCGGTGATAGCAAAAGTTAGAGATTATATAAAATTTAAATTTGTTTGTCAGAGAAAAATAACCAAATAGGTATGATCCAAACCTATGAGCTTTTGGAAATACTGCATTGCAATGCTGGGCGCGTTTCAGTACGGCTACACGATCGCTGTGATGGCGGGAGCGCTGCTCTTTTTGGCGCCGATCTATCAGCTGGATCCGTCCAGGCAGGGGTTTTTAGTCAGCGCTGTATTGATTGGCGGGCTGTTTGGAGCAGCTTCTGCGGGGATGCTCGCTGAGATCTATGGACGCAAGAGAGCGCAGATTATTATCGCTGGAATATTTTTAGCCGGAACTCTTGTTGTGGTGTTTTCATCGTCGATTGAAGCGGTTGTGGTCGGACGCGTGATCCAAGGGCTTGCCGTCGGAGCGATCTCGGTTGTGGGGCCCATGTATATCGCCGAAGTATCGCCTTACCAGAATCGGGGACGGAATGTCTCTTTTTACCAGCTTGCTGTCACATTCGGCATTTTATGCGCCTATTCGGTCAGTTATATTTTTTCAGGCGAGGGCGCTTGGAGATGGATGTTCGCCATCGGAATTATTCCTGCTGTGTTACATGCCGTGGGCTTTCTGTTTCTTCCCGACTCCCAGCCAAGAAATTCCAACGGAGACGTCTCATGGAAAACGGTATTCAAGCCGGAGTATCGCCGGCCTCTAATCTCAGCCGTTGCGATCAACTTTTTTCAACAGATCACTGGGATCAACGCCATCATTTATTTTGCTCCTTCGATCTTTGAAATGTGCGGTTTCAAGTCGGCCGCCAATGCCATCTTTTCAGCGGTGCTGATCGGCGTCATCAACTTTTTATCAACCTCTATTTCGATTATCCTGGTCGACCGGAAAGGTCGAAAGCCTCTTCTTTTAGTAGGCCTTGCAGGGATGATTCTGTCGCTAGTGGCTCTTTCATTTGCCTGTTTTGGGCAAGGTTCCGTGGGGCCTTGGATCGCAACGGGAAGCCTTATGGTCTACATCGGCTGCTTTGCGTTTGGCTTAGGGCCTATCCCGCAGCTCATCACCTCCGAGGTGTTTCCGAATACGATTCGCAGCAGGGGAGTGTCGATTGCGATGATGGCCAGCTGGATCTGCAACTTTCTGGTTGTTTTTACGTTTATGGATCTTACAACCTACTTTTCTCAAGCAGGGACTTTTCTTATCTACGCCTTTTTTGGTATGATCGCTTTTTACTACATCTGGAAGAAAATTCCGGAGACGAAGGGAACCCCTTTACAATAGGATAAATATGGATATCGAGAAAATACTGGGTGATAAATCAAAAACGCTTCTCACGCATGTTTGCAAAACGATTCCTAAAGAAAAGCTCCATCTTCCCGGATCCGATTGGGTTAGCCGGATCTTCATCCCAACAGATCGGTCGATCCAGGTGCTTAAAAATCTGCAGATGCTGTTCAATCATGGGCGTCTCTCCGGCACGGGCTATTTAAGCATGCTGCCTGTCGATCAGGGCATCGAGCATACCGCCGGCGCGTCATTTGCCGCCAATCCCGACTATTTTGACCCTGAAAACCTCTTCAAGCTTGCTATTGAAGGCGGAGTGAACGGCATAGCATCGACTCTTGGCGTTCTCGGAAGCGTCGCTCGGAAATATGCGCATCGGATTCCCATGATCTTAAAGTTCAACCACAATGAGCTTTTGACCTATCCCAACAAACATGACCAGATTCTCTTTGCCTCCGTTAAACAGGCGTGGAACATGGGCTGTGCCGCTGTCGGCGCCACGATCTACTTTGGATCGCCCGAGAGCGATCGTCAAATCATCGAGGTCAGCAAATGCTTTGAAATGGCCCATGAGCTCGGCATGGCGACCATCCTTTGGTGCTACCTCAGAAATCCCGCTTTCAAAACAGCCGATAAAGATTACCATGACGCTGCCGATCTCACGGGCCAGGCTAATCATCTCGGCGTAACGATCGAGGCTGACATCGTGAAACAAAAGCTTCCGACCTGCAACGGCGGCTTTAAAGCGCTTAAATTCGGTAAGCAAACCGACGCGATGTATAGCAAGCTCTGCACGGATCATCCCATCGATCTCGTCCGCTATCAGGTTGCAAACGGCTACATGGGGCGTATCGGCCTCATCAACTCCGGCGGCCCTTCCGGCGCCAACGATTTGGCTGCAGCCGTTGAGACGGCCGTGATCAATAAGAGGGGAGGGGGAATGGGCCTTATTTCGGGACGCAAAGCGTTCCAAAAGCCTCTGAAAGAGGGCGTAGCGCTCCTTCACGCTATCCAGGATGTCTATCTTAACAAAGATATCACCGTTGCATAACCTCTATTTTCTACATGGATTCTTAGGGGACCCGAAAGATTGGGACGAGGTGATCAAGCATCTGCCGGAATATCACTGCATAGCGCTGACGTATCCATTTAAGATGCCTACTGATGGAATTTTAATTGGATATTCCATGGGAGGAAGAATCGCTCTTGGCTCAACTCTGCCCAAGATTATTATTTCGGCGCATCCCGGCCTTCAAACGGAAGAAGAAAAAAGCGCTCAAGCAATGAGAGAAAAATATTGGCTGGAAAAGCTGAAAGCTGTTCCGCTGCCCGAGTTTCTAGATGAGTGGTATGCGCAGCCTCTTTTTACATCGCTGAGAGCAAGTCCGATGTACTCAGAGATGCTGAAGAGGCGGCTTCAACAAAACCCTCAAACACTCATCGATGAGCTCGAGAACCACTCATTGGTTCATCAATCCGTCGTTCCCAGAGATGTTTTTTTCATCCATGGGGAGTATGACAAGTCATATCGCGACCTGTATGAACGACTTGAGATCCCATCGATAGAAATCCCGAAAGCCGGCCATGCCTGCCATCTTGAAAATCCTGCTGAAGTTGCGCGCCAAATTAAAGTTTTAATTGATGGCTATAATTAAATAAAGCCGTCGTTTATAATATTGAAATGAAATCAAAAGATTACTTTTATATATCATTACTTACTGTTTTGTTTTCGTTTAATTTAATTAACAAAAATCCCATCCAATCGATTTTGGATGCGCCGTTTTCGCTCGAAGACAAAGCGATTCATGTTTCGGTACGAGCCCTATCTTCCGATGACAGCCAGTTAATTTTAAAACACGACTTGCTTGCCAGAGGGTACAAACCGATCGAAGTGACCATCTCAAATCAGGGATCGCATGTCTATGAGATTTCCAGGTCCAGCACTTCGCTTCCGTGCGCTACTGCATCGGACATTGCCTGGAAAAACACCAAGGGAGCTATGCCTCGCGGTATCGGACTTAGAGTTCTTGGGTTTATTTTTTGGCCGTTTTCCATTGTCAGCGGCATTGATAGCATTGTTACATACAAGAGCCACAAAAAGATCACCGGCATCCTTAAAGCAAAAGGGTTTAAAGACGATGCAGAAACCATCCTTCCTTATTCCCTTGTCAAACGTGTGCTTTATATTCCTGAAGACAAATTTGAAAAAACCTTCACCGTATCACTAGAAGATCTCACAGCCGACGATCTAGTCGTTGTACCTGTCGAAGTCGAGACTTAGCATCTACTTATAGATACTTAAAGCAATAATACCACTGGTGAATTGGTTTGCATTTCTTCCTGCAAATGTGAACCATACGCCGCCGATAATTCCAAAATTTTTACTCCAGTTATATTCAATTGCGGGCGCTAAGCTAAACTGTTCGTTGGATGGAGAGGTCATTGAAGAGCCTGCTTTTCCAGAAAATCGTGTTTTGTTCGAATGATGATAGACAATATCACAAGCAAAGGCCCACCGATGGGTCATACTGCATTGGATGGCCGCATTTACAAAAAAAAGATTGCCCGGATAAACGGTTCCATTTGTATTGGACACACCGCCATAAGCATTATATCCTTTCACATGAACCGGCGTTCCAATTTGGTAGCCGCATGCAAGACGTACATCGAAAAAGCGAGCCGTGGCAATCTTCCACATTTTAGAGGTATGGAAACTAATAGAAGGAAGCCATGATCCTGATCCAATGGTATCGGTTCCCTTCCGGTGGGGGTTTAAATGTTGATATTTACCGATCGGCACATTGGCTCTTACAGCGAGCCTCATCGCAGGCCAGTGATCTTCTAATGTGGAATCTAATAGCCGGATCCCAAAACCGACGGGAAGATCTCCCACATTGCAATAACCGCGGCTTAGAGTTTCGTTGTAGATGATTTGAGGGAAAAATTGAACATCGAACCCTTCTGCCAGCCCTCTTTTTATCTGGATCTGCAGTGTTGTCGTATAAAAATTGGGAGCGGAGTGAGATTTCCACTCGGCATCATAAGTACCGGTAAAAACAGTGTAATAGAGATACGGCTGAAGACTCCAGTGAGGCGGCGCCACAGTATAGGCCGAACGGGTCAGCAATGGCCCCGTGAACCACGGAGAAATATCAGGGGGCAGAGCGATCTCATGGGTTTCCTGCTCGTCAGCCAGAAGACTTGCCGACGCTGCAAATGCCAAAAAGAACCAAATCCTTTTTTGCATAGAAAACTCAGTTCATAGGTTTTAGAACATGCTCGCCTTCAGTATGGGCGACCAGCACGGCGCAGGATGAGTCGCTGAAGACGTTCACCGTTGTGCGGCACATATCAAGGATGCGGTCTACAGGCAGGATCAGGGCAAGGCCTTCGACGGGGATGCCCATTGCGTTTAGAACAATCATAATCGAGACCAGGCTTCCGGAGGGGATTCCGGCGATTCCCATTGATGTGATGAGGGATAGGAAAACGATCAGCGCCTGATGCACGAAGGTCAGGTCAACGCCATAGACTTGGGCGATAAAGAAAGCCGCCACACATTCATAGAGGGCAGAACCCGACATATTCACCGAAGTGCCCAGCGGGATGACAAAGCTGCAGATCTTGTTAGAGACTCCAGCCCGTTTTTCTACGCATTCCATTGTAACGGGCAGGGTTGCCGTTGAAGAGCTTGTTGAAAAGGCGGTGACTAAAGCAGGCCCCATGGCTCGCAGGTGTCTGAAGGGATTCAGCCCCATGAAGCGCAGCAAGAGGGGGAGGATCACCAACATAAATGTTATCAGACTTAGTACGACGGTTCCGAAGAACGACGCCAGAGCAAGAAAGCTGTCGGCTCCTTGCACGGCGGTCGCTTTGGCAACCAGAAAAAAGACTCCGAAGGGCATCGTCTTCATAAAGAAGTGCGTCATTTTCATCAGAGTGCTGAAAACGCCTTTGATGGCGTGTGAGAGCGTCGATGCTGCATCTGAGTCGATCTTGGAAAGAGCAAAACCAAAAAGAAGGCTGAAGAAGATGATGCCCAGCATGTTTCCATGGACAGCCGCTTCAAAGATGTTGACCGGGATGATCTTATTGACGATCTGGCTAAGAATATCAATATGGGATGCCATTTTCTGGGTCAAAACCTGAGACATGGCATCTGTTGCCGCAGCGCCCGGCGCCGGAGAGTGAAGCCCTGGATGGATCATGTTGACGAACACAAGGCCTGTAATCACTGCCAGGAATGTTGTCAGGATATAAAAAAAGAATGCCTTGGCGCCGAGCCTGCCGAACGACTGATCGCGTCCCATCTGGCTGATTCCATAGACCACGCTGGATGAGACCAAGGGCACCATCAGCAGTGTCAGGGCATTGAGGAACAGCTGGCCTAAAAAGCCAAAAAGCTGGATGTATTTAATCCCAAAAAGCTGCGATTCAGGGGTTGAAAAAACGCCGACCAAGACGGCCAAAGCGATTGCGACAAATACCTGCCAGAGCCTTGAAGATTTCTTTAGCATAATCTTCAAATCTTATCGCAGGCCCCGTTTTGGTTCAACTCATATATTCAGACATTAAAAGATCTGTTTTACTATGTATAGCAGTAAAAAATTAGATTATGGCAGACTGGCATCAATGGAAAAGATCGAAGTCAATACCGTGCAATGCGAAGCTATTGGGAAAATTCTGCAAGATCTCTCGATAAAACGGACTGCTTCTGAGCGGGCGTTCATTACGTTCAAAGCGGATCCGGAGACAAAACTGCGGGCATACCTCTTAACTGTAGCTATCTGCCATCAGACACATACTTTGATCAATAAACCACTTAATCTAGTGGGTTTCAATTATTTAGAAAAAGTGTTTATGGATTTAGCGATCGCTGATTCAGAGATGTTAGATCCAGCTTTTTTGTTACAGCAAACCGGCCAGGAGCTGCCCACGAAATTAGGAAAGCTATTTTCAGATACAGGGGCTTTGAAAGACACCACATTAAATAGATTGATGGAAAGATCGGATCTCATCATCGACATGAGCAGAAAACTGGTAGAGAACCACTCCGGCAGCATTTCAATGCTTCTGAGCAAAAGTAACGGATATCTAGATAGAGATAAGGGAATTTATTCTCTCTTGTCTGATTTTAACGCTTACTCAGATCCTCTTAGAAAAAAAAGTACTCTTTTTGTCACACTGGCTCTCAATGCAGGACTTTTAGAAATCAAGGATCTAGAAAATCTAGTCCCGATCATGGATTATCATATCCAGAGAGTTTTGCTGCGCCTTGGATGTGTTGAAGTCCTGGACCCCAGCTTAAAACACGCCCTTATGCATCAAGAGAAGGTGGATTCGGATGAAGAGATCCGCTATGCTTCTATCGAGGCTGTAAAACTACTGGCGCTCCATTCCGGACACCCTTTAATGAGTATTCACGATTTCTTGTGGCCTTTGGGAAGAAGCTGCTGCAAAGAAAATCCGTTATGCAAGAGCGGTGTTTGCGATAAAAACCCCTGTACATTCGATCTCTTCGTTCAACTGCCATCACATAAAAAATGTGTTTTCGAAGGTACATGTAAAGGGAGCCTCAGCGAAGAGTATATAAAACTCTGGCAACCCCTAGTGGATACGCATTATTATTAACAATGAGACAGTTCTAATTTGATTTTAATTTATTTGCATTCATATACCGGCCATGAATTGTTTCCATCTAGATCAAAGACAGCCTCCGTGATTTCAATCGAGCTATCCTTTTCTTTACTAACATAAACAACTTTCTCAGCTAAACTGGAATCAGGCATGAGTCTTACATTTTCACAGCAATCTGTAGCCGAATTGATGGGAGTGGTATCTAAATGCATTAAAGCGACTGCTTCTATGATGCGGGGCATTCTAAGATAATTTATTTGATCACTTTCGATAGGCTGATTAGCTATGATAATTCGGTAGGTTTTTTGTGAAGGAGGGTCAACAATATCATCCATAAAAAAACCGTCAATTATAACTTGGCCATTGTTTTTGACATCATCGGAATTAAGGCTCATGATCTGATCAGATTGAACAACCTTTGCTCGTGTAAGTCCTTTAGGAATAGTTAAAATGGTTATCTCTAAAGCAACAGAATTCCGATATAAGGTTTTAAGAACTGGAACCACTTCGTAGTTATCTATAGGCGGTTCATTTTGCACTGTTATGCCACGGCTTTCCCAATATGCCGCGTCAATTATCCTGAGATTGGGGAAGCGCTGTAACAAAGCTTCCTGATCATGCCGGCCCATGATTGCCCGCGGGGCCATAATTGACCCATCCCGATTTAAGAGATAGGGGCTTTCACCGGTCAGTGAATGGTTGTTAATTGTAAGAAGGTTTGTTGTACTCATATTTATTATCCTTTTAGTTCATTATTATAATAAATATTATAACATCTGTGACGATTGGATTCAATAAATTATTTGGTGTTAAAGGCTTGTTTTACTGCTAAAGCAGTAATAAAGAGTGCTTTTGTTGGATATTGCTTGTCAAACCTTGTGAAATCACATATAATTACCACTATAGCGGTAAAAACATGAGATTATTGAATAGCAAGGTCTTTGGTCAAATGGTCAGGTACCATAGAAAACAAAGTGGTTTGACTCAGGAAGAGTTAGGCCGAATGGCTGGCCTTGGAAAGACAGTGGTTTTTGATATAGAAAAAGGGAAACTTAACGTTAAATTGAATACGTTGCTCAAACTGTTTGAAGTATTGAATATTCAAATCGATTTTCAGAGCCCCTTAATGCAGCATTTCGAAGAGGAGTTAAATGAAGAGAGCTAAAATCTCTGTAGATGGAGTGCCTGCCGGCGAGTTGCAAGAAATAGAAAGAGGTAAACACTACCGATTTATCTATTTAGACTCCTATAAAGGGACATCTGTTTCATTAACGATGCCCACCGAGCAAAAAGTCTATGAGTTCGATCGATTTCCTCCTTTTTTTGAAGGGCTTCTTCCTGAAGGGGTGATGTTGGAAGGGCTTCTTCGCCAAACAAAATTGGACAGAGACGATCTTATGGGACAGCTTCTTGCCGTGGGAGGAGATGTTGTAGGAAATGTCACGATTGAGGCTTTTGAATGAATCGTTGTCCTATAACCTATGAGTTCTGTGACGATCGCAAGTATTCTGAAAAAGGGATAAAACTGTTGTCGCCAAAACTTAAGGAATTACACGATTTCCCTTTTACCGCAAAACAGCAGCGAGATCTTGCTGTTCAACAAGCTTCAAAAATCTCTCTTCAAGGCGTACAGTCCAAACTGATAGTGAAATTGAATGTTGCCCATGGAATGTTTGAAATTGTAGATCGAGGAGGCACATTCATTTTTAAGCCTCCTCATCTACTTTTTGACGAGCTTCCTCAAAATGAGGATCTAACGATGCGGCTGGCACAACTGGTTGGCCTGGAAGTGCCAGTTCACGGGATGATTTACAACCAAGATAGCTCATTGACTTATTTTATCAGACGTTTTGATCGATTACCAGGCGGCCATAAAGTGAGCGTTGAAGATTTTTCACAGCTTGTGGGATTTTCCCGGGATACGAAGTATGAATCCAGCATGGAAAAATTAGTATCAGTGATCGAACAATTCTGTACTTTTCCTTTACTTGAAAAAATCAAATTATTTCGCTTAACGCTTTTTAATTTTCTCGTGGGAAATGAAGATGCGCATTTGAAGAATTTTTCCATGATAAGAAGACAGGGCAAGGTGCAGCTAAGTCCGGTGTATGATTTGGTTAATTCAAGCATTGTTATGAAAGCTCAGGAAGAAATTGCTCTTCCGCTACGAGGCAAAAAAAACAAACTTAGCCGTGCGGATCTAGTTGATTATTTTGGTAAGGAGAGGCTCAAGCTCTCTGATAAAGTTTTGGAAGAAGAAATCAACCGATTTAAAGTGGTCAGTTCTTCATGGAATGAACTGCTTGCAAGCAGTTTTTTATCCAAATCCTATCAAGATAAGTATCTTTCACTGTTGCTAGAGCGTCGAGCAAGACTTCATCTAAGGTAAAAAAACAAGGTCTAAGGGTTAACTCCT
>CAVTNO010000005.1:0-173015 GCA_963736155.1 uncultured Rhabdochlamydiaceae bacterium | reverse complement strand
AGGTTCAGCCTTCGCAGGATAAGCTCGCTGTGGGTGACCATGACAACAGAGCCTGAAAAATCCTCCAAAGCATCGATGAGAGCCTCGATCGATTCAATGTCCAAGTGATGCGTCGGTTCATCCAGCAGCAGCAGGTTGCAAGGCTTGGCCACGATCTTTTCCAAAAGAACGCGGCTCTTCTCACCGCCTGAGAGAACCGATATTTTCTTATCGGAGAGCGCTCCGCTGAACATCATGGCCCCGGCGATCCCTTTGACCTGAGTGAAGTTAAGGGCATGATTGGCAAGGGCGATTTCTTCGGTAATCGTATGTTTGGTGTCCAGCCTGTCGATATGCGTCTGCCCAAAGTATCCCAGGCGCGTATTATCCGAATATTCGACAGCCCCCTTCTTGGGGATGAGAATCGCCGCCGAGAAGGCGCAGAAGGGTTGATTTGCCGCGTCCGTTCTTTCCGATGATGGCAACTCTTTCCCCTTTTTCGATCTCAAGCGTAACATCGTCAATGAGAGGCTCGTCCGTATATGAAAACTGAAGATGGCTGGCCTCGAGCATCTTCCTGCCGGGAAACGGCGCTTCTTGAAACGCAAATGAGAGCTCGGAGATCTGGTTCAATTGATCCAGCACAGGCACGCGCTCGAGCATTTTCAGCCTTGCCTGCGCTTGCCCGGCTTTTGAAGCCTTTGCTCCAAACCTGTCGACAAAGCTCTGCATGTGGGCCCGCTTTTTCTCCACTTCACGGCGACTTTTCATCGAGCTCTTCATCTTGCAGGATCAGCTGAAAGAAATCGAGCCTCCTACCCCCTTGATCTTTTTTACCTTTTCCCGTGAATCCCCATCGTATGCGTCGAGACATTGTCAAGAAAATCGCGATCATGGGAGATCACGATGAACTCGCCCGGCCACCTTTTTAAAAAATTCGTCAGCCATCTGATCGACAAGATGTCTAAATAGTTGGTCGGCTCATCGAGTAAAAGGCAATCGGGCTCAGAGACCAGCACTTTGGCAAGATGCAGCCTTAAATGATATCCCCCGGAGAACTCGCTTGGAGACTTGTCAAGATCCTCTTCCGTGAATCCCAGGCCGAACAAAATCTTCTCCGCCTATACAGCTCTTCCCGCTCATGCTCAGGAAGCCCCAGCGCCGCCTCCTGTAAAATCGATCCTTGAGTAAAGCGGATATGCTGGTTTAAGTAGCCGATGCGATAGTTCTTGGAAATAGAGATAGTCCCCCCATCAGCCTCCAGCTCTCCTGCAATCAGCTTAAACAGCGTCGACTTGCCGGATCCATTGCGTCCGACAAAGCTGCACCGCTCCCCCTTCTGAAGCGAAAATGAAACATCCTTAAAGACAGGATGTCCCGAAAATGAAAGTTCCGCATCATCAAATTGAATCATAAGGCGAGTAGTTTACCCTCTATGAAAGCCTGGGTCAAGTAACTTCATTTTTTAGAATATGCAATAATTTTTTTAGCCATTCCACGAAAAATGAACCAGTGGATAGGATAGAGCACATACCAATAAAGGCGTCCTAAAACCCCTTGAGGCCTAAAAGTTGCAATCTGCGTCAAAAGCCCTCGTGATATCTTAAATTCAAGCCATGCCTCCCCAGGAACACGCATTTCAGCGTATAAAAGCAGGCGGTGATGGGTTTTATCAGCAACCACAACCCTCCAAAAATCCAACGCATCTCCCGGATGAATATCTGTAGGACTTTTCCGGCCGCGCCGAAGGCCTATTCCACCTACGAGTTTGTCGAAAAAACCCCGCAGCTTCCACGCCCAGTTCATGAAAAGCCAACCCTTATCTCCCCCTAAAGACCACACCTCATTTTCGACGTTCTCTAAAGAACATGAAAAAGGAATACGAATTATTTCTTGAATCACACCATAACTGGGTACATTGACGTATATCGATAAATCTGGACTGAGATGAGAATATCCCATCGCATCTTTCCAGCTGGAAGGCACTTTATCCTCTTCAATGACATCCAAAGCTCTTTTCAGGGCCTGCTCATAAGTGAGGAGCTGCTTTGGATAAAGCTTTTGGATCCGATTTTCACGGCACACCGCATTATTTTTAAGGCTCTCCACAAGAGACCTGGAAAGCGTATAGCTTGCTGAAGTGATGAAGTAAAGCCAGTACGACGATAAATTCGGGGTAAAAAAAGGAACCCTGATTATTCTGCGCTTAAGCCCTCTCATCTGAGCATACTTCAAAAGAAGCTCTCGATATGTCAGCACATCGGGGCCTCCGATTTCATACCTCTCTCCGAAACACTCACGATTTCCCAAAACAAAAATCAGATAATCGAGCACATCCCTCACTGCAATGGGCTGCGTTTTATTTTCAACCCATTTAGGTGTGATCATAAGAGGAATTTTTTCAACAAGATCGCGGATGATTTCAAATGAGGCGCTTCCTGAGCCAATGATCACTCCTGCCATAAGGGTTGTAACAGGCACAGGGCCTTCTCTTAAAATTTCATCCACATGTTTTCTGGAGGATAGATGTTTTGAAAGATCCGCATCATTCACAAGCCCGCTCAAAAAAATGATCTGCTGAGCTTTTGTTTGAGCCATCTGGTCTCGAAAGTTTTTTGCTGATTCAGACTCAAGCTCTGTAAACTCGCTTGCAGACTGACTCATCGAATGGACTAAATAATAGGCCGCATCGATATCAGCGGGAATCCTTTCCAGCGTGGAAGGTTTTAGAAGATCTCCCTCGATCACATGCACTTTATTTTTGATCTCCTCGGGAAGATGAAGGCGAGAGGCGCTTCGAACAAGCAAGTAGACTTCGTGCTTCTGTTCAACCACAAGAGGCACTAGCCGCGTTCCAATGTAACCGTTAGCTCCAGTGATAAGAACTTTCACAAAAGCCTCAAAATTGAGAGGCCGCTATCGCCAAATAAAATACGCCCCGTCATTAGACTGGCATCATCCGAAAGCAGAAAACAAATCATCGCAGCAATCTCTTCAGGTGTTCCAATTCTATCAAGAGGATGTCTCTTTTTAGCACGCAGCTCTTTTGTTTCCGAATTCAAGAGAAACGAAGCAAGGGGCGTCCTTGTTACGGAGGGAGCTATTCCATTCACGCGGATCGATGGTGCAAGCTCGGCAGCCAGGGAGCGCACAAGCCCTTCAATGGCACTCTTGGCCGAGGCAATCGATGCATGGTAAGGCATACCGCATGTTGCGGCAACAGAGCTCATTAAGACGATGCTGGCGCTTTGCGCTTTTTTAAGTTGGGGCAGAAAATGTTGAACTGTTTTAACAGCTCCAAGAAAGTTTATTTCCCAATCTCTCTTAAAATCGTCCATTGTCAGATTTTGAAACGGTTTTAAAGTGATCGTCCCCGGACAGTAGACAAGACCATCAATTGCATCCTCAATCAGAGGAAGCTCTCCATTTACAGCATCTCCTACAAAGTGATTAATTTGGCTTGCAAGATTGACGGGTTTATTTCTGCTTGAAACATACAGAGTGCTTCCCTGCTGTAACAACTTTTGGGCAGCCGCAAGACCAATTCCTGAAGTTCCACCCACAATTACGATCGTTTTACTCATCTGTTTTGCACCAAATTTGATAAATTTATACACCACAAATAACAAGAGGAATTTTGATTTCTAGCCTCTTTGCTCATCGGGCTAGCAATCTTCATAAGAATTGCCTTCCTTAACAGACACTTTCCCAATTATGCTATATCCGATCGGCACAAGAAGCGCTCCAAAAATAAGAGCTAATATCGAAAACGCGTGAATCTCATGCCCAAATACACCTACAAGAAAGATAAGAAATGCCGATAGAAATTTTAGAGTTGTTGTGATTTTGGTATTTATCAACTCTTCCTCCTCTTTCTTTAGATTTAACTCGATTAATCCAATAAACACCAATGCAACAGCAATAGAAAAAGCCAGCAGAATTCTGGCGGGGTCTGATGGAGTATGACGCTTCGAAGTAAGAACAGAAAGAAGGGATGCGCCAGCCGATCCTATACTCATCACCAATATAAGATGTAAATAACTCCAAGCAAATGTAGCCCGGTGGCTGGGCTTGGGCGATCGTCTGGCGATATAGTCAAAATAGATCCACCAAATTGCAAAACTGATCGCCGCTCCTAAAATTCCTTCCGAAAAAATCTTGAAATTAAAATGGTGGTGCCGGGCAACTCCCCGTATCACACCGACTAAAGTTTCTCCAATCACAATCAAAACAAAGAGCCCGAGCCGTTCTGTCAGCTTGGATAAATTAAACTGAGGAAGCTTGACCTGTCTTCGCAGAGTAAAAAGAGGCGTGGAGAGATCGCAAATCAAAGCCAGGCTCCATAAAGTATACCGCAATGAATCACCTGCAAAGAGCGATGAAAGAAATAAAATAACGCCTAAGCCATATCCGCACATGAGTACCGCACCTACAGGGCGAAATCTTTTTTCGTGCACAGCGGCACGCGCCCACAGCAGCATGATGCAAACTCTCGCAATGATGTAGCACATTCCATAACCCCATACCGAATCTAGATGAACATGATGAACAAAAATCGCGAGCCCAGCGACAGGAATCATCAGCATGAAAGTAAAAATACGGCTCTCCAACCCTTCGGTCTCAAACCTGTCGTTATAAAATGTTGCACCGATCCATATCCACCATGCAGGCATGAAAAGAAAAATGTAATTTCCAACCATTTTAAGAGAGAGATCTTGCGATAAAAGATGGACAAGTTCCGAGATAACAACAACGAAAACCAAATCAAAAAACAGCTCAAGCCAACTCACCTTTCGATGGTGCATCGAGTTCTCATGAAGCTTAGGTTTTTGCCACAAAATTTTGTCTGACATGAAAAATAAATCATTCACTTGTTGAATAAAAAATTCAATCGTATTATGCGTTGTGTTAGTCTAGTGCGTGTGTTTATGACACGCCTATTTAAAAAAAAGGATGGTTCTATGGCTAAAAAAGCAAAAAAAGCAGCAAAGAAGAAAACAAAAAAATCTACAAAATCTAAGAAAAAGTAGATAAAAGGAAAGACCGAAATGGCTAAAAAAGCAAAAAAAGCTGCAAAAAAACCAGCAAAAAAATCTTCTTCTAAAACGAAGAAGAAAATGAAAAAAGGCTGCGGAACCTGCGGTTGATTATTTTAATGAGCTCGATTTTTCAGAATCGAGCTCATTTTTTTTAGATTCTTCTCCCCTACTTCAATAACCCCTTCAAGAAAAAAGCGAATCCAACCCTCCCAGTCATTCTTTTCTGAGATGGCAAAAAGCTTCTCAAAATATTTCAGCCGATAGTTATTGAAATAGGCGCTCATGAAAAAAAGCGGAGCGGAAATAACTTTCTTTTTATAAAGGATCATGGGAATCAAAGCTCTTGCCAAACGACCATTGCCGTCCATGAATGGATGAATAATTAAAAGCTGAGCAAAGAAAATAGAGAGCTGAACAAGCGGATCTTTTTCACGCGAGTTGAGATACTGTTTTAAATTGTCCATGTATCTCGGAACATCGTTAAATTTAGGAGGCAAAAAATATGCCTCTTTGATGCTGCCCCCTTCAGGCCCGATCCAGTTTTGCCTCTTGCGAAATCGTCCGATATCTTTGGAAGGAGCCGCTCCCTCCTTTAAAAGACGATGCATTTTGCGAAGAAGAGCTAGCGTAAACGGTTTTTTCGCACCAAGAGTCGCAGCATGAAGCGCTTTTTGATAACGGATAACTTTTTTCTCTGATGGATGAGAGGAGATAAGTTCTTTATGCAATAAAGGAGAGAAAAACTCTGTAGAATAAGGGACGCTCCGAACCATTTGGTCAAAACGTCCCAGTACAGCATGAGCCTTCCAAAGAAGATCGGCAAATTTCTGCCAGTTAAGATCCTTCAATGGAAGCCTCTCAGGACGATAAGCCATTATTTTTTACAGAACCTATTACAGTTTAATGAAATCGCCAAACCACCGACTACCATTAAAATACCTCCGACAATATATTTCATCGTTCCATCTGAATAGCGTCCGGTGACTTTTTCCAATCCTTTTTCAGGAATTTTTTGCGAGGAATTAAAACCAAACCAAAATACAACAATTCCTCCAACAAGAATCAGTAATCCAATAATACGAATGAATGTTGCCATAATGACCTCCTTGTGCATTCACAATGAAGATATTAAGCTCCAGGCGGATTATTAAAAAGAGGCGAATCTTTTACAGCACCTCTGCAGCGATCGCAGCCAGCTCCGATCTCTCCGTTCTGTCAAGGAACATATGGCCGTAGGTTGGATAATCACGCATTCTGCCCACGACATAGGTGAGAGCATTGGAGTCTTTATCCAAATAAGGGTTGTCGATCTGAGTCGGATCTCCCGTGAGAACCACTTTTGTTCCTTTGCCGGCGCGCGAGATAATCGTCTTAACCTCGTGAGGAGTTAAGTTTTGAGCTTCATCGATAATAATATACATCTTCGGCAGGGATCTTCCGCGGATATAAGTCACAGCTTCCATCTCAAGCTTTTTGCTCTCGATAATCCACTGCTGGGCGTCGGGGCCATTAGTCGATCCCGTTGTTGATGAGCAGAGGAACTCCAGGTTATCGTAGATCGGCTGCATCCAGTGGTAGAGCTTCTCTTCTTTGGTGCCCGGCAGGTATCCGATATCTTTTCCAAGAGGAATAATAGGACGGCTGACTAATATTTTGGTGTAAACGTTGTCATCGAACACTTTTTTAAGCCCGGCGGCAAGCGCCAGGAGCGTTTTACCCGTACCGGCAGGGCCGATGAGCGTCACAAGCTTGATGTCGTCTCTAAGGAGCAGGTCCAGCGCGCACTTCTGCTCGACGTTCAGCGGATGGATTCCCCATATATCCCGTGATAGCTTAATAAGGGGTTCGAGTTTTTTGGACTCCGGATTATATTTGCACACGGCAGATGATTGCTCCGGCGAGGTCATCACACAATATTCATTCGGCGAGAAATCTTTCCCTGATACCGATATCGATCCATCCTTAAAGAAAAGATCGATCTCCTTCTTCGGCACATCCACTTTACGATAGCCGCGGTACATTTTGTCATAGGAGAATTTAAGATTTTCGTAATCTTCCGCCTCAAGGCCAATCGCCTCAGCTTTGACCCTCGTGACGAAATCTTTAGAGACTAAAACAACTTCCTTGCCCATCTCCTTTAATACAAAAGCCGTCATCAAAATCTTGTTGGTCGCACGGTCCAGAGGCAGCGGGAACGATTTCTTTTCAGGAAGTTTAAGCTCGACATTCACTATAACCTTAATCCCGTTTTCAATGGGCACGCCATCTTGCAAATTGCTGTTTCCCTGATTTTTAATGGAGTCGATATACCGCATCACATGGCGGGCATTTTTACCTATTTCATCGGAGAGCCTTTTCATCGTATCCAGCTCCTCCAGCACCGCTAGACAAATAATGACATCATTATCCTTAAATCGTTTGATGGCTTCTGGATCATGGAGTAATACGTTGGTGTCGATGACAAAAGATTTTCGTGACATACTGGCCCTTTATTAAAGTAAGAATTTTATTTTCACAATATATAATGAGGCAAGGATAAACAACAATTTTCTACAAAAATCTTATATTTAAAGACTTACACAAACAATCCAGCACTCAAAGCATGTTAGTGCTAATTTTGTTGATTCGGTTATAGGGGTTGGCTATAATGAACTTTGTAACCAGGAGGCCCCTCATGAAGATCACCGATAAAATCTTAAGCATCCCACCGTACGTTTCCTCATCTTGGAAAAACATCGTCTCACTGCAGGTTGAATCGCGCTCCTATGGGCACATCCTGATCATTGAGCTCATCACCGGATCAAAAGTTGAAATCCCCAATCTTGACAGAAACACGATTGAAGAAATCTTTGCCTGCCATGCAAAAGTTGTGGAAGACGAAGGAACAAATAAAAATACTCTGATGACCGCATCCATTCCGTTTCCTTTCGCTTTCCCTAATTTGGAAGGGCTCACCTCCATCATTCAACACAGCGATGAACAAAAAGACAGCGCGCCCCTCCCGCCTGAAATGCTTGAAAGAATCTCTGCAATGACAAAGGGACTGCTTCCGGAAGACGCCTCATCCATTCAAATGCCCGATCCCGCTTGCAACTGCCCCCATTGCCAGATCATGCGCGCGGTTCTCGGCTCTGCCAAAGAAGAACCTGTCCTTATAGAAGAAGTCGTATCCGATGAAGACTTAACATTTAGATCGTGGGATATTAAACAAATAAGCGACAAACTTTATTCAGTTACAGATCCATTTGATAACAAAGTTCATTATAATGTGTATCTGGGCGAGCCTCTCGGCTGCACCTGCGGCAGTAAAAAATGTGAACACATCCAGGCCGTCTTGAAAAGCTCCTAGCTCTTTTCTGTGGTGTTAAAAAACCTCAATCTCTTAGAATGACGATTAATACATTCTTATAGATTGAGGAGGATTTCTACATGTCCAAGCGTTATTTTTCAGTATCATTACTGTTTGGGATCTGCTGCTTTTCACTAGCTTATGCTGATAATTCAGCCGAAGATATGACGGCAGCCGCTCCATCTGCAATTGAACCACTTGATATATCACCGTCTGAAGTGCCTGAGCCTTTCTTTGCGCAGCCGATCGTTGAACAAGCTCCTGCCGTAGCAGTCATTGAAAGACCATTTTCACCCTTCACAGGCAAGCTAAAAAGAAACAAAGTGCGCCTGCGCGCATCTGCTGACCTCGAAGGACGCGTCATCAAAGAATTAAACCGCACAGATCTTCTCGTCGTCGTCGGTGAAAAAGGTGATTTTTACGCCGTAGAGCCGCCAGCCGGAAGCAAAGCTTATGTTTTCCGCAGCTTCGTCCTTGATGGAATTGTAGAAGGAAACCGCGTTAACGTTAGATTAGAGCCTTCCCTTGACGCACCCGTCATCGGCCACCTCAACAGCGGCGATCAAATCAAAGGAGTGCTCAGCGCTCTAAATAATAAATGGTATGAGATCGCACCTCCAGCCGGCACACGTTTCTATGTCGCAAAAGAATACATCGATACTGTAGGCGGACCCGAAGTGAAAGCCCAGCTCGATAAAAAACGGATGACTGCCGAGCAGCTCCTTGATGCAGCAACGCTCCTTACACAAGCCGAAATGAAAAAATCGTATCGTGAAATGGATGTAGAGCGTATCAACCACAACTACCAAACCGTTATGAATGAATTCCATGAGTTTCCCGATCTTTGCGACAAAGCAAAGCAAGGCTTTAACATGCTCCAGGAAGAATATACGGCCCGCAAGATCGCTTACCTCGAAGAAGTAGCTGAAGGTAAAATTTCTGAAGAGACAAAATCAGGTTCTTTTGCCGACCTGGCCATGAACCCTACAGACCGCATGAAAATGTGGGCGCCCGTCGAAGAGTCTCTTTACCTCTCCTGGTCCTCCCGTAATGAAGACCGCTCGATCGATGAGTTTTATGACGAGCAGCGCCAGGCAGGAGTGATCCTCACCGGAATTGTCGAACCATATTCATCGATGGTCAAACACAAACCCGGCGACTATGTCTTAAAAGACAAAGACCTCCCGAAAGCGTACCTGTATAGCACACAAGTCAACCTCCAGGAATATGTAGGTAAAAAAGTTTCTATACTCGTAGTGCCTCGCTCTAACAACAATTTTGCGTTCCCAGCTTATTTCGTCCTATCTGTTGAATAAGCCGATTCATTAAAATAAAAGAGTCCTTACACAAGTAAGGACTCTTTTTTTTATGGAATATAGAGAGTGGGCCCATCAAATATTAACTTCCGGAGAGCTGTCCGATAAACTCTTCTGCCCGGAGATTTTAACCGACGAAAACCCCGGCCCGGCACTCCTCATTGCCGAACCCGTCCGCACTACCGACCTCCAATTTCGCAAACACACCCGCAAAGACCGCCTTCCCTCCCTTATCGCGCTGGGCAGCCCCGACAAAAGAGCCGTCTGCCTCCACCGCTTCGCCGGCCACGAACTGCTCGCCGTCGAAATCATGGCCCACGCGCTCCTGGCCTTTCCCGATGCTCCCAAAAACTTCCGCAAAGGACTTGCCCACACCCTCAAAGAAGAACAAGAGCACGTCCGCCTCTACATCCAACGACTCTCCCAGATGGGCGTCCGCTTCGGCGACCTACCCCTCTACCGCCATTTCTGGTCTTACGTCCACTACATCAATACACCCTTAAAATATATCAGCATGATGAGTATGACCTTTGAAATGGCCAACCTCGACTTCGCTCCCATCTACGGATCAGCCTTCGCCTCTCATGGTGACTTTGAATCGGAAAACCTCATGAAGCAGATCTTCACCGACGAGATCCAGCATGTCGCATTCGGCAGCAAATGGCTTAAAAACTTCAAAGACCCTGCTATTTCTCCTTGGGAAACCTGGCTTCAAAACATCCATCATCGCCTCACCCCTTCCCGCGCCAAAGGGCAGCAATACTACCCCGAGCACCGCCGCCTCGCCGGTGTCGACGAAGAGTGGATCTGTCAATTAAAAGATTCATAACTATCAATTAAATGATTTACAAATACACATAAATTAACTGCTATACTGTAATTAAAATATAGCAACAGATTATAATAAAATCGTTCTTATTAATTCAAAACAACAAGGATTTTGCATGTTATCAGTTAATTCAAAACAAGCCTTCCAAATTGGCTCAGCTCTTCTTGGCGGTGTCGCTGCAGGTATTACAGCTAAACTCATTGGAAATAGACTTTTTATTTCTAAAGAAGCATCTACAGCAAAAGCTGATCAAAAAACCGCATGGATCACTGCACCTAGAGTTATTAATGTCGTATCTGGTCTGATTGCACTTGGTACAGCTGCATTTGTTGCTAATTACAACGGATTAATTTCTTTCAGAGATTTACAATCACGCATCTCAAACTACTATACAGCTGCTACTGCAACAGCAGTCGTTGCAAAAACACAAGAAGTTGCTCAAGAGCAAGCTATTGAAACTCCAGTTGAACAACCAGTTGAAACTCCTGCAGCTAATGTTGAGTTAAGCGAAAGAGCTAAAGCCCTTCTCAATAACGCACAAAAAGCAATTGATGATTTAACTGAAGGTAAAGAATAACGACCTGAAGTGACCTAATTCGCTCGAGTCGCTTTTTAATCCCTCTGTTCGAGAGCTTTTCAGCAACCGATCAGAGGGATTTCTTTTTGCGCTTGAAAGAATGAACAAAACCTGAAATCATCGCAAGTCATGAAAGCCATTGTCATGAACGGTTTTGGATCATCTGACGTTTTTAATTTGGAAGATGTCGCTCTTCCTGTCCCGCAGGATCGGCAGGTTAGAATTCGGATCAAAGCTGCCGGTTTCAATCCGGTCGATTGGAAAATTCGGGAAGGCTGGTATAAAAACTATGGAAGCTCTGAAAGACAGATCCTTGGCTGCGATTGCAGCGGCATCATTGATGCTGTAGGCCCCAACGTTAAAGAATTTGCTGTCGGAGATGAAGTCTATGCCATGTCATTCTTCAGAAGCTCCAATGGAAGCTACGCGGAATACACCTCGGCCCCCGTTGAACTTGTTTGCAAAAAACCCTCCAACCTCACTTTTGAAGAAGCTGCTGCGGTTCCGCTTGCCGCTATGACGGCATACCGCGCAACGCTGGCAGGCATCCCTTTTAAAAAAGAGGATGCTGTTTTTGTTGCTGGGATCGGTGGAGGCGTCGGCCCCTTTGCTTACGAATTCATCCGATCTGCCGGCGTGAAAAATATCATCACAGTTGCCAAAGATGAAAAAAGCGCAGCACTTTTAGTAAAAAACCTCGGCATTTCTCGAAATAGCATTATCCTGTACAAAGACGTCCCCTTTGAGAAACTCAAAGAACAGATCCTCGCGCTCAATCATGGCCGTTTTTTCAACTCCACTATTGATCTTGTGGGCAAAGATATGAAAAAACTCTGTCTGGAGCTCACCGGATACTCAGGCCACTTTTCCACCGCACTTCCCGAGCACGATTTCACCTATCCCATCTGGAATGAAAATGCTGTTCCTCGCATGCGCAATGTTTCCATCCTCCAGGTGATGGTCGGCGCAGAACTAGCTTCCCCCGACCACGCCGATTGGGGAATTTACCTTTGCCATCTCAAAGAAATCACGCGAATGTTTGAACATAAAACCCTTCATCCACCCCACGTCCAAGTGATAGGCTCTCTTTCTGTTGAAACCGTCCGCGCCGCCCATGCCCTCCTCGAAGATAGGAGCGTGAAAGGCAAGCTCGTCATGAGGGTTCATTAGTCTTCAGCTCGGCTGCGACAAACTGCCGGGCGTTTTGCTCAATCAGCGGCACCTCTTTGAGCGGCTGCATCGAACTCGCAGCGCCGAGATCGTTGAATTTGCGCGCAGATGACAGGACGTTTCGCTCAAGCGATCCGGTTGCCTGATTGAAGGCGGAAACGGCGTTATCAAGAGCTTTCCCTAAATGACTCCAATGGCCGGTGAGATCCGAGACGCGCTTGTAGAGTTCCTGACCCAGCTCGCTGACACGTTCGGCATAGCGCGATAGGCTCTCTTGCTTCCAGCCGTAGGCAACGGCTTTAAGAAGCGCGATGAGGGTCATGGGCGTTGCTAAAATCACACCTTGTAGAACAGCCGATTCCATGAGCGTCGGATCTGTTTCAAGCGCCGCCGCAAAGATTGTTTCAGAGGGAATAAATAACACAACAAATTCCGGCGTCGGCTGAAAATGCTCCCAATAGTTTTTCTTGCCCAAGATATTGATGTGCTCTTTGAGCTGGCGCGCATGCAGCTTGTACTTTTCCAGCCTTAGGACTTCGTCGGTCTGCTCGACTCCTTCCAGGTAGGCTTCCAAGGGCACCTTCGCGTCGATGATCACCTGCCGCTCGCCGGGAAGCTTGATGATCAGATCAGGCTTTCTGCGCACGCCATCGCTGATATCAAATCCCTGTTCGATAAAATCGCAGTGCTCGATCATCCCGGCCAGCTCCACGACACGCCGCAGCTGGATCTCGCCCCACCTTCCGCGTCCTGCGGGAGATCTGAGCGCGCGTGAGAGCTTTGATGTTTCTGATTTAAGTTGATGTTCGGCATCCAGGAGCGATTTCAGCTGGTGCTTTAAAGAGCCGTGGTCGGTTTTGCGCTCGGCTTCTAAACTACGAATCTGACCTTCAAGTTTTGAAAGCATCTCAGAAAGGATTTTCCGTTTTTCATCTTCGGCCTCGAGCGCTTTTTCCTGCGCCAGACTGAACGACTCTTTGGATATCTGATCATACGCCGCTTGAAGCTCTTCCTGCGACCGTATTTTTTGCTCCGCAAGCGAGCATCTGAGCAGAAGCCTGTGATACCGATATGCTAAAAACGCAAGGCCTAAACTAAGCGCAATAATGACAATAATCAATCGGCTTCCTCTTCTTCGGGTTCAAAGTCTTCCAATGTTTTCGATTTTTTGCCTGCGATGAGCCGGATCGTCGAGAGGATCACCCCCAGGATGATATAGCCCCAGGTAACGCCGAGCAGGACAACGGGAAGGAAGTTCAATATCCCGTATAAAAGAAAGATCGCCACGAAAATCATGAGCAGCAGCAGCTGAAGCGACGGCATGCGGAAATGAAGGACTTTAAGACTGGGGAATTTCCAGCGGCTGACCATGAGAAGGCCGAGAGCAATCCAGATGCTTGTCAAAACAATCGCAGCTGCAGGGCTTGATAAATGAAGCCATTTTTCCTCAAATGTCGAAACAAAGAATAAGTTGCTGGAAACGGCCGCAAGGGCAGCTGCCGGGATCGGAAGACCTGTAAAATTCTTCTTCTGAGCCGCCTCTTCCTCTGCATTCCCTTTTGCGATGGCGCCTTTTACATTGAAACGGACCAGCCGCAAAACACCGCAGATGGAATAAACCATCGCCCCAAAAATCGCAAAAAACGAAAGGCCCGTTCCTTGCTCCAGCGACAAACTCTTGAGCAGCAGCACAGAGGGCGCGACACCGAAACTGACCGCATCGGCAAGCGAATCAAAAATGATTCCGAATTCACTCTCACCCTTAATAATCCGTGCAACAGCCCCGTCCAGCACATCGGCCACTGCCGCCACCAGAAGCACTAACAGAGAGGTGAAAAGCACATGATAGCTCCCCTCTCCCGGCTCGACCATATTGATCTTAAAAATGACAAATAAACCGCATGCCAGCGCAAAGGCCGTAATGGCATTTGGAATAAAATAAACCCGCCTTTTCATAGATCCTCTTTTTGCTTGATGATAAAGCATTGAAGGAAATTGTGAAACTCCTTATGTGTCGGGATATGAACCACTACGCCTGGCAGCTCGCCTTTGAGCATGTGAAAGAAGAAGGGCCTCAAAAAATCGTCCAATTCTTCAAAATTGGACTTAACGAGATGCCCCGCCTTGAAAGGGAGTTTTTAAGCTCAACCCCACAAGACCGCAATAACGCCCGTAAAGAGATCCTGACCCTTTTCAAACGGATCGATCTCGAGATGAGCCACGCCATGCAGCAGTCGAAGATCTCTGAGGAAGAATTTATTAAAGAGGTCCGAAAAAGCAGCAATTACACCCCTGAAGAGCAGAAACTGCTCACCCGCATCCCTGAACTTATGGGGCAGCATCACTCAGAGCTCTTTTCCAGAAGGGCTTACGACACCCCCAAGAAAAGATCCCCATTCTTTAAAGTTTAACTATCAATAACTTACATTTGTAAATAATTTGTTGACAAAGTGTAAGGATTTGTTATACAATTAATTTAGAGATAATATAACTTTATAAAATTAGGTAATAAAAATGTCCGTCAAAACAGTAACATTAGATGAAACAATTTCAGCTTTGAACCAGTATCTATATACATCCGGCTATGCAGCTGAGATGCTTGCAATCATCCTCCGAGCTGGCGATGCCGACCTTGCAAATTCTAATGACGTCATGAACCTGATGATGGCCTTTCAATTTTTTGAAGCCGTCAAGAAAGGCGACAAATTTACAGACTCTTCTGGAAACATCATCGATTTTACTGTTTATAAAAAAGCAGGCGGATTCTTCGGAGCAAAAACAGCTGAGCTCGAAGATAAGCTAAAAAACATTTTTGAGAAATTCGACAAAATCGAATTTCCCGAGCACTCATACGGATCTGATCAAAAACTGCTGGACGAGAACGAAAAACCCGTCACACTTTATGATTTATTTACGAGCCCCAGCAAGGAATACCGTCTTGTTTTCTGGAGAAGCGACTTCGCAAGCTGGCCTAAGTCTTGGGGATCAGGTCCTTTTGACAACTTGCCTAAGGTAGAAGGTATGACATATTCTCACCTCGGCCCAACGTGCAGCGGACGGTCATGGGATGGTACCGCAGACGGCTATACAATGGCCATGAAATCGAAAATTGGAACCACGGACTCTCAGGCTCTAAAAGCAAGCATGGACGATCTGGCAGCTTTCTTCAAAAAGCCTTCCTAAGACGTTTATAATCGATTTTTCCTAGCGGCGTCAGCGGCAGCGACTCCACTTTTTCAATCATGGAAATTTTAAGAAGCGGGCTTAAGCCTGCCTTATTCAATGCATGATTGACTTCTTCCAAAGATAGCTCACGCGTTGTAAACAGCACAAGATGCGACCCTTTTTTGGGATCGCTCTCTGCGATAATGGCCACCTGGGCTGGTGGAAACGCCTGTGCCACGATAGTTTCAATCGCCGGAAGGCCGATCATCTCACCGCCGATCTTAGCTGTCCTGCTCTCTCTTCCTTCCAGGTGCAGATAGCCCTTCTCATCCAAAAACCCTATATCCTGTGTATTAAACCACTCGCTGCCTTCACCAGAAGTCCGGTAATACCCTTTAAACACGCTAGCGCCTTTAACCATGATTAATCCTGTTTTCCCCGTTTTAACCGGCTTAAAACTCTCCGGATCGACAATCTTGCAATCGATGCCGCGAAGCAGCTTTCCCACACCTGGATCGTCCGGGTATCGCTTGAGCGTGAGTACCGGAGAGCACTCCGTCAAACCATACCCTTCAATCACCTCGGCGCCGCGGGGGATCATCTCCATCAGCCCGGGCGGCGGCTTTTCAGCTCCGACGACATAACGGCGCAGGGACTTCAGCTGCACGGAGTCTGCCATCTGCAAAAGCCCTCGCATAAAAGTCGGGACGGTAGCGACCGTTGTCACCTGCCACCGCTCGATCTCTTTCAAGGCGCCCTGATAATCAAGCGGCGATGGGTGATACACCGTCTTGAGTCCGATGAGCAACGGAAAGAGTCCCGTGAGAGAGAAACCGTAGACATGGAATACCGGAAGCAGTCCCATCAGAACGTCATCCGACGTAAATTGAACAAATTCGAATACCGCTCGCTGGTTTGATAAGAGATTGAGGTGGGAAAGCGGCACGCCCTTGGGCATTTTTTCTGTTCCGCTTGTAAAGAGCAAGACAGCCGTTTCATCCCCGCTCAGCTCATCCAGATTGAAACGCTTGATTAGTTCATCTGCAGCCTGCCTGGAAATTTTTAGCGCCTCGTGCCGTTTCTCGAAAGAAACTCCCTGGTTCAGCTCTTCGAGCAGCACCATTTTTTCTTCGATCTTTTCTGAGAGTTCCATGGGAAGATGCTGTAAAAAATGCGCTGATGTCACAATGAACTCGATGCCAGTCTCTTCCAGCACTTCATCCAGCCAGAGGGGCCCTTGCGACCAGTTGAGCATCACAGGAGTTTTTCCTGCCAAAATGATCGCCATAATAAGGCAGTACGTCTCGGTAGACGCCGCCATTAAAACACCGATTTCTTTTCCGGGAATCTTTTGCACGCACTCTCTCAGCCCGATCGAAAGAGATTTTAATCGCGCGTATGAGACGGCTCCCATGGGATCTGCAGCGGCAAGGCTGCTGCCGAGCCTATCGCACGATCTTAAAAAAGCCTCACCCAGAGATTTCCCTTCCGGCGGCTGAGTAGCCGGGCGTGGTTTCATCCAGCTTGGGATCTGATTAAAAGGCTTCTGCCGGGAAATCCCCCTCGCAGCGCTGATGACATCCTGAACCGTTTCAACCGCTGCAAATGGAATGCGGCAGCCAAACTTTTTTTCCATCGTAATGATCAGCTCTGTCACATCGAGGGAATCGAGCATCAGATCTTCATAGAGATGCATTTCTTTTCGAATCGACTGCTTTTTGGCAAGCCTTGAAACTTCCGCCAAAACGGCCTCTTCATATTTCAACTCGGGAATTTGACTCTTCTTTTTCCAGAAGAAATCAGGCACCTCTTTTGAAACCGCCCGATTGGGATATAAAATCCCACCCTCTCGAAATGTCAGCTTGACCTTCCGCTTAGGCATCCAAAAAATCCCATTCCGCACAACAAGCGACACCGCTTTCCAAAACTTAAGCGGCTCTCTTGAAGTGCCGACCATAAAGCGGCTCCCCTCCATCCCTTCAATCGTTGCACAAAACATCTTTCTGTTTTCTATACGCAGCGCCTCGAGAAGAGGGTTGTTTGCACCCTGCACCACAACGATCCAGTCTTTCTCCCGCTCTTTTTCAAGCGCGGGAAGAGCCACTCTTAACACCCTCCGCCCAAAAAACCTGGACGCCTGATCCAGAAAGAGCGGCAAAGCAATCCACTGGCGCAGCAGGATGCACAGCGTAGGAGCGGCAACAATTACCCCCCTTTTGGACGGTATATAGGCAGCCAGGATCAAAGGATCGAGCTTCGAGCTGCATAGAGCCGCTACGACAAACGGCTCCTCCCCTGGCACAACACCCTCAACCTCAATGCGATAACGCAGCTTTAGCAACCATCTAAGTATGAAGCACTTCATTAAACCACTCTATATCAACTTATTATATTAATTTAAATATATATCATTGAAATTCAAAAGATAATTTGATAATATAAAATTAGAAATGGAGTAATAATATGAATTATAATAATTTTATGGAAAATCTTGATAACATCTTTGAAAACCCACAAAAGATCACAATGGCTCAGCTTGAGACCATCCTTTTTGATACGCTCAAATTCTTCGACTCAATCCGTGATAAATTGACATCGAGCGATCCTGAGGTGCGCGAGCAGGCCCTGAAAGAAGCCACCGAGATTCAAGACAGATTGAATCAGGTCACCGAAAAAATCTACGCAAAAACCGGCCTTACCAAAGAGAAGGCAAGCCAAATCCTCTCCAATCCCAGCAACTTCAAGCCGGAAGATTGGGCGATGATGAAAAATATGGAAAAAGAACTTAAATATTTTCAAAAGAGCATCTAATGCACGTATCAGGCGTTTCAGGAGGATCACAGCTCCCATCGCAGCCTTCCGATAATTGGGGGACGATGGCCTATAGTTTAGTCGCGATCGAAGAGCTTGCCAACAAGGCAGGCGCTTTGGCACGCGAAGGCGCTGAAGCCGTTTCCTCTGCAGCCGCCATTGATTCAGACAAATACCAGCGCATGTATGCAGAAGTTGAGATCACCGCGCTGCTCGCTGAAATGCACCTCTATCTCTCTGGAGCAAACCGAGACAGCGCAAAAGCGCTTGCCGCAGCCAATGCATTCATGGCTCTTGTCAAAAAGTATGATTTTACAAACAGCACAGATCCTAACGTCAGGGCGCTTGCAGTCGAAGCCTCAAAAAGCTTCGTCCTCGATGCCAATGGCACTGTCACAAGCTTCAAAAATCAAGGCGCCGATTTTAACAACTGGTGGAATCCCCCTGAAGGCTCTAAAGGCCCCCTGCCCGGAATCGTGAATGCCTATTACGTTTTAAGCAACATTAAAAAAGACCCCGGCTTCGGCCCCAACCTGAGTGAACACCCAAAAGTGATCATCGACATTGCCGTCCTTTATGCCGACCTGCTTAGCACGCCTTATGGAAAGTCCCTCAATGCCGCCGACTTCTGGCTCCCCAATAATGATGATTTCGCCTTTTCAAACTTCTTCCCCTATGCCATGGCCACCTATGCCCATTATATGGAGTCGATAGGCCAAGGAAATGCCTCCCAAATGATGCAAGATATGTACGCCCTTCTAAAAGAGGTCAGGCCCGGAAATGGCGTGAACATGGATAACTTCAACAAAATGGTCAATGAGTTTGGGCTTTTGACAGCTCAAATGACAAGCAATCCTAACCAATGGCCCCCGCCAAAAGTGGATGGCATCTCAGACAAGGTGTACAACAAATACATTACGATCACCGGCGGTGATCCAAGCGCAGTTTACAGTACTATCTTAAGAAACCTGTACAAGAACTGGCGCAATTCAAACATCTAATATTCAATCACTTCTAACACCCTAATTATCAACAACTAAAGTAATTATTAAGATATAAAAATAATTTGACTAAATAATTAGTATAATGTTAAACTTATGTTAGGGGAAATATAAGTTAATATAAAAAGGTAATAAAGTTTATGACAAGTAACATTCAAGCAAGTAATAACAATTCGACGATTCCATCAGCTCCGTCTGTTTACGGCACTAGGGGCGATGGTATTAAGTATCCCTATAATGAAGCGGGTAAAACGCCTAATTTCTGGATCGACTGGAGTAAAAACCCGTCTGTTGATGAAATTATGCATATGTACGAAGGGCTTGTAAGCTGGTTAAAAAGCAACCCCGGCTCGCCTGCGTTCTATAACGGTACAATCCTCCTGCTCCAATTTACAATCGAAATCGGGGCTCATATGAACGACCCCAAATATGAAGGGCTTAGCGACCTCGTCAATAATCAGATTATGAACGGCGGCGGCTACTTCCTTCAGGACGTTATTCAAATGATGGCAAAAGCCTCTGTTATTTCACAACCGAACCTCCAAGACGGCCAGGCCAATGCTCAAAAATTCTTAGATCAGCTGATTAATGAATTAAGCGGCCTCAGAGGCCAAAGCAAGCTATTTGACGATCTGTATACCGAGGCTGTCTCCCAGAAAGCGTCTATTAACGATTGGGCTGCGCAAAATTGGGTTAAAGTACCCGTTCTAACTGGCGGAGAAAAATGGACCTGGGTTGACGAAAATACGGGTAAACCGATGACCTATAATCAGTTTATTATGCGTTCGATCTTTGAGCTTGGTATCATTCTCATGCCTTCTAAGGGCGAAAACTCGAGTGTGATCGATGCGATCAATGGCATGTATGGAACAGAAATTCAGAAGCTGATTGCGCAGTGTAAAGGCAACCCCTGGATGCTGCTTGTTCTTTTAATGGCCCATATTATGAACGGCCGTGATGAAGACGTTGGCCGAGGCATTAACGGATATGCCGGAACTTTAGACGTTCTTAAAGACGCAAACGCCTACATCGAGAAAATGATCGCCAACATGAAAGGATCAAGTTTCGACGCGGCGAGCTTCTATAAGAACCTCGACGGTCTGAGAGACATCATTAAGAACAACCCTGCTCTTTCAGGCATCTCTGAACAGTTTGAAGCGTCTGTCGCATCAATCAACGGACAAACGTTTACAATTGAAAAAAGAAATTCATTTAAAATCAATGAAAGCGGGTATTACAACTATCCCCCAGGAATGGAAATAAGGGTTAATGGTAACCGCTATACAGTCCCTGAAAACGGCCTCGTCTACATTACGGCCGGTAGTGGGATAGAGTATAGTAGTACAATATATCCGAATTTAACATTCGGCCAGATGGCTGCTATGGGCGGCTATGATGTAATCAACGCTCAAGTTAGCCCTAAGGATGCAAATGGCAACCCCCTGACAGAGTGGGACAGCACCATAAGCCAAAACATCCTCAGCACCCTGACATCTATAACGACCCTGGTTGGAAGCCCGTCGTCAGCGATCCAGGCTGTGATGCAGCAGGATATCTCGACAAGAACAGCTTTAGAGAACTTCATTAAAGAAGGCTTGAAAAGCATTACGGACATGAACCAGACGATCATGAGAAACATCTCGGCTGTAACAAGATAAATTTAATAAAAAAGAAGGATAAATATATGACAACAGAAACACGGCCTCCAGGAGAACTGGTCAGCGGAAGCAGCAACAACGTTTTTGCGCTGAAAAAGCTGACTGAATACCACGCAAGCTTTAACGGGGTTCAAGCAGGCCTTACACAGATGCTTGCCTCTCTTTCGAACGTTTCAGCCAATCTCTTTAAAGACTTTGAGAATGATATGAATACGGAAGCTCCTGATGGTTGGAAAACAAATAAGGATCTATTCAAAAAAGGCGGACTCCTTTGGCAGATCGCTAACCTGACCAAAGAAAACTGCCCGCGCGGCCCGGACAGATTCAGTGACTATTTAACTCAAATCACCTCTGAATACCAGGCTAAGAACTCATCCGTTAACGCTAAAAACAAAGTGATCGATGGCGGAAGCTCAAACCTGCAAAACACGGTGAGCTCGATTGCCCAATCACTGCAAGGACTCGTCCAGTCTATGGGAATTATCAACAGTTGGACAGCAAACCTTTCACGAATTTTACAACAATAATATTAGGAGATTCATACTATGGCAGCAATCAACGAGATAAGCAAAGCGGGAGCGACCCTTCCAAGCTTAACACTCATCAAAGGCGGTAAAGAAGGATCTTCGGCTGGATCAAGCAAGATCGACTGGACTGCTACAGGAGAATTCGGCCCCTTGTCTTATGAAGAGATTCATCAGGCCGTTTTCTTGCTGCAGCTTATGAACGGCGCTTTGTCCGATAAAACGCTCAAGTCGGCAAAAGTTGCTACGCCAGCTGCACCTGAAATGAGAACCTTTGCATCCTCAGAAGAAGCTCCAAAAGGTCAGCTCTCCTACGCAGAAATGCATGATATGATTTTTGAGCTCTTAAAGCTCATTGGAATGAACCAAAGTGTCATCGCAAAGGCAACCGCCGGAACACAGGCCGACCAGGCATCCATTGCTTCTAAAAATGCCGACGCTGCAAAAGTAGCTGCAGAAGACGTTGTAAAAAGACTCGATGAACTCCGGAAGCAAAATGAAGCAGCCGCTGCATGGGGCATCTTCGGAACCGTTATTAAATGGCTGGGAGTCGTTCTCAGCGCCGTGATCAGCTTCGTTACAGCCAACCCAACCCTCTTTGCCATGACACTTGCACTGGTTGTTTTAACCGAGAGCGGTGCAATGGGAAAATTAACTGAAGCAATTGGAAGTGCGCTCGTTGCCGCAGGCTGCGACCCAGCATGGTCCAATATTGTCGCTGAGCTTATTGTCACAGTCATCGTCATTGTGGCCTCGCTCGGAACTCAGGCAATCGCTTCAGGTGCAAATGCTGCGAGTGCAGGTTCAAGACTGGCCCAGGCAGGAGCAAAAGCTTCAGCAGGACTTACTGCTGCTGCAAAAGCTATTCCTTTAGTGACAATACAATCACTCCTGTCATCTGCCGTTCTAATGGAACTGATGGGTAAAATCCCCGGACTCGATAAGATTCCGGCGCTCCAGATCCTGCTGACGCTGATCCTGATGATCGTCGCGACAGTTGTCGGAGCCAAAACGATGAACGCTTCTGGAAAACAAGGAACCATGCTTCAGACCGTTGCTCAGAGATTCAATAAAGAAATCTTGCAGGCAACCCAATCCAAAATCGAGTTTGCAACAAGTGTTGCACAGTTTGGCGCCACAACTGCAGAAGGTATCTCAACAACCGGCAAATCGGTGATGGAGATCCAGCTGAGTGATATCTTAAAGAAACTTGCGGGCGATAAAAACGTGACGCAGATTTTAGAACTGATATCTACAGCCTTCTCACAATATGCAGATAAAAGTGTCAAAGCTGCCAAAGATAGCTTCACAACCTATCGACCATTATTCGATGCAATCCCTTCTTTCAACAAAGATATGGATGCAGCGGCAGAAGCATTGTTAAATAAATAAGTTAGTAAAAATATAATAGGAGACAATTATGAATTATCAATTTCAACCAAGCGCGATGGGGCTGTCAGCCAAAGACTTTAATGACTTCATCACGAACAGAAGCAAGATAGCTATCGCTTTATACGATATGAACACCACAATAAATGATGCTCAGTTAAAGATGGGTAAGGCTTCTTCTGACAGCGCTTATGCGTCAGGGGTTGCAGACAGCGAGGCGACAAGACAAGCTGCTTGGCTCGGTTTAGTTGGAGCTGGCCTCAGTATAGGAACTTCAGCCTTTGCCCTTGAAAGACAGCATAGCAATTTTAAAAAGAACGTGCCTGATAAAGCTAGTGCAGTGGGAGTTCAGCAGGTTAATCCTGCTAACGCAGCCCCTATTGGAGCAGCACCTGCACCAAATCCTAATGGAGTAGGAGCTACGGACCTTGGTGTACAACATGGTGATCCTGTCGTTCAACCTGCCGCTGCTAACCAAGGCGGAGTCAATAATAATAATAATGCTCAGGGTGGAGCTAATAACCAGGTCGCAAATCCTCCTCAAGGAAATGCCGAAGCTAACCAATGGCAAAATTACTGGATGCAGATCGGAAGAGACTTTCCGAGTGCCATGTCAAAAGTCATGGACAGCTTTGGAAACGTGCTTGCCTCCGGTGAGAAGATGAAAAAGGCTTCTGCCGACCGAGATCAAGCGATTGAGCAATCTATTAAATCGATGATGGAAGCTCAAAGTAGAGTAAATGATAGTGCAATGCAAGGAAATGATGGGAGTGCAAATAGCGCCATCTCAATTATCCAAGCGTTGATCCAGGCAAACCGCGCTGGATAAGAAATTGTTTTTAACCTAAAAAGCGAGCTGCTTTTCTAGGTTTCCCCGGGGGAGAGCCATAGGCTCTCCCTTTTTTTTGCAAAAATAAAATCTGTGCCGAGTCCTCAAAAACGTCCGCTTTCAAATAACTATTAATCCTTTTATATTGGCATGTAAAAATTTTTTTAAATTGATAACGATTACAAAATTATAACAAATTTTAACTATTATTATAATTTAGTTTTGTTTATAATACTAACTAATGAATAGTTGTTCAGCTTTAAACACACTTATTACTTGTGCCGCCGTTGGAGTCACGGGCTCAGAATTAGGGCGCCTTTTCGATAGACCTCCTTTGATTTGCGGTGCATTTCTGGGAGCTGCTTTTTTAATCAAGAAAGCGGTGACAAATAATTGTTTTGTCTCTTCTGCTGATCCAGCAAAACAAGATTTCTTCGCATCCATCGTCGATAGTTTTTTGCCTAATCTCTACTATTCAATGGCTGAAAAGCATCCCTTTTTTGAGAAATATAACATTGATTTTTGCGCATATGGAAGTTTTATGACTTATTATATTACTCAAAAAACAGGTAATGTTGTTGAGCATACTCTTCATCTTCTGGCAAGAGAAAATTCAAATGAAAAAACTATTTCTGAATCCCCTCCTCCGCCTTTATGGAGCGATGTGGGATATACACTAACTGCAGCTATTTTTGGAGCAAGCATTCCAAGTTCGATGCGCAAACGCAGGTTTTACGCTGCTTTAGCCGGATCTTTTGCGCTCGTTGAAAAAATATCAATGAGATGTATTCCTGTTTTAAAAGAAAATCTGCATGCTCAAAAGATCTTTAAAAGTTTGTTGCATTTAGGGCCTGTTTTCGAAACATTTGATTATTTCTATCTACAAAGAATTTTCGAGACTAATATCAACGGTTATAAATATCGTAACATCTACATGAAAAACAACCTCTTGTGGAATGGTATCAAATACGCAAATCGCTTCAATCCTTTTTGACTGCCTGGTTACTAGCCCGCTGAGCAAACAGGTGACAAACAGCTTGCTGCGCCTTCTTAACCCTCAAACTCGGCCTCCTCATCGTCGAACGTAAATCCAAACCCGAAGTCACCCCCTAACAATTGACAGAAACTCCTTTCAGCAGGATACTTATTCCCCTAGCCACAAAAATTTCAAGACAAAGGTGATATACGAGTAAAAGATTACGATGAAATCAGAAAGCACCTCTCCATTACTTCTTAAAAAAGCAGACGATATGACCTCTCGTGAAGCCACCCTTGAAGCAATCGCCCTTGAGGTGGATCAAGCGCTAAGAATCGGTCCTGTTGCACACATTAAACATCGGGGTGTGACCAATGGCCTCTTCGGACTTGGAGGATTGGAATCCCATCTGTTAGGGCTGAAAGATGGAGAGCATTATAGCCTGCATGATTGGGGACATTACGGCGATATAAGAGCCACAAGTGCACTTTCACCTGAATTACCCAGAGGTTTTTTTGTTGCTCTAAAAACAGATGCCCTCGCAGAAAATGAATCCAGAGGTAAAAAAAACGCATCAATTCCCCTTGAAGGGAAAACACCTAACTACGATGGCGACTATATCAAAATCGATTGGATATACCCTCATGAAGAAATTCAAGGATTAGGAATTCCGCGCCAATATTTCTTTGCAGTAGAACGCGCAGCAAAAAAAGCAGGTTATCCCAGCATCCATATTGATGCTACAAATAATGGCCTCTCTTATTGGGCCCGAAAAGAGTTTGGTTTGAAAATACCTAAAGCCTTCCATCCCATTTTAATCGATGGCTTTAAAAAATTTAAAGCGAATCAAAAACTTTTTACCAAACAAGCAAGCGAAGCCTCACCTTATGTGAATGCCCTAGATGAAACCGAGCTTCCCAATGAAATCGATCCCAATGAACCACACACCATTCCCAGAATATTCATGGATGTCTTAGGCGCTATTTTTATTGTAAAGGGAGAGGGACATCTCCATTTTTACAAAAAGTTTTAGTTATCGCACCCATTCTCCTCAACCAACTCTTTTTGTCATAAACTGGGAGCAAAGGATCGTTGAAACGGCTTGAAACGGATTCACTTCAACCAGACGTAGGATCCTTGTTTCAAAGTCATTCCCAATCCGTTCGCCTCTTTATCGTGGTAAAATCTTTCCAAAATGCTTTTAATCACAGCTTTTGTTTTTTCATCAATTTCAGCGGGTAATTTTGCAACGGATGCGTTGATTGCTTCAGTTAAATTTGTCTTAATATTGGAAAGATCATCAAAAGTAGCGGAGAGTTGCTCAGCAGGGAGCAGAAACCGGTGCTGGATTGTCCGATGAGAGTAGATCTGTTTTCCCTCTATAGATTCATCCGGTTGCAGTTTCTCGATATAGAGATGTTGCGCTACGGTAAAATTTGTGGGACTGAAATTGATCGCTAAAATCTCATGGCAGCAGCCGGCTGTCATCATCGTACGAAGCCGCCAAATCCACTTTTCAGTCACAGGTTCGGTCTCAAGACTGTCCCTCATGCGTACTGCTCGCCTCTCTTCAACCACATCGATCTTCGGATCATACTTGGCCAGCTTCAAGCAAGCTCCATATCCCGGAGATGTTTCAATTCTATGAATGCTCGCTGAGGAATCCGCAGGCCATCGACCTATCAGAGAACAAAACCTTAATGTCATTGGTATAGGTTAGCCTCTTGAGGCATAAAAGTAAAAATTATTCCATTTTTTCACGATGTAACCTATTGATTAAGACCAACTTAATTAAGTTGTTTTTATTTTAAATAATTAATATCAATCTAATTTATAAATTAAAAAAATAAACTGTATTATTGTTAATTTTTATTGTATAATAGTATTAAATAAACAATTTTAAGGAATAAAAAAATGACGTTAAAGATCAGCTTATCGCGGCCCCTAAGCAGAACATCCGAAGACGCTGAACCTATTCAAGATCTCAACGCTGAACCGGTACATGATCTAGCTCAACTCGCTGATCGTATTTATACACCACCAGAATCACCGCGCCCCTTTATACACAGAAGAAACCTCTTTCCCGAAGATCTTTCATCATCTGACGATGTCCCTTCTTTCGAAGAACAGGCCTTAATAAAAGCCCAACTTCCTGAGTTTATTCAGGCAACGCAAATCGACGAAGATTCGTCCAGCTCTGATCAAGAAGAGTATTCAGAGGCCAGCTCTTCTGCAGAAAATTCCCCCAGATCTCCGGCGCCGATCCCTGAAACCCCGGTGAAGAGAGCTTTTAATTTAACCGAAGATGCGACCCCAGATAAAACTTTTCCACGCAATGAACAAGCTATATTAATTGCTGGGCTGAAAAAAATCGCAGCAGCGCCTCTTGAAAAACGGCACTTTGATTGCGAACGTCTTATCAAAGCCACATTCGAGGTCCTTTTAGGTCCTAAACGGTGTGAGGAAATGGCTATATTCCCTGGCCAATCCGGATCTATTTTCGGCATGACTAAGCTTAAAATGCTTGGAACCTGCTGGCCTATGGAAGTCCTCCGATTTGCAGATTCAACGCTAAAAACAATTCCAGAAGCGCGCCTCTTGCCGACAGGAAACAGAATCTTGCTGATCGACTTAACGCATATATGTGCGCTGGAAGCAACCCAAGGCGGACGTTCGGTCCGAGGTGGACATCTTGGAACTCTTCGAGCAGGAGCTTGCATCAATCCGAGGAATGGAGTTTGGTGCGCTCTCCAAAAAGCCGACTCTGAACTTAAAAAATCAAAATTCTCAACCAATCTCCCCCTTCAGTATCAAAATGAAAAAGCGGTCACAGAGCTCGTCAACTTGACAATCACGGAAGGAAGAGAAATTGCTGTAAAGGACCATCTCCGTTTATACCAAGTTCCAAACTGTACCGATTTTTACATTGAAATTCCCATTCTCGGAATCACCATCCCTACCCTGATGCCGATTCTTCATTACGACACTTACCACGCATCCAAAATAATCGTCTTGGATGGACACGATGGTACAAAGATCCTACCCAATGCTTATGAAATACCTCTCCAGCAGCTGCTCCCCTGCATGCGTGCAAATACTCGTCTGTTCAACGAGGCAATTCGGTACACTCTGGAGGATGAATTAATCATCGATATCGCCTACTTCTTCAAAGAAGCTGGAATTCAATGCCCCGCTGAAAAAGGGATTTTGATCCGGTTCCCCAAGACATTATTTTTTCATTTCTAGATCTTTTTTTTTGCATTAAATGGGGCCGATGGCGCAAACTGCTCGGCCCGCTTTATGTGTCTAATCTCTTAATATTCTTGAGCTTGAATTAAGTTCTCTTTTTTTGTAGACTTTAGTCCATTTCCTACTATATATGGTGTGTTTAGAGGGCAATCGCTACTAGCCATAGTAGAGCGCCACTAGGCCACCACAAGGCGTAGGACCCCAGTATTAAAGTGTCTTTGTAAAAACTAAAGATCATGCGTCGAAGACCTGATCTCATATAAAAAAAGAGTTGTTTATGACAAAAAAATCTGCCACATCTTCCAATACACAAGAACTGATGAGCGCCATTAAAGATAAAGGCGGCAAACCTCAAATGAACCGTTTTGCCGTCGTCAAAAGGGATGGAACGATTGTTCCGTTTCATCGCGACCGGATCGATAGAGCCATTGGCTATGGCGTTCCATGCTACGAAGAAGGTGCCGTTTGAAATTCCTTTGTCGGAAGAGTGGCAGCAGGTTGTGAAACTGGTGGCAGACCGGGTGATTGAGCAGCTGTATACCTTGGCATCGAAAGGGGCTAGCCTGACGGTGGAAGGGATCCAGGACATGGTCGAAGTGACGCTGATGAAGATGGGGCATCATGATGTCGCCAGAGACTATATCATCTACCGCGACCAGCATAAAAGCTTAAGAGACGACTCTCCGCAACAACTGAAAGTCTACCGAAAAGATGGGACAATGGTCCGTTTCAATCCGATGAAAATCGCCTCTTCCATAGAAGATGCGTTTAGAAAAGCCGAGAAGATCGAAGATCAAGCTCCCCCGGAAATGATTGATGCGGTCAACCATCTCACGAATATTGTAGTGACAAAAGCCGTTGAGCTCCATAACGCCGGCGAGCCTCTGCACGTATCAGCGCTGCAAGACGAAATCGAGCACCTTCTGATGAAAGAAGGGTTTTTCAAAGAGGCCAAACAGTTCATCCTTATACAAGCAGCCATCGACGCGCAATCGGCTCCTGTCTACGAAGAAAAAGTCGAAGGGAAGCGTCAATTCACCGTCACCATGTCCGACGGGAAGACCCGCACCTTAAAAGAATCGCACATCAAAAGCCGCCTGAAACTCGCCTGCCGCGGCCTGGAAAACGTCGACCTTCCGGAACTCCTGGAAACCGTCCTCCTCAACTTCTACGAAGGCATCAAAGAGCACGAAGTCGACCAAGCCATTATTATGGCAGCGCGCAGCAAAATTGAGATCGAGCCCGCCTATACAACTGTTGCCGCCAGACTTCTTTGCGATGTCCTCTACCGCGAATCGATGGAAATAAGCGCCGGAGAATCGGGCTTTGAAGCCGCGCACCGCGCCTATTTTAAAAAGTACATCAAGTTCGGCATCTCCGTTGAGCGCGTCAATCCTGTGCTCCTGGAATTTGATCTCGACATGCTCGCCTATGCACTTGATATCAAGCGGGATGATCTCTTCTCTTATATGGGCATCCAAACGCTGTATGACCGCTACTTTATCCATCATCTAGACCGGCGCCTTGAGACCCCTCAGATTTTCTGGATGCGCGTTGCGATGGGGCTTGCGCTTGATGAAGGCGAGAACAAAAATAAAAAAGCGATTGAATTCTACAACCTCCTCTCCCAATTTAACTACACGTCAGCGACCCCAACTCTCTTCAATTCAGGCACAACCCATTCGCAGCTCAGCTCCTGCTTCCTCTCAACCGTGATGGACGATTTGGGCCACATCTTCAAAGTCATCTCCGATGATGCGCAGCTCTCCAAATGGGCCGGCGGGATCGGCAACGACTGGACCAACGTCCGCGCCACAGGCTCCGCCATTAAAGGAACCAACGGCAAAAGCCAAGGTGTCATCCCCTTCTTAAAGGTCGCAAATGATACAGCAGTAGCTGTGAATCAATGTTTTGCCCCCGACACTCTTATTTATACATCTGAAGGCGTAAGACCCATCTCGGAAGTTGAAATCGGCAATCTCGTCCTCGGCGTCTCCGGCACCTATAAGAGAGTCACGGAAAAGCTCACCTACAACCAAAAAGATCCGATGATCTCCATTGATGTGAAACACTCCATTAATCCAATCGCAGTGACAGCCGGCCATCCTTTCTACGCGCTTCGCAATGTGCCGCTTGAGCAGTCCAATGAGCGCACGCTTCAGTGGATGAAAAAAGGAAAAGTGAACTTTGAGTGGGTAGAAGCTGGACAGCTTAAGACCGGCGACTACATCGCGCAAATCGTGCCTTCCGAAGTTGTACCTGCTGCCGGCATCACCGAAGACGATGCCCGCCTTTACGGAATTTTACTCGGCGACGGACATCTCTCCAAAGATGGCAATTCTGTCAGGTTAAACAGTCGTACGCATCTTGAATTTGTCCGCAGTTATCTACAAAAGCGCGGAATCCAATTTTCGGAAAATTGCAGCGATCAAAAGATCCAATTTAATTGGGCAGTCGGTAGTAGCGCTGTCCGCGATGCGACAACAGGCCGTGTCGTAGAAAGCGGCGAGGCAAAGCTCCCCTATGAACATGACGATCTCTACGATGTGGAAGGGAAAAAGCGCATCACAACTAAAATGTCGCATCTACCCCGCGCACAAACGCTCGCGATGATCCAAGGACTCGTTGAAACCGACGGAGAAAGGCTCTCATTTAGTCACTTTTACCTCACTCCCCCTTGGTTGAAGGACTCCGTTATCAGTGCCTCCGCTTAGGTGTTCCAACTGAAGGCCATACCTTGCGTAAAAATGGACATACCGGAAAGCGTTCTGATGGATCACTTGCTCACTTCAAAGGCGATACGGCACCTATAACGTACGCATACCGGCTGTCAAAGAAATTGCCGACCGCGTTGGCTGCAAACCGATCAAGAAGCGCAACTGGCTTTCATGGGATCAGTTTGTCTTCACCCGCGTCAAGACAACAAAGTCGATTCCAGTAACCCCCTTTGTCTTCGACTTGAAAGTGGAAGACGATGAGTCATACATGACAGCCTCAGGCCTTGCCCACAACGGCGGCAAGAGAAAAGGAGCCATGTGCGCTTATTTGGAGACATGGCACCTTGACATCGAAGACTTTTTAGAGCTGCGTAAAAACACCGGCGATGACAGACGCAGAACGCACGACATGAACACCGCCAACTGGATCCCCGATCTATTTATGAAGCGCGTGCATGAAGGCGCGAAGTGGACCCTCTTCAGCCCGAGCGACGTTCCAGAGCTGCACCATATCTACGGCAAAGAGTTTGAGAAAAAATACGTTGAATACGAGAAAAAAGCGGCCACCGGAAAACTAAAACTCTTTAAAGAAGTCGAAGCGCTTGATTTATGGCGCAAGATGCTCAGCATGCTCTTTGAAACAGGCCATCCATGGATCACTTTCAAAGACCCTTCCAACATCCGCTCCCCGCAAGACCACGTCGGCGTTGTGCATAGCTCGAACCTCTGCACCGAGATCCTGCTAAACACAACAGCGGAAGAGACAGCCGTTTGCAACCTGGGATCGATCAACCTGGCCCAGCATTGCACGCCTCAGGGCCTGAATGAAAAGATGCTCGCTCAAACCATCCGCACAGCCATTCGGATGCTGGACAACGTGATCGACATCAACTTCTATCCGACTGCAGAAGCTAAAAACGCCAACTGCAAACACCGCCCCATCGGGCTTGGCATCATGGGCTTCCAGGATGCGCTTTATATCCAAAATATCAGCTACGCCAGCCATGAAGCCGTCGAGTTTGCCGATAAAGCGATGGAAATGATCTCCTATTACGCGATCTTGGCATCGTCCGAGCTTGCCAAAGAGCGCGGCACCTATGAGAGCTACAAAGGCTCCAAGTGGGACCGCGGCCTTCTTCCGATCGACACGCTAGATCTGCTCGAAAAAGAGCGCGGCGGCTTTTTAGAAGTCGACCGCACAGTCCGCATGGACTGGACGCCGGTGCGCGAGTCGGTCAAAAAATACGGCATGCGCAACAGCAACACGATGGCGATTGCGCCGACAGCAACGATTTCCAACATCACCGATGTGACGCAATCGATTGAGCCGATGTACAAAAATCTCTTCGTCAAATCGAACCTCTCCGGCGAGTTTACGATCCCCAACAACTACCTCGTTGAAAAACTCCGGGCGCTGGGACTTTGGGACAAAGAAATGCTCGACGACCTTAAATATTTCGACGGATCGATCCATGAGATCGAACGCATCCCCGATGATATTAAACGGATCTTCCTCACCGCCTTTGACATCGATCCAGAATGGATCATTGAATGCGCAAGCCGGCGTCAGAAGTGGATCGATCAAGGACAATCTCTCAACCTCTACATCTCAGAGCCGAGTGGAAAGAAGCTCCATCAAATGTATATGTTCTCATGGACCCGTGGTCTTAAAACCAATTACTACCTCCGTGCTACCGCGGCGACTCAAATTGAGAAGTCGACAACCGACATCAACAAACGAGGACTTCAGCCTCGTTGGATGAAAAACAAATCAGCGTCCAGCAACATTAAAGTTGAGCGCGACGAGACACCCGCCCCAAAAGCTTGTAAATTGGGCGATGAAACCTGCGAAAGCTGCCAATAGGATAAACTGTCAACTACCTCTTCTTAAAGGAAGGGGCTTGGAGGGAAACTAACAAGTCCGAGTTGAACAGGGAAAGCGGTAACCAATCCGCTACGTTGTAACAAGGTTAAAGACCCACTCCGGAGTGCTTCCTCAGCCCCGGACACTGGAAGTAGCGGTTGCAGACAACCGACAGGGTAAGGACGAAACGGATTGCTACGTGATGCCGTGTTACAACATTCCCGAGGGGAGACCCCAGACACGCAAGTGGATGGGGCGTTACAAGGCCAGTAATGGCATTATTAAAAGGAGACAGCTTTGGCTGTATCAGTATTGGATAAAAATCATAAACCGCTGATGCCTTGCTCTGAAAGAAGAGCCCGGCGTTTGCTGACTAAGAAAAAAGCAAGGATACATTCTATGTACCCCTTTGTTATTCGTTTAGTCGACCGTGCCTTACAAAATTCTGTTTTGCAACCGGTACGTATTAAAATTGATCCGGGAAGCATCAACACAGGAGTTGCCATTGTTCGAGAAGATGGAGAAAAACAAACAGTTCTCTCACTCATGGAAATTCGCCATCGTGGGCGCGCAATCAGTGAAGCACTGACAGCACGCTCCGGCATGCGTAGAAGGCGTAGATCCAACTTGCGTTATCGAGCTCCACGTTTTGCAAATAGATGTCGAAAAGCAGGATGGCTTGCACCCTCTTTGCAACATCGAGTCGATGCAACTGTAAATTGGACTGAACGATTAAGTCGTTACGTTCCTCTAACTGCTATCACTTGTGAAACCGTACGTTTCGATACGCAAAAACTCATAAATCCTGAAGTAGATGGAGTCGAATACCAGCAAGGAACCCTTTTTGGTTATGAGGTTCGAGAATATCTCCTCGAAAAGTGGAGACGAAAATGTGCTTATTGTGGAGCAAAAGATGTTCCACTGCAGATCGACCATATTGAACCTCGCAGCCACGGGGGATCCAATAGAATTGAAAACCTAACCCTAGCCTGCGGCTGCTGTAATTTAAAAAAGGGAAGCTTATCGCTTGAGCAGTTTGCACCTAAAAAAGCATTAGCTATTCGTAAAGCACCTGGATTTCGTGACGCTGCTGCAGTCAATAGCACACGGACTGCCCTGATGCTTCGCTTGAAAGAGCTACCTTTAACATTTGAATCTGGAACAGGAGGACAAACCAAGTATAACCGCAGCCGTTTACAAGTTCCCAAGACACATGCTTTGGATGCAGCTTGCACGGGAACATTTTCTGAACTGCTCGGCTGGCAAAAGCCGATTCAACAAATTAATTGCACTGGAAGAGGGTCTTATCAAAGAACTAGATTAGATCGTTTTGGATTTCCTCGAGGATTTTTGACAAGACAAAAACAAGTGCATGGATTCCAAACAGGCGATCGAGTAAGCGCCACCGTCACTAAAGGCAAAAAAACAGGTCAGTATACAGGCCGGGTAGCTGTTCGTGCTTCGGGCAGATTTAACATACAGACAAAAACGGGTGTTGTGCAAGGTATCGGTTGGAAAAATTGTTGCCTTATTCAATGCTCTGATGGATATCATTATCCGTCTATTTTAGAAAAATTTATAACAAGGAGCAGCGCTTCCTCCCAGTCCTAAAGGGCTGGGTTTCCGCGCTGTCAAAAGAGATGACAAACATAAATAAACGAGTAGATGCCGATTTAAAAAGACTGATCAACTGCAACCAGGTTGACGTCAACCAGCTCATGCCCCTCAAATACAAGTGGGCGTGGGAACATTATCTGAACGGATGCGCAAACGCCTGGATGCCGACCGAAGTGCCGATGGGAAAAGACATCGAGCTTTGGAAGTCAAACCAGCTCAGCGCCGATGAAAGGCTTGTCATACTCCGCAACTTAGGCTTCTTCAGCACCGCTGAGAGCCTCGTTGGCAACAACATCGTGCTCGCCATCTTCAAACACGTTACCAACCCTGAAGTGAGGCAATACCTCCTTAGGCAAGCGTTTGAAGAAGCGATCCACACCCATACGTTCCACTACATCGTTGAATCGCTCTCCCTCGACCAAGGCGAGATCTTCAACATGTACAACGAGATCAACACCATCCATGCGAAAGATCAGTTTGAGATGAACCTGACGCAAGACATCATGAAGGAAGGCTTTACCACAACAACTACCGAAGGCGCCCGAAAATTCCTTGAAAACCTCATCGGCTATTACATCATCATGGAAGGGATCTTCTTCTACAGCGGCTTTGTCATGATCCTGTCGTTCCACCGTCAGAATAAATTGACCGGCATCGGCGAGCAGTTCCAGTACATCCTCCGCGATGAGACGATCCACCTGAACTTCGGCATCGATCTGATCAACAGCATCAAAGAAGAGAATTTAGAACTCTGGACCCCTGAGTTCCAGGCCCACATTGTAGACCTCATCAAAGAGGCCGTTGAGCTTGAGATCCAGTATGCGCAAGACTGCCTCCCACGCGGCATCTTAGGCCTTACTGCTCCGATGTTCCGCGAATACGTTCAGTATATCGCAGACCGTAGACTTGAAAGAATCGGCCTCAAGCCAATCTACAAGTCCAAGAACCCTTTCCCTTGGATGAGCGAGACGATCGACCTCCAGAAAGAAAAGAACTTCTTCGAAACCCGCGTGACCGAATACCAGTCTTCCGGAAGTCTTTCCTGGAACTAATTTTCTTCAGCGCCCAGCCAAAAGCTGGGCGTTTTCATTGTAAATTTTGAAGCAAGCGATAAGCAATTTCAAAGCAGAATTGAAGCTGTTCTTCGTTTTGAACCATCCCGGGTCTTGCTTGACGAATCTGCTCGATATGTTGGATAGGATTGAGAATTCGCTGGCCTGCCTCAACCTGGTCCATCATTAACGCTGTCACCATGAAGACACCCGTGCGGCCAATCCCTGCGCTGCAATGAACTACCATGGCGCCGCTTTTTTTATTTTCTCTTTGGAACTTCACAAATTTTAGAAACTGATCGATATCTTTCGGCACGCCATGATCCGGCCACTCTTCATAATGGAACATCTGAGCAGGCGTCCAGCCTTCCTCTTTATCAGGTATTTTAATCGTGAATTCACCTTTCTTGACATGATCCCAGTCATTCCAATACGGGTAGCATTTTTCAGCATCATTTTCTTCTGCTCTTGTTAAGCAAACAATTTGCTGAACATTATTTTGGAACATCATGATTTTCGTAGCGCTGAGAGTAGACTCAAGCGGACCTTGCATGAGAATATAGACACGCCCCTTCGGACATGTAAACAAAGCTCCATTGTAATCAACCTTGGCATCGTTAGCTGTTACAAAAACCATTGTCTTCTTAGGCTGCAAAATATTACTGTATCGATCTTTTTTTGGATCATAAGCCGAACAATCTGAAATAAGCTTTTGATCCGCTTCAGCAAGTTCACGTAGAATGGCTGCGGCTTGGGCTGGATTAAGCTCTACCTTCTTCTCGGTAGTCACTAGAACTGATTTTCTTTGTTCCAGCGCTGCCTTTAACTCATCATCTGTAATCTGTGCCGTTTCAAGCATTAACAACTGCTCATCTGTGATCAGACCAAGGTTTGTTTTAGTGAATACCTTTTTATTGAGAGCACAGACAATCTGCTCCGCTGTCATCAGTTTAAAGAAATGGGTCACACGAGATCTATCACTGTTTGCTAACGTCTGAAAGTCGCCCGCCCGTTTTTCTACACTAAAATCCATGGCGTGAACCTGCTCTTGTGTAATAGAGCTCACGGAATGTGGTTTGAATAAATTCGAAACCAAAGCATCCAAGATTTGAAGCGGGTGCAATCGTCGAATGAAGCCTTCATTGAATAACACTTCAAGAACACTGCCGCTATAATGAAAACTACCACGACCAAAATCCAATGATTGCCATTGCTCATCCGTTAATAGACCTATTGTTCCAGGCAGCCACTTAGCAAGACGAGGAATACATTCGCCAAGAATTCTTCCTTTCATGCTCTTTATTTTTTCCTCAGTTAAAATAAACTTGAATTGAACTTCATTTAATTTAGAAAAATCAAGCCCATCCAATTGCTCTTTGGTGAATAATTTCAAAACTTCGATATTTATCCTGGGCAAATGTCGAGCAAGCAATTGGCTCGGAATTCCGTTGATCTGTGAAAAAGGAATCGAATCAATCTGGAGACCTCCTCGACGTGGAAAAGGAACTTGAGCAACCTCGGACTTTCTCTCTTGCAATAGAATGAGCTGATCCTGTCTTTTAGTTAAGATTTCTCCGACCGTTAATTGTCCCAGCTCCTCAGCGGTCATGGCTGCAATGCCTGTCTTGTTATTTGGCGGAGAAGGCGCTGGCGGCTGAACGTTCCATCTCCAGAGCGCATAGCCGATGCCGGCTGCAAGCACCATTGTTGGCAGGAGCCACTTGAGATTGGGAGCCACTGATTTTTCATAGAAGGAATAGAAATGATGGGAATTCAGGTTTGTAATTTTCATGGGCAAAACAATATCAAAAGATTAAATAAAATGAATGACAAATAATTATTTAAATTCAGAAAATCTCGGGCACCCGTAAATCTATAAGTTACTTGATTTGTTTTTTTCTTAATCTTTCAAGAAATTCATGAAATTTATCCTTACATCCTTCTTGCGTAGACCATTCTTCGACTTCTTTAAAGTTGATATCATGCTCCAAACAGACATCGATCGCTTGGTCTAGCCCTTGTCTATCATCCCAGAAAAAAAAGCTGGCTAAACGATCTTTTACACTATCTTCTACGCGGAGCATCTTGATTGTACCTGTTGATACTTTGACACGTTTGAAGTCCGTAATGATCTGCTTTCCAACAGCCACAGGCGAAGCAACAAATTCGACAAACCACTTACATTTATCATGATGGAAATAGCCGCCTTTTTCAGAAAAACCTAATTCACTCAAAGCTTGCCGAACCTTTTTCATATCTTCATAAACTACAAAATCGAGATCATACGATTGGTAACGATTGAGCGAATAATAGGTAACACAGGCTCCGCCTACGAGGATAATATCTATGCCTCGCTCTCTGAGCCGATCTGACAGAAAACCCGCTAAATTTTCTAGTGATACTTTTTCCCAATCGATCACAACGGCTTGCCTTTTCTACGAGGTCTTTTTCTAACAGGGCTTTCATACAGGCGGTTTCGTAACTCTTCCGGCAGTGAACTATATGCTTTTTTCAGAAATGCTTTAAACTCTTCAAGAAAAGGGTAGCGAGGATTAAACTGATAAACCTGTGTCTTTCCCTGCGGCAGCCGAACAAGAATACCGCCTTGCTCTAATCGCGTTAAAGCCAGCTGTACGCTGTAAAGAGGGACCTCTAAATCTCTCTTCAATTGAGTCGCGTAAGCCTTTTCGTTAGCGATCAAATAAAAAAGTATCTTTTCGATGACAATATTGCCAAATAGCTTCTCAAGCATGATAACCAACCTTATTGGTTATATTACCAAACTTCTTGGTCGTTTTCAATACATAATAATTATTTGAATTCAGAAGAACTCGGGCACCTGTTAAGCTCCTGAGCACTTATGGGTTGGAAAATAGGCGATCGGTATTTATCATTTAAAGTAACACAAGTTATTGATTTAGAGGAGCTTAAGTCGAATCTTGTCGAGCTTGAGCATACAGGGTGCGGCGCGAAGGTACTCTACCTGGCGTGCGACGACCCCGAGAACCTGTTCTGTTTATCGTTCCAAACCCTCCCAAACAGCTCCAATGGGGTGGCCCATATCTTGGAGCATACGGTGCTCTGCGGCTCGCGTAAATACCCTGTTAAAGACCCTTTTTTCGCGATGCAGAGGAGATCTCTGAATACGTTCATGAATGCCCTTACAGGGGCCGATTTCACATGTTATCCGGCAGCCTCGCAGGTCGAAAAGGACTTCTATAACCTGCTTGACGTCTACCTGGACGCGGTGTTCCACCCGCAACTCAAAGTCGAGAGCTTTTTGCAGGAAGGGCACCGGCTAGAGCTTGAAAACCCGAATGACCTCAAAAGCCCTCTTCTATGGAAAGGGGTTGTTTTCAATGAAATGAAAGGAGCTATGGCCTCTCCTGACACGAGGCTATGGCATAAGGTCACCGAAACGCTGGTTCCCGACCTGACCTATGCGAACATCTCCGGCGGCGATCCTGCGGTCATCCCCTCGCTGACGTATGAGGAGCTGATCCATTTTCATGAGACGTACTACCATCCTGCCAGATGCCTCTTTTTCTTCTACGGCAACCTGCCGCTGAAAAAGCATTTGGATGTGATCGAAGAGAGCATCTTGAAAAACGCTCCCAAAGCCCCGCCTCTTCCTCACCTGCCGAAGCAAAAAAGATTCCACGCGCCTAAAAATGTCGAGGGCGTGTATCCGATGGCAAACGAAGAAGAGTCGCAGACGATGATCGCCTGGGGCTGGCTCACGGTGCCTGCTGAGGAGCAAGATACGCTGCTGGCCTTGTCGCTTTTAGATGCTGTCTTGATGGAGACCGACGCTTCTCTGCTCAAGCTGCCTCTTTTGCAATCGGGACTCTGCTCGACGGCCGATGCGTTTTTAGATCCTGATATGTCGGAAGTTCCTTATCTGATTTTGTGCAAAGGGTGCAAGCCAGAGCAGGCAGATGAACTCGAGAACCTTATCTTAAGCACACTTCGAGAAATCGCAAAAAAAGGAATCCCCGCCCACATGGTTGAAGCGGCGCTGCATCAGCTGGAGCTCTCGCGTACGGAGATCGGATCCGACCACGGACCGTTCGGACTTTCTCTTTTTATGCGCGCAGGCCTCATCATGCAGCATGGAGGAAAACCTGAAAAAGCGCTCAAGATCCATACACTCTTTGCGCAGCTGAGAGAAAAACTGACAAATCCCGATTATCTGCCAAATCTTATCAATGAACTGCTGCTCAAAAATCTCCATCGCGTCCGCGTGGTGATGAACCCCGATAGCAAAGTGCTGGAGCAGGAGCAAGAGGAAGAAAACAAAAAACTCAAAGTCCTTGGCGAAGTGCTGCCCATGGAAGAGAGAAAAAAAATCGCGCACCTCATGCACCATCAAGAGGAATTTCAGAAGCAGCAGGCGCATCAAAATCTCGACTGCCTGCCTAAAGTCACGCTCTACGATGTTCCCGTGCTCGCAAGAAACTTTCACCTCAAACAGACCGAAAATGTTTTATATCATCCAACTTTCACCAACGGCTTCGTGTATGCCGACCTCGTGATGGACCTTGCGCACCTCTCTATCGATGAAATCCCCTACGCCCAGCTTTTTGTCTCTTTGATGTCGGAAGTAGGAGTCGGCAAAAGATCATACGTCGAAAATTTGGAAGTGCTGCAAGCCAGCGTCGGCGCGATGAACGCCACCATCGGGCTCTATCCTCTCATGGAAGATCCGTCCCAGATGAGACCGGCCCTCCTGCTGCGCAGCAAAGCCCTGGAAAGAAATACCCCGCAGATGTTCAAGCTGATGAAAGAATGGGCGCTGGGTGTCCGTTTTGATGAAACCAGCAGAATCGAAGAGCTTATCGAGCAAGTCGATACTGCGATGCAGCAGCGGCTGACAAAAAATGGCCTTCGCTATGCTTCGGGACAAGCGCTCAGCGGTCTCTCCACTGTCGGCTTCCTCTCTGAAAAATCGCAGGGACTGTCATACTTTCAATGGATTCGAAATATCGCGCATGACCTTCCCCGCAACCTGCCCAAAGTCATCGACAAATTCCATGAACTCAAAGAGCGGCTGATCTCATTTAAAAACCCTGAGCTTGTCTTCTCCTGCTCTCAGCAGGCCTTTGAGAATTTAAACTATACCGACCTCTTAAATCTCCCTGCAAAACCGTTCCAGGCCTTTAAGACGCCGGAGTCCACTCCTCATGTCCCCTCGCAGGGCCGGCCGATCGCCTCCCCCGTCTCTTTCACCTGCCAAGGATTAAAAGTCGCAACCTACTTGAGCCCCCACGCCCCGGCCCTCTCGGTTGCCTCGCAGCTCATGGATCACCTCGTCCTCCACCCCAAAATCCGCGAGCAGGGCGGTGCCTACGGCGCCGGAACCACCTACACCCCTACTTTGGGGCATTTCACCTTCCACACGTTCCGCGACCCCCACCTCGCCTCTTCCCTGAAAAGCTTCAAAGAAGCAGCTTTTGCCATCGCTGAGCAGCATTTTACAAAAGATGATTTAGAGTCGGCCAAACTTGAGTCGATCCAAACCCTCGACAGCCCCATCGCGCCGGGCAGCCGCGGCGCCACTTCCTACGCCCTCCTCCGCGAAGGACGCACCCTGGAGCACCGCCAGCACTATAGAGATAGACTGCTAGCCCTGACCCCCCAAGAAGTCGCCCTGGCGGTCCAGCACGAGCTCATACCGCGCCTGGAAAACAGTATTATTGTATCTCTTGGATCTCAAGAATTTCTTGAAAAAGAAAACCAGATCCTTCAAAAACCTTTGCCAATTATCCCTATTTGAGGTAATTTTACACGCTTTACCATTGATTTTACGGGCGTATAGCTCAGTTGGTAGAGCGCCTGTCTTACACACAGGTGGTCATAGGTTCGAGTCCTTTTGCGCCCATGGTTCTTTTGCGGGAGTAGCTCAATTGGTTAGAGCGCTGCCCTGTCACGGCAGAGGTTGCGGGTTCGAGCCCCGTCTCTCGCGAAGCCCTTCCCGATGTGAATCCTTCAAGGAGATTCGGGAGATTTTCGGATGGCTTTGAAGAAGTCACATCGGGAAGGGCAAAAAAAAAGCGATTGACCCGAAAGGGTCAATCGCTTGTGTTTTCAGTAGATGTTTTATTTAGACAAAACTGTAAGTTTGCTGCTCTTGATAAGTTGCAATAGAATCAACTTCATCGGTTGAGCCATATTTCGCTTCAGCTTCTTGAACCATTCTCTCTCCCTCTTCCGCTACATTTTCAGCATCCTTTCTTAAGAGATCGAAGGCGATTTTCGCAAGTTTAAAGCCCGCGTAGAGTCCAAGTCCCACTTTAACTACTTTAGCTGGGTTCAAGGAACTTCCTGTGCGCTTTGCCGCAACTGGCTGAACAGATGTATCCCATGCTGCATCCAGAGCCTTCTCGCTAACATTCACTTCACTCCAAACCGCATCTAACTGCGCAGCCGACATAACAACTTGCTTATTGACTGTAGGACCCTCTTCAAAAACCTCATTCAACTGCTCAGATGTCATATTCACTTTAGGAAGAACTACACCTGATTGGATAGAAGCTTCATCTTCAAAGTATTCACTAATAAATTCGTCTATATTAAATCGATTAGAAGCTTCGTCTTTAACGAGATCTTCCATCAACTGGTTCAACTCATCATGACCGAAAGCCTCAGTACCAACTGGACCCTGTGGATCTAAAACTTCTTTTAACTCTGCCGGTGTCATAGTAACAACAGGCTGGCCTTGAGTTTGCATTTGATCAAATTCGTCAAAAATTTGTTCGAATAATTGAGCTTCTTCTGCAGGCAGACCAGCAACAAACTGATCGACAGTATTATCCACTGCTTGTTGGTTTCTAACTGGAGTTGTGAGCTCTTGAATCATTTGTTCTACTTCAGCATTCACTGCTGGGGCTGCACCTTTTGCACCTCTAGAGAAAATCGAGGCAACTCCTTGCGCTCCGCCAACTGCCATCTGTGCTCCGCCCATTAACATGGAGGCCGCCGGTCCTGCTAGTTGAGATCCTGTTGTAACCGCGAAGTAGAGACCCATAATAAGCAGCTGAGCTGTCAGGAAGGTCAATGAATAAGAGGCTCCAATCAAACTAAATAGCGCCGCTCGCGATACCGGATTAGCAAGAGCTGCGGTCACACCTGCTGAAATTAGACCCGCATAAGCTACATTTCGGGTTGTTGCATACTGCATGACTAAATCGTATTTATCAGCATTCGACATCTCATAAAAATTATAAGCACCTTGTGCAGCTCCACGAACAGTTCTTACAGCACTAGTTCCTGTAACAGCAGCATTATATGCTGTACTCATTGCACCTAATAAACTAACCATATTAATAAACCTCTCTTTTAATATGCATATTATAATATTAAATGAGTATTATATGAATCTAATTATCTATAATGTTTAATTTTAATTAACAATTAGTAGCAAACATTTTAATATGCGACAAATTAAAATTATAATTTTTCGAAAGACAAGTTTGTTCTTTAAACATTTGCTATTTTATCTCGAAAAATGGAAGATGACGGCATGTTAAAGTGGATTGTGCTGTTAACTTTTGTTTTGAATGTCATATGGGCAGGTGAAATCTCTGAAAAAGGGATTGCCCTCTTAAAACAGAAGAAATACGAAGAGGCTTTAAGCACCTTCAAAACGATAGAAACGCTGAAAGAGAGCAGCTTACGTCTTTAATTGGGCAGCTTTACTGCACGGTGGCCTTAGGCAGATTCGATCAAATTGACCCCATGATCGCGAAGATCGACCTAGAGCTCCGGGAAGCAATCAATTGCGATGCGCCTCCTCCGAGCACTCCCCAAACAAAGGAGCACCATCAGATTTCATATGAGTGCCGGCAGCATGTGAGAGAGGTTGCAAATCAGATACGGGAAACGGTGGAAAAACTCGTCCGTGAAACAGTGCCCGGATTCTTTCAGAAGATCAAAATACTTCGTCAGCTCTATCCCTATGTGGATGCATTAGAGCGCACGGGGTTGGACTGCTGCCAAAACAACTATCCTTGGCAGTGCTGCACCAATCCCCTCTTAGAGCAGCTCGAGGCGTGGAACAGCTTTGGCATTACACCGCAAATGTGAGAGCTGGCTCAGAAATCGGGCTTTACGCTACTATGACGCTTTAGGAGTCAACTTATGCCAGCTGTACGAAAAACACTTAAGCAACACTTATCCATTTATGTGTGGCTCACAATCGGCGCCTTTTTAGCCGCTTTTTCCATCAGCGTTATCTTGTTGCCAAACTCGCTGATTGATGGAGGCACTGTCGGTATTGCCTTGATTCTATCGAAGCTTTTTGGCGAATCGTATCTGTCGATTTTTCTGATTTTGCTAAACCTGCCGTTCATTTACATGGCTTATAAACACATTAGAAAATCGTTCATTATCACGATGGGCGTAGCGGTGCTTCTATTTGCTGGCTTTTTGATTGTAACAGCTAGAATCCCTCCGTTCTTGGGAGATCCTATTGAGGTGATTGTAGCCGGCGGCGCACTGCTTGGAGTCGGCGTGGGCCTCATTATCCGGCATGGAGGATGCATCGACGGCACTGAGATTTTGGCGATTTTGATCAACCGAAAAAAAGGGTTTACGGTCGGTCAAGTGGTGCTCTTCATCAACTTCTTCATCTTCGCCGCCTACGGCTGGATCTTCTTAAACTTCCACTTCGCGCTGCAGTCGCTGATTTTGTATATCGTGGCATTTAAGATGATCGATCTGGTGATCATGGGAATCGAGGAGCTCAAATCAGTGCTCATCATTTCTGCAAAACCCAAAGAGATCGCGCATGTGATCACGGAAGAGCTGGGGCTTGGCCTTACGATTGTGCATGGCAAGGGCGGATTTACGGGTGATACGCGTGAGATCCTCTACGTCATCGTCGAGCGTCTTGACCTTGCTGATCTCAAGGAAATCGTACTAAGCGCAGATCCGATGGCGTTCATGGCGATTGAAAACCTTCATGAAGTCGTGCACGGAAAACAGGCCCACCTTCCCTACAAGAAGAAGTATAAACCTCCGTTCCACGCTAGCTAAAAAGCTTCTGAAAAAGCTGGTTGCCGATGTGGAGCGTTGGACGGCTTGTCACAACTGTGAAGAGAGCTATGTGTTGCAAATCTCTCTCACCCTGAGTAAATGGAGACACAAATATTCGTTTTACCAGAATAGGAATTGCAAGTCCCACAGCGGCCAGGCTTGCGACATGGCGCGGATGCTTCCAGTTCGATTCAAAAACAGTGTTCGGACCAAAAACTTTTTCGAGCTGCGCAGATGAAAAACACCAACCCACAGCTTTTGAGATCCCCCATACGCCTATAGGAGAGACCGCTGCAGAGAGCACGAATGAAACGTGTGCCATAGCATGTGTGATTCGATCGGCGGTTCCTTCCCAAGTATAGGAAGTATTTGCGAATTTAGAGGTTGTGCCTGTCACTACATAACAAAGCGCTAATGCTCCACATCCAAAAAGTTGGAACGCCGATTGCATTTTTAATCCTTTGCTTGATGTATGGTTGATTTACATAACTGATTGCGCCGCTCACTTTTGACTCCTTCAAAAAATTGATTGCATCAATATATCTAATATTTCTAGAATGTTTCCAATAAAATTTAACCTTGGGAGAGAGCAATGACAAGAGCCATTGACAGAGACGAAGATGATTTTGAAAACCCGCTCTACCGCTCTCAAATTACAAACGGAAGCGGCGTAAATCACATCGATCCCCGCATGATGGAACCTTTCATGCGCAATGATCTCTCAGTTCGTTCGAAATGGATAACAGATGTTGATAAAAATCGCTCCGTTTACGAGATCGATACGGCAATCCAGGCTCTTGTTCCATCGAAGGTTTATTGCGATGGCAAGATCAATCATTGGGAAGCAAAGCGCTTCGAAGCTAAGAAATATGCTTGGCTTGAGGGAGGCCTCACAGCTGTTTTAGCTTCTGTTGCAACTTATTCTGCCTATGTAGCAAGTCAAGCTAAAAATGGCACTAATCCAGCCTTTCTCGCAGCAGTCCTCGGCGTTGCTTCGATAGGCACCCTAATCATGTCGATCAATAATGTTTCCAAGGCAGGTGAAGCATCCCGTCAAATCGATGGATGGAAACAATCTCCCATAGAGAAACTTGCGCAGGAAAGAGCCAAAGCGTACGAAAAAGGGTTTATCTATGCCAAGGAGAAGGAGTTGAAACTTTATGCAGATAAACTGAACATGGGCGGCCCCTCATCAAATAAGGCCGTGCTGGTGCCCTCTGAAGTCTACTTCCTTTTCACCCGTTACGTCGACTCGTTCGGCGACAGACTCCTCAGAAACAGCCACCCTACGACCGAGCATGGAAAAAAAGTCTGGCTCGACAGTTTCACAACCAACAACCCCGTCTCCAAATCGATCCTCGACTATGCCCACATTGGATACTTTACAGAAGTCCCTGAAAAGTACCTCCGCGTCTCCTATGATTTTGATGTCTTGCATGCCCAGCTGTCCGAACTACGCTCCGATTTTTCTAAACTTCGAAAACAAAGAAAAGATGAGACACAAGCCATTGTCGATGGAATCAACTCAAATCGAACACTGGCCCTCCTTCCATTTCAAGGCATGCACGAATACTGGCTCGGGCAGGCCAAAAAAGAGCGCGACGACAAGCTCCTCACTCCAAATCTGAGTCGTGAGCAAGTGAAAGTAATCCATGACAAGTATGCTGCTGAAAAAGCTCGATGCGATAATCTCCTTGCAGTCGCAAGCATCCCCGTGAACCTCTACTACGACAATCAAATCTTAAGCGCCAAGAAGACTTTAAAAGGAATCCTCGAGCAGATAGACAGGAATGAAGCTTCCTCCCACGCTCCCTTTTATAATTATGCAAGAAGCATGCTCGAGTTCGCTATGAGAGCAAAAAACGAACCAGACATTGTCTATGTGCCTCTAAACTTTAGACCTGAGCAGATCTTCAACGTCCCAGTGCCTTCTGCGCCTCCTCTTGCCGCCGTCGACTTCGTCGAGCAAGCGCGGCAGCAGATCCCGAAAGGACTTGATCAAGCACAGTACGTGGAGTACACAAGATTCATCTCATATACTCCTCAGCAAAACTCTTAAAAAAATTTGTTGCTCAAATATACCAAATATTTTTACAATGCTCATAATAAATAAATACAACCTTAACCTTATAGGAGCAAACAATGACCTCAGCCATAGACAATAGAGATGAGTTTGATTTTGAAAACCCACTATACCGTCCTGAAATTACACGGGGAATGAACGTCCACAATCCCGATCATCATTCAAAGGAACCCAAAGGGTCCGATCTTTCTGCTCGTATTAAGTTCGTAAAAGATATCGATAAAAATACCATGTTCGAAATCGACACAGCGATCCGGGCTGTTGTGCCATCAAAGAGAATTTGTCAAGATAAAGCCAGTCATTGGCAGCCAAAGCTCATAGAAGCCAAACGATTTACCTTGATTGGAGGCATTGCGGGAGTTTTAGCCCTTGCTGCTACCGCTACTGCTGCTGCATTTTCTTTTAACTATGTCGTAAAAGCCTTAGGCGTTGCTACGCTTGGAGTATTAAGCATTACGTTCTATCAGTATTCCAAAGCACGTGAAGCGTCACGTCAAATCGATGGATGGCAGGCACCCTCCAAAGACTATACACAAGCTGCGGCAAGACTTGCCAATGAAAGATCCCTGGCGTACGAAAAAGGGTTTATCTATGCCATGGAGAACGACCTGAAACTTTTTGACGATAAACTGGGACGAGGCGTCCCCTCATCAAACACTGCCGTACTGGTGCCCTCTGAAGTGCAACTTCTTTACACCCGTTACATCGACTCGTTCTGTAACATGCATCTGAATAGCGACCCCAAGACGGATCGAGAAAAAAAAGCTTGGCTCTCAACCTTCACAACCAACAATCCGTTTTCGAAATCAGTCCTCGACTATGCCCACAAGGGAAGCGCGCGGGAAATTCCTGAAAGATTGCTCCTCATCTCCAATGATTTTGATGTCTTGAATGCCCAGCTGACCGATCTACGCTCCGAATTTAAAAAACTCCGAGAGCAAAGAAGTAATGAGACCCAAAGCATTATCGAGGAAATCAAATCCAATCGAAAACAGGATCTCGCTCAGTTTATAGTAATGCACCAGTCCGCGATAGCGCATGCAAAAGCCAAGCGCGACCACGACCTTAGTATTAACAAGCTAACCCCTGAACAAATCAACAATGAATACAATAAAATCGAGGCTCAATATAATAGATTCCTTGAACTCGCAAGCCGTGGCGTGAACAGTTACTATGGTAATCAACTCTCGAGCGCTAAGGAGACTTTAGACTTGATCATCGCGCAGATCAGCAAAAATGAAAATTCCTCCCACGCTTGCTTCTATGATTATGCTAGAGATCTGCTAGTGTTGGCCAAGAAAATAAATCAAGATTCAAGCTTTGTATATACTCCTCAAGACTATAAACCTGAGCACATCTTCAAGATTACTGCGCCTTCTGCTTTTCCCCGTGCCGCCATTGACTTCGTTGAGCAAGCCCGAAAGGAGATCCCGCAAGAACTCGATCAAGACGAGATTGCAGAGTACAGAAAATTCTTAGATTATAATACTCAGCAAAGACGCATTGCTTAACAGCTGTTTTCTGCCCGGACTTATCCAAGTCCGGGCTTCTATATTAAACTTTTTGCTATTACTAATATCCAGCATTGCTTTCTAAGGCAAATTCCAGTAAAATAGGTGCAATAAATTTTAACCTGAGGACACAATAATGGCCGTCACACTTCACTCTTTTAAGAATTTCCCGTCCATTATTACACCGATCCCAGTTGTAGAGGTCAATCCTGCTGCTCTGTCACATTCTATTAAAAATAATCATTGGGAATGAGTAGATCAGTAGCCGTGCATGTGACTGGCTTAAACAATGATCAAAGCCGTTTTCATATTGACACGTGTATTGAAGCCACTGTTTGCTCCCAAAAATTCCGCGATATACAAAAAGGTCTCTGGGGCAATGAATTTTCTAAGAAAATAACTTTTACTATTCTCTCAGGTATCGGTACCGTATTTTTTGCTGGTAAAGCATATAATTCCAAATCCACACCTCCCGTCGCCTTTGCGATGTTTTCCGTCGCCTGTTTAATTGGAACAGTTGCAGTTGGCCATAAAGCCTGGACTGCATGGATTGAAAAAGCGGGTTGGAGTGTTAACCCGGTCCAAGTGATTGCTCAGCAAAGAACAGAAGGCTACAAGGAAGGATTTCGTTTTGCAAAAGACCTAAAGCTCGATCAAAATTTACAGAAAGGCGTTCTCCTTCCCTTGGAAGTTAACTTCCTGTTCAAGGAATATTTTCTAAAGTTACTTTTGCAATAAGCTTGTCTTATAGATCCTACTCGATTCCAGTGGCCAACATAGATGGCTCACACAATTCATCGATCTCAATCCGGTCTCAAGAGCTGCTCTTCAGTCTGCATATGATGGTTTCGCAGAAATTCCACGGAAATTTGAGCAAATCACAAACTTTTATGAAAATTTGCTTAAACGGATTCAAGACATTCAAAAACTTTTCACAAGTATAAGAACTGAAAGAACAAGAGAGAGAAACAACAATATTACAAAAATTGAGGATTATAGAAATTTAGCGCTTGCTCCTTTCAAAGCTTATCATGATGCGCAAATTCAGGCAGCAAAACAGAAATGCAAAGCTGCTTTACGAAAGGTGCATTCTAATAAGAAAAAAATCAAAGCTGAATATTCTGCCGAAGTAACTCGCCAGAACCTCATCTATGCGGCTGTATAGCACTCCAATTATTTTATACGCTCAATATGAGATTGGAAAAGGAGAAGCCTCTTACAAGAGAGCTATCGATCAAATTAACACTGATGAAAAGCAGGCGATCATTTTCTATTATACTCCTGCAAGACAATGCCTAGCGCAAGCAAAGGACCTCATCGACCAACAAGACAATGCGGCTCTCCCAGTACCATCCGCTCCACCTATAGAGATTCCTGAATATAACGTTCCCCCAGTGGACGTCTATAAAGCTCCCGAAGCCAGCGCTCCACCACCGTTTCAGCATGAGATCGATGAGGCTGTCAAAGAGGCAAGCCGCAATTTCAGCATTCAGAGGAAGTCGTGAGATACCAAGAATTCTGCCCATTGGATTGCGTAAATAACCTCTATTGCTTTAAAAAGCGGTTTCTTTTACCTATGAGTTCATGAATTCAGATGAAAAAAAGAGCCTCGATTGGGATGCGTGGAGGATTTTCCGCATCCTATCAGAGTTTGTCGACGGCTTTGGAACCATGACGCAGCTCGGCCCCTCAGTGGCGATTTTCGGCGCGTCTCAGACGAAGATCAATGATCCGTTCTACGAGCAGGCAGCAGTGCTGGCATCTAAAATCTCCAAGAAGGGGTTTGGGGTGATCACAGGCGGCGGTCCGGGCATCATGGAAGCTGCCAATGAAGGCGCCAAAGCGGCCGGCGGCAAGTCATGCGGCCTTTGCATCGATCTGCCGACGGAAGAGCGCCCTAACCCGTTTATCGATGAAAAATTCTTACTCAAGTTCAGATACTTTTTTGTCAGAAAAGTGATGTTTGTAAGATATGCCCAGGCGTTTGTGGTGTTTCCGGGAGGGTTTGGAACGCTCGATGAGCTTTTTGAAGCGCTCACGCTGATCAAGACAAAGAAGATTTCACGGTTCCCAGTCTTTTTGATAGGGACGGTCTTTTGGGAAGCCATGGTCAAGTGGCTGATGGAGACGCCGCTCAAGCACGGCTACATCGAGCCGGAGGATTTAAAGCTGTTTATTATCACTGACAATTTAGACGAAGTCGTCGATAAAATCGTCCTGCACTGCAATCTCACGCATTGCCTAGAAAATTTCTAAGACGTAATATCTGGTTTCATGGATATCCCGCTTTTAGGCCTTGGAACGTATAACCTCCGCAACAAAGAATGTACGAAAATCGTGCAGGAAGCGCTCAAGATGGGCTACCGCCATATCGACACGGCCCAGGCTTATGAAAACCACAAAGCCGTCGGCAAAGCGCTAAAAGAGTTTAATCGGGAGGAGATTTTTATCACCTCCAAGTACTTTCTGGATCAGCTTAATCCTAAAAAAATAGAGGCCGGCGTCCAAAAAGCCTGCAGAGAGCTTTGAAAGAGCTGGATCTGGAGTATCTCAATCTCTTCCTCATACACTGGCCCGATAGATCTTTCCCGATGTCCGAAATCGTTAAAGCGATGGAAGCTCTTGTAGCTTCGGGAAAAGTGCGCCATATCGGCGTGAGCAATTTTACGGTCCATCATCTGGAAGATCTGCACCGAGATGGATGCCATCCTGAGGCCAACCAGGTCGAGTTCCACCCGTATCTGTTTCAAAAATCACTACTCGAATATTGCGAGAAGCACAAGGTGCAGCTGATTGCCTACCGACCCTTCGGCAAGGGAGAGCTTCTTAAAGATCCCGTCCTCAATGAACTTGGCAGCAAACATCAAAAATCGGCCGCTCAAGTGATCCTGAGATGGCTGATCCAGCATAAAATTCCGACGATTCCGAAAGCGTCATCTGTCGAGCATCTGAAAGAAAACTTTTCGGCCTTCGATTTTGCCCTCTCAAGCGATGAAATGAAACGGCTCGACAGCCTCCATCGCAACCTCCGGTTCTGCCAGCCGGATTATGCAACGTTTGATTATCGACATATAACTGTAAACCAGTGAGTTAGGGGAAACCGGAGTATACTCCGGTTTTGGCAGGCAAAACCGGAGTATACTCCATAAAATCAGAAAAAACACTAGCGCAAATGACAAAAATGGAGTATACTCCGGAAATGTCAGGCAATTCCGGAGTAAAGGTATGTTTTCACGATTAAGGTGTCTTTCTCATAAACACAGTTTTTTTCTTTTCGGGCCAAGAGGAACCGGCAAAAGCACTCTACTTTAAGGAAAGATTCAATCTTAGTCACTCACTCTGGTTGGATCTTTTAGATTCAGAGGTTGAAGATCGATTCACTCGCAATCCAAGCGAACTTCACTCTATTGTGAAAGTTCTACCAAAAGAAATCCCTTACATTGTCGTTGATGAAATCCAAAAAATCCCCAAATCGCTGGACGAAGTCCATCGCTTGATTGAAGAAACGGATAAAATTTTCATCTTAACAGGATCAAGCGCTCGTAAGCTAAAACACGGAGGAGCAAATTTGCTTGCTGGCCGTGCCTTTGTTTACCATTTATTCTCCCTTTCCTGTTTTGAATTAAAAGAAAGATTTAACCTGGAAAAAGCATTGCATTGGGGCACTTTGCCTAAAATTTTCAATTTAGAAGAAGATTCAGAAAAAAGCGAATTTCTACGTTCTTATACTGACATCTATCTTAAAGAAGAGATCTGGAATGAACAGGTTGTAAGAAAGTTACAACCGTTCCGCCGTTTTCTTGAAGCGGCTGCACAGTGTAATGGAGATATTATTAACTACGCCAATATCGCTAGAGATGTCGGAGTAGACGATAAGACCATCAAAGAATACTTCTGTATTCTCGAAGACACGATGATTGGGTTCTTTTTTAGAACCTTTTCGAAATTCCTTTCGAAAACGGTTGGTTGAAAAACCAAAATTTTATTTTTTTGATCCTGGCGTCGTTCGTAGTCTTCTCCAGAAGACTGTCTGTTCCCCTCACTCCCAAAACATCTGCCTATGGTAGTGCCTTTGAACATTTTGTCCTTTTAGAATTCATTCGATTAGGAAGTTATTTTCAACCAGAGTACCGTTTTTCTTTTATCCGCACCGTCTGCAGATATCGAAACCGATTTAGTCATCGAAAGACCAGGAAAACCTCTTCTCTGCATTGAAATAAAAAGTTCAGACATCATTGATGAAAACAGCATTAGATCCTTCATCAAAATCACAAAAGACATTCCAGATTGTGAAGCCATTGTCCTTAGTCAAGATCGCTTTGTTAAGAAATTTAATCACGTCGTTTGTTATCCTTGGAAACAAGGATTAGCAGAATTCTTTCCAGAGATCGCTACTGACAGCGTTTGATTACTAGAATCCTAAATCAAGCTTGAAGTAAGGGCCTGCCAGAGCAAAGTTGCTAAGATGCTGCTCAAAAGTGCGCGCATAAACTCCGATAGTGTCAGGCGTGACTGGCGGAGTTACGACTTCGCTCCCGATATCAACGGATCGAATGGCATTGATGTACACCTGGGCTTGATAGCCAGCCTCGAGTTTTACCATATTATGTTTGCAATATGTGAAAACGTAAGAGAGCCCGAGTTTTCCTTTAAAAGCGGGAACAACCTGCGTTTTCTTATGAACGGTGGTGGTTTGCCGATCAGGATTGGGAGTGCCGGCCGGTATCGCAGGAGAAATAGCTGCAAAAGACGTATGGTTTTTCTGTCTGCCTACGAGTAAAGAAGCTTCGGCTTCTCCTGTAAAATGAAACCCTTTTACGATATGGTAGCAGAAATCCAGGCCCACTTGAGGACCGGCGCCCAAGAAAGTAGACGGCACTTTAATTGTGCGAATGATGGTTCCATCCGGGTTAGAGAATTTAGAGGAGATGGTTTGTGCAATCCGAGCTAAGCTCACGCCGCTAAAAATATTTGTCTTCAGACGATTTCCAAAATGTACAAACAGTCCGTAATCGAGATTTACTTCGTCAAAATGAAATTTAGCATGTCCGTGTGCTTTGTTATAGGGTGATGCGTCAGGTCCGATTTCAAAGAAGGGTCCAATCATGTTACTTGACGAGAGTGTTTTTGAGGATGAGTCCGAAGAATGAAAATGCTCCCAGCTAAGTGATAAACGGCTGTTTGTCGTATGGAAAATACCTCTTAATCCTATATCAAAACCAAAATGATAATCGGTGCCTATATCATGAATTTTCCAGTTAGGAGAAGGAACAGGAAGCGGGATGGCCTCAGCAGCGTAATGCAGATCGCCTCCGGTAGGTTGAAGCAGCAGCGCATCGCCGTATATTTCAAAGCAGTGCTCTGGAGCCAAGAGATATATTTCTGAATTTGAATGCACAGGCGGCATATTCTTCTGATCCTCCTGAGAACTGGGCCAGGCGCCGAAGACCGTTGCAGAATAAAGCGACACGAGTGCGCATAAAGTTAGATGCTTTTTCATAATTCCCTCCCGGGATATATTTTACCTTACAATAAATTTTTTCTTTGATTCTGAATAGTGAAAATTTCGGTTTTTTTTGATTTTATCTTTTTTTTTGTGCAATGTGAAGTTTTCAAAGAGGCTCATATATGCACCCATTAAAATCCAAGTCCTTGCTCCCGCTGCATCTCTTCATCAAACGTGTTATCAGAAATATATTAATTGGCTTCTTGATTATTGCATTCTCATTAGGACTTGGCATGTTTGGCTATAGCTACTTTGAAAATATGAACTGGGTAGACGCCTACGAAAATGCGTCTATGATTTTATCGGGCATGGGCCCTGTAGACATTCTAAAAACAGAGGGCGGAAAGATTTTTGCCGGCAGTTATGCTCTTTTTAGCGGGATCGTGTTCCTTGTTGTGATCGCCGTTATTTTTGCTCCAATCTTTCATCGCTTTCTTCATAAATTTATCATCAGCCAAAACAATTAGAATTCTTTTGCCTTGTCAAAAACACATTCTGGACAATGGCTGAAGAGACATTTTGTCGCGGCCTTATATGAAAGCACTCCTCGCCTATGGCTTCACCGGTTGTGTTAGCAAGTTGATCCGCCGAAAGCGCGTGATGGGCCCGTGGATGAAACCTGATGGGGTTGAGTGAAAACTGATGTTGAAAGGCGCTCACTCCTAAATCGTTCAAAGTTTTCGCTAAATTCCTGTTGAACGCTCCATAACCGGAAAAATAAAAATCATCAATTGTTTCAATGATGACAACTTTCCGATCGGCAAGTGATTTAGAATGCTCGGGATCGGCCTTCATTTTAGTGAAGAACCGCATGAGTGATTCCTCAGGATCTCCCGTCCATTTAGAGAAGTAAGCCAACGAATAAACGATATAATAAGTAATGGGGTTTAAGTAGCTGTCCCCCGACTTTCCATACCGAAGGAAGAGCTCTATCCAGAATCAAAATGTTCGGCACTTTAGCGGGATCGTATTGATCCAGGCCATCTAAGCTGGCAGAACCCATCGAATGGCACATCATCGAATCGATGGAATACCCTTGATTTCGGAGCTCATCCATGAGTGCAAAGACCACTTTGTTGACACTATTAAAAGTGGGCGGCTTCCAAACTGAAAATTTCTCACCCTCCTGCTGGTCGATGTCGAAAAGGCTAAGTTGAATGAGCCGAAGGTTTTTTGTTTGATCGGCGTGATCGGAAAAAGCAGTTAAAAAAGGCATGAGTCGGATGGATGTAAGGGCTAGCGCCTCATCGCTTCCCCCAACGCGTACGCACGTATGCGTCTCCGTTGCATCTACGAAATTGGTTGTAAAAACATGAACTTTTGCACGGTAGGTTGCATTACCCAACGTAAATTCGATTGTTTTTTCTTCGTGTGTGAAAAGCTGCAGCGTTTCTTTTTTTACGTGGATAATGGATCGGATCTGCGATCTCGGGATTCAAAACATTGCGGCACTCTTCAAAATGGGCTGGTGAGAACTTATTGAGAGGATCCGGGAAAAACAGTGAACTCCTGATTACATCGCCGATGGTGCTTTGAAGGGTGTTTTTAACGCCGCCTACTGCCCATGCGCCGCATGAAACCGAATAATCAAATCCATCTTTAAGACAATCTAATACTCCCGTAGCCACTAGAGACCTCCAATTTTTTCCACAGCATTCTTGCAAAATGAACTTTTTATTTCGATGCAAAAAGATTACAGGATGCGCAGGATCGGCTTCGCTGGCGAAGCCGATCCTGCGCATCCTGTAATCTTCAATGAATATAAGTTTTTTATCCATTGACGCGAGAAAACCCAGTGCTTCAGCACTGGGATGAATCGCGTTTGTTTTAAATTCTTCTTTTCCCGTACACTTGCTGCTATCTCGTAAAGAGATCTGCTGTCGGGAGGACAGTGGAAAGCCTGCGGAGCTGCCCTTCAGTTGGGAGCCTTGAAACAGGAATCTTTCGCCTTCAGGCGAGAGAGCTTCAACAGACAGCGAGATCCATCATGCAGCTGTAGGCCTAATGGAAATATCAAGATGGCACGCTTGCAAAATAGCTAGAAGAGATTGCAGGCGTGGGTTTCCTCGCTGCGATAATGTCCGATAAAGACTTTCCCTATTTAGATCGGTCTCTTTCGCAAGTTTGGCCACGCCGCCATTTGCATCTGCAATGTCTTTTAATGCGATAAGAAATACTTTTGAATCTTCATCTTCCAATGCAGCATTTAGATAGGCTGCAGCGGCTTTAGGGTCTTGCAAGCGTTTAAAAAGATGCTCTTTGTAATTTCTAAATTTTTTCATTTTTTTCGAAACCATATGTGTCACACAGTAGCTAATAAGCTACATATCTTCAAGAAATAAAAGTCATGAGCCGTTCCCACTGTGGCTTTAATTTCCTAACTACCTCTGTGCCCTCTCTGGTGGAAAATTCTAGTTAGTTAGTTGTTTTTTACCACAGAGAGCACAGAGGTAATTAGGAAGGTGAATTCTGATTTCTATAAGGAAAATGAGAGCTTTTGAGATTGAGAGAGGGCTTGGAGGTAGAGGCCGTAGTCGCTGGAGGAGGCGCGGGCGGCGAGAATTTGGAGCTCGGCGAGCGAGATCCAGCCTTGCTGGAAGGCGATTTCTTCGAGGCAGGCGACCTGGATGCCTTGCCGCTCTTGGATCGTTTGAACATAAGTAGAGGCTTTTTGAAGGGCATCGTGCGTGCCGGTATCGAGCCACGCAAAACCGCGTCCGAGGAGGCGCACCTGAAGCTGTCCGCGCTGGAGATAGGCGTTGTTGACATCGGTGATCTCGAGCTCTCCGCGTGGGGAGGGCTTCAGAGAGCGTGCGATATCTACGACAGAGGCGTCGTAAAAATAGAGTCCCGTGACGGCATAGGGAGAAGGAGCAACTGTAGGTTTTTCGATGATGGCAGTGATGTTTTGGCTATCGTCCAGCGCAAGCACGCCGTATCGTTCGGGGTCTTTAACTTCGTAGCCGAACACCATAGCGCCCTCGGCAAGCTGCGTGCACGGTTTAAGTACAGCGGCGATATCATGGCCGTAGAAAATGTTATCGCCTAAAATGAGGGCTACGGGCTCGTTTCCAATGAATGATTCTGCGACGAGAAACGCGTCGGCAATCCCGCGGGGAGCGCTTTGAGCTGCGTAGGAAATCGAGAGGCCAAGGTGGGATCCGTCTCCGAAGAGGGCTTCAAAGCGGGGCAGATCGTGCGGTGTCGAGATAATGAGGATTTCTGTAATGCCGGCCTGCATGAGGGTTGCCATCGGATAATAGATGAGCGGCTTGTCAAAGACGGGAAGCAGCTGCTTGCAGGTGGCCTGTGTGACGGGATAAAGACGGGTTCCTTTGCCGCCGGCAAGTATGATTCCCTTCATGAATCTTTCTCAGGGATAAATTGGCAGCCTTCTGCAATGAGCTGGTCGATGTAGGTGATCGGGAAGTCGGATTTGAGGAATCGTTCATCGCTGAGCATGTAGAGGTGGAATGGAATCGTTGTGTGGATGCCGCCGATGTGGAATTCTTTGAGCGCTCTTTTTCCTACGGCGATGGCAGAGGTGCGGTCTTTGCCGCGGACGATGAGTTTGGCGACCATCGAGTCGTAGTTGGGCGGAATGCGGTAGCCGGCATAGCAAGCGCTGTCGATGCGGACATGAGGTCCGCCGGGAGCGATGTAATAATCCAGAAGCCCCGGACACGGCGCAAAATTCTTCGCAGGGTCTTCGGCGTTGATGCGGAACTGGATGACGTGCCCTCTTAGGACAACATCTTTTTGCTTAAAGCTGAGTTTTTCTCCGCGAGCGATGCGGATCTGCTCGGCGACGAGATCGATGCCTGTGAGCTCTTCGGTGATGGTATGCTCAACCTGGATGCGGGTGTTGACTTCCATGAAGTAGAAGTTTTTCTTCTCGTCAATGAGGAATTCAACGGTTCCAACAGAGTGATACTTTGCAGCTTTGACAATCGCGACAGCAGCCTCGCAGATTTTTTTGCGAAGGCTGTCAGAGAGAATCGGGCTAGGGCACTCTTCGATGAGTTTTTGACGCCGTCTTTGAACGGTGCAGTCTCTTTCGAAAAGATAAGCATAGTTGCCGTGCTTGTCACCGATCACCTGGATCTCGATATGGCGCGGATTGACGATCATTTTTTCGAGATAGACGTCGGGATTGTTAAAACTTGTTTCGGCTTCGGTGCGCGCTGCTGCAAATTGGCGGGCGAACTCTTCGGGGTCGTAGGCGATGCGGATTCCTTTTCCGCCGCCGCCGGCGACGGCTTTGATGAAGATCGGATAGCCGAGCTTATTAGCTACTTTTTGCGCTTCTTTGACATCATTCACGATGCCATCGGATCCGGGGATAATGGGGCACTTGACGCTTTTGGCAACGGCTTTGGCTTTGGACTTATCGCCGAGGAGCGCAATGGAGGCTGGCGACGGTCCGATGAAGTTGACACCGCAGCTCTCGCAGATGGCGGCAAAATTGGAGTTCTCCGAGAGAAACCCGTAGCCGGGATGCACGGCATCGGCTCCAGTGATCTCGCAGGCAGAGAGGATGTTGGAGGTTTTTAAATACGATTTTTGCGAGGGAGCTTCTCCGATGCAGATTGATTCGTCGGCCAGCAGCACGTGCAGCGCTTCGCTGTCGGCCTGTGAATAGACGGCAACCGTTTGAAGGCCCAGGTCATGGCACGCCCTGATGACACGGATGGCGATCTCGCCGCGATTGGCAATCAGTATCTTTTTCATTATACAATCCGTATAAGTTTTGCACCGAACTCGACAGGATGCGCATTGGGAGCGACAACTTCGGCAATGGTTCCGCTCGATCCGGCTTTGACTTCGTTCATGACTTTCATCGCTTCGATGATGCAGACGACGGTGTTTTCATCGACGCGGTCCCCGACTTTTACAAACGGTGGATCTTCAGGAGATGGCGAGTGATAAACGGTTCCAACAAGAGGAGCAGTGATGAATCTTCCTTCTGCTGCTTTGTGAGGTTCCTCGTGATGCACTGGTTTAGAAGGTGCAGGAGGATGCCCCTGGAATTTAGAATGAATGTCGGGATGGGCGGCTTGAACATAGGTGACTGCAGGCGCATGAGGCGCGATCTCGTCTTGCTTTTCAAGCTCGATCTCATACTTGTCCTTATCTTTGATCCGGATCTTTTTAAGACCCGCCTTATCCATCAGCGCAATCAGTTCTTTGATCTGCTTCAGTTCCACAAAAGACTCCTTAGTTTAGACCCTTTGAATATATTCTGTCGTTTGGGTGTCGACTTTAACAATGTCTCCCGTCTCTACAAAGAGAGGGACGTCAATTTTAGCTCCGGTCTCAAGCACCGCGGTTTTTGTACCGTTAGAAAGAGGAGACGCGCCGCCATCCGATTCGGTTTTGACGACCATGAGCTCTAAAAATTGCGGCAGCTCAACGGAGAAAATAGAATCTCCATAGCTCATCGCTTTGATATCTATGCCTTCTTTGAGGAAGTTGACTTTATCGCCAATGATCGTTGCAGGAACAAGCACCTGCTCCAGGTTGCCGACATCGAGGAAAAGATAATCTTTTCCTTCGAGATATAGGTATTCGAGTTTCCTCTCGGAGAGCGCAACTTCATGAATAGCCTGGCCGATTTTGAAGTTTTTCTCGATGGTGTCTTCGTTGATCAGATCTTTTAATTTGGCTTTGACAAAAGGCGTGCCCTTGGCGACAGTCACTTTTACGCAAGATTCAACTCGATAGATTTTTCCATCGAGAGAGATTGTCATTCCAGGTGTCAATTGATTCGTCGTGCTCATCCTATTCCTTGTATTATCTCTTCAATTTGGTTCAGCCGCCGTATCGTAAAATCGACATCTGCCGGCGCACCCGTTGAGTTAAGTCCCCGTCCCCAGAGCATCTGAACCGTCTTGCAGCCCAGCTCCTTGGCGGGAGTCAGGTCGCGTTTAATCCGGTCACCGCAGACAATCGTTCTATCGGACGGCATATTCAACTCTTCTAAAACTTCTTTGTAAGAAGATTTTTTATCTTCTCGCTCAGAGATCACAATTTTACTAAAAATTGTTGAATCTAGACCAGCACTTTTCATTTTAAATAGCTGCTGATGGGGTTTTCCCATGGAAACCAGAGCCAATTGATGGGTTTCTTTCAAATTATCTAATACCTCAGCGGCATATTCGAGCGGAAATACCGTCATATTCTCAGGCAGATCCCCATAAACAATTTTTTCACCAACCGAAATAAGCGCCGGATCGCCGTCGACAAGCTCTAAAAATTCCTTTAAAGTTTGCGAAGCGCTTGTCGAGGAAAGATCCATGCGCCTCAGTGTCGCAAGAGCCTCATCTAAAGGGCCAACTTTGAGCCCCGCTTTCACCATCTCGTGGAGCGCTTTTTCCAGCTGGATCGGCGTGATCGAGCCTGTCGTATCGATCAACGTGTCGTCTAAATCAAAGATGATCAACAATTTTCATCAACTCGCTGGCTAATTTTTTACAATCGTGACGGATCAAACTCCGTTTCATGAGATCTTTCTTGGCGCCGGCACGAAGTTCTCCTAAAAGTGCAGCCTCGCGGATCCGGTCATCCCTGATATCATTCACAATCAAATCCCCTTCCTCGGCATAAAGAGCGATCAGCTCTTGCGGAGGGTTTTGGTTGTTGACCAGGATGTAATCAAAAACATCTGCGCCGATAAATCTCTCAATCTCTTTTAAATAGTCGCTCACTTTAAAATGCGTCGTCTGTCCGCGCCGGTTCATAAGATTGATGATAAAAATCTTCTTGGCATCGCTCTGCATGAGCGCTTCGCTCACGCCTTCCACCAGAAAGTTCGGGATCAGCGATGTATGAAGGCCGCCGGGACCGACAATAATCACATCGGCGTTCATGATTTCATTGATCGCGTGAGGATTGGCTTTCGGATACGGCTCGAGATAAATGCTGCTGTAGCCGTTTTCGATCTCATGCGACATATAGATCTCGCGCTCACCTTCAAGAAGCTGGCAATTTTTCAAGATCATCTTCAGCCGCACCTGGTGGGTTGTCACAGGGATCACTTTCCCTTTGATGTACAAAATTCTCCCCACTTCTTCGACGGCCTTTTCAAAGCTTCCGGTGACTTTCTCAAGGGCAGATAGAAGCAGGTTGCCGAAGCTGTGGCCAACTAAGCCTCCCTGCTCAAAACGGTAGTTCATCAAACTGCGCATCAGGCGCGATGAATCGGAGAGCGCCACTAAACATTGTCTCACGTCGCCCGGAGGAAGCACTCCCAGCTCGTCGCGTAAAATCCCTGTGCTGCCGCCGTCATCTGCCATCGAGACGATCGCGCTAATGTCGACATCGTAGTTCCGAAGCCCCTTGAGGACTGTGAAGTTGCCGGTTCCTCCACCGATCGTGACAATTTTTTTCATCGTAATTTCTCGATTGCTTTTTTCATATTCGGAGTTTGATACAAGTAATGACCTGCAACTAAAATGTTGGCCCCCGCCTTGACGCATCTGGCGCCGGTTTCAGCATTGATGCCGCCGTCGACCTGGATATCGATATTGACGCCGACTTCTTGAGCCAAGGCGCGGGTATATTCAATTTTTTTGAGCACTTTGGACATGAACTCTTGTCCGCCAAAGCCGGGATTGACGCTCATCAAAAGAATCATATCGGCATGCGCAAGAAATTTTTGAACCATCTCCTGAGACGTCTCAGGGTTGAAGGCAAGGCCGTTTTTAACGCCGCACTTGCGGATATATGCAAGCGTATCATGAACCTCTTCAGTCGCCTCAAAATGAAAAGTAACGCCGTCTGCGCCCGATTCTACGAACCGCTCGACGTACTCATAAGGGTTGTACATCATCAGGTGGACATCCAAAAAAAGCTTTGTCGCCCGGTTGATCGCTGCAACAACCTTGGGGCCAAACGTTAAGTTAGGGACAAAGTGACCGTCCATGATGTCGAGATGGAGACCATCGGCGCCGGCATCCTCAGCACGCTTTGCCTCATCGGCGATGCGCCCAAAATCTCCTGAGAGAATGGAAGGGAATATTTGAACATGTTTCTTCGCAGCGAGCTTTTTCATCTTCCTAAATCTTAAAGCCTACCCATCGATCCCGTCAATGAGGAAGTTCGTACAGAAAAATTTTTAGTCTATCCATGCAATACGATTTGGTGCTTTGAAAGAAACGACTGCTGTTCTTCGACGTCGGATGAAACAAAGAGGTAGCCCAGATGATGCTGAGTTCTGACGATGATGAGCTGAGACTCGCCAAAATCAGACGGATCGAATTCAGGGATAACTGAAGCGTGACCCATGACATAAACTGCGGTATGGTCACGGTCTATTTTAAATTGATCTTCCGGAAACTCTAGAAGCTGCCTCCAGAGAAGGAACCAATTTTTGACTTGCTCCGGCATCAAAATGGTACGCGCCTCAGCGGGATAAAGCGCATGAAAAAACACCTCTAGAAGACGATCATGATCGCCGAGAAGCTCTTGCACCTGCTGAAGAAGCTCGACTTGCTTTGCGAGCATGCCGCCCGTGTAATCCCGCAGCTCTCCGATTACTTTTTCCAGTTCTTGAAATACGGTTTGCCGCGCGCGGAATAGATCGACCGATTGATCTTCGCGAAGGAAGGCATTGGAAGGAAGGTGGATGCGGAACACCGTCGCCTCCTTCGGATATCTTTTTCGAAGAAGCCCTACTCTTTTCACACGGTCCGGAATGAACTTTAATAAGGTGTCGGCTTGCCCAAAGAGATATTGCATCGAGTAGCTGGTTGGAAACAGGATTCGCACGAGTATTACTGTGAAATAAAGATCTCCCCCTTTTTGCTCATCGAACATGAGGATCGCTTGAGGAAGGTCTTTGACAAACCGAAGCTCTCCTGCAAGCGCGACAATATATTTCAAGATCTCCTCTTCATTGCGCGGCATGAAGAGCGATTTTAGGGGGACTTCAACCGACTTTCGAATTTCATCCGGCAAAAACTGTTTAAGGCGCTTAAAATCTTCGGGAGAAAAAAGATCGCCGTTTTCTTTTTCGAATTCCAGATAAAGAATGAGGGAGCCTTTGCTTTGCCCTTCATGCGAATAATACGAATCGGCGACCGCTTTGATCCCGGATAGACAGTTTTGAATAGCCCTTAATAGATGCCGCTCTTCAAAAAGCTCTTCATGGTTCAAAAGATTGATGCCGACGCAGACGCCAACAACTTCTTTAGGCCCCCACGGAAGATCGAGGACAACGGGGCCCGCTTTCATCCGCACATGCCGTTTATCGGGACGATCCTCGCGCGATCTTTCAATCGATTTCGTAAACAAATAACTCGCCGTTACTATCCGGCTTAAATGACTTGCCGATCGATGAATTTTAAACTCTTCGCGGCTCATCACCATAAATTGCTGGAGCAGTCCAAAAATGTCGTAATCGATGTCGCTTGGATTCCGCTCGAGCAGCTTTGTAATTTTCTCCTGGATCTGGCTGTTTCTTTGCTGCGGCGAGGTAAAGTGCGTCTCGAGCAGACGGCTCGCATGATACACCGAGACCATCCCCAGCCGTATTTCCGTTTCGATCACTTTCAGGTTATGTTCGATCTGCTCGCGGGGAAGGCCATTTTCCATCCGAACGGTCATCTCGGCCATGGTAAAAAGGGTTGGATGAGGACTCAAATGAAAATCGGTTGAAAAGAGGGAAGAGACATCTAATCTTCTGCCGGGAAGCAGCCAGCGGTGGATCATCTCAAAGAAGAACTTCGCCACATTTAAACGATGACGGCAAACAAAGTGGAGCTTTAATTGACTGCGGACCCACTTCCACTTGAATAAGGGAAGCTGCTGATCAAATTGCGTGAGATCACCCTCCAAAAAAGACGGATCAGAAAAAAATTGTTTTAATGATTTAGCGGCAAGTTCTGGATACTCGGCTTCTAGCATTTGACCTCATATATCGGGTCTGCCACGATCTTTGTATTCACGCCAATCCAGGTTCCGGCGCTGTGCGGATCATTAAAGGGCAGCACATGCAAAGGCAGGCTGTTTTTGGCGGCCAGATCAATGCAGCGGCTCTGAAGCACTTTGGCGCCTTGGCGAGTAATGACAAGCGCCTCTTCGTAATTTAAATGAGGAAGCAGCTTGGCCTCGGCGTTTTTTTTCGGATCTTCGCTGAAAATACCTGCGACATCTTTGTAGAATTCGACCCGCTCGGCTCTTAAAGCAATCGCGAGGGCGACTGCCGTCGTATCGGATCCGCCCCGCCCTAATGTTGTGATCTCCCCTTCGTGGCTGACGCCCTGGAATCCTGCCACGATGACAATTTTTCCTTGATCGAGCGCCCGGATCGTGCGGGCCGGCCTTACATCTATTATATGGGCCTCAGAGTGATCGGTTGTTGTGATCAGCCCCGCCTGGCTTCCTGTAAAACTGACCGCCTGCTTGCCTTTCAGCTCGAGCGCCATGGCAAGCAGCGACATGCTGATACGCTCGCCGACGGAGATGAGCATGTCCTGTTCCCGTTTGGGCGGAGACGGATGCACTTTTCTGGCAAGGCTGAGGAGTTCATCGGTCGTATTGCCCATCGCACTGACAACAACGACAATTTGATCGGCCTCTGTGAGCCTGTTTAAAATTAAATCTGCTATTAAACCGAATTTTTCAGGCGAGGCGACCGACGCTCCTCCGAACTTGAGAACCAATCGTTTCATAAATTTTGAGCATACTTATAGCCCCAGCGGCTGTCAACCTTATCCTAACCGCTCTGTGCTCTCTGTGCCCTCTGTGGTAAAAAATCCTAACTAGTTCAAGGATTTTTTTACAGAGGACACAGAGGTAGGGAATTAGGAAAAGAGAGGGTTGCGAGTCTAAAATGCATAGAAAGCGTAAAGAAATTTCTTTAATTGAGCCAATTGAGTTTTGCTTCTTGCTGGAATTTTCAATGATTTGATATCTTTTCACTCATTAACTATTAGTTGGTGCTGTTTAACCCTTTTTTATTTCTTCACAAGAGATTGTAAAAAGAAAAATTGAGCCAGCGAGAAAGAAATATTTAGGAGATACTGGATTACATGTCCAAATTAAAACACGATTGGAACTCAAGCAACATCATTGATGATGTCGATTTTCACGAGGAAGATGCAGCGACTTTCAAAAAACTGCTTTCTGGCCAAACAAAGCCAGACAGCGACAGTCCTCTCGCCTCTCTAAGCTCTGGATTCGTCCTTAAGGGACGAATCGTCGAAATCACGAAAGACTTCGTGGTGATCGATGTAGGTTTGAAATCAGAAGGCCTCGTGCCTATCGGCGAGTTTACAGACCCGTCTGAACTGATTCTCGGCAATACCGTCGAGGCTTTCCTGGATCAGACCGAAGGCGAAGACGGACAGATCGTGCTCTCGCGCGACAAAGCCCGGCGCCTCCGTCAATGGGAAAATATCGTGCATAACTGCACCGAAGGCTCGATCGTGACCGGAAAAGTCATGAGAAAAGTCAAGGGCGGACTCATGGTCGATATCGGAGTGGAAGCATTCCTCCCCGGCTCTCAAATTGACAACAAACGCATTAAAAATCTTGATGAATACCTCGACAAAATCTACGACTTCAAGATCTTAAAAATTAACACCGACCGCAAGAACATTGTCGTTTCAAGACGCGAACTTCTCGAAGAAGAGCGCATGTCCAAAAAAGTTGAAATGCTTGAGAATTTCACTGAGGGCGAAACGCGCCGTGGAACTGTCAAGAACATCACTGATTTCGGCGTGTTCCTGGATATCGACGGAGTCGATGGACTTCTCCATATTACAGACATGACCTGGAAGCGGATCAAACATCCTTCTGAGATGGTTCAAATCGGCGATGAGCTCGAAGTTATCATCCTGCATGTCGACCGTGAAAAGGGCCGCGTTGCTCTCGGAATGAAACAGAAAGAAAGCAATCCTTGGGAAGAGATCGAGAAAAAATATCCCCCAGGAACACATGTAAAAGGCAAGATCGTCAGCCTCGTTCCTTATGGAGCGTTCCTTGAGATCGAGCCGGGCATTGAAGGGCTTATCCATGTTTCAGAAATGTCATGGACAAAAACCATCAATGAACCTAGCGAGATGGTCAAGAAAGGCGACGAAGTCGAAGCGATTGTTCTTTCCGTCCAAAAAGACGAAGGAAAAATCTCTCTCGGTATGAAACAGCTCGAAAGCAATCCATGGGATGCCGTCGAGAAAAAATATCCGATCGGATCAAGCGTTAGCGCTGAGATTCGAAACCTGACCAACTACGGCGCGTTCGTTGAACTCGAGCCTGGAATCGATGGACTGATCCATATCTCCGACTTAAGCTGGATTAAAAAAGTGTCCCACCCTTCAGAAGTTTTCAAGAAGGGCGACAAAGTTGATGCAGTGATCCTCTCGATTGATAAAGAGAACAAGAAGATCACGCTCGGAGTGAAACAGCTCAGCGAAAATCCATGGGAGAACATTGAAAAACTCATGCCCGTTGGAGCGCTTGTTAAAGGCGTTGTTTCCAAAATCACCGCATTCGGTGCGTTTGTTGAACTCGACAGCGGCCTTGAAGGGTTGATCCACGTCACAGAGCTGTCAGACCAGCCTTTTGGAAAAGTTGAAGAAGTCATCTCCAAAGGACAGGAAGTTATTGCAAAAGTGATAAAAGTGGATCCTGAGCATAAAAAACTCTCTCTTTCCATCAAAGAATATCTCATCGAAAAGAACAAAGAAAATCACGATGACATCGTTGTAGGCGAGAAGAAAAAAAGAACCACGAAGAAGAAGACGAAAGAAAAAGTAGCTGAAGAAAGCTAACTCTCTTCCCCTCTGTGTCCCTGTGATCTCTGTGTAAAATCCGAAATTAAGATTTTTACATGAGAGGTTACAGAGGCACAGAGTAATTAATTAAAGGAATAAGAAATGAATAAAGATCTTTTGGCCATATTTGAGTATCTGGAGCGTGAAAAAGGCATCAAACGTGATGTCATCATCGCAGCTGTTGAAGAATCGCTGCTTGCTGCTGCTCGCAAAAGTATCAAAGGCCTCATCAATATTTCGGTTCATGTCAATGCCAAAACCGGAAATATCGATGTCGTCGCGCAAAAAGAAGTTGTTGACAACGTAACGATCCCCGAAGAAGAAATCTTGCTTGAAGAAGCGCGCATTTTAAAACCCGATGCCGAACTTGGCGAGTGGGTTGATTTCCCTTGCACGCCTCAAGATTTTGGACGGATTGCAGCGCAGACAGCAAGACAGATCATTTCTCAAAAACTCCGTTCTGCAGAGCGCGATGTGATCTATGAAGAATACCGTCACCGCGTCAATGAAATAATTTCAGGAACCGTCAAACGCCTTATCCGCGGCGCTACGCTCATCGTAGATCTCGGAAAAGTCGAAGGCATACTCCCTGATAGATTCTATCCAAAACTCGAAAAATACAACGTCGGCGACCGCGTGCAAGCGCTCCTCTTTGAAGTGCGCGACACAGAAAATGGCGGAGCCGAAGTTATTTTAAGCCGCAGCCATCCTGAATTCGTTCGTCAGCTGTTCCTCCAAGAAGTTCCTGAACTTCAAGATAGCACTGTTACGATCGAAAGAATTGTTCGCGATGCAGGGTACCGCACTAAACTCGTTGTCAAATCTCATGACTCAAAGGTTGACCCTGTCGGCGCATGCGTCGGAGTCCGTGGAAGCCGAGTTAAAAACATCATCCGCGAGCTTAACAACGAAAAAATCGACATCATCCCTTACTCCGATGATCCGATCCAGCTCCTCATCAACGCTCTGGCTCCAATTGAGCCGCGCAAGATTGACGTCAGCGATGACGGCAGTATGGTCTCGATTATCGTCGATGACGAAAACTATCCGGCCGTCTTGGGCAAACGCGGCATGAACGCGCGCCTCAATGGCGAGCTGATCGATGCCGAGCTTCAAGTTCAAAAGGTGAGCGAATACCAGCAAATTGCCAATATTCAGCGCCAGCAGCTTGCTCTCTCTACAGACAAAGCCCTCGATGAAAGGCTCCATATTGAAGGAATGAGCTCGCTCATTTTAGAAAGCCTTATCTCTGCCGGATATGACACACCGCGGAAAGTTCTGACTGCAACTCCGGAAGAGATCGCAAAAATTCCTGGCATCAGCCTTGACATGGCGATGAAGGTCTTAGATGATATTTACAAGAAAAAAGGGCTAAAAGTTGGCTAAAAACCTCAAGATTACCGTAAAGAACGCTCAGCTTGCAGAAGCGCTCAAAAAAATTAAAAAGCCCGCCCCAGCAGCCAGCCAGCCTGAAGTCAAAAAAGCGGCCCCTAAACCCGCGCCTGTAGAAAAAGAAATTCCAAAGCCTGCTGCTCTAAAAGAAGAGGCTGCTCCTCCTATTGCAAAAGAGCCTGCTGCTCCTAAAATGGAAGAGCCTGTAAAAAAAGAAGCACCGCCAGCAGCCGCTGCCCAAGAAACTCCATCTCCTGCTCCTCCAAAACCTGCACCGCAACCTGTTCTCGGCCCTAAATACCCTGCCCAGCATTCACGCCCTCATGAAGCAGGAAGAGGTCCCGGCGGCGGACAGCGCCCTCCTTACCAACCCCGTACAGGCGGCTACCAAGGGCAAAATCAAGGCGGACAGCGCCCTCCTTACCAACCACGTACTGACGGCTACCAAGGCCAAAATCAAGGCGGTCAGCGTCCTCCCTATCAACCTAGAACTGGCGGCTACCAAGGCCAAAATCAAGGTGGACAACGCCCTCCTTACCAACCTAGAACCGGCGGCTATCAAGCCGGACCCCGAGAGCCTTATCAACGCCCTGCAGGACCTGCTGGAGGCCCTGGAGGCCCAGGAGGCCAGGGCAGCGGCCCGCGCCCTCCCTATCAACCTAGAACCGGCGGCTACCAAGGCCAAAACCCCGGCGGCCCGCGTCCTCCTTACCAACCTAGAACCGGCGGCTACCAAGGCGCACCTCGTCCCTACACTCCCGGCGGCGGGCCTGGAGGTTCAGGCGGCTTTAGAAGACCCGGCGGACCTCCACGCTTTGGATCAGCGCCGATCCCCAAAGATTTCCCTTCGACAAAAGCGCCCCGCGGCGAAGAAGAAGTCAAAAAGAAAATAGGGTTCGGATTTAAAGACAAAGATAAAGCCAATAAAAAACCTGAAATCGAAAAATCATTCGACTCACGCGACAGACAAGGTCTTCGCGATGAAAACGACGAAGGCTGGAGACCGCGCAAAGGAAGAGGTTTCAAATCGCGCTTCATGGAAGAAGAAGTGATTATCCGTCCGAAAAGTTTATCGGTCCGTCTTCCGATCACGATCAAAGACCTTGCCTCCGAAATGAAACTGAAAGCCTCGCAGCTCATCTCGAATCTCTTCATGAAAGGCGTTGTACTCACCCTCAACGATTTTATCGACGACGAAACAACCGTTCAACTTCTCGGCCACGATTTTGATTGTGAAATCACGATCGATACCACTGAAGAGAAACGTCTTAAAATCACCGAACATAACCTCAAGCAAGAGATTGGACAAACTGCTGCCGAAGAACTTATCTTGCGAAGCCCCGTCGTCGCCTTCATGGGCCACGTCGACCACGGCAAAACAAGTTTGATCGATGCAATCCGCAAAACAAACGTTGCAGCCGGGGAAGCCGGCGCCATCACACAGCATATCGGCGCATTCAAATGCCATACGCCCTACGGCGACATTACCATTTTAGACACACCGGGCCACGAAGCGTTCTCAGCAATGAGATCGCGCGGCGCTGAAGTAACCGATATCATCGTGCTCGTCGTCGCAGGCGACGAAGGACTTCGAACACAGAGTATTGAAGCCATCGAGCAGGCAAAAGCCGCCGGCGTTCTTATCCTGGTCGCGATCAACAAGTCCGACAAACCGAATTTCGATGCTGATAATGTCTATCGCCAGCTTGCCGAACAAAATCTTCTCCCTGAAACATGGGGCGGTCAAACGATTACAGTGAACTGCTCTGCAGTCACCGGCGAAGGAATCAAAACCCTCCTTGAGATGCTTGCCCTCCAAGCTGAAGTGTTAGAGCTCAAAGCCAACCCAAAATCACGCGCTCGCGGAGCCGTGATCGAATCTGAAATGCACAAAGGGATGGGAGCCGTCGCAACGCTCCTCGTCCAAAACGGCACACTTCGCCTCGGCGATGCCGTCGTATTCGCAGACCATTGGGGACGCGTTAAAACGATGCAGGACGAGCGTGGTAAAAATGTCATGGAAGCAGGCCCTTCGACTCCTGTGAAGATCACAGGCCTTTCCGGACTGCCCGTTGCAGGAAGCGACTTCATTGTTGTGAAAGATGAAAATGAAGCCCGCCACGTCTACGAAGAGCGCGCCATACTGAAAAAACACACAGCCCTCCAAGCAAAACGAGCAGGCATCGACTTAACCCAGCATGTTCAGAAACAAGAGAAGAAAGTTCTCCACCTGATGCTGCGTGCCGACGTTCAAGGATCTCTCGAGGCGCTTAAGCATTCACTTGAGAAAATTACATCCTCCAAGATCGACATCAATATCGTCAGCTCCGCCGTCGGAGAAATTTCCGAATCGGACATTGAGCGCGCCGCCGCCTCAAAAGCGATGATCATTGGATTCCATACACAGATTGAGTCCAGAGCCGAATCTCTCATCAAAGAGCTTCATGTTAAAGTCAAGCTCCACGACATCATCTACCATGCCGTTGACAACGTGAAAGAAATCATGATCTCAATGCTCGATAAGATCGCGCAAGAAAACGACGTCGGCGAAGTCGCCGTCAAAGCCGTCTTTAAGTCTTCTCAGATCGGCAACATCGCAGGCTGCCAAGTCACAGAAGGAACGGTCAAACGTTCGTGCCACGTCCGTGTCGTCCGCAACAAAGAAGTCATCTGGAAAGGCCCTATCGCCTCGCTCAAAAAAGTCAAAGAAGATGTCCGCGAAGTGTCCAAAGGGCATGAGTGCGGCGTCCTGCTCCAAGGCTTTAATGACTTCAAAGAAGGCGATATCCTCCAAGCATTCGAAGTCACCTACCTCACTCCGGAACTATAATGGTACAAAGAACAGACCGGCTTAATTCTCTTCTTCAGGAAGTGATTGCAGAAGTGATCATGCGTGAAATCCGCAATCCTAAAATTTCGACCCTTCTCACCATCAAGAAAGTCGAAATCACCAAGGATCTCCACTATGCCAAAGTGTATGTCAGCATGCTCGGCTCAGAAATGGAAAAACAGCAAACAATGAAAGCCCTCAAATCCGCTGCCGGCTACATCTCCGTCCAAGCAGCCAAAAAAATGGTTATCAAATATTTCCCCAAACTGACCTTCCACCTCGACGAAACACTAGACGATGAGATTCGTGTCCATAACCTCTTAGAAAAAATCCATGAAGAACAATCCAATCGCCCCGCTCCTCCTGAAGAGTCTTAGTAGCCCTTCTACCTCCCAAGGCGTTCTTCTCGTTGATAAACCGACAGGGAAAACATCTTTCAGCCTCGTTACCGCCTTGCGTAAAAAAACCGGCATCCAAAAAATCGGCCACGCCGGCACGCTCGATCCTTTTGCAACAGGCCTCATGATCCTGCTCATCGGGAAAGATTATACGCGCCTCTCAGACACATTCCTCGGCGCCGAAAAAGAATACGAGACAACCCTCACCCTCGGCATCTCCACCGATTCCTACGACTGCGACGGTCAGATAACCTCCAAATCCAATGCCATACCCTCACTCGTTGAAATCGAGAAAGCCCTCCAAAATTTTCAAGGCACCATCCAGCAAATCCCTCCCATGTTCTCCGCCAAAAAAATCCAGGGCCAAACCCTCTACAAACTCGCCCGCAAAGGCATCGAAATCCCCCGCGCTCCCTCCACCGTCACACTCAAAACCACACTCATCTCCTACAACTATCCGCACCTTATGCTCCACATCGTCTGCTCCAAAGGAACCTACATCCGCTCGATCGCCCACGACCTCGGCACGCTCCTCACCTGCGGCGCCCATCTATCAGAGCTCAGACGCACACGCTCCGGCTCCTACCACATCTCTCAATGCATCCCGGGGGACCTCCTCTACTCATGATCATACACAACTCCCTCGATAACATCCCCGCCCTTCCCGAACCGATTGCCCTCACCATCGGCACGTTCGACGGCGTACATCTCGGCCACCAGCACCTCTTTGCAGAGCTCAAAAAACACGGCGCCCCCGTTGTCGTCACCTTCTCCAACCACCCTTCAGAAATCCTCCGCCCTTTCGACGTACCGGCCCCCATCCTTACCCTAAACGAAAAGCTTGAGCTCTTTGCCCAATTCGGCATCGCAATGGCCATCGTGATTCCCTTTACCCACGCCCTCTCCCAAATCCCCTACGACGAGTTCCTGAAAAAACTCACCTTCTCCACCATTGTCGGCGGCGAAGATATGCGCATCGGCGCCCGCGGCGAAGGAAACCGCGAATCACTTCAACAACTTGGGTTTAAAACCGTCTTCCTCCCCAAATTCACCTTGGATGGAACCATTATTTCCGCTCGCCTTATTCGAGAGCTCATTAAAACGCATCAAATTGACCAAGCTTCTAAATTGCTCGGACACACAAAAGGATTATCATGGCTGGACTCTCTTGCGGGATCGTAGGACTTCCCAACGTTGGAAAATCAACGCTCTTTAATGCGCTCACCCGCAAAATGGCCGCTGCCGCTGCCAACTACCCTTTTTGCACCATCGATCCCAACGTCGGCATCGTTGAAGTCGATGATCCGCGCTTAAATGCACTCTCCATCATGTCGCAAAGTAAAAAAGTTGTTCCCGCCACCGTCACCTTCGTCGACATCGCAGGCCTTGTAAAAGGCGCCTCCGAAGGAGAAGGTTTAGGCAACCAGTTCCTCACCAACATCCGCGAGACCGACGCCATCATTCAAGTCGTCCGCTGCTTCGATGACAGCGATGTCATCCACGTCGCCGGAAAAGTCGACCCCCTCTCCGACATCGAAGTGATCAACTTAGAGCTCGTCCTCTCCGACCTTCAAATGGCCGATAACATCGCCAAAAAACTCGAAAAACAGCTCAAAGCCAAAAAAGAATACGCCGAAATTTTCGCCACGCTCCAAAAAGCGATCGCCCACCTCAACAAGAACCTGCCTCTCCGCCAATTCCAAGGCACTCCAGAAGAGCTCGCGCACATCGCAGGCTACCCTTTCCTCACGAGCAAAAAAGTGCTCTACGTTGCCAACGTCTCAGAAGCGTCGCTCCCTTCCATGGAAAATGATCTCGTCCAAAAAGTACGGGATTTTGCCGCTAAAGAAGGCAGCGAAGTCATCCCCATCTGCGCCAAACTCGAAGAAGAACTCTCCCAACTCTCGCCTGCAGAAGCGTCCGAATATCTCAAATCGCTCGGCATTGACGAGACAGGCCTTACACGCCTCATTAGAGCCGCCTTCTTCACCCTCGGCCTTATCACCTACATCACCTCAGGAGAGATCGAAACCAGAGCCTGGCCGATCCTCAAAGGAACCCCCGCGCAAGAAGCCGCCGGAAAAATCCACTCCGATATTCAAAAAGGATTTATCCGAGCCGAAGTTGTCTCATTTGTCGATATCATGCACTACAAAGGACGCGTCGGCGCGCGAGAAGCAGGAAAAGCCCGTTCAGAAGGAAAAGAGTATCTAGTTCAAGACGGAGATGTGATACTCTTCTATCACAATTAAACTATGCATATATTTGTATCATGTCCTCCAAAAATCGAAGCCCTCCTAGCCGAAGAGCTGAACTCTCTGGGCATCCCCGCACGTAAATGGCCCCGCGGCGTCTCCGTCGAGCCCACCATGGAAAACGTCTACCGCATCAACCTGGAAAGCCGCCTTGCCACACGCGTCCTATGGCCGATCAAACTCTTCGACTGCCTGGACCGTGACACACTCTACAAAGAGGCTTATTCCATCGAGTGGGACAAATGGCTCACCGTTGATACCACCTTTGCCATCGACGCCAACGTCACCATGAACGAAGGGTTTAAAAACAGCCACTTTGCAGGCCTCGTCATCAAAGACGCCATCTGCGACTACTTCCGTGAAAAAACCGGCAATCGCCCCTCCGTTGAACTCCGCAACCCCGCCGTCCAGCTCAACCTCTTCATCTACAAAAATAAAGCCACCATCAGCTTCGACACCTCCGGCGCACCCCTTTTCAAACGCGGCTACCGCATCTCAACCGTTGAAGCTCCCCTCCAGGAAACCCTTGCCGCTGCCATCTTAAGACTGGCCGGCTATAAATCCGACGACATCCTCTGCGACCCTTACTGCGGCTCCGGCACCTTCCTCTGGGAAGCCGCCATGATGTCAACCCACACACCCGCCGGCTTCTACCGCGACTCGTGGGGCTTCTTCAAACACCCCGAGTTCTCACCCACCGACTTCAACACCTACCTTCACGCCATCCAAGGCGAAAGATCCCTTATTCGCCCCTACACCATCTTCGGCGGCGACCGCGACCTCAATGCCATTGAAGCGTGCAAGGCCACAGGCAGCGCAACCGGCCTTCCCGTCCACTTCCAGCACAGCGACATCCGCCTCTTCCGCCCGCCCCAGCTCCCCACCCTCGTGGTCACCAATCCACCCTATGGCATGCGCATGAAGTCCAACATCGACCCCTATACCGCCCTTGCGCAGTTCCTCGAGAACACGTGCCAGTCTAAAGCCCACGCCGCCATCCTCACCCCCAATCCCCGCCTGCCCATCCGTTTCCCCGGCAAACTCATGAAACCCATCCCGCTCGTCAACGGCGGCCTGGATGTCTTCCTCTATCTTCTTGAAGCAAGATAATAAAAATTATTTTAATCATAATTAATAAAATAAATTTTATTATTAAATTTAACATGTTTTTATGTTAAAATAATTGCTATGAACATTTCATCCTATGCCCTTCCCATCGCCGCCGTTGCTGGAGCAGGTGCGATTGCCCTGTCACCCTTGCGAAGCTATGCAGCTTATTCCGCAATTGCAGCAACGGGTGCTTTTGTCTTTTCACCTATGTGGTTGATCTTGGAGCAACCTCCCAGCGCTAATAAAATAATTGCAATGAGAATTGTGTTAGGATTTACGGGCATTTCGATGTATTCATCGGTAGTCAGTGGTTTATTAAACCGTACAGTGAACATCTCGCCCGAGCGCATCCGCTGGGTCCTAGGTGGAATTGGGACTGTATCCGCAGGGATCATTTTTGCCTTAAGAAATCTCGTCAATTATGGGGGATACACGCGCTGGGACAGGAAAACTGTGATTTCACAAGCCCTTTTTTCTTGCGCTGTAGGCATCCTTTACACCGGGCTTTTCGGACATTGGCTCCGCGAGAAGGTGAGTTCCCAAACAGAGAAATTGGCTAATACCCCCTCCAAAAATCCCCCGGAAATGAGTTCTTTACTCGCTAATCCAGCAAAGCTGGGTACACTGGACATTCCAAGTTTTGTTGGCAATCAGGCAATCGAAAACTTGCAGCGCGCGCTTGTATTACCGACTGGTCATTATAAGATTAGCCCCGCAATGGAAACAGCCGAATATTCACTCCCTTTTCAAAGAGATAACTGGCAGAATAATTGCTCAGTACCTTGGGCCGTATGACCTCATCCAACTTGCACGAGTCTGCCGCTACCTGTACAAAACTATCTGCGGACCGAGTGGAGCACCTATTTGGCTGGATCATGGAATAGGCTCCATAAACACTTATAAAAATATGTGTCTTTTGCCGCGCGCCATAGAAAATGAAATGGTCAAAAGAAATACCGATATTCCATTTCTTATAAAGGCTGAAATATTTAGGCGAGCACTCTATCTCGCTTACCCAGATCAACTTCTAGCACGTTTTGATGAAAATGTCAGTCAAGCCAGCTTGAAAAATTACCGCAATCTTCGTAACAATCCTGAACTTTTAGAAACACGCGATTTATCGGACTGGTCTGCTTGTTTTGCAGTCTTCAGCTATATCATTCATTTTGGCCTCCCTGTAAATGCTGTTGAACCGTTCCAGACACAAGTGAAAGCTTTTATGGATCAGCGCGGGATACGCATTATAAATGCTGGCCTGCTAACAGCCATCAAACGCATCATAACAGACCATCCCGCATTCGATTTGAGAAGCTTTTTTTCCACTGAAGAGCTATTTAATGAATTTAAAGATCAGGTTTTAGACCCCATGTTATCTATTAGGCCTGGTATGTATCTCTACCGATATCAAATTCAGCGTTACCTGCCGAATTGAAACTATTTCAACCGAGTCTGGTATAAGCAGGCATTCCAGAAAAGCGTGGTGAGCGCATGCCCGGCAAAGTAATTGCTTCCGAAGACTTTAAGCTTTGCCACGTAAAGAAAAATGGATACACCCAAATGCAGAGTATCATGACTCAGGCCAATTTTATCTCCAAAGGAATAGTGCGACAGCACCCTTGCGCTGACTTTCTCAATCAGGGCCACTGCTGCAACAGCTTCCATGATATACATCGTCCTTCTTCTTTTTTTAAGGCTAGTCATTACGGAAGTCACAAATAGTCCTGCCGTCGCAGCGGTTGCAACATACCCGAGATCATTCCAGAAGGAGGGAGAAGCTTTCACGGAGTCGCTCTTCTTAACACACAGAATTCGATTGCACATCTTGTAGACATTCTGACCAATGAAATAAGCCATCACACTGCCGCCCCAGCAAAAATCAAGCGGCTTAAGCTGAGTGTCAATAAAATATTTCGATGACTGAAAATAACCTGATAGAAGGGCAAGATCGAAGACGGTTTCTATTGATTTGTGATTATATTTCGAATCATCAAACATCTGTAAAAAATGATGTTTTGCGACTAGGGAGGCGCCCATAAAAATTGCACTAGGAATAGGTGGCCGGTAGAAAGTCCATCCTATCCCTGCAGTCGCAGCGCATGTGACTGTCGTGCTGGCCGCTTGTTTAATCATAGACTCTGTAAACAAATTAACTGAATTCATAATTGTTAAATTATATCAATTAATATAATAAACGGCCAGTTTTTATAATTAAACATGATTGATATGCAGAAAATTTTTGAATTATCAACTCTAAAATTTAGATACCATTGCTTCGTAATGGGTGGCTCCAAGATTGAGGAAAATCAGAGGAGCTCCCTTGAAATGAAGATTGATGCCTGCGCTCCATTCAAATGGGTTGCTGCCCAAACTTTGGACGACAATCACCGGACGCTGACTCATCTCGCTAAAAGCCTCAAGCTCAGGCTGGCTGCCCCAGCTCCCCTGTTTTGCAATCCAAGCGCAATACTCTTCATAACCTTTTTTAGGCGCCATATCATCAGTCTCTATACGGCTTGCAACCATTGCAGTAAATTTAGGAATATTCTTCAAAAGAAAATCGGCAATGTCAGCTCGCCAATTCGACTTGTTTGTCAGCTGTTCGCAGCTTAAGAAAAAACAATCGCCGCCGCCTTTATTTGAAATTCGCTTGAATTCATTCTCAATCTTATTGCGCATAGCTTTTTGACATTCGGTTATTTGCCTTAGGATATCTTGGCTCATGCTGGACATAGCCGCGCCGTCTTTTGCCAGCACGCAGTGATAATACAGCCGTTCAGCAATGCGCTTATCGTCGTGTACATAGGCCGTCACGAGAGTCTCATCGCCTCCGGCCGCGACTAATTTGTCATATAACTGCTTTACCATCGCTTGGTTGGTTATTTCATCGAGGAATAGCCGTTTAACTTCATTTCTGAGCACGCAGAGGCGCTCATTTGCTTTCACAAGCGATTGATGGTTTTGCAAATACTCTTCCCATGAGGAAGGATTTGGAGTAAGTGGGCATTCTATCGCTTTAATCTGCTCGTCAACCAGCCTTGCAATCTCATCTGGAACGTCGATCTCCTGGCAAGGAATCGAGATAAGGTTTACTTTCTCTTTTGGCTTATCTGCGCTGCCTTTTTTCACATCGGCTGCCGGATCTCCGCTGAGCACATTGACGAGAGTCCTAAAAAGTTGAACGTTTAGCTCTGCTTTCTTCTCGTCCGGGTTGAGCTTTAAAGCTTCTTCAATACTGTTCCAAACAAGCTCATTTTGAGGACTATTTGGATTTTCTTTCGCAAACTTCAATACGTTGTCCAAAAACTTGGAAGGGAGATAATCTTCTTTAAATTCCTCCAGAACTTTGCTGGCTAGACAAATTTTGACATAGGCGAGCAGTTCTGCCAAATCCAATCGAATATTGTTCTGAAGCTCGGTGTCAGCTGTTGGGAGCTCTTCTAAACTTTTTTCCAATGTCTTCATGAGATTAATATAATCTTCTCTCGTTTGAGCTGCTTTTTTCTGTTTCTTCAGTTCGGCAATATATTGATCATCAGGCGATGTTAAAATTTCATGGACAAAAGTTCTGATTTTTTGCAGGGTTTCTTCTTCAATGATCGTTTCCTTATACCATCCTAATAAACTCCAAAAAAACCTAGAGTAGGGGTTTAACTGAACAAATTGCACTTTGCCGTTAGCAATGGAGACATAAACTTTTGACCAAACGCGATTCGTTTTTTCCCGCTTTGTAAAGTCCGGCACTGGATTTTTATCATGGCAGCTATTCCACTCAAGGAGAGCATCACGAACTTGATCTTTCCGTAAACCTGGAAGCGTTGCCATAATTAAAGTTCTCCTTGAATTTGAGGCTACATTTTACTACAGTTTTGGTTTTAAAGGATAAAATTATCACATGAAGCCTGTCAAAGCATTTTTTACATTGGTGATGGGTCTTTTACTTGCAGCGGCGCATCCGGCGATTGTCAAGGAAGAATTTGTTTTTACAGAAGCTCCTTTCCCGAGCTGCCACGCATCGACGCTGACTGAAAGCACCCCTGGGCATGTTTTATGCGCCTATTTTGCAGGGACGCACGAAGGTGCTGCCGATGTTGCGATCTGGCTTTCAACAAACACTAATGAAAAATGGTCCGAACCTAAAAAAGTTGCAGAAGTTGAAAAAAATCCTTGCTGGAACCCGGTGCTGTTTACGATGCCCTCCGGCGAAGTGCTTTTATTTTACAAAGGCGGGCCTACCCCTCGTGACTGGTCAGGATTTCTAAAACGGTCTAATAATCAGGGAAAAAAGTGGTCGGCGGCTGAGCCTCTGCCTGCAGGCATCATGGGGCCGGTCAGATGCAAGCCGCTTCTCATGAAAGATGGGACGCTTCTTTGCGGCTCCTCGACAGAGACGTGGGAGCGATGGGGGGCCTATGTTGATATTACCCGCGACGGCGGAAAAACGTGGGTGAAGAGCAATCCGATCAATGTAAAAGCACAGTATTATGGAGTGATCCAGCCCTCATTTTTTATGACTCCGGACCGAGAGTTTAAAATGATGCTCCGCTCAAGAAATATTGGAGCGATCTGCATGGCAAGTTCCAAAGACGGTATGACGTGGAGCGACGCTGTGCCGACTGATCTTCCAAACCCGTGCGCCGGTATTGAAACAGTCACGCTTTCCGATGAGCGGGTGCTGCTGGTCTTTAACGACTCTAAAACCAACCGGTATAATCTTTCTGTGGCCCTATCAAGCGATGGAGGAAGCTCGTGGAAGCGTGTTTTGGTGCTCGAAGATCAAGAGGGTGAGTTTTCGTATCCTGCCGCGATCCAAACATCGGACGGTCTTGTCCATATCACCTATACGTACAATCGGGTCAAAATTAAATATGTTGTACTAGATCCTAAGAACCTTGATTGACGAGTTTTGGTGAAAATGCGATAAGTAGTCGAGTAAACTCATGGCCGAAAAAACAGAAAAGGCGACCCCGAAGAAGCTGCGCGATGCGCGGAAGAAGGGGCAAGTTGCCAAATCACAAGACTTCCCCTCCGCCTTTACCTTCATCACATCGATTGCGGCTACCCTTTTTTGCACAAAATATCTGTTTGATAACATGGCAGGGTTCATGCTCTACGTCTTTAAAAGCGTTGGGTCCACCAGCGACTTTTCCTCGCGCATTAACGGGATGGTCTATCAATCGCTCGTCGTTATTTTGGAGAGCAGCCTTCCGATCGCCCTTGTGACCTGCATGGTTGGTGTTTTGGTTTCATTTTTAGTGGTGGGACCTGTGTTTTCAAGCGAAGTTTTAAAAATCGATCTCAAAAGGCTCAATCCGGTCACTAACATAAAAAACATGTTTAAGCTCAAAACATGGGTCGAGCTGCTGAAATCGGTTTTAAAAATCACGGTTGCCATGGCGCTGATCTACTCGGTGATGTACAACACCATCCCCGAAATTGTCGCAACCGCAGGCCTTCCCGTCCTGGGGTCGGCCCAGGTTTTTTCAACTTTTTTAATTAAAGTCATCATCCGCGTTGGAATCTTTTTTATTATCATCGCGATGTTCGACCTTGCCTTCCAAAAATATAATTTCGGCAAAGAAATGAAGATGGAAAAATTTGAGATCAAGCAAGAGTTCCGTGATACGGAAGGCGATCCGCACATGAAAAGCCGTCGAAAGCAGACGGCTCAAGAAATTGCTTATCAGGAAGGGCCGATGTCGGCGCGAAGAGCCAGGGCGATTATTACGAACCCGATTCACTTGGCTGTTGCGATCGAATATCATGATGAAACTGAGCCTGCGCCAAGGATCGTTACCATGGGGCAGGGACTGGTTGCAGATCAGATTATTCGGTACGGCCAGGAGGCCGGCGTTCCGATCATGAGAAACGTCAATCTTGCACAAACCCTTTTCCAGAAAGGGAAAATAGGCGATTATATTCCTGAGGAGACGTACGAAGCGATGGCAGACATTCTGCAGTGGCTCAGGCGTCTTAAAGAAGAGGAAGGGGGAGATCTGTTCCAATGAAAAATTTCTTACAAGGTTTGGTCCGCGTGCTCGGCGGAGAAAGAATGCTCCGTATTGTCACCCAGTCCAGCGACGTTATCCTCGCCTTCTTCGTGATCACGATCATCATGATGATCATCATTCCTGTCAGCCATGGCTTTCTAGATACGCTGATTGCCATCAACATGACGATATCGATTGCTCTGATGATGGTGGCCCTCTACATCCCCAAAGCCGTCAACCTGTCGATGTTTCCGTCCCTGCTTTTAATCACGACCCTCTTCCGGCTGGGTATTGAAATTTCGGCGACTAAGCAAATTCTTTTGTACGCAGACGCCGGTAAGATTATTCAAACATTCGGCACATTCGTCGTCGGAGGAAACTTTGTCGTCGGCGCCGTCGTCTTCTTAATCATCACGATCGTTCAGTTCATCGTGGTGACAAAAGGAGCCGAGCGCGTTGCCGAAGTTGCTGCCCGCTTTACGTTGGACGCGATGCCCGGCAAGCAAATGAGCATCGACGCCGACATGAGAAGCGGCATCATCGACGCCAACCAGGCCCGCGAGCTGCGCCTGGCGCTTGCCAAAGAAAGTCAACTCTACGGAGCCATGGACGGTGCGATGAAGTTCGTCAAAGGGGACGTGATCGCTGGTATCGTCATTGCCGTCATCAACATCATCGGCGGACTTATTATCGGGGTGTCGATGCACGGCATGACAGCCCTGCAGGCAGCCCAAACATACACCCTCCTCTCCATCGGAGCAGGCCTTGTGTCTCAAATCCCCTCGCTGCTCATTTCGATGACAGCCGGTATCGTGACGACCCGCGTCTCCAGTGATAAAAAAGACTCCCCGCTCGGTTCGGAAATCAGCACCCAACTTCTTGGCCAGCCCAAAGCGATTATTATTGCCTCGGCCGTCGTATTTTTGATGTCATTTATTCCTGGCTTTCCGCGCACAACCTTCATCATCCTCTCTCTCCTTCTGGGATCGGTCGGAGTCGTCCGGTGGTTTAAATTAAGAAAACTCGCTGTCAAAACAGCTGCAGGCGCCGTCAGCGGCATGGGCGGCAAGGGCGATGTCGAAGGACACGCGATGGTCCGGGGTCCTACCGATGAATATGCCCTCACGCTCCCCGTCATTTTAGAAGTCGGCAAAAGCTTGTCCACCCTGATCAAAAAAGACCGCGGCGGATCAACCTTCGTTGAAGAGATGGTTCCCAAAATGCGGCACGCCCTCTATCAAGATTTAGGTGTCCGCTTCCCCGGCATCCACGTCAGGACCGACGCCCCGAACCTTGAAACAGATGAATATGCCATCTACCTCAACGAAGTCCCCGTCGTCCGCGGAAAAATCCCCGACGGCTATCTGCTCGTGAATGAACTGCCCGACATCCTCCGCAAGTATAACCTCCCTTTCACCCAGACTAAGACCGTCTTCGGACAGCCGTCGATTTGGGTCGATACGCGCTACCAGGAAGTGCTGACAAAAGCCGGCATCAAGTTCTGGAAGCCTCAAGAAGTGATGATCCTCCACCTCTCCTACTTCTACCGCATGCATGCCAGCGACTTCATCGGCATCCAGGAAGTACGCGCCATTCTCGAGTTCGTCGAAAAATCGTATCCCGACCTCGTGAAAGAAGTGACGCGCCTTGTTCCCCTCCAAAAGCTCACCGAGATCTTCCGCCGCCTTGTGCAGGAACAGATTTCAATTAAAGACCTGCGCACCATCCTAGAAGCGCTCAGCGAATGGGCCCAGTCTGAAAAAGATACCGTCCTCCTCACCGAATATGTCCGCTCCTCCCTCAAGCGGTATATCAGCTACAAATACTCCCAGGGACAATCGGTACTGGCCGTCTATCTCCTCGATCCCGAGATCGAAGATATGGTCCGCGGAGCCATCAAACAAACCTCTGCCGGATCGTACCTCGCGCTTGATCCCGATTCCGTCCAGATGATCATGCAAGCGATGCGCACCACCATCGGGCCCACGCCCGCCGGCGGCCAGCCGCCTGTTCTTTTGACTGCCATCGACGTCCGTAGATTCGTGCGCAAGCTCATCGAAGGCGAGTTCCCCGACCTGCCCGTAGTCTCCTACCAAGAGATCGTGCCTGAGATGAGAATACAGCCGCTCGGAAGAGTTCAACTGTCGTAAAAGAAAACCGGGCACGAGATTAGGAAAAATTTTGCCTGTTCTAACTTCGAGCCCGTGCCCGTGCCCGCGTGCGTGCCCGATTTCCCCCTCCCACCTCCTCCCCTGTATTTAAATGTTCCTTCTGTTATTACAAAATTATGGCAGAGGGAAGTTCCGGTTCCGTTCCAAATGTGCAGGGCAACCAGTCGGCGGCCAAGCAGGCGATCATCAAACAGGCAGCAGCGCAAAGACAGCTGCTCTACTCCCTTGTTCAGGAATCGGCCCGCGATGAGCTTCAAGATTGGGGCGAATTAAACGCGTGGAATCCTATGGCCATGGCCCGTAATTTTCAAACACTTGAAAGAAGAGTTCGCGAAAAGATCAGACCCGAGGAAACCTCTAAAACCGAGAAAGACGAGGAAGACGAAGAGGTCAAAGCCGTGGAAAAACTGCAAGAGATTGCAGAAAACTACGAGCAGAAAAATCCCGAGATGCAAGCCCGCACGCTTCTTTCGATCCAGGCCCGCATTTCCAGATACGATTCGCCGGATGACATTTTAAGAAAACTGAAACAGGTCTATCTCGATGTCGCGCTCGTTGACGAGGCGATCGATTTCTTGATGGAGACCGCCGACGCCGATATGCGTTTAACGCTTGAAAAAGCCAAAGGCGAACTATATCGCACAAGCGAAAGAGAAGTCAGAGCCGGACGCAATATAGCCATCCAGGCAAGGGAATTTTCCTCGCAGGGACTTGGATCTGCAACAGCGCTGAGGGACCTCTACCGCAATCTAACCGCCAACCCTCGCGATGCACCTACCCTCTTTCAAGAGCTTACGTCAAACTACTCTCTGGAAAAGATGCGCGTGGTAATCGATTTCATGCTCCACTCTCTGGGGGCCGACGTGAAGGCCAAAGGGCCATCCATTTCCCGGGAAGAGCTGCAGCGAATGATGTCGGAGACGCGCAATATGCAAGCCATCTTAGGGATTTATCGATTCTTCCTCTCCCGCATGAATCTCATCACAAGCTCGTTCGACCGCCAGGGAATGGTCCTTCCTCCTCGCGTTTCTTTTGATATGCTAGCCAAGCTCTTCGTCAAATTCATCATGGAAAGATACCCCAGCACCGACAAAGCCCTCATGCTCTCCCAGCAGCTCGGCATATCCGAAGAGGCCGAAGCCCAGATCATCGTCTACCTTCAATTCCGCGATGCGATGCGGCAAGTCGCCCCCCGTCTTTTCAGAGATGAGAGGCATCGGCAGGATCTTCTGGTCTGCTTCATGGACACGCTTGAAGAGCTTGAAGAGAAACTAGAAGAAAAAGAACAAAAAAAGAAAAAGAAGAAAAAATGATGGATAAATTTGCGATCCTCCTGGCAGATCTATCGGCTTTGATCGATGTGGAGCTGCATCCGGATCACAACCGGTGCTGCGCGCTCAACGTCAATAACGTCATGCATGTCCAGCTGCAGGAAGAAGAAAATAAAGACCGGATCCTCATCGGCGCATTCCTGGGAGAGCTCCCCCCCGGCAAGTTCCGGGAGATCCTGCTCAAAGAGACACTCAAGGAAAACAACCTGTTTTCCCGCGTTGGAGTGTTTTGCTACAGCCCCCGCAACAACCAGCTTGCATTCTTCAGCTATTTCCCGCTTTCCACTCTTACAGCCCACCTGCTTGCCGACTCGCTCGAAGCCTTTCTTGACCGCGCCTTCTCCTGGAAAACCGCCCTCGAGACGGGACAAATCCCCGCCCGCGGCACCAATCTCCAAAAAACCGGCCCGTCTATTTTTGATATCCAGAAGAAATAATTTTACTTGGGTTTTTTCTGTGACTGAAGATACTCCTGGATCTTTTCACACTGATCTTTCTCAAAGATATCCCAAACACCTAAAAGAGTCTCTTCAGAAATTTTGACAGTATCCTTGCAGAACTTCTGCACCAGTTTGAATAGAAAGACATTAGAGAAGGAAGAGAGACCTAGAGCTGAAATCATACCAGCTCGAGCAGGCAGAGATTTAATCCACTGATCAAACTTTTCTGCTAAACAGGGAAATTCTTTGGTGAGAAGCTGCTTCATATTAAGGCTGTCTTGCACAATTTTGGGAATCATTCGCATTTGCAACATGTGCTGACCGGAAGACGCATCCATTGCTAATGCTGCTTCTGCAGAAGTTTTCAAGAACCTCCCTCCAACTTCTACAGAAATCGTCCCATCAAAAATCATCAGGAAAATCACCGAGGGGGTCTCTAAAACATAGCGGAATTGTTCACCGATGCAGAGTTCATCAAACGAACATGTCCTATTAGAGACTTTTTCTATGCAAAGATAAAGTTTCTCAATTGGATGCTTTTTTATAAAATCTCTTACCTCTTTAGGTCTTAATTCGGCGTAAGGGGAAGAAAGCTTGAAAGGCGGATTAAATCCATAATTCCAACAAAGCTCCTCTCCTGCCTTGATATCAGACGCTGCTGCAAAAAGATCGCGGGTCGAAAGTCCTGCAACTCCTCGTACCGGAACTAGAATCAAGTTAGGAAACCCATCGTTAATGCAAGGAACCTCATTTCGACAGTCTTGAGCATCAATGCCTGTACCACCCGAATCTCCAAGCGTATAGGAGTTTAATTTGAGGTTGATTCTTAAAAACCCCCTATATTCACCCATCATGGCGCCTTGCTGATGATCACAGCTTGCACAGACGCCCAGCCCTGGAGAAGAGGTCAGTTTTCTGCCCTGTGAATCGTGCGTTACAAGTTTTAAGCAATGAACCGGCGGCTTCATACAAAAATCCCGATACCGGCTTGCATATTCCTTCTCACACGGAAGCTCGTATTCGGGCGCCTTGCTATTTTCCCATTCGCTCAGCATCATCATGGGAATCAGCTGAGTCTCATTGACAAATACCGCACCGGTCATCCGTTTAAATTCTCCATGGGTTAGCCGAGTTTTGCCATCCATTCCCAGAAGAGGAATGGGAGTCGAATCATCTTTTTCTACGGGTCCCAAGCATCTGGCAACATCTCTAAAAGTCCCTCCCGTGAGAGATACGCAAGCTTGGTCGGCACCTGCTTCTATTAAAATCACCATATGAGAGACTCTCCCTAGCAGTGCCGTGAAATGCAGAGCCGTCCATCCCTTTGCATCTTGAGCGTCCAGAGCTGATTCAGCAGCGATAAGAGCTCTCAAGGCTTCATCATTACCTGTAATAACCGCCGCATGCACTGCTGTCCATTTAAATTCAGGCGTTGCACTTAATCTCCCTGCATGCAATTTGATCCCGAGGTGCATCACATAATCGATGCGGTGGATGATCGCATAACAAAGATCATAGACAGACACCTCATACTCTTCATTGGAATTAAGAACTAAATCCACACCCCTATCGACATCTTGAGACAGCCACTTATTCAGCAATAATCCGACTTGAGCAACCATATGGGAGAGCAGTTTCAACCAGAGATGGATATTTTTCAATGGAATCTATTCTTTTAAAGTTCTTTTTGAGAAAGCGGATAGGGATACGGATCTAGACCAAACTCTCTCCAGTTTGAGAGAACGTATGAAACCCCTCTTTTGCCGTCTGAAAAATCCATTGGAAATTCATCTTTCGCAAGCGCCTTCAACGTGTGGGCATACGGGTTTTGATCAGCATTCAAACAGACTTGAACAATCTTTTCATCTGGACTCATGGCGGCTAAAAAACAGACCGGGTTTCCAAGATTATAGTCGGCGGATCTTATCCTAGTAGCAACACACCGTTGATTCAATGCCCCTACTTTAGCTGCGATAGTAATTTTGCTTTGCAGAGGTTGTAAATCTTTGAAAATCAATTGTTTAATATCAAAAGTAACTTCGTTGACGACTCGTGTCTGCATACCGTTGATATCATTAAAGCAGACTTTTGTAAAATTATTACGACTTTCATCCAGCGACGAAAAATAGCAGAAAGCATTACTCTTGCCATCTGACTGAATGATAGAGGTAAGACCCCCAAGATGACGTGTAATGACTGAAACGCTGTATTGGAACTTAGGATCTAGCAAACGAACACATTCAGCAATCGGCTTTTCATCACGATTACAATCCATCGCCTTTGTGATGGATTCAGATAAGGGAGAAGAACACGCTTCAACCACTGCAGCCGCTCCAGCGGCCTCCTGAACAAGCAATCCAAAAACGATAATCTTCAAAGCTGTATTTGTCCACCCATCCCCATCTAAAGAACGGTACTGCTGCACAAGCGTTGCGCTATTATAGACAGCCTGTGTTGTAATCACCACAGCAGTGAACGGCTCAAAGCCTATAGCCTCTGTCACTGTCCACAGCGCCATGGATAAAGCACTGGATGGAAGACTATACACTTCTGCAGCCACGCGATTTGCAACCCTGCAGACGCCACTGCAAATCGATGAGACGGAAGGAAGTCTGAATGAAGCCGGGAAACAACCACATGATCGTGATGCTGCAGCAGCCACGCTCACAAAATCCGCCTCGAGGTTAAAAGAAGTAATCATATGGGAGGGCAGTTTCAGCCAGAAGATGGATATTTTTCAATGAAATCTATTTTTTTACAGATCTTCTTTAGAAGACCGATCGGGATGCAGCTTTAGACCAAGCTCTTTCCAGTTAGAGGCAACAAATACCAGCGGTTTGCCAGATCTAGCTGAAAAATCCATCGGAAATTTATCTTTCGCAATCGCCTGTACAGTGTGAGCGAATGGATTGTCTGGGTCCAAACAGATTTGTGTAATTTCTGCACTTGAGCTAGAGGCTATTAATAAGCAGATAGGCTCCCTCCCAAGATTATAGTCGGCAGGCCTTTGAAGCTGTATCCCGCACAGGTCATCCGATGAGGACGAATCGCTAATCCTGATTGTCAGATTACTGTGCCTGAGCGGCAATTCGTGGACACGCAGATCTATAAAATCTCCTGCCTGTTCAAAGGCTTGACATTTCTGAAAATGAGGCTTACAACAGACAGTCATCATCCTCTTAGGCTCTACCGATGATGAAATACAAAATCTGTCATTATGCCTTAGAATAAGAGTAGAGAAATCGGAATCATGACGTGTCAATTGGGTGACTTGCCTGGAGCCCCTGTCTAGAAAATGAATACATTCATTAACTGGCTTACCGCTTTCATAACAGTTCAGTCCATTTGCAATGTTTTCATATACAAAACCAGGACACGATCCAACCACTGTAACCGCTGCAGCGGCCTCCTCGACTAACAATCCAAAAACAGCTATCTTCAAAGCTGTATTTATCCATCCATCACCATTCAATGAACGGTACTGCTGCACTAGCATTGCACAATTATAGACAGTCTGTGTTGCCGTCACCACATTAGTGAGCGGCTGGAAATCTATCGTCTCAGTCACTGCCCACAGCGCCATAAATACAGTGCTGGAGGGAAGGCTGCAGACTTCTGCAGCAACGCGATTTGCAAAAAAAGTAATCATATGGGAGCGCAGTTTCAATCAGAAGATGGATATTTTTCAACGCAATCTATTTTTTTAGAGATGTTGACTTTGCTTTTTTTATCCACAGCGGCAGCTGCTTGGGATCGTTCAGAATTTTTTCCGGAAGCATTCTATAAGGCATAACTGCGGGCCTGTTTTTTCCTTCAAAGACCAGCGGCTCCGATTTATACGCCTCAAAATCTTTCTCATTCGACGCATCGACACGAAAATAAAGCTTCCCATAGACAAGCGTTGCGAAGATGGTCTTGTCCCAATAGATCCCATAGCCGCCGAACATCGCCCGCGCTCTTATCGGTCCATGCGGCTCCAGGCGCTCCAAAATGTATTCCAACCGTTTTTTGATTTTCTCTTCCATGGCTAAAACAATTTTAGCTTACTGATCCTTATTTGGAGAACTTCTTTCTTGAAATCACGGCATAAGACTCTCTATGATGGGATCATGCGGAGCATACTTTTTATTTTAATCGTGCCTTGTCTCTTATGGTGTGAAGATCTACTGAAGACTAGGCTGACAAGCCTCGATCCGCTTTCTGTTGCTGAACATCTTGCCTTCTATGAAGTCTATTCGGAGACGGAGGAAGGGAAAGAGGCGCTCGCCCACGCGTGGCATCTGCTCTCCGGCGGAAAGATCGATCCGAAAAAAGCGCCCGTGTCTCTTCCGCTTGTCGACATCCAGCCGCTCATTTCTCTCATTACGCGGCAGAAGTCGGAAAAACCGGTCAAACTCAGCGGCGAGCAGCTGAGCGCTGTTGAAAAACTCTCTGAAGAGCTCCACAACCGCTTCTATAAGGGTCATCTGATTTGGACGCGGGCCCAGCTGCTGGAGCTTGAGCCCCATGAAATCGATATCAGCAGAGGCCTTCTCATCGAGCAGTTCAATGAAAATGTCGAGGAGATCCGGCAATATGAGGCAGGCCTTGATCTCATGGCGCTGCAGATTAGAGCCCGCCTTCCGCAGTCTGCAACGCATGAAGACGAGGTGCGGGAGATCAATAATTTTATTTTTCAAGAAATGCAATTTCGTTTTCCTCCCCATTCTATCTACGCTAAGGATGTCGATCTTTATACGTTTCTACCTTCTGTCATGGACAGCCGCGAAGGCGTCTGCCTCGGCGTATCGATCCTCTATTTGTGCCTTGCCCAGCGCATCGGCCTTCCGCTTGAGATCATCACGCCTCCCGGCCACATCTATGTGCGCTACAGAAATGGGGTGAAAATCACGAATATTGAAACCACCGCCCGCGGCGTCAACCTCCCTTCCGACATCTATCTGGGGCTTGATACGCGCCGCCTGCAAGAGCGGACGATGAAAGAGGTGATCGGCCTTGCCTACATCAACCAAGCCTCTGTCTACTGGGGGCAAAATGATTATGTAAAAACGTTGGAGCTGTATGAAAAAGCGCGCCCCTATTTAGGTGACGATCCTCTCTTAAATCTCTTCATGGGGCTCAACTCTCTCTTTGTTGGAAAGAAAAAAGAAGGAAAAGCTCTGCTGCAAAAATTGAAAAATTATACATTTGACTGGTCTGTCTCCAGCGAAACGATGGCGGATGACTATCTCAGCGGCAATGTGAATGCCGAAGGGCTGAAGGCCATTTTCCTGCATGTCGATGAAACGCGCGAATCAATCATCGAGAAACAAAAAGTGCTTGAAAAAATCGTCTCGAAATATCCCCGTTTCCGCTCCGGCATCATGCAGCTGGCCGTCACATGGCTGCAGCTGGGGCGCACGGCCGAAGCGGAAATCATCCTTGAAAAGTACCACAAACTCGATCCTACCAATTCAGTTGTCGAGTATTACCTCTCGGCGATTGCCGCGCAGCGATTCGACTACAATAAAGCGTGGCGCCATCTGCAGATCACCGAATCGATCCTCAAATCCCGCGACCATAAAAGCCCGGCTCTCCGCGGCCTCCGAAACCACCTCCGCAATTATGTTTATGAACCTCTTGCAATAAACAAGTAATTTCTTTAATAGGAGATTAATCCAGGAAGATTACTATGCAATTGATCCGTGCTATCCCCATATTTGCCCTATTTCTTTTTGCCGTTCTCAATTCGGACAAACTGATAGGGGTGATTCAACTGACCGATGTGATGAGCCAAGACGAACAGAAAAAGACCGGGGTATCGCAGCTGAATAATCAGCAAAAACAAGAACTTGAAAAATGGATGAATGAGAAATTTATCCTCAAGCCCATCGCCTCTGAAGCCCCTATGCCATCACTGCAGCAGAACCTCAATAACGGCTCCCGGCTGGAGCTGACCGATGGATCTATCTATGAAATCGCCCCATCTGATCAGGCAAGAACGGCCTTTTGGATCTCGCCTATAGCAATCAAGGTATCTGCCAGCAACGACCCGATGTTCCCTGTTGAATTGACCAACACCCTAACAGGTGTCAGCGTCAGAGCTAAACAAGTCCGGGCTGCCACAATTAAGCCTCAAACAAATCCTAACTTATAGTATATTAACTATTTACTTCAGTTTGATCTTTATATAGCTTTAATGTTATAATTAAAATAAAAGTTTAATTATAAATGATTAAAACAGAACATTCATCATTATACTCTAAATCAACAGGTTATGATTTTCGTGATAATACGAAAGAAAAAAGCGCTGTTGCATCTGCCGTTACACCCAGAAAATCATCAAGGCAAGTCCTAACCCCCTCAAAATCAGGCAGTTTAGTCCAAGATGAAGGACACGACTGCGACCATTTGAATACCGACCATATCGTCAGCAAAGTCGCTGCCCGGCTGTTCCACTCCCTATTCAGGTTCACCTTATCCCACGCCTTTAACTGTTTAACCCGCAGGGGCCCTACCCATCTTAACGGAGCCCGATCGACCTGCGGCGGATGCGAGGCTGCTCACGCTGCTTTATCCCCCACGCTTTTTGATGATATTTTAGAGACAATCGCAACTAATTTAGGCTCGAAAAACTTCGATGAATTGGACGAGCTTCACCAATGTTATTTAAGAGCTCGATTTGACCTGAGTACTGAAGATGAAGAGGCCCTCTCATCTGATGATGCAGCGGAGCGGATCTCTAAGCTCGATTGGATTGTGTCCAGATTGACAACACTCGAAAAAAAGGGAACCTACGTCAACACACCCACTGAACACGCTAGAAATGCCACCTTCGATAATGCACGCTCTTCCAATAAAGTGGATTGTTTCTTGGAAAGCAAATTAAGACCGCAGGAAGAGACTCTCTCAAAGCGGTGTAAAGAGGGAGCTATTACCCCTATTGAGGCTCTGACCGAGCTTCAAACTAAATACCGCGAACATTTAGAAAACGCTCAAAAGAACCTAAAAACAGATCTTATTTCTCTACATACTCTCCTTGAAGCATGGAATGAATTAACAAGCTGCCAATTAGAGCTACATTCATTGGACACTGACTCAGATGATTTTACTCATAAGTTTACCGAATATGTTATTAAAGTAGAGTTATATTTGGCGGCTTATAAACACATGTTTGACAGACAAGAAGGGACTCCCCGATTAAAAAGTTTTAAGCAATCCTTAAGAGATAATCGATCGATAAATATTCTAAAGAAAATACAAAAAAATAAAGAAACGAAGACTTTTATCGAAAGTTCTAAAAAGCTTGTAAATTCTTTTGACCCTCAGTCACAATTCAATGAAGTTGAAGCGGAAATTTCAAGACGACTGGTTGAAGTTGAAAACCAGCTGAAAGTTGTTACTCAAACTCCTGAGGAAATTAAAGGGATGTACAAACACCTTTTTGGTGAAGTGAATGATTTGGGAATTTTGCAAACTCCCACAAAAGAAAAGGTGCAAGCGAAGTTCTTAGAGTTGGTCAGCACCGTCACACCTACCCGCAGCGATCGAAATAAATAATCTATTGAGGGATACCTCTATTTCTTTTTAACCCATATTCTAAGCTTATGCGGCTGGAGCCGTTTAGCTAGCACTGGATCATCGATGATTTGCTTATGACCTTTTATTATTATGAAAAAGGCTCGATAAAGCATGACATCTTCTTCCTCGAGTGTGATCCATTCTCGCCTAAGAAACTCACCAGGATATGAAAAAGCTCTATTGACGGCAGCCGTATATTCATCCGCCGTGTTATCCCCCACATAATTATACAGCCATACAATCAAACGTTCGAATAATTGGAACGACTCTTCTTTCGAACTTATTTCATCAACAGGGCACTTCATTTCTAGAGTGGAATCCTCAGGAAATGCCTTCGCAATTGCCTCTTTAGCATTTCTTTCGACACTCTCATATCTTTTCGTAGAAATCATCTCTTTCTTATGAAGCGCTCTAGCTAGAAGAAATGTCAAAGCCGCGGCTTCCTGGTAATCAGGACGGATCGGTATAGATATCCAATGGATCAGTTTTGTACATAGCTCCAGCCCTTCTTCTTTTACATAGTCCCATTGTTTTCTTAATTGTATTAACAACTTTGCCGCATCAGTCACAGGACTAGAAGTGACGGCCAGCCGCCTTTCTTCAACAGATTTGGGGTGAAATCCTTCAGATTGAAGATCATCAACAAGATCTTCATTTTCGATAGTGTGATCTTGATGCCTGAGAATCACTTGAAAAGCCCTATATTTCATCACTTTCAGCTCTAAAGGATCAAAAACAGCCCTTTCAGCACACTCGTATACAAAGGAAAAAATCGTAGATGTGAATCGATCATAGAATTCATCTTCAGCTTTAGCATCACAAAAAGAAAGCCCGCGAACCATAGATTCAAACACATGGGTTGCTTCCTCTTTGGATGGATTAAGCTTTTTTCGAAACTTTGCAAATATCTCATCGACTTCCTTTTCAGGAGCAGTCATTTCAACGCAGCTTTCTTCATGAGGAAAGACTTCAAATCCTCGGTCTTGTAAATACTTAGCAAGCAACCGATCGATTTTAGTGCCCAAAGCTTTCGTAATGGCCTCCGCAGCATTTCTTGAAACCCCGCACAGCTCTTGATAGTTGATCTTCCTATGATCATATAGAGCCCTGGCAAAATAAAACGTGAGCATGGCAGATTCATGGTAGTCAGGATGATCCGGCGAAGAAACCCATTCAACCAGCCTTGAGCAAAGCCCAATCCCTTCTTCTTTTGGACACAGCTCGCCTTCATCCATTCGAATCAAAAACCTTGTCGCATCAGTCACAGGAGTTACAAACATTCAATTTTCCTCAAGTTTTTTGCGTGACATGTTAAAAATTTAGACGATATAAGTAAACATTTTCGTTAGCCTTGTCATGTATAATCAAGGGTGCTAATCTTCTTTGTTGGAGGAAGAAGTATGGCTCCGCAATTCACAGAAGCGGTTCAATCTGCGCTGCAAGCGGCGATCACCGATGCCGGTGAAAAACATCATACGGAAGTGAGCCCGCTCCACCTGCTGTCAGCGCTTTTTGCCGATCCGCAAGGCTATTTTTCCACTTTTGCAGAGTCGCTGCATCTAAACCGCGATGAGCTCCTGGACAAACTGGAAGCCGCCATTAAAAAGCTTCCCACCTATGAAGGATCGGCAAAGGAGCCCACCATTTCAATGGGCCTGCATACGATTATTCAAGAGGCGGAGCGGCTCGCAAAAAAGTGGAATGATACCTACATCGCCAGCGACCACCTTCTGCTGGCCTATTGGAAACAAGATAATGAGCCTTTTGCCAGCTGGAAAAAAGCCGTTCCCCTGCACGACGTCGAAAAGAAAATCAAAGAAATCCGAGGAGATACGCATATGGACTCGCCCACTGCCGAACAAAGTTTGCAAACACTGGATAAATACTGCAAAAATCTCACAGCCCTCGCCCGCGAAGGAAAACTCGATCCGGTCATCGGTAGGGACGAAGAGATCAGACGCGCCATGCAGGTACTCTCGCGCCGCACGAAGAACAACCCCCTCCTTATTGGAGAGCCCGGCGTTGGTAAAACGGCCATAGCAGAGGGCCTGGCCCAGCGGATTATCCAGGGGGATGTTCCCGACTCTCTGAAAGGCAAGCAGCTGTTTGCTCTCGACATGGGGTCGCTGATTGCCGGCACAAAATACCGCGGCGAATTTGAAGAGCGGCTGAAAGGCATCTTGAAAGAAGTTGAAAAAAGCGATGGCAATATTATCCTCTTTATAGACGAGGTGCACACGCTGGTCGGAGCAGGAGCCACTGACGGCGCTATGGACGCCGCAAATATCTTGAAGCCGGCCCTGGCTCGAGGAACGCTCCACTGCCTGGGCGCGACGACCCTTGCAGAATATCAAAAATACATCGAAAAAGACGCTGCGCTAGAGCGGAGGTTTCAGCCTGTTTTAGTCGAGGAGCCGACGCTGGAAAACGCCATTGCCATTCTTCGAGGCCTGCGGGAGCGGTATGAGAACTTCCACGGCGTGCGCATCACCGAAGGCGCGCTTCATGCAGCGGTCTTTTTATCGCACAGGTATATTTCCGACCGGCAGCTTCCCGATAAAGCGATCGACCTCATCGATGAGGCTGCCAGCTTGATCCGGATGCAGTTGGGAAGCCTGCCGCTGCCGATCGACCGAAAAGAGCGGGAGCTCTCCTCTCTCATCGTGAAACAGGAAGCGCTCAAACGGGAAGACACGCCTGCCGCTAAAGCGGAGATGGAAAAACTTGGGAAAGAGATCGCTGAACTCAAAGAAGAACTTAAGGAGCTGAGAGGCCGGTGGAACGAAGAGAAAAAAATGATCGAGTCGCTTAAAGAGAAGAAAAATAAACTCGAGCAGCTTAAATTCCAGGAAGAAGAGGTCGAGCGCGCCGGCGACTACAACAAAGTGGCCGAATTACGTTATAGCCAGATTCCTGCTCTTAAAAAAGAAATCGAATCTGCGCAGAAAAAACTTGGCGAGCAAAAAGACCGCCTTCTTCAAGAAGAAGTCGATGAGCCGCTCATTGCGCAGATTGTTTCAAAATGGACCGGCGTTCCCGTTCAGAAAATGCTCGAGGGAGAAGCAGAGAAGCTGCTTCACCTTGAAAAAACACTGGAAGAATCAGTCGTCGGCCAGCCGTTTGCCATCCATGCTGTTTCAGAGGCCATCAGACGCTCACGCGCAGGTCTGGGAGATCCGGGACGTCCTATCGGCGCATTCTTATTCGTAGGACCAACCGGTGTCGGTAAAACGGAGCTTGCCAAAGCGCTGGCCCGCCAGCTTTTCAACCAGGAAGAGGCGATGATCCGCCTCGACATGTCGGAGTATATGGAAAAACATTCCGTCTCCAAACTGATCGGCTCGCCTCCGGGCTATGTCGGCTATGATGAAGGAGGACAGCTCACCGAAGCGATTAGACGCCACCCGTATAGCGTCGTTCTTCTAGACGAAATCGAAAAGGCGCATCCCGATGTTTTTAATATCCTCCTGCAAATTTTTGATGACGGCCGCATCACCGACAGCAAAGGAAGAACCGTCAATTGCAAAAATTGCCTCTTCATTATGACATCGAACCTCGGATCGCAGGAACTACTAGAGAGTAAAAACACTTCCAAAGAAGCGATCCTGCATGTCGTCGAGCCGATCTTGAAGCGGCACTTCAGGCCCGAATTCCTCAACCGCCTCGATGAAGTCCTCCCCTTCCTGCCGCTGCAGGAAAAAGATATGGAAGCGATTGTGATTCTCCAGCTCAAACAGGTGCGCCGCCGCCTTCAAGACCGCGACATCCAGCTCGAGTGGAATAAACCGCTCCTCGCCTACCTTGCCGAAAAAGGATACGACCCGCTTTACGGCGCAAGGCCCTTGAAGCGGCTCATACAAAATGAAGTCGTCAACATGCTCTCTGCAGGCATCCTGAAGGGAGATATTTTACCTGGCCAAACGATCCATTTAGAAGCTAAAGAAAATAAGGACATTACCTATAGGAGGTAGTTTATGATTCCAGTACGCGCTTCAACAATCTTGCCAATAACGACTCCCACCACCCCTCCTCCAGAGAGAGGATATACAATCGGCTGCACCGAAGAATTGGACGGCATCCCACCCCGCCTGACAGCACACGAAGAGGCAATGGTCAATACTCGAAAACGCGCAGCACGAGAACATGATATTGATCCAGAGCTGCTCCCGATTGATGAAACACAAAGATCTACACTCCGTTTTAACCTCGATTACCAAGTAAGCTCCCAGAGGGGCAAACGGCCGGCCCTTGAAGATGCTCACCTCGTTATGGAGACAAAATACGGGCCATTTTTGGGAATCGCTGATGGCCATGGACCGTGCGATAGCGGTAAATTGCTAATGAATAAACCTCAGCTGGGTCTTCAGTTTGCTCAAATGGCTCTTGCATCCATTCGAGACAACTTGCTCAGGCTCATTGAAGAAAATAACTTTGATATGAAATCAGCATTTGAAAAATGCGCCGAGATAGCCCATGAAAATCTTCCTAAAGCGTGGGCAGGGACAGTTCTTGGAGCTTGTATCGTTGAAAAAGTAAACGGCATATTGAATGTTTTCAATATTGGAGATATCAGAGTTGTTGTCTTCAGGAAGGTTGATGGACTCATTTTTCCGATTCCCATGACTCTTCTCGATGATTGGTCTAACGAAGAGGCTTTTGAAAGAGTTCGCAAAATTTTACCACCTGATGAATTTGAGATGTGGAGTCAGCAAATTACAAGACTGATGATAGAGAAAGCCAAACAAACTATGTTGCCTGCAGATTACAAAGAGTGGAGAGAAAACCATACAGAATATCGACGATTTCCTCCGATCATAGGCCTTATTCCCACCAATTCTCTTGGCGACAAAAAAATGATTTGGGATGACGGTCAAACAGCCATCACTCATAATCCTACATGCTCCCAACTTCAACTGATGGAAGACGATATCATTGTGGTTGGCTGCGATGGTCTATGGGATACGAATGGATTAACAATAGATGGCTTCATGAGCGACGTCCTTCAGCCCCATTGGGACAATCCAGACTTTGATTTGGCAAAGTGTGCAACCGAATACGCTCTGACAAAAGGCAGCAGCGACAATGTGACCGTCCTTAGTGCCAGAGTGACTCCTTGGGCTCCCACTTTGAAAACCCAAAAGACCGAGCCGCTCTCTCCCAGCCTATTTAAAAAAGTGTGAGGGACCAAATTTCCTACTTTAATTCTCAACGCTAATGTATGTATCATTAGCGTTTTTACATCTTGGGAGGGTCTATGTCAGGATTAGCCGCAGTCACATTAAGAGATGGGTCTAAAGTTCCACAAGCGATGCTCACCTTAACAACAGTTCGTATGAAAGCGCTCATGCAAAAAAGCCCTGTCGCACTCTTCGATCTGGTAGAAAAATGTAGAAATGCTACCTTCGAGTTTATAAAAAATCCATTCTGTGACTCAAAAGCGCTCTTAACTGAACATGCCCTTGTAGATCAGAGTGGTGCTGTCAATGAAGACGTCCAAAAGATTGTCCTGAATTCTATAGAAGGGTCTTACTTAACTCTTAAACTAGTCGACCCTCTTCAACCCAATCGAATTAAAAAACATTTCTAATTTAAAGAGTATTTATATGTCGTTAAAAATTGAAACAATGATTGCAAGAGCAGTTTCAGTTCCGGGGTACAGGAGCCCCGTAGCCTATGATGAGGCCCAAGAGCTAACAAATGGGTCTTGGATCTGTAAAGCTTGCAAAAGGTGTTTTTATGGCGGTGGTTATCCTATGCATGAAACCGACTGCTCATTAACAGGTCGTGCAAGAAACACTTACATTCATGAAGAAATGATCTATGTTTTGGGGCCAAATGAAAACGGCAGTTTTGCACCTTATAATAAAGAAGATATTGAGCGGATAAAGGAACTCGCCAAATCGCATCTAGAAAGCCAAGGCAGTTGCATTATCCTTTAAAGCACGACCACAAATTGCGGGCTTGGGCTTCAAGCGCGCTCCCGCCTATAACATAAGTTTTTGTTATACAGCGACTTACGATACATATGTAAAATTAACGGCCAATCCGTTAAATTCTAACTAGCAGGCGGAGAATTTAACATGAAATACCCTAGATACTTAAAAGAGAGGCTCTTACAGTCATTTAAAGTCAGTCCTGTAACGCTTCTTATCGGCCCGCGCCAATGTGGTAAAACCACCCTTATGAAGGAAATTGTCAAAGAAACAGGAATGCAATACCTAACCTTTGACACCCTTAAACAGCTGATGGCGGCCCAAGATGACCCGGAAGGTTTTGTCCAAGGACTCACGAAGCCCGTCGTCATTGACGAAGTTCAGCGCGTCCCGGAAATCGGCCTCCCCCTTAAACTGGCTGTCGATGAAAATAGGGTACCCGGATTTTTTGGACTCACAGGATCAGCCAACCCCCTGGTTGCTCCCAACCTAAATGATTCTCTTGCCGGCCGCATGTTTATCCTTCACCTTTGGCCCCTTTCGATGAGTGAGATGCACGATACAAAATCAGATTTTTTAGAACGTATCTTTGATCCCGCTGCGACCTTTTCTGAAAACCCAAGTTGGGATCGTAAAAGTATGGTGGATAGTTTTACTTTAGGAGGCTACCCAGATGCCATCGCACTCGATTCAGTCACGAGAGATCAGTGGTTTGACAACTTGCTAACAACGATCTTAGAGCGAGATGTAAAAGATATAGCGGATATTGCAAGACCCCGAGACCTTGCTAAAATCTTAAATATTTTAGCCGCTAGAACCTCCAATTTATTGAACATGGCTGATCTCAGCCGGACTTCTTCCATACCGTATACGACCCTTCACCAATATATGGCTATTTTGGAGGCTCTATTTTTAGTTATCCGGCTTCCTGCATGGCATCAGAACAGAACAAAGCGTCTAACTAAAATGCCCAAAATTCATTTTGGCGATACCGGCTTACTCATTAATCAACTAAGAGTTGGAAGGCAGCTCATTTTGGAAAATGGACGTTTATTTGGTTCGATTCTTGAAAATTTTGTTTTTCTCGAGCTAAAAAAACTCATCAGCTGGTCCCTCCATCCTTTAGAAATGTATCATTATCACACACAGACAGGCACAGAAGTTGATATCGTTTTAGAAAACCGTGAAGGTCAAATCGTTGGAATTGAAATCAAGGGATCTGAATCAATTTCAGCAGAGGATTTGAAGGGATTAAATGCATTGCAAGAAGACGTAGGAGATAAAATGATACGGGGTATTATTTTGTATCCGGGCAAAGAAGTCGTTGCTTTTAGAAAAAACTGCATTGCCATTCCACTATCCACTTTATGGCAAAAATAAAAGCGCTTGCTTCTCAAATCCGATTTGGTATTATGCAAATTTTATTTGGGAATAAAATATGCATACTATTACGCCCCGTATCACACTTTGGCTTCGTAAAACATGTGTTCCGTTGCTCCTGATGGTCTGCTGTCCTGTGATGGCGCTGCTCGTCTGGTACACCAATATCAATCTCGGCGGCTCGCTTATGCGGCTATGGGATATGGTGGTCTTGCAAGGCGTCTTCTCAACTCTTGCTGAGGTGTGGGGGCCTATTATTTTCGGATCGCCCACCGCCTGGAAGATGATCCTGATCTTCGGCGCCTCCCAGCTCATCCTCATGAAATACCTGCCCGGAAAAACCATCGAAGGCCCTATCACGCCCTCCGGCAATATTCCGCTCTATAAAGCCAACGGGGTATCAGCGTTTTTCATCACGCTGGCCTCATTCGTTGTCTGCTCCGAGGTGCTTCATCTCTTTCCGATGACGATCATCTATGATAATTTAGGCCCGCTTCTCGGCGCACTCAACGCCTTCAGTCTTATTTTCTGCCTCATGCTCTATCTCAAAGGGCGTTATGCTCCTTCGTCCACCGATTGCGGCTCCTCCGGCAATTTCATTTTCGATTTTTTCTGGGGAATGGAACTCTATCCACGTTTTTTCGGATGGGACGTTAAAATGTTCACCAACTGCCGTTTTGGCATGATGGGATGGGGTATCATCATCCTTTCGTTCGCTGCCAAACAAAATGAATTGTACGGTCTGACCGATGCGATGGTCGTCTCCGTTCTCTTGCAGCTGATCTACATCGCAAAATTCTTCATCTGGGAAGGCGGCTATCTCCGCTCCATGGACATCATGCACGACAGAGCCGGATATTACATCTGTTGGGGATGCCTCGTTTGGGTGCCGGCCGTTTATACATCTCCTGCGCTCTACCTCGTCAACCATCCCTATCATTTAGGCCCCCTGTTCTCAAGCGCGCTCCTCATTGTTGGAACCTTTGCGATCTTTATCAATTATTTCGCAGACCGTCAGCGGCAGCGCGTCCGTGCAACGGAAGGCAACTGCCTCATCTGGAGAAAAAAACCTGACCTGATTGTCGCCTCCTATATCGATCAAAAAGGTGAAAGCAAACAAAATCTGCTCTTGGCCTCAGGCTGGTGGGGAATTGCGCGCCATTTCCATTACGTGCCTGAAATCACAGCAGCGCTCTGCTGGACACTGCCAGCTCTTTTTTCCAACCTGCTTCCGTATGGATACGTTGTGTTCTTAACTGCGCTTCTCATCGACCGCGCCTTCCGTCAAGAAAGACGGTGCAAGCACAAATATGGCGAGCATTGGCGCGACTACTGCGAGAAAGTCCCCTACAAGGTGCTTCCGTATTTTTTCTAGACGATGATCGTTATAAATAACGGCGTGGTTAGATCGCATTTTTTGAGATGGTTCTGTGTCAGGGCATAAGAAAACGCCGTTGCAATGAGTGAAGCCCAGAAATGGGACTTAATCCCCATTTTTTTACCTAAATAATAGGAACCAATCGTCCCGCTTAAAGTTGCAAGTGGAGGAACATACCTCCATTGCTCTTCTGAAATATTAATATATCCATGATCCTTGAGAGGCTTCAGTCCAGTCATGATAATTGTATGAATCACGGTTGCTACGGCCCCAACCGGCGGAGTTAAAGTTCCAGAAACAATGTTTCCTTTTGTGAGAAGCATTGTTGCAATGTGAGAAAAGCCAGCACTTTTTACACAACCCCAAACCGCATCACGCGGCGCAGGAGGCACATTATGATTGAGATTGTCTTGAAATCCTTTAAGCCATAAAGGCGTGTCGTAGAAATAGTTTGCCATAGATGGAGCGCGATTCTATCAAACAGAATTAAATCAGGCAACACTAACAGAGTAATCTACTTCGATTCTTTCAAAAATCCTTCAAACTGATCCTGGAGAGATCTTGGCACGACTTCCTGGATGCCCGACTTGTCATACATAAGGAAATAGGTGCAAGCGACCATGATGCCAAGCGCAGGACTAAAGAGCGCAATCACCAGCGAAATACCGCAAACACACGAGCGCTTGAGCGAGATCCATCCTTTCTCAGCCGCCTGTTTAATGCGAAGGACTTTGCCGAACGTAAGAATAAAAAGAGGAAGAATGAGAGCCATTTTTACCACACTCCACACCGTCCAGCCGATATCGCCGATCAGGAGCAGAAAAAACAGAACGCGTGCGGTCATCGATGAAAAGAACCGATCCCTTGTCACCTCGGGGGGCGCATCCGCTTGCTGAGCTTCGGTTTCTTTCACTTCTGAGATATCAAAAATTGGCATACTCACTTCCTAAGTTTGTTAATTCCGTTCAGCGCCGCGATTCGGTACCCCTCGGCGTAAGTCGGATAATTGAACACTTGATCTATAAAATAATCGATCCGGGCATTAAAACTCATTGCAATTTGTCCGATATGGATCACTTCCGTCGCAGCTCTCCCGATAATATGGATTCCTAAAATTTGAAGTGTATCGGAATGAAACAAAATCTTAAAGAGCCCAGGATCGTTGCCGACAATAATATTTCGTGCAATTTCATAATAATAGGCTCTGCCGACTTCGTACTTGAACCCCAGCTCTTTAAGTTTCTCTTCCGTATATCCGCATGAGGAGATCTCCGGTATCGTGTAAATTCCAATCGGATAAAACGTCGGAAACTCATGCGTCTCTTCGCCAAAAGCATGACACGCCGCCATCCGCCCCTGCTCCATACTTGTCGAAGCCAGGCACGGCCCGCCGATCACATCTCCCGCCGCATATATATGGTGCGTCTCCGTCTGAAAGGCTCCATTGACGGGGATATATCCTTGCGGACTGACCCTGATGCCAGCTTTTTCAATTTGGAGTTCCTCTACATTGGCCTCTCTTCCAAGCGCATATAAAAGCATCTCGGCTTTCATTTCAGTGCCGTCGGTGAATTTGACTTCCGCATGATTCCCGACGCGGCGGATATCCATGGGAACTTTGCGCCCTGCAACTTTAAGACCCAAATCACCGAGCGCCGCCTGCAGATGAAGTCCAATCTCAGCATCGAGGAGCGGAAGCAGATGGTCTTTCTTGTCGACCACCGTCACTTCCGTGCCCAGCGCCGCAAAAAAACTTGCATACTCCGATCCAATAATCCCTCCCCCTAATACAAGGAGCGTTTTTGGAAGATGGTCGATCTTGAGCAGACGCGTTGAATCCAAAATCACTTCCGAATCAAACGGCACATTTAAAGGATTGCGAGGATGGGATCCTCCGGCAATTAAAAACAAATCTGATTTAACAAGAAGGATCGGCTCTCCCTTGGAATCAATAATTTCCAAATGATACGGATCGGTAAAACGAGCGGTGCCATGAATGAACTGAATGCCATTTTTTTCAAACTGCCGCAAAATCAATTTCCGCTGCTCTTCCAAAACAATGTTAAGACGGTAGTTGAGATCGTTGATGGAAATCTTTTTCTCTTCGAGATTTTTACCATAGAAACTTCTCTTATGGAACCCCGTCAAATCTAAAATCGCCTCGCGAAGCGACTTGGACGGGATGGTGCCCCAGTTTAACGAGTTGCCCCCCGGGTGGGCCTCTTTTTCAATCACTAAAACTTTTTTTCCCAGCTTAGCTGCTTGAATCGCCCCCTTCTGACCGGCGGGCCCCGAACCAATAACAGCGTAGTCGACGTTTAGATGTTTCATATAGAATTAAAATTTGTATTTACCATCTTCAAGATTCCAGGGCAAGTGTTTTATCTTTTCCGATGACGCCTTAGTATTAATTATTTTTATTTATAATTTTTGATATTTTATTGAATTTGATTTATAATTATTTGAAATCAATAAAAGGATAAAATGAGCTCGCATTTAGTTATCAATAGTTTAATAGTTACAGACTCGCAACAAGAGACATCAGGATCGAAAAACGGCAAAACCGGTTCCCTTGACGGGCATAGTTATGCATTAGAATCCTGGCCGAAAGACCTAAAAGTACTTATCCTAAAAATGCTCGACCTTCCCGATCTTTTCAAGCTGGGCACGGTATCGAAAGCCTGGCAGAAGCTTGTCACAATGGATGCGGTATGGAGACCCAATGCAACAGCTATCAACTGCCCAATAACGGCTGGCATCCCCATTATTGGACAAGTGATGGGCTTCATTAAGGAATTACAAGAAAAAGTTACCAAAACTTTAGATCGAGGATTAAAAAATCCAGATGTACCACATGACATTTTTAAAATCTTAAAAAGACCCACGATTGCAGAGATTGTTTATCTCCAAAATTGGCTTATTGCCAGAGATACTCTTCTTGTATGGGAAGAATTGGCCGAGCAGAGAGACAATTTAGTAGGACCTCAACTCGAAAATTTAAAGAATTCAGACGAAGTAATCGCAAAGGCGAATGAATTCAGCGCTTGGTTTACTGAAAATGAAAATCAATTGGCCCTGTTGCAGGAGCTGGATCTTAGCGTTGATCAACTCACTTCACTGCCACCTCAGGTCGGCAGTCTCACTCAGCTCCAGCATCTTCTTCTTGGCAGCAACCAACTTACCTCACTCCCAACTTGGATCGAAAACTTCACTCAACTGCGGCAGCTCGATCTTGCAGACAATAAACTCACCTCCCTTCCAATTGGACTCGGCACTCTTACTCAGATAACTTACCTTGACCTTAGTAATAATCAACTGACCTCACTCCCAACCGAGCTTGGCAATCTCACTCAGCTAGATTCGCTCTTTGTTAAGAAGAATAGAATCGCCTCAATCCCAACTGAGATCTTTAATCTCGCAGGGCAGATGACATCTTTCAACTTTAAGGGCAATCCTCTCAGTGAAGAGACGTCAATTAAATATCTACAACTAAAGAAAACCTAATTAATTTTTTACACAGAGAATAGAAAAAGATTTTTTTAGTGGTTACTGAACAACTAATTTGCTATCCTTAACGCCTAAAAGAGGAATTTTTATGCCCAGACAATGTCAAGTGACAGGAAAGATCCCGGTACGCGGCAAGAGTTACGCCATCCGTGGTATTGCAAAAAAGAAAAAAGGGGTCGGCCTTAAAGTCACAGGAATTAAGATACGACGATTCAATCCTAACCTGATGAAGAAACGTTTTTGGCACCCTGAAGAAAAACGATTTATCACGATCAATGTAACTGCACATGGAATGCGCCGGATCGACAAACTAGGCTTCTCAGCCATCGTTCGTCAAATGCGTGCCCGTGGCGAAAAAGTGTAAACTTTTTGCCTTGATCATAGCTTTTACCGCCTTGTATGGATTCCTCATCAAGGCGGCGCTTTCTCCGAATCTTCCCTCCCCTTCCTGCCCCCTTATCCTCTACTCCAACCAAAACCGCGACGATTTCCGCCTCGTCTTAAAAAAAGGTTTTGCCAGCGCCTCCCAGTCGATCGACCTCTGGATGTATGCCGCCACCGACACCCTCTTACTCAGCCAGCTCCAGAAAAGAGCAGGTCAAGGCATCGAAGTCTCACTCAATTATGACAAAAAAGGCGGAACCCCGGAGCTTCCCGCTTCCCTCCACCCCCAAATCGTAAAATCCAAAGGCCTCATGCACCGAAAAATCGCCATCCTGGACAGTCGCATCGTCTTCTTGGGATCGGCGAACATGACAACCTCATCGCTCCAGCTGCACGACAATCTCTCCATTGGCATCTACGATCCTCAAATGGCGCAGTTTTTAAAGTCCCCCACCGGCAACACTTACAAATTCCCCACCGGCGCTTTATGGCTGCTGCCCGATCCCCTGGCGCTTACAGAAATAGAAAATGCAATCAACGCCGCACGCTCCTCCATCTTCATCGCCATGTTTACGCTCACCCAAAATGATCTCATCAATGCACTCATCCGCGCCAAAAACCGCGGCGTCGAAGTCCGCCTCGCCATCGACCGTTACACCGCACGCGGAGCCAGCAAAAAAGCAGTCCAAAAACTCTCCTCCGCCGGCATTGAAATCTTCCTCAGCTCCGGACTTCCCCTCCTTCACCACAAGTGGGCCTACATCGACAAAAAGCAGCTCATTTTAGGTTCCACCAATTGGACTGACAGCGCGTTTCATAAAAACCAAGACGTCCTGCTCTTTCTAAACGACCTTCCCAAACAGCTCAAATCCCAGATTGAAAGAATCGTTTCTGCAATAAGAGCAGAATCCACTCCAAGTTGAGGATTACATGATATGCATGATCAGGGAAGATATGCATGATGCAGGGGATCCCCCGCACCCCAATTAATTAACTATCATGCATATCCTGCCGGCGAAGCCGATCATGCATATCCTGTAATCTTTTTGCTGCCAAAAACTTCGAGTTATGAACAATTTTCATTTCTGCGCTGAGAGGCAAAGAGTGCATAGCTCATGCAAATTAACCTCTTTCATGCAATAATACAATCATGGAAAATGAAAAATCCCAGAAAACCAATCTATCTTTTTTATCCAGTCGTAAAAAACTTAAGATAGAAAAAGATGAGTTGCGAAAAGCATATGCTAATGCAAATAGAGATGCTGGTCAGCGAAAAGCTATGGGAGAGTGGAAAAATGTTATGGATGATGGAATCAAACTCCCTTTGATATAACGAAATTATGACGCTGCTTTCGATGACATTTTCGCTTTTCCTGCTGATGGATTCCATTGGGAATCTTCCGCTATTTATTGCCATTCTAAAAGACATCCCGCGCAAAAGACAGCTGCAGATTATTTTTAGAGAAATGATCATCGCCCTTCTGATCATGGTCGCCTTTCAATTCGTCGGCGAGTCGGTGCTCTACGCCCTTCAGATCCAGCAATACGCCGTTTTAGTCTCCGGCGGCATTATCCTCTTTCTGCTGTCCCTGCGCATGATCTTTCCCTCAGCGCATGACGCAGATGCAAATGTAAAAAAAGATAAAGAGCCGTTCATTGTGCCCCTAGCAATCCCGCTCGTTGCAGGCCCTGCCGTCCTGGCCTTGATCATGCTCTACTCACGCCAGCAGCCTGAACCCTACATCACCATCACAGCAATCGTACTCGCCTGGATCCTCACCACTGCCATTCTTCTATCATCCGCCTTTCTCAACAAAATCCTCGGAAAGCGCGGCATCATCGCCTGCGAGCGGCTCATGGGTCTTATCTTGACCATGATGTCCGTTCAGATGTTCCTGCAAGGCATCGCTCAGTTCTCTGAGGCGCAGTAGCAGAAATTGAATGTTGGGTTAGTAGTTTTTGTGTGCCATTTTCACATAGACTTCCCTTATATTCTCTAAGGGAGCTCTGGCCAAGCTTTCGATACGCCCACTATTGGGCCTTAAAACTCTACGACTGAATTTTCCAATCTGCGGAAGCGGTGAACTCCCCTTTTGTCTTTGAAACTCCTCCCATGTGACCGTAGAACCTTTTGACTTTTTTTGAGCCGTCTGCACGATGGGATCTTGATTATGGGATGTAAATAAAGCGTGTTCCACTCCCTCATTTGACTCTCCGTCAGGTGATAGTCCAAATCCTAGTAAAGGGTGTGGTTGCAGATTAGTATATAAAACGGAAAATCCTGCTGCATTGCCAAACGGCTGTCTCTCTTCATAACTAGGAATATTTGAAAAATAACATTTATCTCCACTCTGCAGGTCACCAAGATTCCCAATATCAACTGGATCAAAAAGGAAACTAGCTGCTGAATAATGCATGTTCGATGCAAAAGTGAAAGGCGTAGAAGAATCGTGGGCAAACAAATGATCAAACTTTTGAACTCCGATAAACTCTTCCAGCGCGCGGAAAAATGCTAGAGTATAAATCGAGCTGCAATCTAGAAAATTCACTTGCTTGCCTATGGAAGCTAATGCATCTGAAGGCCGAATTTTATCTCTTATTAGAAAAGTAATAGGTGAAGGACAAGAAAAAAATTCTGACGAAAGAAAACAACGTCTAAACCTTTGACAATCATTTTCCTTCATCCATTTAAGCCTTGCTGTCTTTTTGCATTTTTGAAGTGCTTGATAATAGTCTTGGGGGTACCAAATTCCTTGATTCAAAACCGCGTGAAATTTTTCTTTGGTTTCTTCATTGTATGGAATATCCCGCACATATTGCAAATCACTAGAGGTCTTTTCGATGATGGATCTAAAATGATTAACTAAAAGAGAAGAAAATGTTTGTGCGGGCACTTGACCACCGTTTTGAGAAGGCGTTGGAAATACCTCGTTTGATTTTACTACAGCAGCCTGAAGCATAAATACCCTCTTTTTTATCTCACGTGATTTTTTTCCAACCATTATGGTTCTACGGTTGTAAATCATCAAGTTTTCTAAAACTTTATATAAAGACCGCCCCGAATACGGCTCATGGCTCTTATCTTGACCATGATGTCCGTCCAGATGTTCCGGGAAGGCCTCGAACAATTCTCCCAAGCTCAACAATCCTTGTTAATATTCTTTTAAGAGCTGTAAGATTCCTTTTGGAAAAAAAGGAGTTTATGATGGCAACAGCTGTCAGTTCCATCCAAGTCCTCTCTCCACAAGTTCACCACACAACACAAGCCCGGTTTAAGCCCGTTGAGCTTACGGAACACGGATTCAAGCGCTTATCCAATTGTGAGTATATTGAGGTCACAACCGATCACTATTTTTTAACCCATACTCATAAAAAGGGGATGTTAGAAGCCATTGCAACAATCGAAGTCGATCAGTGTATTACGATCTTTGGCATTGGCGTCGGAGATAATCGATGCATACTTGGCTCACGCCTCAACTTAGCTACGCTGAATATGGAACAAAACGACGAAGAAATAGTGAGAAGGAAGCTCGCAGAAATATTTGAAGACAGAACTGTAAATATCGATAAGCTGAATCTCTATCTCGTGGGAGGTAATTCAGGCGAGCTTTCCACCCGATTGTCCAAGGCCTTAATGACAGTCCTGCCTCAATTTTTTAATAAATCGCAGATTGTTGGAACCTTCTTCAATCCGAATGAGGGCATGCCTTATAAATTCATAACTGTAACCCTGAATACGCATGGGAATATCGTATTTTTATCGACATTAAATAGTTTGATATTTTGAGACTCTTGCAGCCAGTTCTTTGGAATCGATCGGACTAGGTGGAAGAATCATGCGGAAGAAAACGGAGAGTTTGCCCCAAAGATCGTCTTGAGGCAGGAGAAAGACGACATGCTCATGGAAGTGAGGAACGGTTTGCCCGGCGAGCGACCCTGTTTTATTATAGCGATAGCAGAGATGGTTGGGATAGTGCTTGATGAGAGAAGCTGCAACGGTTTGCATTTCTTCAAATTCTTGTAGAGATAATTCGGTGAACCTTTCTTTGTGCGCTTTGGGGACAATTAAGAAATGCAGCCCTTCGCTGCCTATAGGCGCATAGTTGTAAAGCACGCGAATCTCTTTTCCATCAAAGATGCACTGCGAATCAATCACTTCTTTTTTGCAAAACGCATCTTGAGCAATGTGCTGAGTTTTTTGCGCAGTCTCTTGGGCTTTAAATGATTTAAGGGATTCGTAGCTGGTAAAGAGGTGCTTTATTTCTGCAGTGGAGAGAAAATATCGACCGAATGTCACCCGCGCTACGATGAGAAATTGACGGGCATAACTTTTAATACGGTCCCAGAGGGAGCTTTTTTGCCCTTCGGTGGGCACCATCTCCCAAGCTTCATCCTTGCTGGATTTGTAAACTAAATAGTTGGAAATGCCGCGACTCTCCCAATACTGGGCGACTTTTTGCATGGTCTGATAGAGTTCGGAGGGGTTTTCCTCCCCTTTGGGGGTGATTAAAAGAGAATTTGAGGCAAGACCCTGGGTTGGAATGGAGATTTTCCAGTCGTTGCCTTCGTCAATGAAGTCTACGGATGCTACCATGCTCATAATAGGACGATTCTAGCATGGAAAGTTGAATGAGAAAATAGTAAAATAGAGGGATGAAAAATATAAAATTAATTGTTGCCTATGAGGGTACGGCTTATTCGGGCTGGCAGAAGACGGAGACGGGGCCGAGCATTGAAGGCGAGCTGGAGAAGGTGCTGGGGCAGATTTTGCAGGAGAAGGTGAAGCTGCAGGCGGCCAGCCGGACGGATGCAGGGGTGCATGCGGAGGGGCAGGTGGTGAATTTTCTGACAGAGCAAGAGTTTGAGCTGAAGCGCCTCCTCCGGGGATGCAATGGCCTCCTGCCGGAAGATATTAGGGTGGTGGGGATTGAAGAGATGCCGGTGACATTTCACCCAACGATTGATGCCAAGGGGAAAGAATACCACTATTTGGTTTCGTTGGGGAAGACGCAGCTGCCTTTTGATAGGAAGTTTGCATGGCATTTTGTGAAGCCGGTGGATACCCAGCTAATGAGGGAGGCGGCCCAGTTTTTTGTAGGGAGGCATGACTTTTCTGCGCTGACCAATGAGAAGCAGATCGACAATGTGCGGGAAGTATATGGGATTGAGATTGAAGAGGCGGGAGACCAAAAACTGAGAATTCGCGTGGCAGGAAACCATTTTCTTTATAAGATGGTTCGCAATATTGTCGGAACTCTTGTGTATGTCGGATGCGGCATGCTCCGAATGGAAGAGGCGCGGAGTCTTTTAGAGAAAGGCGATCGAAAAGCGGCGGGCATGACGGCGCCGGCGCATGGATTAACATTAAAAATTGTGAAGTATGATTGAAAGAAACGACCCTTGCTGGTGCGGAAGTAAAGAGAAGTGGAAAAAATGCCACTATCCAGTTCAGCAGCCGCATGATTTTAATATGCTGGCTAAAGATTATAAAAAGCGGTACGGCATTTTGCTGAAAACTCCTCAGCAGATCCAGGGCATTCGGAATGCGTCCCATCTGGCGGCTACGATTTTGAAGAAAACCTGCGAGATGGCAAAAGAAGGGGTCACGACCAATGAGCTGGATGCGTTTGCGGCAGAGATGCACAGAAAAGCGGGGGCGATCGCTGCGTGTTTAGGTTATGGCGAGTATCCGTTTCCGAAGAGCATCTGCACGTCGCTCAATGAAGTGATCTGCCATGGCATTCCCGATGACAGGCCGCTTCAAGACGGCGACATTCTCAACATCGACGTGACAAGCATTTTGGACGGATATTACGGCGACTGCAGCGCGATGGTGATGATCGGAGAGGTCAGCGAAGAAAAAAAACGGGTTGTGGAAGTGTCGAAGGAGTGTTTAAGGCGCTCGATTGCCATCTTGAAGCCGGGTGTTTTGGTCTCCGATATCGGCCAGGTGATTGAAGATTATGCCAGAGCGCACAGATGCTCGGTGGTCAATCAATTCGTCGCTCACGGCGTGGGGCTTGAGTTTCATGAGCCGCCGCAAGTGCCGCATCATTATAACAACATATCGATTCCGCTGGCGGAAGGGATGACGTTTACCATTGAGCCGATGATCAATGCGGGGGTAAGATCCGGAGAGATCGATCCGGTCGATCACTGGACGGCACGAACGACTGATAGAAAACCGAGCGCCCAGTGGGAGCATACGGTCTTAATTACGAGAGAAGGTCACGAGATTCTAACTCTGTAGCTTTCTTTTTGGCACTTTGGAGCTGCTTTTTGAGTTCGCGGTTCATTGTCTCGGCTTGCCGGCGCTCGGTATCAAATAAATCAGGTTCCATTTTCGAGAGCTGCAGTTCATTCAGCTTCCTCTCTTTTTGGATGAGTACTTCGGCAACGGTTTGATTTTCCTGCCGCAGCTTTTCTATCTCCTGCTGGTGCACTTCAACGAGTTTTTGATAAGAGAGGCACCGCTCTTCCGCGCGAATCGCTTTTTGCTGCAGCTTTTGCACTTCTCTATTCAGTCCGTCGATGGTTTGGGAGGCTCTGGCTTCTGATTCATCGAGCTTGATCTGCCATTGCAGTTTTTCATCGGCGGGAGTTTGGACAGGTTTTTTTTCTGGTTTTGAAATCGACAGCATCACAAAGAGCGCCGACGCCAGCGCGATGCCGGCAGAGAGGGAGACCCAAGAGAGCGTGCTGCGCTGCAGCACCATCCAAAGCACCGTCAGCACCCCTAAAACGACTCCAATCCATCTAATCACGACATCCTCCCTAATATTCTTCCCATCGACAAAAAGCCGTCTTTAAGCTGTTTCAGACTAAAGTGTTCATTCGGGGCATGGATGTCATCGGTGTCCAAACTGACGCCAATGATCGCCACTTCTCCACCCATCACTTCAGCAAAATCTGCAACAATGGGCACAGAGGCTCCGTTGAGAACTTTTTTACACGGTTTTCCAAAAACTTCAGCATACGCATCGCAGCAAAGGTGTGCAAGCTTTGTGTCCGGGGACATGCGAATCGCTTTGCCTCCATGATCATAGGTCACTTCAATCTCCAGCCCTTCATGCGCCTGTTTTTGTAAATACTCTGTGATGCATCGAACAATTTTTTTGGGATCCTGGTTGGGAACCAGCCGGCATGAAATTTTTGCGATGGCCTGCGATGGAATGACTGTTTTGAATCCGGTCCCCGTATATCCCCCGGAGATGCCGTTGATCTCAAGCGTGGGACGGATCGCATTGGACTCCCAAAGCGTGTAGTTCCCCTCTCCCTGGAATGCCCTCAGGCCGAATTGTTTTTTCAAATAGTCGAGATCCAGCTTTTGAGCAAATTCTTTAAGCTCTGCCTTGCTGGGCAGCGTCACGTCATCATAAAATCCGGGAACTGTGATAACGCCGTCTTGATCCCAGAGCTTTGCAAGAAGCTGGATCAGCGCACGGTTGGGATTCAGCGCGATGCCGCCCATCACGCCCGAGTGAAGGTCGATCCTGGAATTGGTGCACTTAACCTCCATCGTCACGATGCCCCGCAGGCCAATGGTGATCGCCGGCGTATCTTCTTCGTATGCTCCGCTGTCGACAATAAGAAGATAATCGGCTTTAAGCTCCTCTTTTTTCTCTTTGAGCATTTGAAGAGCGCCCGTGCTGCCGCACTCCTCTTCTCCTTCGATAAAAACTTTGATGTTGAGGTTCACTTTTTTAGAGAGCTCAAACAGCGCTTGCAGCGCTGTAAGCGTATAAAAACATTGTCCTTTATTATCGGAGGCGCCGCGTGCATAGACAAAGCCGTCTTTGAGGACTGGCTCAAACGGAGGAGATTTCCACTTTTCAATCGGATCGACGGGCTGTACGTCATAGTGGTTGTAAATCAATACCGTCGGCCTTGAAGGATCGACAAGATGGGTCGCAAAAACAACGGGATTGCCGTCTGTTTTCCAAATATCGACCTTAAAGCCGATTTTTTTGAGGCGGTCTGCCGCCCATTCGGAGGCTTTACGGATATCGTCCTTATAGGCAGGATCTGTGCTGATGGAAGGAATTTTTAAAAATGAAAAATAATCTGCAAGGATTTGACTCTCATGCGCCTCGTACCAGGCGCGAAGCTCGTCCACTGTCGGGTTACTCATCAAACCTCATTGAGGCGCTTTCAACAAGATACGCTGCCAAGTCACGATCTCCACCATAAATCATCTCAACTTCCATTTGACCATCTTGCCTCGGTTCTCCGCAAGTGATAAGAACGTAGCATTGATGGTTTTCCGAAAGGGCCTGCGTAATATTTTGGCTCTGATCTTTACGAACCCCGGCAAATCGATTTCCGCACTTCAGCATTAAAGACCTCTGTATAATTTCAAATAGAATACATCTCATAATTTAATATTAATCTGCAATAGTTGTGTTGATTAAAATTAAAGTTTACATACTTGACTGTTAACATTTTAGGGTGTTTAATAGAGGACAGTTCTTGGAGGATATTATGCAATTTTTTAGACGGATTTTTTTATTTTTTGCCATCAACGCGCTTGTTATTTTTACGATATCAATTCTACTCCGCATCTTCAACATTCAGCCGTTTTTAACATCGCACGGCATCAGTTACACCGATCTTTTATTTTTCTGCATCATCTGGGGCTTTGGAGGAGCGTTCATCTCTCTTGCTCTCTCCCGTAAAATGGCGAAGTGGATGATGGGCGTTAAAGTGATCGACCCCAGAACATCCGATCCGCAAGGCAGAGATTTGATTCATGTTGTCTATGCACTGGCCAGATCAGCCAATCTCCCCGTTATGCCGGAAGTCGGCATTTATGAATCGCCCGAGATCAATGCTTTTGCAACGGGCCCATCCCGCTCCAGATCGCTTGTTGCGGTCTCAAGAGGCCTCCTTAATAAGATGTCTCAAAAGGAGCTGGAAGGGGTGCTGGGGCACGAAATTGCCCATGTTGCAAACGGCGACATGGTCACGATGACGCTCGTGCAAGGCGTGATCAACGCCTTTGTGATGTTCCTTGCCCGCGTGATCGCGATTGCTCTTTCAGGCCTTGGCAATAAAAACAATCAACGCTCATCCAATGGGTCGTATTACATGTTCGTGTTCATCTTTGAGATTATTTTCATGGCCCTTGGCATGCTCGTGATTGCCGCCTACTCAAGGTTCAGAGAGTTCCGCGCAGACCGCGGCGGAGCCAAGCTTGCAGGCCGGGATAACATGATCTCTGCCCTCGAAGCGCTCAAACGGACACAGGAAATCGTCGATCAAAGAGTTGAAAAACCTGCCTTCCAGACTTTTAAGATCTCCAATCCAAAAAAGCATGGAATCAAGCAGCTCTTTTCAACCCATCCTCCTTTAGAGGTTCGGATTGAGAGGCTGAAGCAGCAAGCATAAGTTATTGAAAGTTAAGGGGGTTATTCCAACATACATAGATTTTTAAAAGATTTACTTGATAAGTGATTATAAATCATTTATATGAAGGTTAAAAAGTAAAATCTTTAGGAGATTTGTATGTCATGGAAATCATTACTCACGACTGTCGCCTGTTTAACAGCTTGTTCAGAGGCTTATTCTGACGACGTGGCCAGTGGAATTGATCTGGCCAATGCGCTATTTACCAATGCTACCACTATTAATTTTACGGCCACCTTTTCGGTCGATCCAATCTTTCCTTATCCTGTCAACTCAGGGAAAAACTTCTCGGCTGTCAACCAAGTTACCACCATAACGGGCAATGGCTTTGAACTACATGGACAAAATACTATTCCCTACTCCGGTTGTTTATTTGTAAACGGCGGCACCGTGAATATTTCGGATCTGATTATAGAAGCCGGCGAAGCACTTGGAGCACCGGGTGGTGTCGGCGGCGGCGGCGGCGGCATGGGCGCCGGGGGTGGTCTATATGTTCGTGGGCTTGGCTTTAGGCACCCTCACCACCGTCACATTGACTGATTGCCAGATCACGCATTGTGCAGCAGACGGTGGATCTGGCGGCATACCTGGTCAAAACGGCGGCGGCGGCGGCGGCGGCGGCGCTACCTATTATGGCGCAGGAGGAAACACTGCTGATGTAGGAGCCGGCGGCGGCGGCGGCGGACTCTATGGAGCTGGGGGTAATGCCGATAGCGGAAACTATTTGACACCAGCCATTGGTGCTTGTGCCGGCGGCGGCGGCGGATTCTACGTCTTCGGACCAGGATCCAATAGCACCTACGCCAGTAATGGAGGCATGGGAGGGCCTAATGCAGTACCTCAAGATGGCGGAGCGGGGGGATTTATTGGTATATCTCCCTTACTTGGCGGGAATGGAGCCGACGGCCCCTCCACCGGTACGGGCGGCGGCGGCGGCGGCGGCAATGATTTTGGGACCCCCGGTCACGGCGGCAATGGAAATATCGGCGGCGGCGGCGGCGGCGGCGGCGGTACTCCGACAACCATCGGATCTATAGCAGGCGGTGATGGCGGTATTGGAGGACAATATGGCGGCGGCGGCGGCGGCGGTATCGCATCACCCGCAGATATCGGGGCGACAGATATGGGCGGCGCGGGCGGAAACGGCGGCTTTGGCGGCGGCGGCGGCGGCGGCGGTGGAGCAACTAATGCAATCCCTGTCGGAGGCACTGCCATTGGCGGCCGGGGCGGAAATGGAGGCTTTGGCGGAGGCAGCGGCGGCGGCGGACGAGGAGCCTCGACTCCAGGCGCACCCGGCACACCAGGCTTTGGCGCCATATCCGGAACAGTGGGAACGGGAGGATTCAGTGGAACCGGAGGAACTGGAGCTGGTCTTGGCGGGGGTGTATTTATGGAGCCTAACACCTCGGTTACATTTATAAATACGATAAATTTCGCAAGTAATTTTGCTTCGAATTTTGGAAATGATATTTTTATGTGTGCAGGCTCTTTCCTGACGTTTAACCTGAATTCGAGCGTGACCCTTGCCAATCCAATTGAAGGCGATGGTCAGGCCGCAGGAGGAGGCCTTAACGGCTCAGTCACCATTAACATGATCGGCGCTTCCACAAACGTTATGAACTTTGCCAGCCTTGCCAATACCTACATAGGAACGAATATTATTGAAAACGGTACGTTGGGGATCTCTGCTAACAGCGCCCTGGGTGTGGCCGGCAATGGTCTCACGTTTAATACGACAGCCGGATCTCCAGTACTCGAGGCTTATGCCAATGCCTTCTCACTCGGGGCAGGACGCGCTGTCACTTTTACCGGAAGCGGCACTGCGACCATCTCTGTTCCCTCGGGATCTTTTACCGTACCTAACGCTCTTCCCCTCGCTGGCGCTAATTTAGTGGCGGATATCGTTACAACTGCATCCTTCGGAGGGCTTATTTCAGGAGGCGCTTTATCCACTTTAACAAAAACAGGGGCAGGGACTTTGACTCTTAACGGCACCGCCGCAAACACCTTCTCGGGACTGACGACTGTGTCCGGTGGAACCATGATTCTTAACGACACCGGAGGCGCTGCCATTATAGGAAATATCCTCATCAACGGCGGAAGCACGCTGCAGCTGAATGCTGCCGGTCAAATCGCTAACACCAGCTCGATGACTATTTCAAACGGAACGTTTAATATGCAAACGTTCCCCGCCACTTTAAATAGTCTGACATTTGACAGCGGAACAGTCAATCAAGGCAGCGCTGCTGCCGTTCTGACGCTGACAAACGCGGTCACCGCGCTTACCATGCAAGACGGCACGACCATTACCGGTCCGGGGCCTGTAGTGCTTTCAGGTAGCGGAGCTGTCGTCTATAGTCCTCTGGGCGGAGGAACTGCAACGATCAGCGCTCCTCTTGATTTGGGCGGCGGAACTGTGACCTTTACCATTAATCCGGATGTTCCTCCATCAGTTGTGCCGGGCATGATTATTGACTCTGTGATCAGCGACGGACAGCTCATGCTGCAAGGCACCGGAGCTCTGCAGTTTGCAGGCGCTGCTGCCAATACTTACAGTGGAACAACAACCATTAATACCGGTCTCTTGCAGCTGAATAAAACTGCAAGTGTCACTGCCATTCCTGGTAATGTCTCTATCGGCGGCGGAACGCTCATGGATCTGGCCGGTGGACAAATTGCTACGACCAGCAATATGACGATGACGAGCGGAACTTTTAATATGAACGGCTTTTCCGAGACTATCAACAGTCTGAACCTGCAGGGAGGAACCGTTTCAGGAGCAGGCAGTACGCTGACCCTCTTGAATGTGGGCACGGCACTGACGATGGCGAGCGGCACGACACTTGGAGTAGGACTAGCTTTACCCAATGGCAACTCAAATGTTGTCGGCGGCGGCGGCGCAACAATCACCGGCCCCGTCTCTATGGGTGCTGGGGTTCACAACTGGACCGTTTCTTCAGGATTGGCTCCTGCTTTTGATATGATTGTCTCCGGCAATATTACAGGCGCGGGCAATCTATATAAATTAGGAGGGGGGATACTTAATCTCTCAGGCCCTGCCAGCAATTTTGGTCCTACAGTCGTGTCGGCCGGTGTCGCTCGCTATCAACGGCTTTGCTGACAACTCCGACAGTCACTGTTAATGCAACAGCAAAACTTCAGGGAACAGGTACTTTGACAGGCAATGTCACTATTATGAATCAGGGTACGCTGCAACCCGGAAACAGTATTGAAACATTCAACATCATTGGAGATATTGTTCTGGAAACAGGATCGATATATTACAATTACCTCACTCCCCCAACGAGCCGTCTTACGAACATCACTGGAACCCTCACCATTCAACCGGGCGCTACGTTTTTACTCGACCCGGAGCATGCCATGTATAACCCTCTTACAATTTATGAGGTGATCGGAACCACCGGTAGGAGTGACAGGTACATTCAGTAATTTCGTGACAACATTCCCATTTGCCGGACAGCTTTTTTATATCGGCACGAATGTTTATCTTGAGGTCGGCCTCGATGAATTTGCGTTGGTAGTTCCTGCTGGAAATTGCCGTAATGTGGCCACCGCTGTTGACGAGATTTTCGATTCCGGCAATACCATGGATCCGATATTTAAAGATCTCCTCGGGGTACCAAGAAGTGAGCTTTGCTATGCGTTCAACCAGATGCATAATGCCCTCTACAGAGGGATGTCAATGGTTCAGCAAAGCAGCATCATCCGCGTCGATGAGGCGCTGAAATATCGATTTCAAAATGTCCTCGATCAAACTTATTGCAGCTCGCAGGAAGGATGCCCTGCTGTAGAATCGACGGATATTGTTTGCAATACCTGCATACCTGAGAAAGAAACCGTCCATATTTGGGCAGATGAATTTGGAGATATGACTCATAAAAAGAAAAATACCAGTACATTCAGCCCTCAACTGGCCTATGGCAGCAAGACTTTAGGGGTTGTTGGAGGATTAGACTGTCATTTTGCAGATTATTTTTATGCTGGGGCCCTTGGCGCTTATACCCACTCGAATATTAAATGGCACACCAAAATAGGCGATGGAAAAATCCATAGCGGCTATGCCGGCCTTTATGCCTCTGGAATCTCGAAGAGATTCTACGGAAACGTTGCTGTTATTAAAGCGTGGAATGATTACAGCGCGAATCGACGCATTGTCTTCACAGGAGTGAGCAAAAAAAATCACTCTACTCATGATGGGCATCAACTTCTGGGGCATGCTGACACAGGATATAACGCTGAGGTGGGTGGTGTCATCATCCGTCCTTTCGAATCTTTTGACTATATCATACAGAAGGAGAATAGCTACTCAGAGCAAGGCTCGGGAGCCTATAACCTTGATATCTTCAATCAAACTTTAGTAATGTACCGAAATGAGGCGGGAGTTAATATTGCAACCTGCTTCTGCTTCAACAGTAACAAATTCACGATTGACTTTAAGTTAAGCTGGATTCACGAAGAACGCATTAAAGGAAAAAACACGAGAGGCCGTTTCTCAGGAACCACGCCTCGCTTTACGGTCACCGACAGCGACTATGCCAACCGAGATTTATTCTCACCGGGCGTGACGCTGGCATACAAGGTACATGATACACTGGACGTTACAACCTACTATAACGGCGAGTTTGGCCGTGAAGGTTACTGGGATCAAAACTTTGGCTTCCAACTCGGAGTTGATTTTTAATCCTGCTTAGCACTCTTTCACGAATGGGGATTGGGCGAGGCCCAATCCCCATTTTTATTTGTGGATCCCTAAGGAAGGAGCGCCTGGAAGTGGTCTAGGGTCACGAGCTTGTCGTGATCGATCAGGAACACTTCTTGCGGGTGGATGATTTCGCAGAGGTTTTTGAGGCTCTCGCACTTGAGGACGACGAAGTCGACTTCGGCAAGCGAGGAGAGCAGCGAAATAAACTCTTCATCGGGGTCAGAGTCTCTCACATAGACAATCAGCAATGTATCGGGATCTTTGACCGCCAGCTGGCGGATGCTGCGGAACAGCGCGGTTGTAATCCCCTGCGTGCTATGGATGCCGAGAACGAGGTAGTGTTTACCTTTAAGCGCCTGCTGCAGGGCAAAGAGATGGTCTTCATCAAACACTTTGTTATCGACGTCAAATTCCAGGAGACGGTTTGCAAGATCAGATAAATTAATCCGGGCGCATCCAAGCCGCTCAATGGCGATTCCGGCGGCGATGTTGGCAAGCTGCGCGGCATCGGCCACTTCAAGTTTGTTGCCGAGGGCAACGCTGACCATGGCCAGCACTGTGTCGCCGGCGCCGGTGACATCTTTAACTTCCTTGGATCGAACGGGGAAGTCGTGCCTTTTTCCTTCCCGGGAAAAAAGAGAGATTCCTGCTTCAGAGCGAGTGATCATGAGAAGATCGATGCTCACTTTCTTGAAAAGAGCTTCAGCGACCTGTTCAAGCGAGGCCTGTTGAGACAATTTGGCTGCAGCATACGCTTCCTGCAGATTGGGCTTGAGGACCGTAGCGCCCTGGTATCTTGCAAAGTCATCCCCTTTGGGATCAACGATGACAGGGATATCGCGTGCTTTGGCCATCTCGATGACGGTCATGAGAAGAGAAGGCGACAAAAATCCTTTTCCATAATCGGAGACGGCTAAAATATCGATTCCGTCTAAAAGATCTGGCAGCTTTTCTACCACTTCCTGCTCGACATTCTCAGAAATTGTAGAGATCGATTCAAAATCAACCCTGAGCACCTGCTGCGCGTCGGCAATCAGCCTGTTTTTGACGGGAGTTTGGTAACCTGCCTCAGTGACCATCCCATCGACACTGACGCCTTCATCGGCAAGAGCCTTCACAATGCTCTGGCCTGCTATATCAGAACCTACGCGTCCGATGGCTTTAACTTGAGCGCCGAGGGAGATAAGATTTAAGGCGACGTTTCCGGCGCCTCCGGGACGGCCTTCTTCTTTCAGGACGTGCAGAACAGAGACCGGCGCTTCTGGCGAGATCCTTCGCACCTTGCCGGTCGTATAGGTGTCGTACATGAAATCGCCGATAACGCCGACGCGGATGGAAGTTAAACGACTGAAGATCCGGCTAAGTTTTACCATGCTCTATTGGGTATTAAGTATTGATTGATATAATCGCCAACTGCTGACTCAATTGTAAAGTCAAAACGGAGCGGAGTGCCATATTTGTTCATTTCGGCGCATGTATAGTTTTGATATTGGGCTGCGAGCTCTTTTGGCATATCGATATATTCGATGCGGACGGGTTTATTCAAAGCCTTGAAAACAGCCGTTGCCAGCTGATTCCACGTTGTCGGCTGCCCCATTCCGATGTTAAAAATACCGCCGCGCTTGTCGTTTAAAAACTCACATGTCATGCGGACGGCGTCTTTGACATAAATAAAATCGCGGCATTGCCCTCCATCGGGAAAACGATCGGGCTCGGTTGATTTAAAAAGCCGGATGACTTCTTCTTTTTGGATGACAGGCGTCATTTTAAGCACCATCGATGCCATGCGCCCTTTGTGAGACTCATTAGGCCCGAAGACGTTGAAATATTTGAGTCCGACAATCTGATCTAATACACCTTCTCTAAGCGCCCAAAGATCAAACCAGTGTTTCGATTTTCCGTAGAGGTTTAAAGGCTGCAACTCACTCAGAAGATCATGCTGATCGGAAAACCCTAGCGTCCCATCGCCGTACGTTGCGGCAGACGAGGCGTAGATAAACCGGATTCCATTTTTAAGGGCGTACTCAGCGAGCTTCTGTGTGTAGAGAGTATTGTTTTCTCTTAAATATTGCTCATTCTGCTCTAAAGTATCCGAGCAAGCGCCGAGATGGAAGATGGCCTCTATTTCAGTTTCACGGCCTTTAAGCCATGCGTGCAAATGTTGAATCGGAACGATTTCTTGGTACTGTTTGTCTTGGAGGTTTTTTGTTTTTTCAGGGTGATCCAGGCTATCGACTAAAACAGGCTTATGCCCTAAGTCATTTAAATATCGAACGATCCCGGAACCGATAAGCCCTGCGGCTCCTGTCACCACAATGATTTTGCCCATAAGAGGTCGAGAATATCATAGAGACGGTGTTTTTTTCTATAGAGGTAGTTCTCAAAACTCAGGGTTCGTCGATTTTTGGATTATTTTGGCCGATTTTCAATTTTTTCCGCAGGGGTCATATCATCTTTCAGATATGATCCCTGCGGAAAAAATTGAAAATCGGCCAAAATAATCCCAAAAATCGACAGAACCTAGTTTGAGAGCTACCTCACGAACAAATTCTTTTTGATCACTTTTCGATATTCCTGGGCAAGGTTGTAGTGTTTAAATTTTTTTTCAAGGGCCTTGAACTCGGGGTGGTGGATGCTTCTTTTTCCCCGCTTTCCTCTGATGGGAGGAAGCACATGATGCAGCGCCTCATGATAGACAATGTAGGCGACAAAATAGTCCGGAATATGCGGCTGGTCAAGGTACCGGTTGATCCGGATCAGCTCCGTGCGGAAATGGTAGGAGCCCAGGATAACGCGTCTGGGGGCGCTTGAAAAACGGCGATTGAACCACGTGATTTTAAGGTTCAGCTTCCCTTCGAAATAGTCGGCATTGATCTCTTTTAAAATAGCCTCAAGGTGATGATGCTCACCTTGAGGGTTCAAAAAAACTCTTTGCCTACGCTTTCGCGGTTTGAAAAACCTTAAAAAGTTGATCATTACCCGTTATGAGCGTTTGCCTGCTCGCCGATAATCTGGAGATTATAGACGCAGGTGACCCCTTCTTTAAGTTTTAGGGTCAGCGGGTGGTTGCCGGTCACTTTAATCGGTTTATTCAGGCCGATATTACGGCGGTCCATCTTCAGGCCCTCTTTTTCGAAGAGTTCAAGAATGTCTGAATATCCAACAGAACCGTACATGTTCCCTTCAGCATCGACTTTTGCATTGATCTTGAGGGTCAGGCCATTCAGTTTAGCAGCCAGCTCTTCAGCTTCTTTGCGATCTACATCGGCTTGCTTTGAGCGCTCTTCTTTGAGGCGCTCTTGCATGCGCAGCGTATGAGCATTGGCAGGAACAGCTTTTTGCTTAGGAAGAAGGAAATTTCTTGCAAAACCAGATTTTACAGAAATCACTTCACCGCTTCTGCCGATATCTTCGACGTCTGAGATTAATAAGTATTGTTGTTTCATTGTTTCCTCTTAAATCTCGGACACGAATGGCAATAAAGCCATAGAGCGTGCCTGTTTGATCGCTTGTACAAGTTTCCGCTGATAGCCGGCAGAAACACCCGTAATCCGCCGAGGAATGATTTTACCTCGTTCGGTGATGAAGCGGCAGAGCGTATCGAGATCTTTATAGTCGATATGCTTTACGCCGGCAGCAGTGAAAGGACAGCTCCGTTTTTTCTTGGGAGCAAAAGGTGAATCCATCATTGTTACTCTCTCTCCGGTAAGGGTTGAAATTCAATTTTTTCAGGGACTTTATGAGCCCGTGTTGTCATAAAACGAAGGATGTCTTCCGTAAGACGGTATTCTCTCCACAGTTTGTCCATCACTTCAGTGGGGACAGAAAAGTAGAACAGAAAATAGTGCCCTTCTCTTTTTTTGTTGATCTCATAGGCCAATTTCTTGCGCCCTTGATCAAAAATTTTATGTACTTCTCCACCTTTTTCATTGATGTTGTTTGTCATCTTATCGATGAGTTTTTGACAAGCATCGTCTGTTAAGGCGGTCGATAAAATATACATCCCTTCATAGAGATGAGTTCGATTTTTCGCCATTTTTAATGACTCCTTATTAATTCTTTTTTGTATTCGCCAGCGTCATCGCAGCTCCAATCCCTTGCAGGATCCAGCTGTCCAAGACGTCAGCGACTCTGTTAAATACTTCCGGCAGCTTTTCCTCTTCTTCCCGGTCAAAGGGCGACAGAACATAGTCTGCCAGATCGCCTCCGCCCGGATGGCCTACGCCTATGCGCAGCCGAGGAAAATTACGCGTTTCAAGGTGCTCCTCAATGCTTCTCAGTCCATTGTGGCCGCCAGCGCTTCCTTCTTCTTTAAAGCGGATGTCGCCGACTGCAAATGCAATATCATCAACAACCACGGCAATGCGGTTTGCAGGCACTTTAAAAGCCTTCATCGCCTTCAGCACGGCTTCTCCGCTGCTATTCATGTAGGTCAGCGGAAGAACAACCCCAACTGAGGAAGCTCCCACGCGCCCTGTCCCTACTTCAGCGGACATCCTATGCGCCTGTTTAAATGCGATCCCATGCCGCTTTGCAAAATGCCTAGCCGCTCGAAATCCTGCATTGTGCCGGCTCTTCTCATAAGCCTTGCCTGGATTGCCAAGTCCCACAATGATATAATCCTTAGTTGCTGCGTTTTGAAACGACAACAACGACTTCATCCATCTTAGCAAGAGGTTTAACTCCATCAGGAATTGCAATATCGGACAATTTTTTTGCTTGCTTGATCCCAAGATCTTGCACGTCAACTAAAAAGTGGGAAGGGATGTGCTTCGGCAGACACTCCACGCGAACGTGGCGTATAATCTGGCGCAAAAAGCCTCCCAGCTTCACTCCCGAGCATTCAGCGACACCGATACACTGGATCGGCACCTTGACGCTCACAGGCACGTCTTCGAAGAGTTCTTCGAAATCGATGTGTGAGATCTCATAGGTCGTTAGTTGATATTGAATATCCTTGATGATGGCTTTTCTATTTTTTCCATCAAGATTCAAATGGAAAACAGTGGTCCCCAAGTGACCCGGTTTCATTTGTCTTAAGATAGCTCCCATCTCATCTTTATTGACGATCAACTGTTGGTTCGGTTGGCCGGCTGAGTAAAGAATCGCGGGGATCTTACCTTCTCGTCTGATCTGCTTTGTGTCACTTTTTTTAGTTGAAGTGCGCACAACAGCAGTCAGCTTCTGAGCAGTCGTTTTCATAAATACTCCTAGTTATTATTAGCCGCATTTCTCTGTGCCCTCTGTGCTCTCTGTGGTTAAAAATCCTAATTAAGATTTTTTACCACAGAGAGCACAGAGGGCACAGAGAAATACAATGAGATTTTTCTAGATGGGCTGGTTGATTGCGCGAGCAAAAAGAGGAGCCACAGAGACGACCTTCACTTTCGACTTGATCTTCGAAGGGAGAGGAATCGAATCTGTCACAATCATCTTTTCAATCGCACGCTCTTCAAACACTCCGTTCACAAAGAGGCCGTGGGTGGCTACCGCGAAAATATTCTTCGCCCCGTAGCTTTTGCACACACCTGCCGCCGTGACCAGCGTTTGACCGGTTGAGATTACGTCATCGACCAAAACTACATTTTGGCCTTTCACATCCCCTGCTAGGGCATGACTCTCAACTCGTTTTGCACTCATGCGATGTTTATCGACGACACCGTTGGAGGTCTTAAGATCCTTTGCAAATCGTTGTGCGCGCCTAATGCTTCCGATGTCAGGGGCTACCATCACGCCTTTTTCCCATCCCTCTTTTCGGATCGCCTCTATTAAAAGAGGCTCTCCCGTGAGATGAATCAGCGGTATGTTAAAAAACCCTTCGATCTGCGTTGAATGCAGATCCATCGTCATCACTTGAGAAGCTCCTGCGGCTTCCACCAGCTGCGCGACAAGCTTTGCAGAGATCGGATCTCCATTTTCTACACGTCTGTCTTGGCGGGCGTACCCAAAGTAGGGCATTACCGCCGTGATCGAACGTGCACCGTCTCGCTTCAAAGCATCAATCATGATGAACAATTCCATGAGATAGAGGTTAGGATGCTGTGCGATCGTTTGCAAAACGAAAACATCTTTACCATGGACATTCTCTAAAATTCGAACGCCTATCTCGCCATCTGGAAAAGTCTCAATCCGGACCTTCCCCTGCCTGATCTTGCCGCACTCGCTAATTTTCCCGGCAAGCTCCGGATTGGAGCTTCCGTGAAATAGGATGCACGACTTCGATTTCGGCATTGAAAAATCCTAATTTTGCAACATGTCTATGACATGTCTAAATGTTGGGGTGGAAGGATTCGAACCCTCGAATGGCGATACCAAAAACCGCTGCCTTACCACTTGGCGACACCCCAATACGTAAGCCGACCACAATACCCCACCCCCTCATTTTAAATCAACACAAGGCAGCAACCATAAATTCAAATTTTTTATTGAGTAAATAAAAAATAGAATAATATTTCTGATTAACTCTCCCATACATATGTCGGGACAAGGTTCCCATTGTCCCCGCTAGCCCCTTGAGCTGATAGCGACTGCGTCAAATCGATCCTCCTTCGGCGGCCTGGATGCATATACAAGGCCCGCCTCGTTCGGACCGCTTCGCTTCGATTTTACATTGTCGCTACAGCCGCCGGCTGCAATGGCGTTCCCTCCCCTCCTCGCAAGCTCGGGGGTCCCCTTCCACGTCTCATTGCAGTAGATTGTTTAAGATTTTGGTGTTAAGCTGGCACGATCAAAATAATGTATGGCATGTTGATGCTTCGAAAAATAAATCCGCTTTTTATACTCGTGATACCCGGTCTATTAAATGTAGCATTAGGAAGAGTAGGAAGAGCTCGGAATTGGGCTGGGCTTAAATATGATCAGAAAAGGCTAGATAAGGCAATGGATCGCAATAATCTCATAGCGACTTGGGTTGGTGGTTATTCAATAGGCCTTTCTGCTTGGTCTTTCTCCCTTGGATATAATAAAATGGGCACAGCAGCTCTTGTAAGCGGTTTAGCCTTTAATTATTTCGTATTCAAAGATGCTATCAAAGAAGCACTTCCGTAAAAAGGCCCTTCCTAAATCATGTTAAGTTTTTGATTGTTAAATGATTATGACTAAAATGTAAAATAAATCCATTTGGTGGTAGAATTTAGACCACAGGATGGATAAATTGATGGAATATCATAGGTTTTTGACAGACAAGGTGTTAAGCGGCCTTAAGCGGAGTCCTGCAACTTTATTGGTTGGGGCAAGGCAGTCGGGAAAGTCATTTTTAATGAAGCTCATTGGTAAAGAGCTTCAGGCGCATTATACTACTTTTGATAACCTTCCGACACTGGCCTCTGCCCAGCACGACCCCGTTGGATTTATTAGAACCGTCCCAAAGCCCGTAATTCTCGATGAAATTCAGAGAGTGCCTGAGCTTTTCTTACCCATCAAAGAGGATATCGACGCCAACAGAGTTCCAGGACGCTATGCCCTGACGGGGTCTGCAAATCCGCTTGTAGTACCAAAATTAGGCGATTCAATGGCAGGACGCATGCTCCTCTATGAACTTTATCCGCTCTCTCAAGGGGAGATCCTCGGCATAAAAGAGCAATTTCTTGAAAATGTGTTTAGCGAAAATCCATCTTTTAAGCCCAGCATACCTTTTACAAAAGATGAGCTCATTAAGCTAATTGTCCGCGGAGGCTATCCCGAAGTGCAGAAATTGCAAAATCATGCAGAGCGAAGCGAGTGGGCGGATGCCTACCTCTCTTTAATCCTGCAGAAAGACATTCAGGATTTGGCAAAAATAGAAGGGATTAGCCAAATGCCGCATCTTCTTATATCCATTGCATCGCAAATCAGCTCCCTTTTGGATTACGGCAATCTTGCCAAAGGCTCCGGCATTGCAACAACAACGCTGAGACGATATTTTCAACTTTTGCATAGCCTCTTCATCATTCATAGTCTTCCGGCATGGAGCAGAAGTATCAAAAAACAATTGGTTAAGTCGCCCAAAGTCTATTTGGTAGACACCTTGATTTTGATTCATCTATTAAATCTTGATGCAGAACGTTTGCAGCAAAATCCTAGGATTTTGGGCAAAGCTGCTGAAAATTTTGTTGTTTTAGAGCTTCTCAAACAAACAACCTGGAGCAATAAACGAATCAATCTGTTTCATTTTCACACCTCCTCCCATACGGATGAAGTCGATCTCATTTTAGAAAACGAGAAAGGAAAAATTGTGGGCATTGAAATAAAAAGCAGCGAGACGATTGGGCCAGAAGACTTCAAACATTTTAGGGCTTTAAAAGAATCGGTGGGCAGTGATTTTCACCGCGGATTCCTTCTCTATGCAGGCGATAAGACTCTTTCTTTCGGTCCTGATCTCATGGCAATTCCCATCGCAGCAATTTGGCAATAGCCGAAAAACACCTTGTAATTTCTAAATCCAATTTAGAAAATACAAGGTCGGATTCAGTGTTTGAAGGCTTTTTTGATCATGTGGCGGTGGAAGAAGAGGTACTCGCAGCCGGAATAGAGCGTGAAGGTAGCAGCAATGAAGTTCCTTCCTTTTCCACATCCCGTTGCAGCATCAATGAATAATTTTACATTGCATTTGATGGAAAAATTAGTTGAAATAATCTCTTCTTATCTATTCAAAATCTTAGCTTGACAAAGTCACATTAACCAAAAGGTTGTGTAGTTTGATTTTGGGAAATGCATTTTACCTGAGACAACAATGCGAAAAGCAGAAAATACACTCAAAATAACAGAAAAAATGTAATAATTTTTTGGTTAATGGGATTTTGTCAATTAAACATTAGTTTTTTAACAACGAAGAAGTTGTGCTATATGATACCAGTAAACGGTACTGTAGCTGTGGTTAGCAGTAATGCAGCTTTGTCTCCAAATTTTGCTGCAGTCGGTTCTTGAAAATAATCCCAAAGAATGCCCTTAACAGCAATAGGAGTCTCAATGATTCAGCAACGCACTTTATGCAAAAAGTTCATATATTTACACCCAACAGTCGCCCTAATAGATGTAACATCATTCATTAAAGCTTTTAAAATCATGAAGGAAGAAATGTCGCAAGATTCCCGTGAGACAATACAGCGAGTTGAGTAAGCCCCAGGGGTATGTTAGCCGACTATTTTCAAACGAAAACTGGAAAGAATGGTCTGAGCCTAAAACTTCTACTTGGAAAAGCAGTAGGTGCAAATCTTAATTTTATTCAAAGCGAGTCTAGTACTCGAAGCCAGTTGGCGGAGCAGCTGGGGTTTCAGATACTCTTTCGAGAAGGAAATATCCAAGCAGAGCATTTACTCAAGCAGCTAAATCAATCTGATCAATCTACGGTACATGCCGATTCCCAATTGGGCCTTGTTACCGATGATGCTTCCACAGCAATATTAACTCCTCCTGAACAAGCTGTCAGTAGCACGGAATTATGTAGTGTTCGCGGCATCTGGATGCATGCAGGGTCTCGATAAGATGCTCTCTTTCTCAGAAGCAGCTACTACAAAGCTCATTTGCCTAAGGAAATCATAGAAAAAGTTAAAGAAGCTAAAGAACAGTATGAACAGTTTACAGGTCTAATAGAAAAGATCACTAATGAAAACACTGAAGAAGAGGTGAAGCCAACACTGTTAGATAAAATCAAAAGAATTCTAGACAAGATAAAAGCAACTATTGATACTATTAAAAACCCTACAAATGTCGTTGACAACCTCATCGTAGAAGAACTGGCAACCCAAGCAGCTGAAAAAGACATTAAAAAGCTGAGAAAAAGATTATAACAACGCATCAAGAAATAAGTAAACAACTATAATCGGAAGATAAAAGAGCGACAAGAACGTAACCAAAAGCTCAATGAACTGAAAACGCAAATAAATGCAGCCCGTATAGATGAAGATGCAAAGCTGGCTACAAGGAAAGGAATTTATGACAAGAAATGATGCCAATTGCAGCATCACATGATGATTATGAACAACGTTTGGTTGAAGTTACCAAAGCACAACACAACTTGGTTGATCGTTATGAAATCGTCAAAAAAGACTTAGCGTATTTAGAGGCAGAATGGAGAAGCTGGTGTGGTGATAATCGTATCCATTGTAGACATGCAGGTTGGAATAACTGGATAAGGCAAGAAAGCGATTTAATTAATAGAAAAAAGCAACTACTTGAAGAGATCAGAGCTCATGAAAACACTATAGCAAACTATAAAAATAATTATAGAAGAAAAAGCGTCTAAATTTGCAAGACTGTATAAGTATTTGAATGAAACGGAAGATAGACTCATTGAATTTCGAACAGAAAGAGAAAAGCTAGAACGAAAACGAGATGAGTTATAACCCAAGTTCACTACGATAAAGCCTAAAGGGTCGACTTTCAAAGGCTATTGCATATTTTTCTTCTCTTAAGGCCTTCTTGTTTTCCAGGAAGGCCTTTTTTTCCCCAAATCAGGTACTGCGGACAGACGCGAAAGGGGCCCGCCGAGCGTGCGAGGCGGGAATGAGCGCGGACGCAGCCGGCGGCTGCATCGACACAGCAAAATCGAAGCGCAGCGGTCCGAACGAGGCGGGCCTTGTATAGGCATCCAGGCCGCCGAAGGAGGATCGATTTGGCAAAGTCGATGTCAGCTGGATAGGGGCTAGCGGGGACAATGGGAACCTTGTCCCGACATATGAAACAGGAAAAAACGAAGAAAGAACTCCTAAGAATTTTTCTTTATTTATTAATGTTTGAAGGCTTTTTTGATCATGTGGCGGTGGACGAAGAGATATTCGCAGCCGGAGTAGAGCGTGTAGGCGGCAGCGAGGGCGGCGGCCATCCAGCTCAGCCTTTGGTAATCATCGAGCGAGAGGCATCCTGTAGAGTAAGGAATCATCAAAATCAGGATAAAGAACGTCGCGATCGCTTGAATGACAGCCTTGATCTTTCCGCTCATGCGAGCCGCCAGTGGTATCCCTTGTAGGGCGCAGAGCGAGCGCAGAGTGTTGACGAGAGAATCCCTCCAGAAGAAAACAAGTACGATCATGAGAGGCAGCTGAAGATCGCCCTGTGTGAAGGCAAAAAACACCGAGAGGCGGAAAAAGCTGTCGGCCATGGGATCTAAAACTTTGCCGAGGCTTGTGACCTGATTTCTGCGGCGTGCAAAAAAACCGTCGAAGATATCTGTGAGCTCGCAGAGCGCAACAATGAATAGAAGAATGTAGGGAATAACAACTCCGGAAATACCCCAGCTATCTGAAAAAAGGTAGAGCGCCACGAACAGTGGACTCATGATGACTCGGAAAAAAGTAAGGGCCAATGGTAATCGCATTTGTGAAATACGTATACAAAGTGTCAGGAATTAATTGTACTAGTTTTTTCAACGAGGGCTAGTTGACCGCAGGCTGCTGCGATGTCTTTTCCCTTGGTATAACGCCATGTTGTAGGTATTTTTGCGTCGAGTAAAATTTCTCTAAAAGTTTCGATCGATTCTTTTGAAGGGCGGTTTAAACGGAGCCCTTCGACAGGATTGTAGGGAATGAGGTTGACGGTGCAAGGATGCCCCTTAACGAGCTTTGCAAGCTCTTCAGCATGGTGCGGCTGGTCGTTGAGGCCTTCCATCAGGGTGTACTCGTATGTGATGTCCCGTCCTGATTTTTGAGCGTAGTAGAGCATCGCCTCGAGAAGATCGGCAAGTCCGTATTTTCTGGCGTAAGGAATGATCTTTTTACGAAGCTCCTGGTTCGGGGCGTGGAGTGAGAGTACGAGGTGGACACTTAAATCTTCGCTGGCAAATCGGACGATCTGCTCGACAATGCCTACTGTGGAGACGGTGACTTTTCGTTGGGATATGCCAAATCCTTTAGGGTCGATGATCCGCCTGATTGCTGTGAGAACATTGTCGTAATTTTCAAAAGGCTCGCCCATTCCCATAAAAACAATATGGCAAACTCTTTCGCCGGCTTCTGAAAGATAGTGGTCGGTCAGGAGGATTTGTTCGAGAATTTCAGCGGGCTCGAGGTTGCGCAGGAGTCCTTTTTTTCCAGAGGCGCAAAAAGCGCACCTGGCGGGACATCCGACTTGGGAGGAGACGCAGACGGTTCTTCGGTCAGGGGCACGGATGAGCACCGATTCGACGAGGTTTCCATCGACGAGTTCCCATAGGAATTTGGTGGTTTCTTTATCGGAGGAGTCGACGATCTTTTTTAGCTTGAGGCTATGGAGGTAAAAGTTATCTGCCAGCTTTTGACGAAGCTCTTTTGAAAGGTTCGACATTTGGTCCCATGAGCGAGCCTTTTTCTGGTAAAGCCATTCGAATATTTGCTTGGCGTGAAAAGGTTTTTCTCCATGGTCTTTAAGCCACTGGGTTAGCTCGGCCTCCGAGCAGTTATATATTTTCTTCAATGATTAATCGCTTGCTGATGGATGATGTAGAGGGCGATGATAAGAATGTGAGCGGCGCGCTTTTTTGCTGCATTATCCTCTGCGATCGTTTCGCGGAGACGATCCATCGGAGTGGGATGCTTATGAATGACTGCTGCAATGGCTTTCAGTGACATGTTACCCTATATTTAGGTACAATTTTAACAAAAGAGGAAGTAATAAACAACAAACTAAAAATTTTAATCGATCGTCAATTAGTACGGTTTATGATTAAATATCTCTAATGGCAATAGATTTAAGCGTTAAAGTAAATATTGTACGGTATCTCAATACGATTGTCGCTGAAGCTGGAAAATATCATGGGCATGAAAATGATGCTGCCCAGGTCGACCCGGAATTAAGACCTTATTCAGGTGGAAGCTACCTCCCAAATCAATTCCTTGCAGTTGCAAAAAAGACGTTAGATATAACGAACGCCTACCATGCAGCGGCCTTAGTGCTAACCAACTATCACAGAAAATTAATTGAAGCAAAAGATCCCGACACTATAGCTCTAATTTCCACGAGAATCCATGACCTTTTAGGTCAGGTCAAAGAAGTTGATCAAATTCGAGTCAATAAGAACATCAGTTATTATTACTCCGGATGCGCGGCTCTTTTTGGGCTGGGGTTTTTAGGCATTGGTTATTTGGTTCCTGCGAATTGGATGAAGACGGTGGGAAAAGTCGTTCTTGTCGTTGCAACTATTTGGCTGGCATCCAGCTTTTTTTGGCATCGTAAAGATCAGGAAACTATTACAAATTATTATGAGATTATTCGTACATCAGGCAAATCAATCCAACGCGACCTTGGTTATTACGATGATCAGATGGTTCGGCTGCCAGCTGAATAACCGGCAATGTAGCCTGTTGTCCAGGCATTCTGAAAGTTAAATCCTCCAGTGACTCCATCGATATTGAGAATCTCACCGGCAAAGAAGAGACCGGGGAGTATTTTGCTTTGCATGGTTTTAAAATCGACTTCTTTCAAGGTAACGCCGCCGCAGGTCACAAACTCTTCTTTATGCGTGGTCTTCCCGTCCATCTGATAGGGATCGGCGTGGAGGGTTTGGGAGAGCTTTTCAATGTCGGAGTTGCTGAGGTGGGCCAAGACTTTGACGGTGAAGGGGGTCGTGAGCGTTTTCCATAGGTTCTTGGGCAGGTCGAAAAGAAAGAGCTGTCCGACTGTTTTAGCGGGATGCTGCGATTTTAACTTTTTGAAGTTGTTTTTGAGTTCGTCGAGCGTGATGTCGGGAACCCAGTTGATTTCGATGGTGGTTTTATAGCCGAGGGCATGCAGCTCGCGCGCTGCCCAGGCGGAGAGTTTAAGCACGCCGGGGCCGCTGAAGCCGAAATGGGTAATAAGCAGCGGTCCTTTTTGCTTCATCGAAACTTCAGGCAGGGAGACGGATGCATTTTGCACGGCGATGCCGGAGAGTGATGAGAGGCGGGATGTGGGAACATTGAAGGTGAAGAGCGATGGAACGGGCGGCTGGATGGTGTGCCCTAAAGATTCTGCAAGTCTATAGCCCTCGGGGCTGCTGCCCGTGGCAAGGATGAGCGCTTTTGCAAGGCGCGTCGTGCCATCTCTAAATTGTATGTTAAAGTATCCTTCGACGTGAAAAATGGAGATGATGTGCTGACGAATTTGGAGATCGACGCCTAAAGCGCGCGCCTCATTTAAAAGCGCATCGATGATGGTTTGAGAGCTGTCGGTTGTCGGGAACATCCTTCCATCTGATTCTGTTTTGAGCGCAACTTTTCTCTTTTCAAACCAGGCGATGGTATCTTTGGGCTGGAATCGATGAAAAGGCCCCAGCAGTTCTTTGCCGCCTCTGGGATAATTTTGGATGAGCTTTTCCGGCTCAAAGCAAGCATGGGTGACGTTGCACCTGCCTCCGCCGGAGACACGCACTTTAGAGAGAAAAACGGCCGATTTTTCAAGCAGGGTCACTGTAAGAGACGGATTCGACTCTTTAGCACAGAGCGCAGCAAAAATTCCTGCTGCGCCGCCGCCAAGAACGACTACATCACTTTTTGGATGTGTCATAATAAATCGGCGCTTTGCGAGGTTTTATTTCGGTGCCGTCCATAAAGGTTGTCGGTGTTTTATGCGCGAGCCCGGGAGCAATCGTCTTCAAATTTGGATCATCTTCAAGAAGATCATCTATGAATACATAGTTGTATTCACCTCCATTGAAAACGGTTCGCGGAGGTGGATTTGGAGGATAGACATGCGGATTTTGATCAGCGCACGTTCCTTTGAGGTAAGCTATTTTCTTTGCACCGATAAAGAGATCGCTTTTAGTTTCAATATTGATAGGATCTTCTACGCTGCCGATCATGCTGCGTTTTGAATTGAGTGTAATTGTCCCTTCAGACTGCAAAGCGGGTGACATGATTTTAATGCCTAATGTTTGATCATATTCAAGACGATTCTCAGCTTCCATAAAGATATTACCTGCCTCAATATGCCCTGCCAAGAGAATATCGCGTCCTTCCACGTGAAGATTTGTCGCTTTTTTGCCGATTTCATTGAGGTGGATTTCTCCTTGGCCTGCCAAGATCGTAATCGGCTGCGCATAATCACAGGAGATCTTCGCAAGATCTAAACGGCCGCCATTTGTTTGAATTTTAAACGACTCTGTGCGATCCAGCTCTAGCTCCGTCTTATTGATAAAGGCAAGAGGCAATCCATCTGTGATGATCTCGACTGGACCTTCATGTGTAAAATGAACCTTTCCGGTATCCCATTGCTGCTGCCCGGCGTGATAAACAGGGCCACTGCATTCAACTCCATAGGATGTTGTAATCTCAAAGCGGCCAACAATACCAGGATTTACTCCGCCGATGCTATCCTGTAAAAGAACATTCTTGGACTTGATGATAAGTTCTCCAAGCGGCCCATTTTTTCCAATAGCTCCTTTGATCTTGGTGAGCGACATGGGGTTTTGCAGCGTCAGCATGCGTGTCGGCAAGTCGGCATCCAATGTGGAGGTCAGCTCAATGGGTTTTGTGTTAAACTTATTGGTATGCAAGTGGATTGCATCCCTGTTAAATAACATGACAGGTCCATCGAGTGTGATTGCATTATCTGAATAGATATCATGGCCCAGCATGATCTGTCCGGAGTAATGAACAGGTCCTGTTGCAATAACGCTTTCGTATTGTGATATTTTTTTGCCATGAATTGCAAGCTGCCCAAGTCTATTTGAAGAGACAACTTTGCCCATGAGAGAGATTTCGCCTTCAGGCGCATTCAGTTTAAGCTTCGTCTTGCCGGCCAAAGTGCCGTTAAAACGCATTGTATCGCCTTTTAGCGCTTGGAGCTCGGTCTCCGGGGCGTCAAAAATAAGGTCTGCATTCACGATGAAATCGCCGGTATGGGCAGTCATTGGATGGCTGATATGAACAGGCGTCTTGCTATCAATGAGGATCGATCCTGCATCAATGTTTAAGAAGGTCATGTCATCTGCAATTAAAGCAAGATCCTCAACGCCTGCGATGGCGCCGACTTTAAGTCGATTTTCTGGTGTGCTGATGATTAAATGAGAACCTTCTTTTCCTTGAACGGATGGTAATTCAACAGATCCGTGATTTGATCTAATGATTAATGTCGTATCTTCAGCAATGTTGACGGGGCCGTCCTTAAATTGAACGGAGTCCTTGGTTTTTGCAAAAACGGTTGTTATTTGGCCCGAAATAAATTCGAACGATTTGCCGCTCTTATAATCATGGCCGGTTGCAACATAATCGGCTCCTTCAAAGAAAACAGACCCTTTCGTATGAAGGTGGAGGATTCCTTCGATTCCATCATCGCCTTTGCCTACATTCGAAAGCCTGATGTCCTGATCTGCATCAACGGTGAGCTTGGCAATGCGGTCTATATTTCCTTTAACAGTGAAATTCTGAGACGCGGCTTTAAGTTCGCCTGACCCGTCAATCCCTTTATTGAAAAGAATATCGCCTTTCAACGCGTGCATATCCACGGCGCCAATAAGCTGGACGCCGCCTTCCAATACGATATCGCCGTTATGTGCGGTCCATTTGCCGCCGAGGAAAATATCGCCGGTGCCTTGATGTGCAATCGAAGAGGCAGACAGGCTGCCATTTTCGCTGACTTGCAGGCGGCCTGAAACGTCTAAAGTCATTGGACCGTTATCGACTGAGAAAGATTGACCCACATTGAGCTTATAGCCTTTAAATTCCGCCTTGGTTGCCGCACGGACAGGGCCTGCAAGCGTTGCAATACCGCTGATATTGTTGATAGTGAGCTCGCCTGCATTCACAGTCCCTGCATTTACGTTGTGAGCCGAGAGAATATCGAGCCGCTGCGCAAGAACATCTTCTCTAAAATCGATATCGCCTCCACCTGAGGAGAGTGAAAGCCTAGAATCTGGTTTTTTGGATTCGACACCTTTCAGGAACGTTATATTTCCATTGTCTGTTGAGATCGTGATAGCTTCTGCGTTAACAGAGACCGGAGCGTCAAACGTCAGCGCATTATTTTTGACGCTAATAGAATTTTCTAAAATATATTCGCCCGTCATGCGAGGTGTAAATTTATCGACTTGAACAGGTGCTGAGACGATGAGCGTTTCGCCATCCATATCAAGCAGTTTGGCGTTTATTTTGGATTTAGGGGCAAGACGGATCACTCCATTATCAATTTCGATGCGGCCTGCTTCTACAAGGCCGTCGACGTTGAGAACGCTTTTGATTGCATGATGAGCCATCGGAAGCCTCATATACACTTGCGTAGCGCTGAGCTCTCCTGCCAGCTCGATAAACCCTTTTTCAAGCGGCTTCTCGATGGCGAACTGGATCAATTCATCGCCGTCGAAATCAAGAGTGACGCTCTCGCCGCCGCCATAAGCGATCTTTCCGACTTTTACACTGATGAATCCCTCATCCACAACCTTGGGAGCCATGAAAACAACGTTGTGGGCAGCTTCGATGACGCCCCTGTTGACAATAGCCGAGTCGCGCGCTTCCGGCGCCAGATTAAATTTATACCGCCCTTCCAAAAAATCGTCGTTATGAATATCAAGCGTCGATGCAATGAGCGTTCCTACATTGACATGGGCCGATTCAGAAAAGATGATTCCATTCGGGTTGATAAAAAGAAGCTTTCCGTTGGCTTCGAGCCTTCCACGGATAACCGAGGAGTCTTTCCCTTTGACTCTGCAAAGCAGCGTCGATTTGGAAGACGGCTGCTCATAGCGCGTCGTCTCAAGCTCTCCGATGTTAAACTTCTGATACTCAAGAATCGTTTTTTCAGAAACACGTACCACTTCCGTGGCGCCGGATAGTTCATATTCGGCAGAACCGTGAACAATTTCAGGTTTTCCGCCAAGAGAAAATAGGCAAATGGGAGATGTGAGCAGTAGTAGTAATATTGATTTTTTCAAAGAATTTTCCATGCGACCCTAAAATATGTTATTGTATTTGATGAACGATGTCTCTCGGTCAGTGGGAACCCGACATCAAAGCTCCATTCTAATTTCCAGGGACCGTACAGGCGAATGCCGGGGCCTGCCGACATAAGCATTACACGGCCATCCAATTTCGTATGATCGGAGCCATCTGTTTTCTCACGCAGTACATCGGAACCTAGAGAAAACGTCTGACCCATATCGAGAAAACCTACAAACTGCAAAAACTGCCCCCATGTTTGTTTTTTCGACCAGGGAACCTTGTGGGCCCGGAGAAACGGCGGCGGAACATGGAGCTCCAGCGTACCATAGTATCCGCAATCGCTGATCCCTTCTGCAAGAGGATATCCGCGCACCGTGTCAATCCCTCCGATATAAATCTCCTCCGGCAGAGGGAGCTTATCCAAGCTAAACTGAAAAGCCGAATTAAACAGCAAAAAGCAGTTATAGGGAAGCTCCTGCAGCCGCTTCCACCCTAAATTGCCTTTTAAGAACCGTCCGCCCGATCCGACCCGGCTGCTATCGGAGCTTTTCGCTGACGAGCCGCCAAAAATTCCGGGGATGCCCCATCCGACCGAGAAGGAAAATAGATTGCGGCCCTTGAGGCCGTCGATGTAATCAACGACCGCGCCGCCGGTCAGCACCCGCAGCTTGTCAAAACTTGTCCGCCTGCCGCCGCCGAAGTTTTGCACCTGCTTCACATCAAAGGTCGCAAAAAAGTCGGTATTCAAAAATCGCGTGCGCTGCAGCGCCTGATTTAATTTCACTCCGCCGATGTGCGATCTTCCGACATATCTGATGTGATCCACTTTATCCGTTTTAAAGTTGGCGCACAGGTAGGAAAAATCGAGCGTCGTTCCGATCGTATTGACAGGCGCATGATAGATCACATCGGAAAAATTCAGATGAGACATCGGATAGCCCAGCACTTCAATCAGCGTGAGTGTGTCTCCGTACATAATCAGATTACCATAATCGAGCCTGGTCCCTGTCCGCCTTGTCGTCGTATGGTCAGATCCGTAGTTGTTGAAATCTTGCGTTAGATGGATAGGCCTTTTATCGGAAACTCTCAAAATCAGATCGGCCGTCCCAAATTTATCACCCTTTTTAAAAACAGCCCCCACTTCGAGGTCGGTGTTTTCATCGAGAAGAAAGAGCGTTCGCAAGATTTTGTCATAGTGGATCGGCTTGCCTTTATATCGATCAAAGTAGCTGGAGATAAATTTCGTGCTGTAATATTTATTGCCGATCACGGTTACGAGTCCAAGATGCCCTTCAATCACTTCAACCTTGAGCACACCATTGCGAATCTCCTGCGGAGGAAGATAGGCTCGTGTAAGAAAATATCCTTTTTCAGCATATTTTTTCTGGATCACAGCGCACAGATCTTTCAGCTCTTTCATCGAAATAGGGCGGTCCAGATACGGCCTCAAGCTGCGTCTTAGAATTTTTGCACGAAGAGCCGTATTACCGGAAACATCCACAGAATGGATCGTGATTTTTTCATCGCCGACATCGAACTCTTCGCCCGGCAGATCAAATTCAAGCAGCGGAACTTCTTTTGAAGGCTCCACTTCCTTCACTTCGTATTCCTCTTCGATCTGTCTATCGACAACACCGGCCGGGGGAATAGGAGGCGACTGCGCCATAAGCAGTGACGTCTGCAAAAGAACCGTGAAGAGTATTATGTTTTTATGTCGTGACATATCTTTTCCAAAATGATGCTCGGACTATTTTCCACGAAAAGGACAATAGTCTCAAACAATTTTGCATCAACCACTGAAAAAACTGCAGCGACGGACCGAAATATTTAAATGAAATGCGCACAATTTCTAGCGACTCTTTCACAATAGAGTCAGGTTTAACTCTTCGATATTCGTAATCGGTCAGAACTCTTCTCACAAATGTTTTTCGAAGCGTCGGCGTTAAAAAGAATCGGCACAAAAGCTCGTATCCGCATGCGATTTCATATTTACTGCTGAAGCTGCCCAACATAATAAGAGCCTCTCTTCGAAAAAAATACGATTGCAAGCTGGAAGGCACCTTCACTTGCTTCAATATTTTTATTGTCAAAGGAAACAGATCCACCGTCGGCTGGCCGAACTGATGCCGCACTCTTCTCGTCGTGTAGATCAAATCGGGAAAATCGTACCCTTTGATCATCTTCTTCATAAAGATCAGCGCATGGTCCGACACATAAAACTCCCCGGGAAACAAAAAATGGATATACCTTCCGGAAGCTTCCTTTACAGCCGTATTTAGCAAGTCGGCAGTACGCGGACTCTTGCAAGCCACCACCTTCACACCCTCGACCGGCAGGTGGGCAAGGATAGTCTTCCCGCCCGTCCCATCAACAATGATGACTTCGCGCGCCACCCCGCTCTGCTCCCTTGCGATCGAATCCAAAGTAAACGGCAAAAGGTATGAATTTTTTTCAGTTAAAATTACAATCAAAGAAAAAAATGGTGTTGTTTCTGTCATATAAGTTCGATACAATAATAGCTTATGATCACATTTCAGGAACTGATTTTTCGTCTGACCAAGTTTTGGGAAAAGAAAGGATGCGTCATCCACGTCGGACACGACGTTGAAACCGGCGCAGGAACCTTTAATCCCGCAACCTTTCTGCGCTGCCTCGGACCCGAGCCGTATAACACGGCGTATGTCGAACCGTCGCGCAGACCCTCCGACAGTAGATTTGGAGAAAACCCCAATAGACTCCATCTCTTCCATCAATTCCAGGTGATCTTAAAACCCTCGCCGCTCGATGTGCAAGCGCTCTATCTCAAATCGCTCGAAGCCATTGGATTTAAAATCAAAGAGCACGACATCCGCTTCGTCCACGACGACTGGGAATCCCCTACGCTCGGCGCTTGGGGGCTTGGATGGGAAGTGTGGTGCGACGGCATGGAAGTGACCCAGTTCACCTATTTCCAATCGATGGCAAGCCTGCCGCTAAGTCCCGTCTGCGCAGAGATCACCTACGGACTCGAGCGTCTCTGCATGTACGTTCAAAATGTCGACAATATTTTCGACATTCAATGGAACGACACCATGACTCTCGGCGACATCTCCAAAAAAAGCGAGATCGAATGGAGCGCCTACAACTTCACCGAAGCGTCCACCGAAATGTGGCAGCGCCACTTCGAAGATTTTGAAAAAGAGGCAAAAACCCTCATCGCCCGCCACCTCCCCATCCCCGCCTACGACTTCGTCATCAAAGCCTCCCACGCCTTCAACCTCCTCGACGCCCGCGGCGTCATCTCCACCACCGAGCGCACCGGCTATATAGGACGGATCCGAGACTTAGCGCGCCTGATTGCCGGAGAATATGTCGCCTCGCGCGAAAAACTCGGCTTCCCCCTCACGCGTAAGTTAATAGCTCCAAAAATCAAACAGCCGAAAAAGCCTAGCGTGAAATTCGACGGCAGCAAAAAACGCGACTACCTTTTAGAAATAGGATCCGAGCAGCTCCCCGCAACTTTTGTTCCGATCGGACAACGCAACCTCGAGCGCGCCATTAAAACCCTCCTCGAAAAAGAAGGGCTCGCTTTTGACGCCATCCTCTCCTATGGAACACCTCGCAGACTCGCCGTCAAAGTCGAAGGACTCGTAGAAGGAGCAAGCCCGCAAACCCTCGATAAAAGAGGACCGCCCGTCACCGTCGCATTCGACGCCTCCGGCGCCTGGACACCTCAAGGAGAAGGCTTCCTCAAATCAGCTTCTCTCCCCGCCTCGACCCTCGCCTCCATCCGCGACGGAAGATCAACCCATCTTCGCATCGAAAAAATCAAAGACACCGAATACCTCTTTGCCACCGTCAAGACACAAGGGAAAAGCACCGCACAAATTTTAGCAGCTGCTCTCCCCTCTCTCATCGGCAACCTGGACTTCCCCAAGAAAATGCGCTGGGGCATGCTCGATGTCTCCTACGCACGGCCGATTCACTGGATCGTCTCCCTCTTTGGAAAAGAAGTGATCCCCTTCCTCTTCGGAGATATCGTCTCCGGCAACTTCACCTTCGGACATGCGCAACGATCCCCGGAAAAATCGTCTTAAAAACTCCCGACGACTATCTCTCAAAACTCAAAGACCACTACGTCCTGGCTGACAGCGAAGAGAGAAAAGCCTCTATTTTTTCTCAAATTGAAAAACTCGAAGCCAAACACCACGTCCAAGTCCTTGAAGTCGACAGAGTGCTCCCGCAAGTCGTGCAGCTCACCGAGTGGCCGCAGCTGACCATCGCCACATTTGACGACGCGTTCCTGCGCGCTCCCAAAGAAGTGATCGCCTCCGAAATGATCGAACACCAAAAATATTTCCCCGTAGCTGAAGGCAGCCGCCTCAAAAACCTCTTCGTCATCACCTGCGACAACACGCCTAACAACCTCATCCGCGAAGGAAACCAAAAAGTCCTCTCCGCAAGACTCTCCGACGGCGTGTTCCTCTACGACCAAGACGTCAAAATCCCCCTCGAAGATTTTAATGAAAAACTCTCCACCGTCATCTTCCAAAAAGATCTCGGCACCGTCCTTGATAAAGTGATGCGAATCGTCAAAATCGCTCCCCGCCTCAACGATAAACTTACGATTGCAGACTCCCGCAAAGTAGAGCGTGCAGCGCTTCTTTCAAAGGCCGATCTTGCCTCCTCTCTTGTGAAAGAATTCCCCGACCTGCAAGGCACCGTCGGAAAATATTATGCCCTCGCCCAAAAAGAAGACAAAGAAGTCGCCACCGCCATCGAAGAACACTGGATGCCGCGCTCCGAAGGAGCTCCGCTCCCCTCCACTCCCACAGGAACCATCGTCTGCCTTGCCGACAAAATCGACAACCTCCTCGGCTACTACTCCGTCGGCTTAAAACCCACCTCCTCCAGCGACCCCTACAGCCTCCGCAGACAAACCATCGGCCTCCTGAAAATCCTCATCGAAGGAGAATACACCCTCGACCTCAAAGAGCTTCTTACCTCCTGCTCTTCCCTTTACCCCAAATTCCAGCCCACGCTCATCGAAGAGATCTTAAAATTCATCACCGCGCGCGCCAAAGGCGTTTTCGAAGAACTCGGATTTAACAAAGATGAAATCGAAGCCTCGCTCCGCTCACTCTGCATCGATCCGTACGACCAATTCATGCAAGTCAAAGCGCTGCACGCTTTCAGAAAAACACCCGCCTTTAAAAACCTTTTCGAAGTTTACAAACGCGCAAAAGGACAGCTGGCCCACGCTGTCAAATCTCCTTTCAACCCCTCTCTCGCCACCGAACCTTCTGAAAAACATCTTCTCAAGGCTCTAGATCACGTTCATGAGAAGTGGTCTACCATTCTCGCAGAAAAACGGTACACCGCCGCCTACGAGCTTCTCTCGCAGCTCCAGCCGCCGCTGGCCGATCTCTTCGATAACGTCAAAATCCTAGCCGACGATCCCAAAATCCGCGAGAACAGATTGGCGCTTCTCCAAAAAGTATTCGGCTATTTTTCAACCCTGCTCGACTTCAGCCAAATCCAAGACCACTAAACTTCGAAACTTTTATAAGACACATATCATGACGAGAATTCTCGTCATCAAAAACATGACGATAATTATCGTCAATACACTTCTAAGGAAGTAAAGATGCCCGAATCTTTGGGAGCGATCCGCCGCGCTTGCGGTGGTGGGCAATGAATCGATAAACATGATCAATAAATGGCAGATGCCGCATCCATCCAAGAAGGCTCCATAGCCCGCCGAGCTTACCTAAGATGGAGAAGACAGCCTTCCCTCGAATAGTAATCTTATCGGTAAGAAGCTCAAATAAGACTACGGTATTCAAAGTGCGATAATGAGCTCTCTTCCCTGTAAGATACGCATGGGCCGTTTTTCCCTCCAGCGAGGCAAATTGAAGACGGCGGCGGCTATCTTGCTTGTGAAGAAAGTTCACAGTCCTGATACAAAGCGGGCATTGATCATCGAAGAAAATAATCGATCTCATTCGGTAGCCACTTGAGGGATCTGTTTTTTCAAAAGATCGAACTTTTTGGCAAGCTCGAGCGCCTCTTCTTCTGTCAGCGTCCCACTGTGAAGGGCCAGCTTGATCCGCTCGCGCTCCTCCAGCCAGTTGCGCTCCAATATCCGCTTGAGCGTCGAGTGAAGAGACTCGACAGCCTTATCGGGATTGATCTTCCGCTTCATCATCTCTAAAACCAGATCCCCCTCTTCCTCTTTTTCAATGCCGCCCGCACACGTGAGCAGATCCGCTTTATCGCCCTGCAAGACAAGCTCATAAAGCCTGCGGCACATCGGAACCTTGAGCTGGTCGGGGCGGAGGTTGAACTTGGCAGTCTTAATCAATGTCGCTGCAATGTCGCCAGAAAAAAATAAAAGCCTCAAGAGATCGGTCTCCAAAATTTTATCGGCATCGACATATTCATTGGTTGTATGCCCTTCTCTACGGATGATCATCATTGGAGCTGCACCCACATTGATCACTTCATGAGGAAGTTTGAGCAGCTCCGCCAGCTTGCGCAGGCTTTCATGGATGAGCACCGGCTGATCCCAGCTTCGGATCCTCTCCACCAGCGCCTGGGCCATCTGATGCTTGCCCGATGGCGTGTCGATACGGAACGATTTTGAAAACTTTTTCACCAAAAATGTCAGATAATCCAGCGGCGTCTTCAGCAAACTTTCAAAAAAAGCAGGCCCTTTTTGCCTTAAGATCGCATCAGGATCGCTTCCCGCAGGCATCTGAATTACCCACACTTCAATCCCTTTTTTCTGAAACAGATCCCCAATTTTGACCGCCGCCTCTTCTCCTGCCGTATCGGCATCCAGCGCCAAATAAACAGACTGAACCCCCAGCTGCACAAGCTCCCGCACATGCCCCTCGCCAAACGCCGTCCCTTGGCCCGCCACCGTCCAATCATATCCCTGCTCAATCAGCCTTAAACAATCAATCTGCCCCTCAACAATCATCGCCTTCTTTTCTTTCATGATCCGCTTGCGCGAGTAGCTCAGCCCAAACAGCACCTGCGATTTTTTAAAGAGCGGCGTCTCCGACGTGTTCATATATTTGCCGCCGTAAGTCTCTTCTTTGAACTTGCGCGCCGAAAAGCCAATGACATGCCCAACCCCATCCCGGATCGGAAATGTGATCCTCTCAGAGAAAAAATCTCGATTCATTCCCTGGTCGGACACTAGCACTAGCCCCGCTTTCTCCAGAACTAGATCGGAAAATCCTTTCCCATGCAAAAGCTTTTGCAGCGACCTGCGGTCCCTTGGAGCATATCCCACCTGAAACTGCTGAATAAAATTTTGATCGATCCCCCGCTCATATAAATATTTTAGAGCCGGCGCCGCCTCCTCAGAATAGAGCAATAAAAAATGGTAAAATTGCGAAGCCAGCTCCACCGCTTCCCGCAGCAGCATCTTGGAGGGGCCGGTATCTTCCACCTTCTCTAGTCTCTCCAGCACCACTCCGAATCTTTCAGCAAGCGATTCAATCGCTTCGACAAATCCCAGCTTCTGGAAATTCATCAAAAAGGCAATCGCATCCCCATGGGCACCGCACCCAAAGCAATGATAGTGCGTATCGCCCCTGTTGATCATGAACGACGGCGTCTTCTCTTCATGGAACGGACAGAGCGCCTTATAAGACGTCCCCGCCCGTTTCAGCGCCAGATACGACCCTACCACTTCCGGCAGATCAATCCGCGTTCTCAATAGGTCAAGACTTTCTTTTGTATAGAGGGGCATAGGTCTAGAATATGCTATCTGCCTGGTCTTGGCAATATTGAAATATTTCGAGGTAGTTGCATAACTCAGGTTCTGTCGATTTTCGGGTTCTTTTGAACCGATTTTCGAATCAAATTGCGGGGGTAATATCCATTTTCGGTATATGACCCCCGCAATTTGATTCGAAAAGCGGTCAAAATAATCCCGAAAATCGACGAACCCTGAGTTATGCAACTACCTCCTTCTACAATCGATAGAAAGAGGGAGTTTTGCTCCCTCTAAAATTAAAAGTCGAATCGACCCGTCAATGTTAAGCCATGCAACATCAAGTTGCCGTGAGCGCCGCTGACACCGTCGGAAAATTGATCCATCAAGCTAACCATTGCATTCTGAGTGAAAAAGAAGGAAAAATCATAATCCGCTGAAAAATCGATGTGATATCTTTGGTTAGAGAGGTAAGAACCCCAGCCAATTCCAAGCCCAGATTCTAATATAGGCCGTAAGCAATTGTAATTTTTGATCGATGATTTCAAAGTGTGTGGAAGAGAAAGAGCATCGGCTGCATTTTCTTTGTGTGTAACAGATGTATAACGAGTAAAGAGCAAACTTGCTGCAAAGTTTCCTTCTACGCGAAATCCTTGGGGAAGTGTGCAATTGGCATTAAATCCCATCCGAGGACCAAGCGCCCAAGAATATGAAGCATTGTGGGATTTAATAGGTTGGGGAGGAAAGTTGTTAACTGAACCGGGCTCCTCCGTTAATGACACAAGGAGTTTTTGTCGAATCCATGCAGCGCGAAGGCCTCCAAAAGGGGCAACGGTCAACGATCTGCCTTCATAGAAGGGTCTGCCAAGACTTAGGTCCAGTAGATCCATCCCAAGATTCCATTTGGAGGAAATATGACTTGCTGCAAGAACTTGATTGTTATTTGTAAGGCTTTGAAACCAGTTACTACATACCCAAATAGGTATTCCAACATCTGTATTAGGAGCATTTTTGCTGACAGCAGCATGTTGTCTAATCCATGTGTACTCTGTGGAGAGCATCCATTCATTTGAGTTAATTCCAAATCCAACTTTAAACCCGGGTCGATACGCATAATCTAGAGATAAAACCTGCCCATTATCAGTAGGGGAGGACTGCATAGTTAGATTTGAGGTCATAACAAAAGTTGCACTTGTTGCAATGTCTAATCCTTGCTCTATTGCATACCAATAGAGAAAAGATGCATCAAAATAATAGGATGTGCCACTGGAGTTGTTAAGGGCAATCCCAGCAGGGGCATTATAAGCCGCAGGATATTGATCTTTTTTAAGGGATTCCCCTTGATTGAAGCTATTTTGCTGCGAAGTGTCCTCTTTACGGACATCTTTAGCACTGACAATACCATTCAACAGCAAGCCAGTCATAACCAAAAATTTCATATTCATTTAAAACTCCATAACGTTTTTTTTACAGTTGTAAACTCAAAATCCGGTTGGACCAATAGGTCCTGTAGGACCAGTTGGACTAGTGTTGCCTATGGAATCGGCAGATACCATAGGACCCGTAGGTCCTGTAGACCCCGTGCTGCCTGTAGGACCAGTTGGACCCGTAGGTCCTGTAGGACCCGTCGGACCGAAAGGCACTCCATGCGGGGGGAAAGGCTGCTGTACATAGGGATCCAATGTTGCTACATTTGAGCGTGGTTGTACGGAGAACGGGCGTAACGCGCTTTCTTGTTGTGGGGTAAAGTTTGCAAGCACTGTCCTAATTTGAGTCGTGTAAGCCAGGGACGGCTGGCCTGTTCCATTCGCTGCTGTGCCGTTATAATCTCTCGTCAAGTCCCACGTCATCACACCGTGTAGACCTAACTTTGCAGCGCTAGTTGTCAAATTGATTGCATCATTCACTGCTAAAACTTGTCCAGGAATATCGGATGGTCCGGGCATTAATCCCAGTTGCATCATACTATAAGGAATCTTCCAGTCTGAGTTATAGATGGCAAGATCAGCCATGATTTGTTGGGGATAGGTAACTCCCTGAGCTATCCAAAGGTCATACTCCATAAAATTGATGTAATCGATCGTTTGAGTTCTCCCGCTAGGCGGATAGCTATAGAAATTTGCTCCTTGTGGCGAGCCAACAGCTATTGCCAGATCCATAATATAAGTCCCCCATCCTTGAGCTGGAAGTGTCAACGAAATACTCTTAGTGGGGCCAAGGCCGTATCTAAGGTTTTGGAGAAACGTCGCAACGTTACTTGCAAATCCAGCAGGAGCTGATCCATTTGGTGTTTCAATATCAAGATCTACTCCATCCAAGTTAAACGCATTGACAAGGCTGACAATATTCCCAGCTATAGACGCAACATTAGGCCAGAGGTTTGAATTATTTATGAAATAGGGTGAAGTTGCTCCGCCGAATGACATTTTAATTTTCCCGCCAGCACCATGAACAAAATTAATGAGATCAATTAATTGTGGTGCTGTGATGTTGAGTCCGCCAAACCCACCCCCAGGAAAATTAAAACTTGCAAATGCATAATCCAGGATCAAAGGATTAGGCGATGTATAGCTCACCTTGCAAGCTGGCGAACAAACGCTACATGGGGAAGGGACAGGATTGCAGTACCAGCCCTCTATATAAGTTTCATACGGAAGGACAGCAGCTTGAATCTCACAAGTAGCAAAGCTCAGTAAAACAGAGAGGCTGCAAGATGTAAAATATTTCTTCATACCAACCTTTTTAATCATAATAAATTTTAGTCTATATAGGCTGATCGTTACCCGCAAGTCAAAATTTTAGTGGCCTGAATTTCTAGCTCATTGCCCAATAAGCTCCGGCAGCTTGGGTAGCGCCTCCTCCAAAGGAATCAATTGGATCTTGCCAATATATTCTCTTCTTTTTCCTCCATAAAAAAGCAAAAGTTTTGCTTCAGGATAATCTTCTCCAAAAGCTTTAAGACCTCTAAGATCATGTAAATCAATTGTATCGGACCTCTTAACTTCAATGCCTATAATACCTTTAGGCCCATAGAGAATAAAATCGACTTCAATTTTATCCACTGTACGCCAGTAGAATAACTTGTATTCAAAATTGAAATAGTGATTTATTGCTTGAAGTTCTTGATAAACGAGTGTTTCGCATGCAGCTCCTTCTGCTTCTTCAATAGAATCAAGCGGCCCTCTAGGCCGAATTGCACGATAAACTCCTACATCAAAAAAATAAAACTTGGAATGGGCAATCAGCTTCCGTTTTGCACGTTTTGAAAAAATCGGAATGCGCTCTGCTAAAAGAAGGTCTTCAACAATTTGAAAATAGTCTACAACAACTTTTCGGTTGATGGAAGTTTCCCTGGCAACTTCAGACATATTAAGAACTTCTCCCTGTGAGAAACTGGCAATTTCTAAAAATCTTGAAAAAGCTCCCACATTCCTCGTAAGACCCTCTTGCATCACTTCTTCACGTACATACGTTTGTGCGTAAGAGTCCAAATAATCTTTTATTTCTTGAGGAGTGTTTTTTGAATAAACATAGGGAAGTTGACCAAACTGCAGAGAGTTTTTAAGATTAAAATCTTGTTTCAATTCCACAGCTGTCAATGGGAACATTTTAAATGAAAGCGCTCTTCCCGCCAGCAAATTGACCCCTTTTTTCTTCAAAGTTCGAGCCGATGAACCCGTCAGAATAAACCTATACCCTTTCTCTTCTATAAGGCGATGAACTTCATTCAGAAGAATCGGAATTTTCTGTACTTCATCGATGATAATCCAATTATCGAATCCCGGAGGTATCATTTCCTCAAGTCTTCCAGGACGCGCAGAAAGGTCAATAAAATTTGCTGTTTTAAGAAGATCGATATAGAGAGCTCCTGGTAACTTCTCACGAACCCAGGACGTCTTTCCCGTACCTCTGGGACCGAATAGAAAGAAGCTTTGCTTTCCTTGTAGGGGCCTTTCTAGCAGTCGCTTATACATATGTTGAGACCGTTGCATAACCTTTCCTGATTGTGTAAAGTATTTCCCTTAAAAGAGAGGAGCTATGGCACACAAGACTTCAGGACAAATGGACTTTGCAGATGCTTTTGTAGGAAACAATCAAAAGCTAAACCAACGATTAGACAAAATTAGCCAACAGGTGGACTGGAAGCCCTTCGAGCTCAAATTAAACATCGTCTATTCTTCTAGCACGGGCAGACCGAGCTATCCTCTATTACTTCTCTTCAAAGCCCTGCTTTTGCAAGCTTGGTATTCCTTGTCTGATTACGAGCTAGAAGCAGCTCTTGACGACCGTTTTTCATTTAGACGATTTGTTAAACTCAGCGTTTCAGAGAAGGCTCCTGATCACTCAACATTTAGCAGGTTTAGAGATCAACTGATCGTGTACGGAGTACACGATCAGTTGTTCAAAGAACTAGATCGCCAGCTGGAAAGCAAAGGACTGATGCTCAAAAAAGGAACTCTTGTAGACGCAACCGTTATTGAGGCTGCACCAAAGAAGCCTAACCAAAATGCAGATGGAACAGCAGGAAAATCAGACAACGATCCTGATGCTGACTGGACTAAAAAAGGTGGGCGATATCTGTTTGGTTATAAAGCTCATGTGGGAGTAGATCAAGACAGCGAACTGATACGGAAAATAGCGATGACACCGGCTAATGTCCACGATGGGGAAATGCTCGGACAAGTGCTTAGCGGCGATGAGAAATGGGCATTTGCAGATAAGGCGTACGATAGCGAAAAGAATCACAAAATCCTCGAGGAACAAAATATCCGAAATGGAATCTTGATCAAGGGAACCAGGAAGAGAAAGCTCGTAGGGATCGAGAAAATGTGTAACAAAATCCTCTCTAGACTGAGATGTCCTGTCGAAAGAATCTTTGGCACGCTGAAGAGGTCATATAGATACAATAGAGCCCGATATCTCGGGCTGAGGAAAAACAAGCTGCAGCTGACGCTGATGAGCATGGCCTATAACCTCCGAAGAATGGAGAAGCTATATGCATAGGAGAGAAAAACTGGAAAAACCATGGTCAAATTGACCGACAAAGGCAAGAAAATGCTCGAGTAATGGCGTTGAAAGAAGAAAAGTGACCTGAAAACTAGCAAAAAAGCCTGACTAGGAGAGCGTAAGAACCTTACTCAACGGTCTCATGTTCCTATTTTTGGAGTTGAAAAGTCCATTTTAACACAATTTTCGGACTTTGCAAGTCCATTTTCATAAATGCTTGTTTCAGAGCGAGTTAGAGCTATCCCCTTTACAGAAATGTCATGCAGGGATTTAATTGCAACATGGACAAGTACGATGCTTCTTGGGATAAGTGGAGAACGGAGCAAGTTCAAACAATTACTCAAATCCTTTCAAATGTTTTTAAAGTGGAGGATGAAGCGCGGCAGATGCAGGCCCCTTCTCGCCTCCTCAGACGCTCATCGATCGACTCTCCCGAGGCAGAAGCAGAAATACGTGACAAACTCAACCTCATCCGCAAGCAGATCTCCGAGTATGAAGATATGCTCAAGTTGGGCCTCAAACGGATTGACACCGCCCTTGAAAAAATCGATCCTCCCAAACCCGAGATAGTTCCTGAGCCTTCCATCCAAAAGATTTCTGGCCTCACTAAGCTCATTCAAAAACTCAGATCGATCTTTTCCCACTAAAAATTCTCATCATGAGATTTGGCTGAATATGATTTTTTATAATCAGCCAAATCTAATATGAACAAATAGATTTGGCTGGTTATGATATTGCATAATCAGCCAAATAGAGAATCTATGAAAAAATCACTCTTAGCAATCTATGACTCAAAGTCCTTGATAATAGACATTTACAATCCATTGTAACGCGTTTTTTACATAGTAACTTTTATCATGTTACAAACGAAAAATTCCCTCGAAATCTGGTAGATCAAGCCTCTCCTTCCTGGCTAGGCTGGTAGAACACCATCAAAACAGCCGTTAGCAGCAGGCCGCCTATGCAGGCGATGATGGGGATGTTTTCGCTATGGCGGATAATCACTCCGCCCAGAAGACCGACAATTCCAAATGACAAAGCCATCATGGCGCCGGTGATTCCCATGACCCATCCCTGCGAATTTTGATCGACCTGATTGGAAAAAAGCGCTAACGAGGCGCTGTAGGCCGTCAGAGCAAATGTGGCTGTGGGAATGACCGTGATCCACGCATAGATGGAGTCATTCGTCATCACCATTAAAATGGTAGAGAGAGAAGACAAGATGAGACACAAAATGATGGTTGATTTAAGCGACAGCCATTTCAAGAAAATCTGCGTGATGAAGCTGGCGCCGAGCGCAAACCCGAGCCCAAACATGACATGAAAAGAGTTGTGTGCAGCGGATCGAATCCATACTTTTTATAAACAAAGAATGTCGCAAACGTGTAGTAATTGGACCATCCCAGCATGAAGATGAGAAAAATCAGCGAAAGATAACGGATACTGGGGTGCTTAAAAGCGGAAATGAAAATTTTGATCGCATGAAAATACTTGATCGACAGCTTATCTTTTCGAATGAATGATTCCTTGAATAAGAGCTTCAGGAGAAGCGCATTCAATAGCGATAGAAGAGCAACGAATGTAAAAGGCGTTGAAAACGTAAACCAAGAGACAATCCGTGAATCAGAGAGAACTCCTCCAATAATTGGCCCGATTACAAATCCGATTGAAAGCGCCATCAACACAAGTCCGATGTTGCGCGCTTTAGTTTGGATGGTGCTCATGTCGACCATGGCAGCTTGTGCAATGGGCTGGCTTCCTGAAGTAAATCCTGCGATCACCCTGCCGGCGATCAAAAGCGCTACGCTTTTCATCATCACCGCGATGCTTGCTAATAAATACCCTCCGAATGATCCAAGAAGACAGATCATCAAAGCTTTTTTTCGTCCGATCGAATCCGACAAATCTCCCAATATCGCAGCGCCAAAGAACCAGCAAATCATAAAAATACCGATGATAACGCCATACAGAAAAGAGCGCGTTGCATCAGATGTACCTTCTGCCAAGAAATTCGTCGAAGCATCGATGATCAAACTATTGACTAGCGGAAAAACCAGTCCCAGCCCCATCCCATCAATGAATAGCACTAAAAGCAGAGGAAAAGCCGCGACAATGAAAGGCATATTAACTCCATTTTTTGCCAAACATACAAAAATAATTTAATAAAATAAAGCTCGATTGACACTTGAAACAATCGAGCCGCCCAAACCAAAAAAATTCTGAATTTGACGTAAATCTTAAGTTTAAACGAGAATGGATACCTCTATGAGAAAAAAAATCATAACACTTGGGATTCTATTCACCGCTCTATGTGGGTGTACGGTAAAAAGCAAGAGCATTGCACATACACCTCTTTTAGAAAGAGGCAAGCCAAAAAATATCGAATTAAACATTTGCACTTTTGAAGATGTGCGTAAAAACAATGAATTTATTACCACCTATTATTTGTATGGGATCCCTATGGCAAAGGCTACATCCCCACCCGAGTTTAATCAATCGATCACAGATGCTTTTAAAATAGAGCTCAAACACGCTGGTTATAAACTTGAAGAAAGTGGAGCGGCAAGATACAAAATGATGGGAAAAGTTATCACATATTCTTCAAAGTATGGTTTTTTTGCTTCAAATAAAGCTGAAATTGAAATTTCTTTGTATGATCGCTCAGTTCTTCTTTTTAAGAAGGTTTATCGTAACAAAACATCTAAATTTTTGGGTGATGATGATCGCATGTCTGTAGGACTTCAGCAAATTTTAAATGAATTGGTTGAAGATATAAATACCCATGTTGTCACAAGGATAGATGTATGAGAAAAATAAGAGGCGGAATTTTTCTATTTATTGGGGCTGTACTACTTCTATCAGGGTGTACTCATCAATACGCATTAACATATACACCAGTTATTGAGAAACAGCCTTCAAATAATATCATTATTTCGCTGAATGAAATTGAGGACCTCAGAGAAAATAAGGAATCAATTGGGTATTATAGAAACCTCTATTTTATACCTATTGACGAAGTACAAAGTATTCAGAGCCCTAAATCTTGGATTTCTTATGCACTTGAAACTGAACTTACTAATGCTGGTTACAGTGTTAATTTTTCAGAAAGCCCTAGTAAATATAGCATTACAGGAAATATCCACAACGCCTTTATTGACTTCTATTTAATTAAACGCGTTAATTTTGAGATTGATTTTTTTATTCTTGAGGACAATAATCCAGTTTTTAGCAAGACTTACACAATAAATCGTACAACATCACCAGTTGGACCTAACTTTGATTTCTATTTACAAGAAATTTGCGGAGAATTTATTTCAGATGTTAACACATATTTTCTACAAACCGCAAAATGATAACTAAAGAATAGTCCAGACCTCAGCTTCCCTATAGCTGCTGAAAACTCCCTATTTGACAATGGCTCCCCTCTCCAGGATAATGCTTGGAATGGCAACACCTATGCCGACACCCATGATGCTCCAGTGGCAGGCGTGCAAAGCGCAGGCGAAAGGGGCCTTGTTATTATTTCGATTGGGAGATTTTTACGAAGCGTTTGAAGACGATGCGATCGTGCTTGCCAAAGAGCTCGACATCGTACTGACCAAGCGCCAGGAAACTCCCATGGCCGGAATCCCCGCCCACGCTGCCGATAATTATTTGGATCGTTTAGTTGGGAAAGGCTACCGCGTCGCCATCGCCGAGCAGATGGAAGATCCTAAAGACGTCAAGGGAATTGTCAAGCGTGAAGTCGTGCGCCTTCTCACTCCAGGCTCGATGATCCAATCGACGCTTCTGCATGATAAATCTTCCAACTTCATGGTAGCGATCGCCCAGCTGAACTCTATTTATGGCCTCGCCGCGCTCGATGTGACAACCGCCGATTTTCGGGTGATGGAATTTGCGGAAGGGCGTCTTCTCATCGATGAGCTTTCAAGGCTCGGGCCTCAAGAATTGTTAATCAGCGAAAAAGCCTGGAAAAAACTTCAGGAAGGGCTGGCGCCTCTATCGATTCCAGCCGTTCAAGTCAGAGACGAGTGGCAGTTTGATCACCAAAGCGGTTTTGAGAAATTGATTCGGCAGTTTCAAGTTCATACATTAGATGGCTTTGGCCTCAAAGGCATGACGGCAGCTCTGGGCGCCGCCGGCGGACTTCTCTCGTATGCCCTGGAAGACCTCAATCTAAAACTCCCCCATCTGAAAAAAATCGCCCCTGTCCATACAGAGAAATATTTGTGGCTGGACCGCACTACCCAAAAACATCTAGAGCTTACTGAGCCGCTCCATGAAAAAGGGCTCACACTCCTGTCGATTCTCGACACCACCGTCACCCCAATGGGCGGACGCCTCTTCAAAGAGTGGCTCCTCCATCCCCTTATGTCGGTCGAAGAAATTAAGCAGCGGCAGGATGAAGTTGAAAAATATTTCCAGGATGACAGACGGCGCGCCTCTTTAAGAGACGCGCTCAAAAATGTGCGGGATTTAGAGCGCCTGATCATGCGGATTGAGACGGGATACACCTCGCCCCGCGATTTGGTGGGGCTCCGGTATTCTCTTGAGCCTCTTCCGGACATCTCAAACATCGTCCCTCTGGAAGATTTATCTCACATCGCGCAGCTGATTGAAAAAGCGATCGTCGATCATCCGCCGCTGAAACTGAGCGAAGGCGGGATTTTTAAAGCCGGCTATAACGCCGAACTCGATGAGATCCGCAATCTCAAAACCGACAGCCAGACATGGCTTGCCTCCTACCAAGCTCAGCTCCGGGAAGAAACACAAATCAAAACCCTCAAAGTCGGATACACCCAAGCTTTTGGCTACTACATCGAAGTCAGCCGTGGCCAGTCGGAGAAAATGCCGATCACGTTCCAGCGAAGGCAGACGCTTGTCAATACCGAGCGGTTTATTTCTCCCGAGCTTAAAGAATTCGAGCACAAAATTTATTCCGCCGAAGAAAAAATCTCTTTTTTAGAAAACCAGCTCTTCCAGGAGCTCCGCGCGGAAATTACAAAATCGGCAGATCTGATCCGCAGCGCTGCTAAAAAACTGGCCCGCCTCGATCTCTTTTTAAGTTTTGCAGATGTCGCAAGAAAAAATCACTATATCCGCCCTCTTGTCACCGACTCCGATCATATAGAGATTTTGGCAGGACGCCATCCCGTGATCGAAGCCACCATCGAAAAACAAACCTTTGTCCCTAACGATCTTCTCATGGACGGCTCCCGCGAGCAGCTGCTCGTGATCACCGGCCCCAACATGGCCGGAAAATCGACGTTCATCCGGCAAGCGGCGCTCCTCGTGCTCATGGCTCAGATCGGCAGCTTTATCCCTGCTAAAAAAGCAGAGATCGGCGTCATCGACAAGCTCTTCACCCGCATCGGCGCCAGCGATGATTTGAGTAGAGGCCAGTCGACTTTCATGGTCGAGATGAGCGAGACCGCCAGCATCCTGCACAACGCGACTTCCAAATCGCTCGTGATCCTGGATGAGATCGGACGCGGCACCAGCACTTACGACGGAATCGCCATTGCCTGGTCGGTTGCCGACTATCTCCTCACAACACCCGGCAAAAAAGCTAAAACACTCTTTGCAACACACTATTTTGAGCTCACCGAGCTGCAGGAGCAGATCACTGGCGCCGTCAACTACAACGTCGCCGTGGAAGAGTCGGATCGCGGCATTGTCTTCTTACACCGCATCGTCCGCGGCGGCGCCGATAAAAGCTACGGCATCCACGTCGCCCAGCTCGCCGGCCTCCCCCCATCCGTGCTCAAGAAAGCACACGAGATGCTCAAGAAATTGCATAAAAACGCTCCTGAATTTAAAAGCATGAAGGAGAGCCAGCTTGAGCTCTTTTGATCCCAAACTCCTCGACAAATACACCACGGAGCCCGGCGTCTATCTGATGAAAAATCGGAAGAAAGACGTGATCTACGTCGGAAAAGCCAAAAACTTAAAAGTGCGCATCAAACAATACTTTGCAGAGGGGCGCGACGGCCGTCCGATGATTCCTTTTTTAGTCTCAGAGATCTGCTCGATTGATATTATTGTGGCGCCGTCGGAAAAAGAAGCGCTCCTTCTCGAGAACACGCTCATCAAAAAACATCAGCCGAAGTTCAACGCGCTTCTTAAAGACGACAAAACCTTCGTTAGCTTGATGATCAATCATAAACATCCGTGGCCGAGGATAGAGCTCGTGCGCTACAAAGGAAAGCCCAAAAAAGACGGCCTCTATTTTGGACCTTATACCAGCGCCTACGCAGCACGCCAGACGTTTGATCTGATGACCCGTATTTTTCCGCTGCGACAGTGCTCCGATCAAGAGCTCAAAAAACGAACGCGCCCCTGCCTTCTCTACGGAATCAAACGGTGCATTGCGCCGTGTGTGAACTTATGCACCCAAGAAGAGTACAAGGCCGTGGTAGACCATGCAACCGATTTTCTCAAAGGGCACGACAAGCAAGTGATCGAGCAGCTTAAAACCGAAATGCACCAAGCCTCCGAGGCGATGGAATATGAAAAAGCGGCAACGCTTCTCCAGCTGATCAAACAAATCGAACATGTCACCGCTGGAAGCGGCCTGGTTGCACGGGCCATCGGTAAAGACACCGACGCCCTCGGCATTTACCGGCAAGGGCATGACGTCATGCTCGCCCAGCTGTTTTTCCGGGAAGGCAAACTAGTTGGTTCCGAGCATTATTCATTCATCGATGTTGTAGAAACAAGTGAAGAGCTGCTCTCTTCTTTCATGATCCAGTACTACAAAGACCGTACGCCCATCCCCACACACGTCATTGTCCCCTATGATCTTCCTTCTGAACTTGAAGAAATCCTCCATCTTAAAATCATCACTCCGCACAAAGGCGAGAAAAAAGAGATCGTAGAAATGGCAGAAAAAAATGCCCTCGCTCTCTTCAAACAGGAAAAAGACGATCAAGAACTCGCCGAAAAAATGCTCATGGACCTGCAAGAGACGCTCCATCTAACACGCTATCCCGATCGCATCGAATGTTTCGATACCTCCAACATCGCCGGCACAGATCTTGTCGCATCGATGGTCGCTTTCACGGAAGGCAAATATGATAAAAGCCGTGCCCGCCTCTTTAAAATCCGTGATGTTACCAAAGGCGATGATTACGGCGCGCTCCGCGAAGTGCTGACCCGCAGACTGACGCGCGCCAAGCAAGAAAATGATCTTCCAGATCTTGTCATCGTCGATGGCGGCAAAGGACAGCTCAGCTCTGCCCTTGAAGTGTTTAAAACGCTTGATATCGCAACCGTCGATCTAATTTCACTGGCTAAACAGGAAGGAAAACACGATCGAGGACTCACGCAAGAACGGGTATTCATCCCGGGCAGATCCGATCCCATCGTTCTGCCGCTTCACTCGCCGCTGCTTTTTCTCCTGCAGCGCATCCGCGATGAGACCCATCGAAGGGCCATTGGATTCCACCGCAAACGGCGCGAAAAACGGGTGATCTCATCCCTCATTGATAACATCCCCGGCATCGGAGATGTGAAGCGAAAAAGGCTATTAAAACATTTTGGAAGCCTGCAGCGCATTCTCGCCGCATCCCCCGCCGACCTGCTCGCCGTGCAAGGAATCACCTCGAAAGATGTCGATCAAATCCAGAAATTCAAGAATAAAGCCCTCCTTCAAAACTAAGGTTCTGTTGATTTTCGGGTTCTTTTGAGCCGATTTTCAATTCTTTTGCGAGGGGTAATATCCCTGCGTATATGACCCCTCGCAAAAGAATTAAAAATCGGCCAAAATAATCCCGAAAATAAACGAACCTTATTTTCGAAGGAGGGCAAATGTCATCGTAAATTTTTTCTGATAGTTCAGCGTCCGTCTAAGCAGCTCGCCGATCTCAAGTTCCATTTCAGAGAGATGTTTTTCAATATCCTGCGCAGGAATCTCCGTTACAAGTTCTATGACGCCATCCGGGTCAATCAAGGCAGATGTTTTCATCTCACGGTCCGGAAACCGTTTTTTCAGATACGTTTGCACAATAGCCGCAATCACCTCGTTTTCAATCGTCACCGGAGGGTTCATCGAGACTTGCAGCGTTTGATGCTTTTGAAGAAAGTAAAAGCCGGCGCCTAAGATAAGCCCCACCGACAGCAGTACGAGTCCGAGACAAAAAAACAGCGAATCTTTAAATAAAAAACTGTTAGCAATCATCACCCGTATTGTCCAGCTCAATACCAGCGAACAGGAGTTCAAGCTCAAAGAAGCCGAGTCCGATCTCGCGGAGGCCGACCAACACCTCATCCAGGCCAAAGCGCAGCGCGACGCGGAAACCGAAGAAGGCGCCTATGAGTTATCAAAGGCTAAGTCCGACGTAAAGCTGGCTGAGTTCGATGTGCGCAAAAATCCTCTCTTACCGGCCATCGTCGCGCGTCAAAACGATCTTGCCCTCGCAGCCGCGCGCGACAAACTGGCGCAACTCGAACACAATATCGGCAACCGTCAAACCACCAACGCCGCCGCCATCGCCATTCAAGACGCTGCCCGCACTAAAGCGTTGGAAGCCATCAAAATGGCCCAGGAACATATCGAATCCATGACGCTGAAGGCCCACCATGCCGGCTATGTCTCTATCAAGGCAACCGAGCCGAATATGATCGGCCCCGGCATGGTGCTTCCGCCCTTCCAGGTCGGCGATACCGTTCGCCCGGGCTTGGCCATCGCCGAAATCCCCGATCTCGAAAAGTGGGAGGTCGCCGCCCGCATGGAGGAAATGGATCGCGGCCATGTGGCGCTCAACGACAAAGTGGCCATTTCAGTCATTGCGTTACCGGGTCGCCAGTTTCATGGCCATGTCAGTAATCTGGGCGGCACCATGGGCTCGTTTTGGGAACGCCATTTCGAATGTAAGATTGCGCTCGACGATCCCGTTCCCGAGCTGCGGCCGGGCATGAGCGCCATGATTGTCATGACCACCGACGAGCTCCGCAACGTCCTCTGGATTCCCGCGCAAGCCCTGTTTGAAGCCGATGGTCGCACCTTTGTTTATGTTCGCTCCGGCAAGAGCTTCGTCGCCAAAGATGTCAAGCTGGTGCGGCGCAATGAGACGCGCGCCATCGTTACGGGAGTTGGCGAAGGTCAGGAAGTGGCTCTCTCCAATCCGCTCGAACCAGACAAGAAGAAAGACGCCGCGGCCAATCCCCTGCAGTCGGTTCCCAAATGAGCCAGGCCATTGCGCTCTCCCGCTATGGGTCCGACCTCGCACAGGCCGGCCAGAATCTGCTGGCCCAAAAAACCCGCAGCATCCTCACTGCGCTCGGCATTATCTTCGGAGTCGGCGCTGTCATCGCCATGCTCGCTATCGGCGCTGGCGCTCGTGCCGAATCGCTGCGCTTTATTGAGGAATTAGGCGTGCGCAATCTCCTCGTCGAATCGCGTCCTGCTGCCAGCGATCAGGAACTCTCGCAGCGCCGCCGCTCTTCGCCCGGCCTCACCGAACGGGACGTGCGCATCCTCGAAGGCAATGTCGATTCGCTCGAAACTCTCTCGCCTCGCAAAGGTCTGCACCCGGCCGCCGTCCTCCCCAAGCCGTCCAAAGAGATGCCCGAATTGTATGGCGTGCGCCCCTCATATGCCTTAATTCACAATTGGCGGCTCGCCGAAGGCCGCGCCTTCACCCCGCAAGACGACGAAGCCAGCGCCGCCGTTTGCGTCCTCGGAGAAGGAGCCAAAGTCTCCTTATTTGGCTACGGCTCTGCACTCGATAAATACGTCAAGGTCAACGATACTTGGCTGCGCGTCGTCGGCTCGCTCAAAGAGCAGACCGCCTCCGGCTCCAGCCTTGCGCAAGATCCCAATCAAGTCCTCTACACGCCGCTGCGCACCATGCAGTATCGTTTCTTCGACGTCAGTGGCTATCTGAAAGATGAGCTAGATGGCGTCGACGTTCGTCTCAAAACCGGCGCCGATAGCGTCGAAGCGTCCAAAGTCGTCGTCGCCATTCTCAATTCCACCCACCACAACACGCCCGATTTTACCGTCACCATTCCCGGCCGAACTGCTGGCCGAAAAGGAGCGCTCGCAAGCCATCTTCACCTATGTGATGGTCGCCATCGCCGCCATCTCTTTACTCGTCGGCGGCATCGGCATCATGAACATTGTGCTCGCCACTGTCCTCGAACGCACCCGCGAAATCGGGATCCGCCGTGCCACCGGAGCGCGCCGCTCCGACATCGTTCGACAGTTCCTCTTCGAATCCATTTTGATTTCCGTCAGTGGCGGCGTCCTCGGAATCGGCTTCGGCTACTTTCTTGCCTGGCTCATAGCCGCTTCCGCCGGCTGGAGCACCATCGTCACACCCGCCTCCATCATCATCGCGTTCGGAGTGTCGGCCATCGTTGGTTTAGTGTTTGGCATTTACCCGGCGCGAAAGGCGTCCAGAATCGATCCGATTGAAGCTCTTCGTTATGAATAAAACGATTGCTGTACTCCTCATCGCCGCTACTGTCTGGCCATCCGCCGCGGACGATCTGTTGACCAGCTACTTCAGCCGTCGAACCGAAGGCCGCCAAGTGAAGGTCCGCGAAGTCGAGGGTCTCGACAAACACATCGTCGAAGGCAAACTGCACTTGCGCCTCCACGACTTCTTGGAACTCGTGCTCAAGAATTCCGCCGACGTTCAAATCACGCGCATGGACGTTTATACCGCCGCCGCCGCCGTGACAGCCGCTGAAGCGCCTTTCGATCCCTTCTTGAATCCCAGCTTTACCACCCTGCGCACCTTGAATCCGCCCTCTCCGTTCTTCTTCACCCAAGGCGCCTTCAGCAACCTGAACGAGCAATCGAATATTCAGTACAGCGAACTATTGCCAACCGGCCAGACCATTGGCTCCTCGTTTCAAGTTCTGCGCATCTCAGGCGACGGCTACTCTTCTCCCGAGTTGTTCGGCACTCTCAACTTCTCAGTCACTCAGCCTCTGCTGCGCAATCGGAACAACATCGAAAACCGCGGCCCTATCACTCTGGCCCGCTCGCAACTCAACGTGACATCGCAACTCAGTGAAGCGACCATCGGCAGCGGCGTTGGCGATGCAGCCCGCCAGTACTGGAGCGCAATTTTGGCGCGTGACAGCATTCGCGTGCAGGAACAAACAGTCGGGCTGGCGCAGAAAGCCTTCGAGCGCGATAAGAAAGCCTTGGATCTCGGCGCCATCAGCAAGCTCGACATTTTCCAGTCGGAGACGCAAGTGGCCGAGCGCAACCGCGATCTTATTGCCGCGCGTTATCAATACACCGCCGCTCTCGATGCCCTGCGCCACCTCATCGGCGCCGATATCACGCCCGCCCTTCGCGCCACCGAAATCGTGCTCGAAGACGATCCCGCCGCCCTCCCGGCTAAAAATGCGATTATGCCCTTTGAAGAAGCACTCACCAAAGCCCTGGCAGCCCGGCCCGAGATGCAAGCCGCCGGCGAGCGCATCTCCATGGACGAACTCAGCGCGCGTATCTCCCGCCAAGGTTTCGTCCCCAGGCTTGACCTCACACTCAACGGCGGTTCCAGCGGTCCCGCCGCCAATTTCGGCGCGAACGGCGTCGTGTACCCGGGCCTGGGTCAGACCATCAAGCAAGTCTTCGGATTCAACTATCCCAGTTACGGGCTGACCTTGAATATGACAATCCCGTTTCGCAACAGCACCGCGCAAGCCGGCCTCGCCGACGCCTTGGTAAACAAAACGCGCGATGTCTATCAGCGCCGTCAAATGCAGGAACAAATCGTCCTCGACGTCCGCCGCGCCATCACGTCCATCGAGCTAGCCAGCGCCACTATCGATGCCGCCATGCGCTCCCGCGACCTCGCCCGCCAGAACGTCGAAGCAGAACAACAGAAATACGCGCTCGGCCTCACCACGGCTTTTGAATTTCTCGATTCGCAAACTACTCTCGCCGCCACCGAGAACGCGCTGTTAGGCGCTTACGTCAATTATCAGCAAGCCTACATCGGCTATCAGCAAGCGACCTGGACCCTGCTGGACGGCCTCGGCGTCGTCGTAGAAAAACCTCAAGTCCATTGAGGGGGACGGGGCGGCCATGCGGCCACCATGCCGCACAACCCATCAGGTCGCTACAAGACCAACGCACAACCGCCGCGTGCGACAAGGCCTACAACGTGGCTTCGATTTCCGATAGGAGCGCATCGCTGGGTACGGGCATCGCCACGGCGCATGGTCGACTTTGCGCATGATGGCCGGAGCGACCGTGCCAAGACGTTGCCGATGAATAGATCGTGACACCCACGTTCAAGAGCCACGCAAAACCTTGCCTCGGCAGAGTTCCCCAAGGAATTCACTTGCCAGAATGCGATCCTAAGAATCACAAGCGGACATGAAGACTCTAAACCTCGTAGCCGGCCAAGCTGTCCTCGTCGCTCTCTGCTGTTATTTCTCATTTGCTCAATCGAACAGTCTGAGTCAACTCAGTCAAGACTTCTGGGCATGGAGAGCCCAAGAGCAACCCTTCAGCGAAGACGACATCCCACGAATCGAACGCCCTGCCGGTCTTCTCATCGATTGGTCTGTGCCAACCATCAGCCTCCGGCGTCAGCAGCTCGCATCGTTCGAGCAGCGCTGGAAAGAAATCGCGCCGCCGTCTCAAACAGCCGCAGCACAGCAGGTTGACTACCGCTTGCTCGGCTCAGCCTTGGCACGCGTGCGCTGGGAACTCGATATCGAACAAAGCTGGCGGCGCAATCCTGAATTTTATGTAGACCAAACCCTCGGCGCTTTCTACATCCTTTTACTTCCGCCCGCTCCCTTCCAGCCAAGCCGTCAAAACGAGATGGTCCGCCGCCTCCAATCCATCCCCGCCACCACCAGCGCCGCCAAAGCCAATTTGACCGATATTCGAAAGCCCTTCGCTCAGCTTGCGATCGCCGCTCTCGATCGATTGCCTGAACGCATGCAGACCATGCAGGCGGCACTCGCTTCGAATCTTTCCCCGGAAAACCGCGAAGCCGTCTCTGCTGCTGCGGATGCCGCAGTCGTTTCGTTGCATGATTACCGGCAATGGCTCCAAGAGCGCTTGCCCTCCTTGCCTCCAGATACGGCCATCGGCCGCGAAAACTATCTCTTTTTCCTGCACAATGTCGCTCTCCTCCCTTACTCGCCGGAGCAACTGCTAGAGATGAGCCGGCTGGAGTGGAGCCGCTCAGTTGCCTTTGAAGCCTACGAGCACACACGCAACCTAGATGTACCGCCGCTGCGCTTATTCCCGACTGAGAAAGCACAGATTCAGCACGAACAAAGCGATGAACAAAAGATTCGGCAGTTCCTTCAGCAGCAACATTTACTTTCTGTGCCGACTTGGTTGCAGCATTATCGCAACCTGCCGCTACCACCCTATGTGGCTCCCTTTGAAGACCTGGGTGTGACCGATGACTTGACCGGACCTTCGCGGCTCAACCAGGGCGGCGTCAGTTATATACGGGTTCCCAGTCCCGGCCTCGGCTTCTTCTACCTCTCGACTGCGAAAGATCCGCGACCGATTATCGTGCATGAGGGTGTGCCTGGCCACTACCTTCAGCTTTGTTTGAGCTGGAACAACCCTGATCCCATTCGGCGCCACTACTATGATTCAGCCGCCAACGAAGGCATCGGCTTCTATGCCGAAGAGATGATGCTCCAAGCAGGTCTCTTCGATGACAGCCCTCACACCCGAGAAATCATCTATAGCTTTATGCGCCTACGCGCCCTCCGCGTTGAGGCCGATGTGAAGTTGGCCCTGGGCACATTCTCTCTTCAGCAAGCCGCGGACTATCTTGCTCAAGCTGTACCCATGGATCGTCAAACAGCGCTTAACGAAGCTGCTCTCTTCGCCAGTTCACCAGGCCAGGCCATCAGTTACCAAATCGGCAAGATCCAACTTACAAAATTGCTCGCAGACGCGCGCCGAATTCAAGGTGACAAGTTCTCATTGCTGCACTTCAATGACTTTGTGTGGACCAACGGCAACGTGCCCATCGCCTTACAACGCTGGGAAATTCTAGGCGACAACAGCGAATTGCCTGCAACAGTGAAGGCCGCGCAATGATTCGAATTGCCACGATCCTGCGCCGGGCTCTGCTGTTGGAGTGCAAACGCCGCTGAAAAGCTCGACATCAACCGCCTGTACACCTCCCGTGGATTATCGGCACGGCTCCACAAGATTTCGTTTGGTCGGCAAGCAGCCATTCCGTCGCGTTCCTTTGGAATGACGAAGGAACGAATTTCCGTGACGTCTGGCTTGCCACTCCCGGCCGGCCGCAGCCTGTGCCGTGTCACCAATATGCCCCGGCCGAAAATTCCTTCCCAGGTTGAGAATGATCTGCCGAAGATGCAGGAAGCGGCCGACTGCCGAAATGGATCGCGGCGTCACGCACGTGCTTTGGAGTCCCGATCAAGCAAGGCTGCTCTTCTTATTCAAAGGCGAACTCTATGCAGTCCGGCCCGGCGATCAGCCCGAACAGCTCACCACCAAAGCGCACATCAGCGCAATCAATGCAACCGCTTCCGGCGACAAAATCGCTTTTCAATCTGGCCCAGATCTGTTTATCGCAACCATCAATTCCAGCGGGCCGGCAACCGAAGTCACCAGGGTTGGTGATGCTCCTTTGAATGCCGAGCAGATGGTCTGGTCTCATGATGGCCGAACCCTTGCGTTCATTTCGCTGGACGAATCACAAATTCCGCTTCGCGCCATCCCGGATTATCTCGGTGCCGAAACCGCGCTCCGTATGGTGAAACGGGCCTTCCCCGGCGAGCCTGCAGAGCGGCGGCGTCTCGGCTTCGTCAACGTCGGAGCGGAACATCGAATCCACTGGGCCAACCTGCGGCGGCGATCCGTCCGACCTCATCTTCAACATCGCTTGGTCGCCCAACGATCGAACTCTGCTGGTAGATAAGAGCGACTTATATATAAAGGACCGCCATCTCCTTCTGGTTCATCCTCAATCCGGTGATGCCTCACTCCTCTTACACGAGGCCGATCCGGACAATGTTACTGCTGAATGGTGGGCCGATTGGGCGCCAGATGGTCAAGGCATCTACTTCATATCCGATCGCGAAAACTTTTACCAGGTTTATTATGCGTCGCTTGATGGCGCAGCCGCGCGACGCATCACCACCGGCCGCGCCGAAGTCTTCTCAGCAAGTCTGAATGCGCCCGCCAACGCCCTCTTCTACATTTCGAATGAGGGCCGGTACCGAAGAACGCCAACCGCACAAGGTCGATCTCCGCACGGGTGTCGAGACTCAAGTCACTCATTCAGCGGGCACGCATAGCGCACGTTGTTTCGCCCGATGGCTCCGTTGCTGCCGACTACTTTTCAAGCGACGCTATTCCGCCAGACCTTCTCTTTCAGCGTCTAGACGGTTCGCAGTCGGTACAGCAGGTCACTCATTCTCCACTCCCCGAATTCACACAGTATCGTTGGGTCTCCACGCAATACGTGACTTTTCGCAGCACTGCAGACGGCGTCCCTCTGCATGGCCGGCTCACTTTACCGCCTGATTTTGATCCATCGAAGAAATATCCGGCCATAGTAGGCTCCGTCTATAGCAATACAGTTCGCAATCAGTGGGGCGGCCGTGTGGCACACCCAACCTGGGGCCTCGACCAATATCTTGCCCAACAAGGGTTACATCCTGTTGAATGTCGATATTCGCGGCAGCCTTGGGCTATGGCAAAGCGTTCCGCCAGAAACTGGCTTTGGATTACGGCGGTATCGACGTCGAAGATTTATACAGTGGCGTGAAGTTCCTCGAAACGCTGCATTATGTGGATATGGCGCGTGTTGGTATTTGGGGCAGCAGCTACGGCGGTTTGCTCACCACCATGTCCCTGTTCACCAAACCCGGCGTCTATAAAGCAGGAGTGGCGGGTGCTCCGGCGACCAGCCTTTTCCATGCCACCACGGGTGAGATGCGGACCATGATGGCGCCGCAAGACCATCCAAACGAATACACCAATTCTTCCGCATTTCTGAAATCAGGCGGCTTAGTCGATCACCTGCTGCTCATCCACGGCATGAAAGATGAAATTGTGTTGTTCAAAGATTCCGTGACGCTCGAACAGCGGCTCATCCTACAAGGCAAAGATGTACAACTGGTGGTCTTGCCAGATTCGCCGCACAGTTGGGACACAGGTCCCACCGTGCAAACACGCTTCGCCTATAAGCAGCTCATCGCCTTTTTCAAACGCTATTTAGGTGAAGGTCCGTCTCAAGAATGAGACTGCCATAATCAAGGCTATAGTTCACCTTCTTATGCGATTCCCGGTTTTCACGCCTGGCCTGTTGCTGGCGGGTCTTTGCGTCCATGCGTTAGCGCAAATGCCTTCCTGCACTCACACCGTCGGCATGGTCGTCCCATTAACCGGCCCCGCGGGACGCTTCGGACAGGCCGCCGCGCAAGCAGTCGAACTGGCTTTTCAGGAACTGAATAAAGCAGCTGGCCCGCAAGGCATCGCGGGATGCGAACTCGTGTTAGACCTGCGTGATGACCAAGGGGAAGGCTCGGTTGGAGTGGACCAGGCACGGCAACTGGTTGACCTCCGCAAAGTGCCCGCCATCATCGGTAGCATCATCAGTTCGGTTACTGTGCCCATGGTGACAGCGGTGACGGCCCCCGCCGGCGTGCTTCAAATCTCGCCTGCCTCCTCAACGCCGGCGCTCACAAAATTAGCCATGCAGGGGAAAACAAACAGCTTCGTTCTTTCGCACCATCACCTCCGATTCTTTGCAAGGTATCGCCGCCGCCCAATTCGCCATTGCGGAAGGCATGAAGACCCTGGCCATTCTCTACGTCAACAACGATTTCGGAGTGAATCTATCTGCTGAATTCCGCCGAGCCTATCAGTCATTGGGTGGAAAAATCAGCGGCGCAGTTGCCTACGATCCCGAGCAATCCTCTTACAACGCCGAAGTCACCAGAGCCTCACAAGGTGATCCGCCCGCGCTCTACTTCATCGGCTATCCTGGCGACGGCACCACCATCATCCGAACTTGGATTCAGCAAGGCAATGCGCGACAATTTCTCTTCAGTGACGGCATGAACACGGCTGACTTCATCGAAGGCGTCGGTCCGCAATATCTGAACAATGCCTACGGAACATCTTCGGGAACAACCAGGACGCCATCCAGCGACTATTTCAACAAAGCTTATCCAGCCATGAGCGGCGGCTTCGATGCCGCGTCCCCCGCTGCCGACCGCGCCTTCGATGCCGCCGCTATTCTCGGCTTGGCCATCGCGCAAGCTGGAAGTTTGAAGCGGCCGCCATCAGAGAGGCCCTTTTAAAAGTGAGCGGCACCCGGCGGAGAAGTCATCTACGCGGGACCTTCCGGCTTCGCCCGCGCTTTCCAATTGATTCGCGAAAAGAAGCCCATCCGCTATGTAGGCATCATCGGGCCCATCCAGTTCGACAAGTATGGCGACATCTCCGGACCGTTCCGCACCTGGAAAATCTCCGGCGGCCGAGTGCGTGACGGTAGGCCAGATCTCGCCCGAAGCGGTCCAGGCTTTTCAGACGCGACTTGCAACGAGATGATAGAAGCAATCAAAACAAACGAGGCGACGCCGCCCTGAGCGGACCGTTCTCGCACCCGGCATTCGAAATCGCACGCATTGTCACTGGCTTATGGCAGGTGGCCGACATGGAGCGTGATTGTAAAACGCTCGATCCCGTCACCAGTTCAGCCGCTCTGGCAGAATACGCCGCTGCCGGCTTTGACACCTTCGACATGGCCGACCATTACGGTTCATCGGAAGTCATCACCGGCACTCTCCAATCCTCGCCCGGCCATCCTCCTTTCCGTGCATTTACCAAATGGTGTCCCAAACCAGGGCCCATGACGGCGGCATCGTTCGCGAAGGCGTTGCAGCGCGCACTCGATCGCCTGAAAACCTCACGCATCGATCTGATGCAGTTCCATTGGTGGACCTTCGACGATCCACGCTATATCGACGCCATGCTGGAATTGCAGCGTTTGCGTGAGCAAGGGCTGATCGCGCATCTGGGACTGACAAATTTCGATACTGCGCATCTACGCCTGCTGTTGAGCGAAGGCGTCACCATCGCCACAAATCAGGTCTGCCTGTCATTGCTTGATCGCCGCGCAACGGAAGCCATGTCTGAACTCTGCCTTGACCGCGGCGTACGCCTGCTGGCTTATGGTTCGCTCGGCGGCGGATTTCTGGCCGACCGTTGGGTTGATGCGGCTGAGCCGGAATTCGTGAACGACTGGAGCAAGATGAAGTACGGTCGCTTCATCCAAGCCATCGGTGGCTGGCCTGCGCTGCAAAAGCTTCTAAAAACCGCTCAGTCTATCGCCCGCAAGCACAGTGTTTCTGTTTCCAATGTGGCCACGCGTTGGGTGCTGCAACAGAAGGCCGTCGCCGCTGTCATCGTCGGCGCACGTTTGGGCGAATCGGAGCATCGGGCGGACAATCTGAAAGTGTTTGGCTTCTCCTTGGATGAAGAAGATTGTGCGAATCTGGCTGCCGCGTTCTCCTCCACCCAGCGCCTGCCCGGCGACTGCGGCGACGAATACCGCAAGCCTCCTTTCCTCACCGCGTCGGGCGATCTGAGTCACCATCTCGATGCCCTCCAGCCCCTTTGGGAAAAGCAACCTGTCGAAGGACGAAAGCAGCACTGGACCCTGGATAGTGGCAGCATCTGGGAGCCGCTCGCCGGCTACTCACGCGCGGTCCGCGTTGGTAACCGCATCGTTGTTTCAGGCACCACGGCTACCCACGGCAGCGGGCGTCTGATTGGCAGAAACGATCCTGCAGCGCAAACCACCTACATCCTTGACAAGATCAGCGCCAGTATCAAATCTCTGGGTGGCCGTTTGGAAGACGTCATCCGCACCCGCGTCTACCTCACCGATGCCTCTGATTGGGAGCTCGTCAGCAAAGTCCATGGCCGCTACTTCGCTCACATTCGTCCTGCGAATACCATGCTCCAGGTTGCTGGCTTGATCGGTGACGGGTATCGCGTGGAAATCGAAGCCGAAGCGCTACTCGAATGGTGCCGATTAATGAGCGCAGCGACGCGCGATCTTCTGGTGGCTTCCGGCGTATCAAAGCGATTCGGCGGTCAGCAGGTTGTCGATCGCGTATCGTTCTCAATCCCTGCCGGCGCCATCATGGGCCTCATTGGTCCAAACGGCGCAGGCAAAACCACGCTCTTCAACTGCCTGGCTGGGTTCTACAAACCGGAAGCCGGCAAGATTCTCATGAACGGGCGCAACATTTGCGGGCTCGCCCCTCATCATGTCTTTGCCGCCGGCCTCGCCCGCACCTTTCAAATTCCTCGCCTCTTCCCGGAAATGACCGTGCTCGACAATGTCACCGTCGCCGCGCGTCATCAAGCCGGCGAGCGCTTGTGGAACAACTGGCTGAACGCAAAGCGGGTACGCGAACAAGCCAAGCAAGGTTACGAGGCCGCGCTCTACTGGCTCGAATTTGTCGGCCTCGCTGAACTCGCACGCAAACCAGCGCAAATCCTGTCCGGCGGTCAGCGCAAGCTGCTGGAATTGGCTCGCGTGATGATCGCCGAACCGAAACTCGTGCTTACTCGACGAACCGGGTGCCGGTGTCAATCCTGTGCTCTTAGACCGCATCGTCGAAAAAATATTGGCTCTCAATCAGAAAGGCGACCACCTTCCTTATTGTCGAGCACAACATGGATTTGGTCGTTTCGCTTTGCCGTTCTCTGATGGTCATGGTGGAAGGTCAAATCTTACTCCAGGGCGATCCGGTCTCCGTGCTGCAAGATCCACGCGTAGTGGAAGCCTATTTAGGACCCGCGAGCTTCATAGCAATGCCAACCGCTCTCACCGTTGAGAACCTCGAGGTGAGCTACGAACCCGGCCTGCCCATTGTTCGAGGCGCAAATCTAACAGTAGAAGCCGGAGAGATCTTGGCCGTATTGGGACCAAATGGCGCCGGAAAGTCATCCTTGGCAAAGGCGTTAGCCGGACTCGCGCCCATCACCGCAGGCCGAAATCTCTTATTCGGCGAAGACATCACCCGGATCCCTGCGCATCAAATGGTTTCGTCAAGGCCTGGCCTTCGTGCCCCAGCTTGATAACGTATTCAGCAATCTCAGCGTGGCGGAAAATCTGGAACTGGCGGCAGCCATCGTCAATGCGAAACGCACGCAGAGTTTGGATTTCGTCTATGGCTCTCTTCGCCGACCTCCATCGCGAGCGCAAAGCTCTCGCGGGTCATCTGTCCGGCGGGCAACGCCAAATGCTCGCCCTGGCGCGCGGTCTCGTGGCTCGGCCCAAGCTGTTGGTTCTCGATGAACCGTCTGCCGGCCTCAGCCCTAAAATGGTCGGTCACGTCTTTGCTAAGCTCCGCGAAGTCTGCGCCGCCGGTGTCACCATCCTGCTGGTCGAACAAAATGTCAAAGCGGCTCTCGCACTCGCAGACCGTGCGGCCATTATGTCTGAAGGCAAAGAACGCGTCATCGCCGACAGCTCTGACCTTCAGAGTGACCCTCGCGTCGCCGAACTCTATCTCGGGAGCTTCGCAAAGCGCTGATGATACTCCAAATACTGGCCGACGGACTCATCTTAGGCTCCATCATCTCGCTCGGAGCCATTGGCTTAAGCTTCACTTTCTCCATTTTTCGATTTTCAAACTTCAGCCATGGAGAACTGCTGGCTTGGGGTGCCTATCTGGCATTGCTTATCAACACCTTCATGGCCAAAACGATTCAGGCATCGCAAACACCCATCCATCCCTTTTCTTTTGGCTGGGATTTCGTCATCGCCATGCCGCTCGCTGCGGCAGCCACCGCCCTGTTGGCCCTCTTGCTCGACGCCATCCTGTTCCGGCGTTTGCGTAAACAGGGTTCTATCACTCTTGTCATCGCCAGCTTCGGCGCTTCTCTCGTCCTGCGCAACGTCCTCCAATATTGGCAAGGCGGCGTCCCTCAATACTATTCTCAAAATCTCCAACTGGCGGCGAATGTTGTGCCGCGCAGCTTCCATGGCGGCCTTCGTTTCACACCCGACCAACTGCTTGTTGTAGGCCTCACCCTGCTGATAGTCGCAGCCCTCCATGCCTTCCTCCGCTACAGCGTTTTAGGGCGATCCATGCGCGCCACAGCCTCGAACCCTGGACCTTGCCCGCGTCACCGGCATTGATCCGCAGAAGGTGTTCCGTGCTGCTTGGATAATCGGCAGTGTCCTCGCCACCATTGCGGGCATGTTCGTCGGCCTCACCGCCCAACTCCGCCCCAGCATGGGCAGTGAACTATTGCTTCCGCTCTTTGCCGCGGTGATTGTCGGGGGAATCGGTTTCGGTATTTCGTCTTTGTGGGGTGCGGTTCTCGGCGGGATCGGCGTCGGTTTGGCGGAAAGCGCTTCGGTGAATCTGGTCGGCTCCCCTTACCGTGCCTCCAGCGCGTTTGCCATCGTGATTCTGATCTTGCTCGTAAAACCCGACGGCCTTTTTGGAGGCGACAGAAGCTGATGGCTTTATCGAGTGCTCTCGCCTATGGGATTTTCTTCCTAGTGTTTGTCGCGATCTTCGCCATTATCAATCTCGGACTCAATTTGCAATGGGGCTTTACGGGCCTCTTCAACGTAGGTGTGGCTGGATTCGTCGCCATGGGCGCTTACACGTCCGCCCTCTTAACTGCGCCGAAAATGCAAGACAGGATGGCGGGCTTCGGCCTGCCTGTACCCGCCGGTATGATGGCGGCTGTTCTGCTCACGGGCTTGGTTGGGTTCCTGGCCGGGGCTCTCACGTTGAGGCTGAAAAGAGATTATTTGGCCATTACTACATTCGGCATCTCCATCATGATTCAAGCGCTGGCCCACAACTTGGTAACCCTCACCGGCGGCCCCTTCGGCGTGCAGTTCATCCCAAAGCCGATGCAGTCTTGGCTCGGCACGGGCCTTCAGTGGAATTTGGCCTACCTGGCGCTCTCTCTAATCCTCCTCGCCTCCGCGTATGTCGCACTCGAGAAACTAGTCCATAGCCCCTGGGGTCGAGTCCTTCGCGCGATCCGTCAGGATGAGGAGGCAGCGTCTTCTATTGGTAAAAACGTCACGCTCTTTCGCCTGCAGAGCTTCATTGCCGGCAGCATGCTCATGGGCCTCGGCGGTGCGCTGTACGCTCACTTCCTGGGTTTCATCGCGCCCGAAGATTTTCTTCCGATTCTGACCTTTCAGCTCTGGGCCATGCTGATTGTTGGTGGATCGGGCAGTAATCGGGGTGCTGTCTTAGGTGCATTGGTCGTGTGGGGCTTCTGGAGTGCTTCCGGTGCACTGCTGCGCAGTTGGATTCCGCAGGCCGAACAAGCGAGAGCCGCAGCCCTCCAAGTCGCCCTTATCGGAGTTCTCATTGCCGCCACTCTGGTTATCCGCCCCCGCGGATTGTTCGGCCACTCGCAGACGCTTTCACAAAAGACTGAGAATCACAAATAGCACTGATTTGAGCATTGCGGAAGTCACCTCTGCCTCCAGTGCGATTTCCACGACTCCTTCTGCATCACAGGCCAACGACTGTTCGTGCTCCCGTTCTGCCTGTTCGCTCCAGGGATGGGAGAGTGTACTCGATGCTCTGGATGGTTCCCAACGGATTCGCCGGGTTCAGACTGGCTGAGTAGGTGCCGCAGCCGCGCAGAAAGACTGAGGGCACACGCGATCGGATTCCAGAAAGGATGGGCGCTTGCCTTGGCACAGAATGTCAAAAGCATCGGAAGTGCGCCCGGACTTGGCGCGATTCATCGTCTTTCCAGGTGAGGCCGAGGTAGGTCAGAGCCTTGGCTGCTTCTTCGCGGGAACCCTTGCCGAAGAATGTCCGATTGCCTATGAACCCGATTTCCTTGTGCATCGGTTTCGCTAATACAGATCGGTACCGCTGTGCGGTCAAATTGAAGGGGATGGTAACAACTGCCATTTGAACTATCTCAAAGAAATATTTACGTCGTATTTACCGTTGCCAAAAGCCAGACTAAGAAACGCGGGCTTGGCATATTTGCCCCGCCCGCGCTCTGATTTAGATTCCCGCCAAGCGATGGCGCTTGTGAAAGTCGCCGATGACCTTGCCTTGGAGCAAATCGAGGGCGGCAAAGAGGGTAGTCGTTCCGTACCGTTTGTAGTCATGTGTCATAGTGCCGCAGCGACCTTTCTTGAGCGGCAGGCCAGGCTGGGTGCGGTCTAAAGCCTGAATTTGGCTCTTTCGTCGATGCACAGCACAATGGCCTGGTCGGGCGGATTCAAGTACAGACTAACAACATCAGTGAGCTTCTGCAAGAACTTCGGGTCGCGCGACAACTTGAATTTCTTTGTGCGGTGCGGTTTGATGTTGTGGCCGTGCCACAGATTGTTGACCGTCGACTTGCTGAGACCTTGCTGAGCCGCCAGAGTCGGCAACTCCAGTGACTCATCCCTCGGGGCTTGGAGTGTAAAGTAGCGTCGATCACGGCTTTGACCTGTTTCGGACTGAACGTTGCCATGCGGCCACGAGCCTGGTGCGATCTCCCAAAGAGGGGGCAACCCTTGTTCGGCGAATCGTTCCCGCCACAAATGGACCGCCTTGCGATTGACGTTCATCTCAGCTGCAATGGCCGCTTCCGATTTGCCCAGCCCGGCCGCCAGAACGATACGACTGCGGAGAGCCACCTGTTGTGGTGTCCCCGAAAGCCGCCACCACTCTTCAATCTGCTTCTGCTGCTCCCCTGAAACGGTCAGCACGGGCGTTGGGCGAGGCCTGACTTAGTATGCGCCAGGCTTTCGTGCGAGTGGCCAGCTATTTGTTGGACACTACACGAGTAAGCGGTGGCAGCAACAGCGGCTAGCTATTCGCCGCTGGGCACTAACTCTCCGCCACGTATATGTATACAACCGCCCCGCCAGCGGATGGTGTTTCGCAGGAAGCTGGCTGCCCACATGAAAAGGGCGAACGCGTCCCAGCAGAACACCACCGGCATTTTTGCCAGAATGTTCTCGCTTTAAGCCATAACCGCCGATCAGCCAAGTCATGGCAATTCGTAAAACGAAATAAGCGCCGAAATAAAGGGCGGCCGTTGGCCAGGTGGGGTGCACCAGAACGGCGATCGCCGACCAAAGGCAGCCCTTGCGTGAAGAGGAGGCCTAAATGACCGGCGGGCCGCATGTGGCGCATCACCACAAGCCAGCGAAGCCGCTTATGGAGCAGGTCGTTTAGCGTCTGGTAGTCCGAGACCGTCTCAACCGTATAGCTCGACAATTCGATTTGGTAGCCTTGCTCGGCGATGAGCCGACCTCTCCGTATTGCCGAAGCTGATCCTTTG
>CAVTNO010000004.1:0-64696 GCA_963736155.1 uncultured Rhabdochlamydiaceae bacterium | reverse complement strand
TCAGTTTAGGAAAAATAATCTCAATTCATTATCTAAGCAAAGGAGAAAAGCAACTCTATTGTGACACAAAGCATTCTCTAGAAAGAAGACATCTTAATAAATTTCTATGTCTTTTTTGGGGCTTTCGCTATACACCATTCAAATATAGGTGTGTCATGCAAGATCAATTCAAGACGTTGAAGAAACTGCCGTCGGGGGCGCATTATTACTCGTTGCCGGCGCTGGAGGCGCACGAGGTGGGCAAGATTCGAAGGCTGCCTGTATCGATCCGGATCATGCTTGAGGCGCTCTTGAGGCACTGCGACGGGATAAGGGTTAAAGAGGATGATGTGCGGGAGCTTGCGACGTGGAATGCAAAGAAGCCGTCGGACCGCGATGTGCCATTTATTGTGGCGCGGGTGATTTTGCAAGATTTTACGGGCGTGCCTCTGCTCGTTGATTTGGCGGCGATGCGTGATGCGGTGGCAGAGAAGGGGTTTAAAGCAGAGAGCATCGAGCCGCAGGTGCCTGTCGATCTTGTGGTGGACCATTCGGTGCAGGTCGATCATTCAGGTTCATCGGACGCTTTTTTATTTAATCTGAAAATTGAGTTTGAAAGAAACCGCGAGCGTTATGAATTTTTGAAGTGGGGACAAGAGGCGTTTGAAACGTTTAAAGTCGTGCCGCCGGGAATCGGCATCGTTCATCAGGTCAATCTGGAAAATATCGCGACGTGTGTGGTGGAGAAGGGTGGCGTTATATATTTCGATACGCTTGTTGGGACCGATTCTCATACGACGATGATCAATGGGCTCGGAGTTGTCGGATGGGGCGTTGGAGGCATTGAGGCGGAAGCGGCGATGCTGGGGCAGCCGGTAGCTCTTCAAACGCCCGAGGTGATCGGCGTTCATCTCTTTGGAAAGCTTCACGAAGGGGTGACGGCCACGGATCTGACACTGAGGATTACGGAACTTTTAAGAAAAGAAAATGTCGTTGGTAAATTCGTTGAGTTTTTTGGAGAGGGGACGGCAACGCTGACGGTGGCTGACCGCGCGACGATTGGAAATATGTCTCCCGAGTACGGCGCGACAATGGGATTTTTTCCCTGCGATGACAAAACGCTCGACTATCTGCGCATGACGGGGAGAAGTGAGAAGCTTGTTGCCCTCGTGAAAGAATATCTCACCGCACAAAATCTTTTCGGCATCCCGAAGAAGGGAGATATCGATTACACAAAAGTGGTTGAGCTCGATCTCGGATCGGTTAAGCCGTGCGTTGCAGGGCCTAAGCGGCCTCAAGACCGGATCAACCTTCCGGAACTCAAGAGCACCTTTGCAAAATTGATGTCAGCGCAGGTGGCTCAAGGCGGATATGAAAAAACAAAGCCCGAACAGTCGAGACGCGTGTTCATCCGGGGGACATCGACCTTTTCTCCGGAACTGCCGCATGAGTCGGGCGGAAAAGAAACGACAAGCAATAATGGCCCGCTCCCTTGGAGCGAAGATGAGATGGTGACGAACCGTCCTTTTACGGAAGCGGTCGACGATCCAAGTTATGTCCATGATGCGGAGATGGTGCTGGGACACGGCTCTGTCGTGATTGCAGCCATCACCAGCTGCACAAACACCAGCAACCCTAGTGTAATGGTGGGTGCAGGCCTTCTTGCGAAAAAAGCGGTTCTAAAAGGGCTTAAGATCAATCCGCTGGTGAAAACAAGTTTGGCGCCGGGATCCCGCGTTGTGACTGATTATTTAAATAAAAGCGGCCTCCAAAAATATCTTGATCAGCTGGGATTTCAGCTGGTCGCTTACGGCTGCACAACATGCATTGGCAACAGCGGACCGCTTGAAGAGAGAATCGAGAAAGCGATCCAGCAATATGATCTTGTGGCGGCAAGTGTGTTAAGCGGCAATCGTAATTTTGAAGCGCGCATCCACGGCGCTGTGAAAGCAAACTTTCTCATGTCGCCGCCGCTGGTGGTCGCTTTTGCGATTGCAGGGCGCGTTGATATCGATCTTGCTAAAGAGCCGCTAGGGATCGGATCCGACGGACAACCTGTCTTCTTGAAAGATGTGTGGCCGACCTCCGAAGAGATCCAGCAGGAGATCCACAAATGCCTCCAGCCTCAGATGTTCAAGGACCGGTATGCGCATATCATGCAAGACAACCCCGTTTGGCAAAAAATCGAAACAACGAAGTCTGCGCAGTATAACTGGGACGCGAAAAGCACGTATATTCAGCAGCCGCCGTACTTTGAAAAATTCTCGCTCGAGCTTCCCAAACGTCCCCTTTTAAAAGGGATGAAGGCGCTGGCGCTTTTTGGCGACTCGGTGACGACCGATCATATTTCTCCTGCGGGCGCATTCACGGCAAACACTCCGGCAGGAAAATATCTTCTCTCGCTTGGAGTCAAGGAAGAAGATTTTAACAGCTATGGAAGCCGTCGAGGCAATCACAATGTGATGATGCGGGGCACGTTTGCCAACGTCCGTCTAAAAAATCATATGGCCGGCGGAAAAGAAGGCGGTTTTACAAAACTTCCTGACGGAACGATCACATCGATCTTTGAAGCGTCTGAAGTGTACCATAAAAAAAATACTCCGCTTATCATCTTCACAGGAAAAGATTATGGGATGGGAAGCTCGCGCGACTGGGCCGCTAAAGGAACGATGCTGCTGGGCGTGAATGCTGTTGTCGCCCGCAGTTTTGAAAGGATCCACCGCAGCAATCTCATCGGGATGGGCGTGATGCCGCTGGAATTTAAAAATGATGCGAGCTGGGAGAGTCTAAAAATCACCGGCGATGAAGTGTTCACTCTTCAAGGCGCGGACGGCGATCTGTCGCCGCATCAAGAGATCACGCTGGTGATCGAACATCAAGGCAAAAAACGGGAAGTGCCGCTGACGCTCCGTTTTGATACTCCGATTGAAGTCGAGTATTACAAACACGGCGGCATCATGCCGTATGTCTTAAGGCAGATTATTAAACGTTAAATACTATATCCAACCATTAACCGCGCGCCCACAATGGTTTGCGGCGAGTTGAGGTTCAGCTTCAGAAGATACGGCTTGAACTCAAAATCCCATATTCCCGAATAGCCGAATGTCCAGCGCAGAGGAAGAGCTGTTTCAAAGCCCCAGAATGTTTTCTTTCCTTGCGTTGCTGTAAACGAGATGAACCCTTTATCATGGATGTCGAATCCGTACATGAGCTTCAGGTCAATGCCCAGTTCAAAATGATCGTAGAACTTCTGGATGGTTTTAATGCCTCCGGCACCGTAGTACCAATGTGCATTGTCTTTAGAGGTGCCTTCATAATGCCAGCCAAGCCCCATGTAAGGCGTCGCAATGAAATCAGGATACACCGTACTTTGAGCATTGTAGCCAAGGCGCTGCTCGATATTAGCCCAAAAACGGGTTTGATGTTCATGGATCGATTTTTGTTTGCAATCTGTGCAGGTTAAAGCAGCCAGAGTAGAAACCGAGCGCCTTCTATGAAGCTCTTCACGGCCCCAGGCTACAACGCCTTCCGTTCCTGCATAGAGCGCATCGGCTTGCAAATAATCATAGCCTAAACGAAGGCCTCCGAAATAGCCGTTCACAGAAGCAGTCACTTTTACGCCTTTGGAGATTGCGCCGTATGCGCTGCGGTAATGCGACCAGAATACATCCGGCCCCACCTGAAATCGGTGTACGGGCAATTTGATTTCATCCGCCGCTTCATCAGCGTGGAGGGCGGCGATAAGCAGTAATCCAAAACCAATTCGCTTCATAGGAAAATCCTTTTTGAACACTCAGGATATAGGATTCACTTTAATTTTGAAAGTGTTCAATAAAAAACCCCTTCGCCAAAAATGGGAAGGGGTTATAAAGATCGAACGGAATATCAGTTCTTAGCTCGTGTGAGCAAGGTGCTCGCAGACGAGAGAAACGTTAACAGGGATAGGGAATGGAACTTGGTCAAGATGCGGTTCGCTGACCAATTTTCCACTAAAGCTTACTGGATCGAGTTCTAAATAGCCTGGAACATCACGGCCTGTATTTTCTACCGATTGCTTGATCACAGGAAGTTCTTGAGCTTTCGGCTTAATAGATACGACCATGCCGGGTTTCACTTCGAATGACCTGCGGTCTACTTTCTTGCCATCGACAAGCACATGACCATGAGTCACGATCTGTTGAGCGGCAAAAATAGTAGGCGCCAGGCGCAGACGGTAAACGATATTGTCCAAACGGCACTCTAAACGTCGCAAGAACAGGTGAGCTGTCACCCCTTTCTGACGCAGCGCTTCTTGGTAGTAGCGCACGAGTTGTTTTTGGTTGATCATGCCGTAGATGGCTTTAAGCTTTTGTTTTTCTTCAAGCTGCTGACCGAAGTCAGATTTTTTCTTTCTTTTTGCTCCATGGGCTCCGGGTGGATTTGCCTTGTGAAGCAGAGGGTTGCGTGCGCGCCCAAAAATGTTGACGCCAAATCGACGTGCGATGCGATTTTTAGGGCCTGTATAACGTACCATTGTCTCTCCAAACCATTATGTTATCTTCAAAGGGTGCTATAGTATTAAAGGGAGAGTTTTTTAACAAGTGTAAATCTTTAATTGAGGATAAAAAATGAGGTTAATTTTCTGTGAAATTTTTTTTAGAGGCTTCTTATTTCATATGTCGGGACGAGGTTCCCCGTCCCCGCTAGCCCTTTTGAGCTGACATCGGCTACATCCGCACTCATCCCGCCTCGCACGCTCGGCGGGGCCCTTTCGCGTCTGCCCGCAGAGTCTCATTTTCGAGGAAAAACGTTAATTATAGTGTTTTTTCTACAGTGTTCGACCATTTAAGCTCGGGTTTTTTCATTCCTTCGCATACTTTGTCGTGTAGATTTTTCATTTCTTCATACGCTTTCTGATCACAAACCTGAAGAACTCCTTTACCTTCGCCCTGTCTGATCCAGGTTGCAGCGAGAAGAGCCTTATTATCGACTCCGTCTCTGAAATAAAAATCAATCCGATCGGCATATTTTAAGAAGGTATCCTGAATGCGCTCATGAACCATTAGCTGTTTATTCAATACGTCTTGATCAGATGTTTGAACAAATACCTTGTCTCGTTTTGCAATCGAGTCAAATCTCACTTGATCAGGAGCTGAAACATGTAAGATTTCTATTGTGTAGCCATTCTTTTTCAAGAAATCCAAAAAAAGACAGGTTTTGTCTCCGGAAGCAGTTGTTCCAAAATAAAAACTTGCATGCTGTTTCACCAAATGTGCTGTAATCAGATGATGAGCAAAGTTAGAAGCCGCTCTCCACTTGTTGTAAGCACTTCGTAAACACGCAGGAGAGCTATCTTGTGCAACCATTGCTCCATAGGTTCTATCCATCTCTTTCAAGCAGACATCATCCGGGCAAATATAAGCTAAATTACTCTCCGAATTTTCCCACATCCCCCTCATCAGCGTCGTTTTACCAACTCCTGGAGCTCCAGCAGTTAAAATGATTTTTTTAGAATTCTCAAGCTTGCGGCTCTGAATTCTACTCCAAATCTCCATGGCATCAAACTGCAACGCCCCGATCTCTTCTTGGGTGTATTCTACTGTATTATCCGGAAATCCTAGTCCTTTTCCAAATCCTTCCAAAACTTTTCTTGGCAGCGAATATGAGTATTCCTCATTGTAAATTGCATTCATATCAAAGAAGTCTACCGGCATCATAAAAAACCCCCTTTTTAGAAGAGCTATTGTACTGCGATTTTCACATTTAGGCCAAGGTTTTAGGCAGGCTCCCTGGACAGAGCGAAAGGGAACCTTGTCCAGACATGCTTGTTTTTAGAGGGGGAGAGGGCTATACTGGTTCCCATATGGGATATCATGTATTGGCATATTACTTTTTTAAGGAGATTGAAGATCCTGCAGTTGAAGTGCTCAGACATAAAGAGTTTTTTTCAGATAGGGATGTTCAAGGAAGAATTTACATCTCGAAAGAGGGCATCAATGGCCAGATGTCGGCATCGCCGCAGGCGTCACAGCAATATAGAGAGTGGATGCAGGCGAGGTTTGGCGGCATCGAATTTAAAATCCATACTTGGCATGAACATTGCTTTCCCCGCATGACTGTGAAGACACGGCCCCAGCTTGTAGCGCTCGATAAGGAAGTCGACATGTCCAAAACAGGCGTTCATCTTTCTCCGGAAGAGTGGAAAAAAATGCTTGATAGCAAGGATGAGAACACGATTTTAATTGATGTCAGAAATGATTATGAGTGGGATGTCGGCCATTTTGAAGGGGCCGAGCTTCCCGATCTTGAAAAATTCAGACAGTTTCCCGAATATGCACGCCAGCTTAAAGCGGAGAGGGATCCATCCAAGACTAAGGTCATGATGTATTGCACCGGAGGCATCCGCTGCGAGCTTTACTCAGCTTTGATGAAAGAAGAAGGGTTTAATGAGGTGTATCAGCTCCAGGGCGGTGTGATCAAATACGGTCTTGAGACGGGATCGAGGCACTGGAGAGGAAAACTGTTTGTTTTTGATGACAGGCTGGCTGTTCCAATCACAGATAAAGAACCTGCCGAAGTGATCAGCAAATGTCTTCATTGCAAAGCGACGTCAGATCTTTATTTCAATTGCGCCAATATGGACTGCAACGAACTGTATATTTCATGTTTGGAATGTGCAGAGAAAACAAAGGGATGCTGCTGCAGCGCCTGTGAAGGCGCGCCTAGAGTGCGTGCTTTTGTGAAGCAGGAGAGGCCCAAACCGTTTAGAAGGATTTGTGGGACTGCTTCTTGAAGGGTCGCTAAAGGCCATCAAAGAGGCTGCCGCCAAAGGATCTCTTACGTGGAAAGGGAAAAAAGTTGTTTTGGATCCGTTTCTGGCGCTCGGCTTTTTCTATGAGATCGAACAGAAGGATGAGGGGATTTTTTCTCTCACTCCCAAGATTACGATCGGAGCACGGGAAGAAAATATAGGCGCGTACGATCTTGTCACGCCGCTGGGAGCGCTGCAGGGCGGAACATTCCGTTTATGGCACGATCCCGATCAGTATGAAGAAAAGCCGTCTGTGGTTTCTGCAAAAGATCTAGAAAAACTTCTTAAAGAGGGTCTCTCTCATAAATTTAAAGGCGAGCAGCCTCGATTAAAACCGGCGCCTCTTCCCGTTTTAAAACTCACCGACCGAACAGGGGGCTTTGCCAATCTTTATCTTAATTACGGCGCATGGGGAGAGGTAGGATTTCATGAAGAGTTGCCCACGCAGGAAGAACGGCACTGGGAAAACGATCTTTTAGAAACCGGCTTTAAGAGGAAAATTATTGAATCTTCGCATTATTTTTGCCCGCTGGATCAAGTCGGAAAAAGCATCGCATTTCTACTTGAGATGGGATGGAAGGTGCGTGACTTTCGAGATAAGCGGGTGGTGCGTCAGAGCGGGGTCAATTGCGAAACGGAAGAAAAACCCGACGCAATCCTGCTGAGAGGGACGATTCAGTTTGAAGATAAAAAGCTCCCGATCCAAGATGTAGTCGGGTGTTTCGAGCGGCATGAGCGGTGGATCGATCTTTCTCCGCATGAGGTGGGCCTTATTGAGCTGCCGCCTTCGTGGGAATCGATTCTGGATGAAGAAAAAACTCCAGACGGCATCCGTGTCCGGAAAGTGCATATCGGTCTCTTAGATGAAATCGCGGCGCTTCCTCCTTCATATCAAAGGGCCGATTGGAAAGATAGGGTGCCAGCGCCGGCCTTTCACGGGACGTTATTTCCGTATCAGCAAAAAGGGCTCAGCTGGCTGTCATTTCTTTATCAGAGCGGCTTTTCAGGACTGCTAGCCGATGAGATGGGTCTTGGGAAAACCATTCAAGTGCTGGCTTTTTTAACCATAAGAGAAGGTTCGGTTTTAATTGTCATGCCCGTGACGCTGATTTCTCTATGGAAGCAACAGCTTCAAACATTTTTGCCCGGCGTCGATTTTTATGTGCATCAAGGGGCAGACCGTCTTGAAGATCTTGAAGGGCAATCGATTATTCTCACGTCGTATGCGACGCTGCGATCCGACGCGCATCTCTTTAATCAAATGACATTCGATACAATTGTGCTCGATGAAGCGCAGATGATCAAAAATTCCACCACGCAAATTGCCGATACGGTCTACAGGCTGAAAGCGAAATTTCGGCTGGCGCTGACCGGAACACCGATTGAAAACCGGATTGAAGAAATTTTATCGCTTTTCCGCTTCCTCATGCCGAATCTTATCGAAGCGCCTTTAAATGAGCGGTCCCGCAAAAAAATGCAGCCGTTTATCTTAAGGCGCACTAAGCAAGATGCAGGGCTTGATCTTCCGGAGAAGATCGTTCAAGTGATTGGAGTGGGTCCCTCCGATGAAGAGTATGCACTCTATGAAAATCTTCTTCGGACGAAACGCACTGAGCTTATGCAGAAAATTGCAGAGGAAGGCCTTCCTGCGCACCGCATGGAAGTTCTGGAGCTTATTCTAAGGCTGAGGCAGCAATGCTGCCATCCGGCCCTTCTAGATCCATCTTATACTGGGCAGTGCCTCAAGTTTGAGCAGGTGCTCCAAGATCTGGAAGAAGTGATCGCCTCCAACCACAAAGTGCTGGTCTATAGTCAATTCACTTCGATGCTTCAGCTGTTTCGGAAGCAGTTTGAAGAAAGAGGATGGAATTTTGTTTATCTGGATGGATCGACGCGCGATCGGGAAACGCCTGTTCATGAGTTTCAAAATAACCCTGACGTTTCTATTTTTCTGATCAGCTTAAAAGCTGGAGGCGTAGGACTTAATCTGCAAGCGGCTGATTATGTTTTTCTCTACGATCCGTGGTGGAATAGCGCCGTTGAGCAGCAAGCCATCGACAGAGCGCACCGCGTCGGCAGAAAAAACACCGTGATTGCCAGAAAGTATTTTACAACGCAAACCATCGAAGCGAAGATTTTAGATCTTCAAGCAAAAAAATCTGAGCTGGCAGAAGGGCTTTGGGATAATGAGAAAAGCTCCGAGACACTTTCTTTCGAGCAAATTCTAGATCTCCTGGTCTGAGGAAAAAAATAAGGATGTTGTTTCAACGAATGTTTGATGCAAGACTGGCCCGCCTGTTTTGTCGTAAGGGAAATTATGAAAACCTTCGATTAAAAGTTTCTCTTCAGGATTATTAGGAATCGTAATCGATTTTAAATGACCAGAATATCCTAGCGTAGGAGTAAGGGCGATTCCTGTATCATTGAAAATCATCTTAGTGCCTGCATTTTCCTGAATAAATTGCACAGTTATTGTTTGAGAGATTTTTACAGTTGGTTTGAGTTTCAATACGGGGATCATTGCATAGTAAAGTATGGAAGATACCCCCCAAATTTTAGTCCAGATAGCCTTTGGAAGGTCATGGACGATTACTTCTTTGGGGTTTTCAAAAGTCAACGTAAAAGAATTCTGTTCTTCAATAAAAACACATGTTGGACTCTCGTTCATTCTAAAAAAAGTTTTCAGCAAAAATTCGTAAAAATTGGTTTCAATGGTTTGGCCTTGGTGCGTATAGGTGCAGTTAAGATGCCTGCCGGGAAATTGATTTTTAAACAACTCAAGCATTTTTTCGTTGGAGTTTTTCGTTACAGCGTCAATGTAATTATTATTGTTATTTATCAGATTATTCGATGCATTCGTAGATGGTCCCTCAGAGCCAGTGTGAGATTCAACTGAAGTTGTTGTTGCGTGATTAGTTACTGCAGGTTGAGGAGGCGTCATATCATCATCGTCATCATCTAATGAATTTGATTTGGGAGAAGTCGAAACGATCGCACTTGCATCTAACCCATTACCTGTTATAGATGTGTTGGATGTGCCCCCGAATAATAGCGGGCCAATAGTCTCATCCATTTCTTTTTTGATTTTGGCAATTTTTCTTTGTGACTTGGATAATTGGACTTTTAATCTACCGATTTCGTCATTTGCAGCTTTAAGATTGGTGTTTAGTGTATTAATCCGTCCGTTAAGTTCGGTGCCTTGCCTTTCAACCTGTTGCTTGAGTGCTTGATAAGATTGATAGGCTTGGTAGAGTTTTAAGAGAATGACTGCTGCACCAATGACTTTTGCAGCGGTGATCAGCTTTTCTTTGGGAAGCTTATCCCAGGTTTGCTGGACAGCGGGCGAGATAGCAGTTTCGTAATAAGACGCAACGGTTTTTAGCATGCGTCCTAGTATAACGTATACGGTTCAAATAAATAAACGATCTATTCAGCTTGTTATACCTCGCATGGCCACAAATTGCTGATTATTTATTGAGTTCTAAAAGCTCCACAAATTTTTGATCGTCCATGAACCCACTTTTTTCAGAGGTGAGAGATGAATTGTGTTCACCTTCTAAAAGAAAACGATAACCGTTTTCCAAAGGGGCATTAAAGATAGCAATAGATTTTAAATGAGCGGTATGTGGCCATCTACTCCAACCTTGGCACATAGAAAATGCGGTCGGATCGAACTCAATTTTAGTTGCATCTTTGTATTTTACTATTTGCAGTCTTACAACGTTTGATAATTGAAATTTAATTTTAATGATTTTTGAAAGTCCCGAGAATGCTGCTCTTAAGCCTTTTTCAAATAAGCTTTGATCATCTTTATGAGGGAGTTGATTAAATATAATTTCTTTAGGTTCCCTTTGAAAAGTTAACGTATACCATCCGTTTCCATCAGGTTCACATTTAGTTGTGTTATCAATTCCAAGGAAGTTGTGTAAAAAGTATTTGGCGAATGTTGTTTTTTCTGATCCAACCGTGCATTCTAAATCGCTCCCGGGGAATTTTTCACAGAACAATTGCAATGCTGTTTTAGTGGGGGATGCTACAGCTGCAGGAGTTGCGGTATTTATCGGTGTAGTTGTAGAAGTTTCCTCTGAGCCACTGAGAGATGCAACTGAAGTTATTGTTGGTGCAGAATTAGTTACAGGAGGTAGTGAAAGCACAAGATTATCATCGTCACCATCGCAAGATTCAAACACATCATCACCATCCAGCTCGTCAACTCTTCTTTTTAGTTCGTTGTACTTATATTCGGTTTGTTGGTTTTTTTGTTGTTCTGCAGCAAGCTTGTCTTCTAATTGTTGGATACGATTTTGAAGTGATCGAATGGAACGATACATTTTAAAGAGTCCGAGTAGAACAGCTGCCGCAACAACGACCTTAGCAGCGGTGGCAAGTTTTTCTTTGGGCAGCCGATCCCAAGCATGTTGGACGGCAGGAGATACGATAGTTTCATAATATGACATTATTGGCTTAAGCATGCCTGCTAGTATACCATAAAAAGCTCAAATAAAGAAACTAACTACTCAGCTTTTTCGTCACGGGGTTGTTCTTCTTCGAGGAGCTCTTGGGCTGCCATTTTCAGGGTGATCAGGCCGTTTTCAACCCCGACCTCTTTGAGAAGACGGTCCAGGTAGTTTAATTCTGCAACAAGCTGATCGTTAAGAGTTTTTAGCTCAGAGGTTCTTTTTAGCAGCTGTTCCTTTTCCATACGCCATAGATGCATGGGGCGTGCCTAATGGGAGAAAGGGGGCTAAATTGTAGTAATTCCTTCAAAGTGAAGGAGCTGCTCTTTGATCTGGAGGCGTAGGACTTAATCTGCAAGCCGTTGATTATGTTTTCCTCTATGATCCGTGGTGGAATAACGCCGTCGAGCAGCAAGCCATCGAAGCGAAGATCCTGGATCTTCAAGCGAAAAAATCAGAGCTGGCAGAAGGGCTGTGGGATAATGAAAAAGTTTCCGAGACGCTTTTTTTCGAACAAATTCTAGATCTATTTATTTCCTATTTAGATCATATTTGAGACTGCTAATTTGTCTTTTTAGCTCTTCGATCTCTCGTGGGATTTTGAATCTGATCGGATCTTCGAATTTTGTGATTTGATCTTTTGCTGCAGCAAGATCGGTCTCTAATTGTTGGATACGATTTTGAAGTGATTCAATAGAGGGATTTGGTTGTTCTGCAGCAGGCTTGTTCTCTAATTGTTGGACACGTTCTTGAAGTGATCGAATGGAACGATACATACTAAAGAGTCCGAGTAGAACAGCTGCCGCAACAACAACCTTAGCGCCGGTGGTAAGTTTTTCTTTGGGCAGCCGGTCCCAAGCATGTTGGACGGCAGGAGAGACGACAGTTTCATAATAAGACATTATGGGCTTAAGCATGCCCACTAGTATACCATTACTCAGCTTTTTCGTCACGGGGTTGTTCTTCTTCGAGAAGCTCTTGGGCTGCCATTTTCAGGGTGATCAGGCCATTTTCAAACCCGACCTCTTTGAGAAGACGGTCCAGGTAGTTTAATTCTGCAACAAGCTGATCATTAAGGGTTTCTAGCTCAGAGATCCTTTTTAGCATCTGTTCCTTTTCCATACGCCTCCTATATTCTACCTATATAGATGCAGGTAGCGTGCCAAGAGGGACAAGGGGGAGTTAGATAGTAGTAATTCCTTCAAAGTGAAGGAGCTGCTCTTTGATGCGGGGGTCGGGTGTGAAAGAACCGAGCTTTCCGGAGGACGGAATGACCCTATGGCAGGGTATAAATAGGGGGAATAAATTACCGCTGCAAAAGCTGCCGATGGCCCGGGCGGCGCCGGGGTGGCCGATGGCTTCGGCTAGCTCCTTATAGGATAGGAGGTTTCCATGGGAGGTTGACTGGAGGAAGGCGGCGGCTTTTTGGGCAAAGGGCCTCTTATAAGGAGGGAGGGAGTAAGGAGACCAATATCCTTGGGCATAGTTCTTCAGCCATGGGAGGAGGGAGTCGCGGAGTTTTTTAGAGGGGCAATCCAGGACAAAGTTGGGGGAAAGAAAAAGGGCGACTCGAATGATCGTGTCGCCCTCGGATATTACTTTCACTCCCACCTTGGGGTGGGATGAGATTACTTCCATGAGGATGGAGCGTTGATCTGGCCGATCATTTGGTCGAGCTGGCTGAGCTCTTTCCATTTGTGCTCGGAGACTTTTTGTCCATCGTAGAAGTATTCAACTTGCGCTATGCCGTCGACGTAATATTTGGAAGGGCCGTGCCGGCGGTCATTCTCCCAGAGAATTTCTTGGGATACGATCTCGCCATCGAGGTAATGGATCTCGAGGCCGTTCTTTTGTCCGTCCAGGTAATGGACTTCAACGGTGCGGGCTCCATTCTTAAAGAATGTCGCTTTTCCATGGAGTTTTCCGTTGATATATTCTTTAACGGAAAGAGGCTCGCCGCTTTCGGCAAAAGTCTTTTTCTCGCCATGCAGAATGCCTTGAATGAATTGAGCTGCGCTCTCAGGCGATCCATTTGCGTAGAATGTGTCGCGCTTTGTGATGTATCCCTGATTAAACTCTTCTCTTGCAAGAAGGGTGCCTTGCACATCTCGGATGACGCGGGTTCCCCGTCCTTTCTCAACACGTGCTTCAACATCGTTTTGGCGTGTGAAATATTGTCCCTCGACAAGTTCTGCGCCGCCAAATTCTTCAGTCGCCATCGGTGTTCCGTCGCTATACCACTTTGTTGTTGCAAAACGGGTTGGAGAGAGTTGTATTTCTTCGCGGATGGGGATGCCGTGGATATCATAATTTGTTTGTTTGACGAGCTTGCCTTGATTATAGGTAAAGACTGTTTCCAGAGTTTGGCTATGAGGGAATGTGTGTGTCGTCGTGCCGTGCAGAAGGCCGCCTTCATAGGTAGATGTGATCGTGACGCCTGTCTTCAGAACGGTGACAATCTGTCCCGGATATTTATGCTCTTCAAATTCGTCTTTAGACAGTGCATAACCGTATTTATGGATATAACGTTGTGTAACAACATTATCATCCGTGTTGTCTTTATGGCAGCTTGCCAGAAATAATGTTAAGCATCCAAATAATGGTATTATAAAACGTCGCATGAAAAACCTTCCTTTAGCATTGATCCCCATCATATTAGATTGGCGACCTTTTCCGCTACAGAATGTGTAAGAGCGCGGTGCTGCTCTTCGACAGTTTCGTACGCAATTGTTTGATGCCGATCACGATACACAAAGCGGAAGGTGACATTTTTTCGGTCGGGTCCGAGCTCTTTGCTTGTAAAAGAATCGATCATTTCAAAAGATTCCAGATGGGGGGATTTGGTCGATCGGATGAGCGATGCGATCGTTGAATACGGCACGTTCCTTGAGAGTGTGAGGGTCCAGTCGCGGGTGGATGAGGGGTAGGTTGCCAGCGATTGGAATTTTACTTCCCGTTTTTTAAGTCCGAGAATGTCGCTCAAGTTGAGTTCTGCAAATAAAAGCCGTCCGTGCAGATTTGTTTTATGAATCAGCTCGGGATGGATCTCTCCAAAGACGCCGATGATGTTATCGCCGACTTTGATCTGCGCTTGCCTCCACGGATGCAGCGTGTGGAGGTTGGAAGGATGGAACTCAACATGGCGAAGATGGAGATGGAAGCAGAGGTTTTCGATCATGCCTTTGAGATCAAAGAAGTCATAAGGGCTGGGCTTGCGGTCAAAGTGAGGATGTCTTGAAAGGCCGCTCAAAAGAATGGCAGCGCAGCTGGGCTCTTCAATTTGATCGCCTTCTTTGTAATGGATCCGTCCAATTTCAAAGAGCGCGAGATCAGTTTGGCTGAAGTTGAAATTGTGCTGGGCGACTTTGATCAGGCCGGGCAGCAGCGAGGTGCGGAGCACCGATTGATCAAGCGAGCGCGGATGCAGGACGCGGAGTGTCGCAGATTCTGGGAGCTCTTTTTCTTGCGTCAGAGTGTTTTCGAGGGGGCTGATGAGATCGCAGGTGATGCACTCTTGAAGGCCTTCGCGCAGAAGAATGCTGCGGGCTTCCACTTCAAGGGTATAGATAGGAGAATCGGGCAACGATCCTGCGGAGTAGGAGGGATTGCCTCGCGGGATGTGGTTGTAGCCGTAGAGGCGGGCGATTTCTTCGATGAGATCTTCTTCGATGTTCAAATCGTTTCGATACGTTGGGACGGTGACTTTTAGCCCTTCACTATCTTGGACGGCATGCATGTCTAACCTTTTCAGCAGATCGATCATTTCGCCGACGCTAAGGATAATTCCAATGAGCGCTTCGGCGCGGGCGGGGCGCAGCAGGATGGTCTTCGATTTAAAAGGATGAGGATATTGATCAACGCCTGGATGGATCATTCCGCCTGCCATTTCTTTGATGAGCTCGGCGGCCCTTTCAACGGCCCTGAAAGGAGCCTCAATATCAACGCCGCGGTCAAACCGGGACGATGCATCGGTCTTCAAGTCTAATAGTCTGCTTGATCGTCGAATCGATGTAGGAGCAAAGACGGCGGCTTCGATCAAAATGTTCTGGGTTGTTTCTGTTGCAGAGGAAGCGAGGCCTCCCATGATTCCCGCAAGGGCCAGCGGCTTATCCTGATCGCAGACGAGGAGTGTTTCTGCAGGAATATCTCGGACCTGATGGTCAAGCGTCTCAAATTTGAGGGGAGCCTCAGCTGGTTTAACAATAATTTTAGATCCTGCGATCTTGTCGCGGTCAAAGATATGAAGAGGATGTCCCATTTCAAGCATGACATAGTTGGAGACGTCGACCACATTGCTAATCGGGCGCAGGCCGCATTGAATCAGTCTATTTTGCATCCATGCGGGCGAGGGTCCTACTTTGATTCCTTTCATGATGCGGCAGGTGAAGCGCGGGCATGCGGCAGGGTTTTCAATGACGACCTCCATTTTATCGGAACCGTCCGCTGTGATTTTAGGTTCATGGGCATGGAGTTTGAGTTTGAAGGAGGCAGCAAGCTCACGCGCTATCCCAAGCACGCTTTGGCAGTGGCCCAAATTCGGCGTCAGTGAAAGATCGAAGACGGGGTCCAGGACAATGCCGGTGATATCGACGCCGAGAGGCGCATCGGCATTTAGTTCAATGATTCCCTCGCCCTCTTCAGACAGTTTTAGTTCTTTGGCGGAGCAGAGCATTCCATTTGATTCAACATCGCGGATTTTGCTTTTTTTGATTTTCCATTTTTTTCCGTCGGCATCGGTCAGTTCTGCGCCTTCTCTGGCAAAAGCGACAAAAATTCCTTCGCGGCAATTCGGCGCGCCGCACACCACTTGATATTCCTGCGATCCGTCGGTGACGCGCGCAACTCTGAGCCGGTCGGCGTTGGGATGTTTCTCTGCCGCGAGCACTTTTCCGACGACGATGCCGGAAAATGTCGCGTCGGCGCCGGTGATGGCTTCGACTTCAATTCCGAGATTTGTAAGATGAAGCGCAATCTCGCTTGGTGTTTGTGTGAGAGGCAGAAACTGCTTTAACCATGACAAAGGGACTTTCATTTAACCATCCTTCCAGCTATAAGATATGATCTGAAGAAGGATATCACATTGAACACGCCGATGCAACCTCAGTGGGAGAAAAAAAGCCGTTTTCTGACCCAGCTCCTGATTTGGAGCGGTGCGATTAATATTGGACTTCTCTCGTCACTTGTCTATCTGGTCTTAAGAGATAGGCCGGAAACAATTTCTTTTGACCTGAGGCCTGTGGCTGTCAGCAAGGTCATCCAAGTTACCAATCAAGAAATTTTAAGCCAGTTTTCCACGCTATCGTGGGGGGAACTCGTCGGCCAATTGGAAAATATCGATCTTGTCGAAGAGGGATATAAAAAAAGAGATTTGGCTCTTGCCAGCTTAGTGGCGTTCCATGGGTTTGATATTGAGCGGGCGCTGCAAGGATCTTCCATTCAAAAACGGGGCGTTGCGCTCGCCCGCAAAGAAGGGCCTGAAGAAATTAATTTAATTCTATATCCGGGCCTGACCGAAGATCAATTTTCTGCAATAGAGCGGTTTATCCAGACTGAAAAATTTCCATTTACGGCGCTCGGGCTTTTTTATGAGCTGCAGCATTCTACGGCTCCTCGCGACCCTACATTGCTGGAAGCTTTTTATTTAACGCCTGAATTTAATTCCATCTTCACCCTTTGCCAAAGGACCGGCGTCAACCTTCCCAGAGAATTTTTGATAGAAATGGTTGCGCAAGGCGACTGGAAAACGCTTCATCAATTTACGGAGGAGCAGAACCAGGCGCTCGATCTGACTCCCGACAGGTTAAAAAAATTGCTTGTTAGCTATGTTAAATTCCGCTCGACGCTGGCAGCAAAAATTTTACTCCAGTGGGACCGTGAATTTATTCTAAAACGGCTCGATGACCGCGATCTGATCGCCTTTATCGACCTTTTCAAGGAGCCGTCGACGCAGCTCAAAGATTTATTAAAAGAGCTGATCACTTCCTCGCGCTCGGATATTGTGTGGAGAAAAGCCGCCGGGCAGCTTTATGCGTTTGCACAGCTTCCAATGCCGGACCCGTATGATCATCGCGTGACACTTGCGGCATTTGCAGGGATTCCGCTACCTCCGCAAGCAGCGGCTCCTACTCCAGTTCCTACAGCCGTTCCCGCTATAACTCCTGCAAAAAAAGAAGAGATGAGGCATACGATTGCCCATGGTGAAAATCTGTGGAAGATCGCTCGTAAATATAAGGTGTCGGTCGAAGCGCTCCGAAAAGCGAATAAACTAGAATCCGATAAACTGCGCGAAGGGAAAACGCTGATTATTCCACAGGATCAATCCCGCCCGGATTCCAGGGATGGCACCGGCAGATCCTCTTAATGGTGAGCCATGACCCCTTGAGCGCGCCATGTTTTTTGAGCGCCTCAACGCCATAGTGCGAGCAGGAAGGATAAAACCTGCAGGTCTCTCCAATCACAGGACCGATCGTCCATTGGTAGAGTTTGATCACCCCAATCAAAATGTTTTTGATTATACCTTTAACCATGTGCTCGAGATGGGTGGTAGTGTGTCGAACCGCCGGTTAATTTCCTGGATTGAAAGGTTTTCAGATACAAACGATTGCAGCTGTTTGATGTGTTCATTTGTTTTCTCCGAAGGAAAATGCATAATTTTATCAACGGTCTTAGGCGAGAGTGTTGTGATATGAGGAAACATCTGGCTCAGAAGAGGTTGCTCGGAAACCGTTAAATCGGGATCAATCAAATTAAGTCCATAGATAGGAACTTTATAGATGAGTCCATTTTTGGGATAAACAATGATGCTACTTGCGCTTACATCAGTCTTTCCAAGAGTCCACAATAAAAAATAGATCATTTCGACATCCAAGCGATCAATGGCGTTTAAACGCTCAGCACGTCCAGCCATTGAAAGCCAGGGTTGGGATAAGAATTCGGTAAGAGTCTCAACTTTCCTGTTTCCGACAGGGGCCATCTCCGATTTGGAGATCACATCGTAAAAAAAATCATTTCGATCAGTAGAATTTATTTCCATAGATAAAAGGATAGATCCTTATTAAATAATATGGAACAGTTCTTTCAGAACGACGATGCAAATCTCAATAAAGATCAGGATGATGATCGTCCACTCAAGCCTTGAAGAGTGTTGATGGTTGAGCTCGCTGCTTAAGATTTCAAAAAGTTCGTGAACAACGCCGAGGCGTTTGTTGAGCACTTCAACCCGCTTGTTGGTATCCAGATAATGCGTCGTGCGGCGGTAGAACGGCTCCAGTTCGGGATAATTCCAGAAAAACTCCGGCGTATCCAGAATCTCCGAATGCAAGTTGACGAAGTTTCGTTCGATGAACAGCTCGCCCATCTTCCGGGATATTCCCTTCCTTGACATTGAAATTTTCCCTTTCGTCGCCAGATCTTCGGGAAGGTGTTTAGTGTTATCAATTGTTTTTTGAATCGTCTCTTCAAACGTCGTCAGTTTCACAGATTGGGCAAGGCCGTATGAAATGGCAAGCTTTGTCAGAGTGTTTTTTGTCGGCAGCGAGATCTCATCTTCTTCAATCCGCATGTTCTCATCATAAACATATGTGAACTCATCCATCTCGGGTTTGGGGCTAGGGTCTTTTTCAAACTCTTTTAAAGAACCCAAGATCGCCAGCTCTTCTTCTTCAGTGAATCCCCAAAGCACGACGCATCCGTAGGATAGATAAAAAATATCGCCCTTGGGCTTACGGTCTTCCTTCAGCAAAAGATGGATGCAATCCCGAAAAAGCTGGGCGGAGCCAAACTTCTGCAGCGATTGAAACAGGCGGGTGAGATCGTACGCGGCGGCGGTACAATAGGTGGTACAACGCATGTTCGTGACTATAGCTGATGGCCTTTAAAAAGGGAAGGAAGCGAACTGACCTTACATTTTGTAAGGCAAATTATTTAATATTAGCAATATACATCTAAACGTCCTTTACCAGCTTGGTAAAAGTGAATTTTAAGAAAATGATTACTTTTCTAAAGCGTGAAAGCAAAAAGTTTAAAAATCTTTTCCGAAAAATACAATCCTCCCTATGAGGTCATTTTTAGCGGCCTCCCTCTTGAAATCCGTTCTGACACACGTTACTACCCCTTGTACATGGCAGGGATGGTTATTTAAAAATAACCCTCGAGATTTGATAAATATTGTTTGATAATAGATTCTCCCTTACACTTGCCAGATTTACTGGAAATGAAATGCGAATCTTTTTTATGGATGACTCAGGCTCCATCTGTTCTCCAAATAACATTACGAACAACTATTTTGTTCTCGCAGGCCCTATTGTACCTGAAGATCAATGGCATAATCTTGTAAAATCATTTTCTGATATTTGCAATAAATGGGAGGTCAAAGGAGAAGTAAAATGGAGATATTTTGGACAAAAGATTGGATATCAAGACCCTCAAAATAGCCTTTCTCATCTTAACATTGCAGAAAGGGACGAACTCAGAAAATCTCTTCTAGAAATCTTGGTGGAGAATGATTCGATCAAAATTCAAGCGATAGCTATTCATCTACCCACTATTTATAGATCAAATAAATCACAGGATGAAGCACATGCCTATGCGTACGAACTTCTCATCGAAGTTTTTCAATTGCATTTACAAGAACTCAGTCAACAAGCTGGATGTAAAATCAATGGAATAATAATAAGTGACCATCGAAATCATCATCAAGACGTTGCTCAGAGAAATTTACATATGAAAATTTTGAAAAATGGTCGAATATTTTATCCTAATCTGATTGAGGGTTTGTTTTTTTCTCCTTCTCATCATAGTATAGGAATTCAATTTGCTGACCTTATTTCAGGTGCTATTTTTCGAAATTATGAAAAACAAGATGACAGATGGTACAAAATAATCCGTAAAAAACTTTGGGAGCCGAAACCAGAACTATCTGGAAGTCAAATGTCAAAGCTCGGTTTGATTAGTGAAAATGAAAGACGCTGAGTCAGATAAGTCTTATAACCCACCTGAACCTACGTAAAATGACGTAGTCTCAGCGTATCTGTTACTATAAACAAAAACTGAATTAATATTCAACCTTTCCAGGTGAGGTTTAAAAATTGTAGGGGATAGTCTTGGTTTTCATACACGAAAAGCATGGGACTTGATTTCTTTAGACAGGTTCAGTAAGATCAAGCCCTCTTATATGCGGGAGTGGCGGAATTGGCAGACGCGCTACTTTGAGGTGGTAGTGAGGCAACTTGTGTGGGTTCGAGTCCCACCTCTCGCATTCTTTTGGATGATTCTTAAAATCCAGCATCGTTGCAAATGGCTCACGTACTTGTACTGAGAGACTTAAGTCTCTAAGTTGCAAGTTCTGAACACTAAATTCAAAAGTTGACGTTTTTTTCATCTGCTTCAGAACTCTCAAAAATTTCTCGAGAGCGGGCGGCATGCAGGCCCCAGCTGCCTTCTAAGACTTAGGGTTTGTTATTCAAGATTTCTCGGATAGCTGCGATGATAATCTCCGGCTGATGGTGATTAATCATATGATCACTTTTATCGGCGATCATCTGTTTAGATCGATTTGACTTTGAAAGAAGCTTTTTTTGAAGGTTATTCCAGGCTTTTCCTTCGTTGCTATCTGCAAATTTACCGGCTGTGATGACGACGAGAGGTTTGTCTTTGAGGTGTACTTTCCTATCATGTATCTGTCGGAGGCTTTCACTTAAGGCTTCCATTTCTCTTGAGACGGTTTTTGTATAATTTGTCTTGTTCATTTGAGCGACATACATAGATCTAATTTTTTCTGGAAGGGGAGTGAACATTTGTACAATGGCATTTGAAGGACCTTTTAGTCTTTTGAATCCCATAGCTGATAAAAGCCATTGAAAAGTGGATCTGCTAGATGTTTCCAGCAACATATCCTCATGGACAGAATCAACTAAAATAACCCCTACGATTTCTTTGGGATATAAATCTGCAAATATCAGTGCATTGCATCCACCAAAGGAATGCCCTACAAGAATATAAGGCCCAGGGATATTCGCTTTATGGAGCAGCGTATGCAACTCTTCGGCCAAGTGATGACTGGTCCGTTTGGAAGGGGATTCATCGCTCCAAGCATACCCCGCTCTGTCATAGCTGCATACCCGTGTGAATTTCGAGGCTTCCAATTGGACGAGTGACCAGCCTAGCGAAGTGCCGCTTAGACCTGCATCCAAAACGACGGTAGGCCCGCTTTTGCCTGTGGAATGAATATGTAATTTATACCCTCCGATATCGACCAGCTCACCTGGAGGTGGATAGCGGTAATCATCGATCATTGTCGCTATGCCTTGGTAAAGGGGCAACATCGCTATAATTGCTAGAAGCGAGATCCCAAGCTGATAGATAGTAGGCATTTCTTATATTCCTGCTAGGTGTTGAACTCTACTGCCTAGAGTAACATGTCGCAGAAATTCCTTCAGCCATCGAAGTGCAATGGAGTTGAAAAGCGGGAGGAGCTGTAAGATTTGCCCATAAGAAAGTTCTGAAATAGCGTCCAGTCGCCCGCATTTCTTATTGCAATACAAAGATATTACTAGAATAAGTGGCGTATTCAGGCTTGTCTGATACGGGGTTATTGAGAAGCTCAACATTCCAAAGTTTAGGGCATTTCTTTGTCAGCCACCCTGGTATTTCTGTTATTTTATTATTGTTAAGAATGATCTGAGTAAGATTAGGGCAAGCTCCTAAAACTCTGGGAACGCATGAGAAGTTATTGCCGCTTAAATCAATATAGCGGAGCTGAGTCAATGCTGCCATTTCAGGTGGAAGCACTTCTAAATTAAGAGCCAAAAGGTAAAGTTCTTCGACTTTTGCCCTTTGGTGATTATATCTATAGTCTTCAAACCAACATCTGATTTCTCTTGCTTTAGTTGGTCTGCCGCCACCCCAACTTCCTCCATACCCATCGTGTTCAATATGTTCAACAAAACAACACCACTGAGGCATTTTTTTCCAGATTGTTTCCAGAGCTTGAGACTCCTCCCGTTCTTGATGCCAAAGTTGATGTGTCAATACACAAACAGAGCCCCATCGGCTCGCATCTACGGCGCCATTGGGGCCTTTATCCACAAAGCGTCCTATTTTGGCAATGAGCTCTAGAGGCAATTGCAGAAGTTGCGGCCCGCCGCTCGTTTCTTCATATTGAGTTAAGTTAAAAGAAGGGTCTTTTGATAAAACGCAACAATAGGTTGTAGACATATTAATTTCCTAGTTATTGCGTGATATTTTATCACTGTAATTGCTTTAATAAAAGTGCAAAAAACTACAGTAAAATCTTCAATATCTTTTCTAATTCTAAAGCGATCGCTCCAAGGCCCTTATGATCATGGTACGTGCGAAATGATTTGGCGTGAGCTAAATTTTTTAGTTCACTCCAGGTAGAGAGGGAGCAAGAGAGAGGAAAAAGATCTCGCTGATCCCACGAGATCACTCCTTCATGGCTGAGAAGTTTGAGGTAGAAGAGGGTGATGAGGGTCGCCGGCTCTTTAAAATGGGGAAGCTGTTTAAGGCAGGCGATCAGAAGGCGGTAAAGATCGGGGGCGGCCTTCTCCGGAAACTGCGACCTGAGCACCGCGCCGGCGATTTTGCCTGCCGATTCTAAAAGATCCCATCGCTCTCTTAAAAAATGGTGATGCTCAATAACAAAACCTTCTTTGAAAAAACAAAGGTCGGATCCTTTCTTGCGGTAGACGACTTCTAGCTGCGTTAATGGGGAGAGGAGCGATTGCAGCTTGGGTTTAGAGACGCCCTTGGCCATGAGGCTCAAGATGCCGCTGTCCGGCGTGAGGATTTGCATGATCCGATGGTGATCTTTGTAGGGCACCATTTTCAAAATGATCCCTTCTGTCTTGATTTCACTCATACCCCTATGCTACCCTCTTTATGTTTTGCACCGATAGCTCAATCGGATAGAGTACCCGGCTTCGAACCGGGTGGTTACAGGTTCAAGTCCTGTTCGGTGCGATGTCTTTATTATCATTTACACAGGCTGAGTTTGTAGATCAAATGGCTTCTTGCTTTGGAAAGGGCAGGCGCCACGGCGCACGTCTATATCAAGAATGGATGCGTAAAGGGCATTTGAACGATCTTTCATGGGTAGAGCCGCAAGCGCTGCCGCTGGTTGAAAAAATGATTTCGCAGATGCCAAAGGAGATCGATCCTGTCTCCAAAGTTTTGGAAGAGGGCGATGTCATCAAATTTTTGATCAGGCTGCAGGACGGCCTTGAGACGGAATCGGTTATCATTCCAATGAAGGCAGGACTGACGCTGTGCGTTTCTTCGCAGGTCGGATGCAAAATGGGATGCGCCTTTTGCGAGACGGGAAGGATGGGTCTTATCCGCTCTCTTAAAGTTGAAGAGATCACCCAGCAGCTTTTTATCGCGCGGCATGTTTTGAAAAAGCCGATCCGGAATGTCGTTTTCATGGGAATGGGCGAGCCTTTTGATAATTATGACGCTGTGATGAAAGCGATCAAGGTGATGACGGATCCGAGTGGTTTTGGCCTCGGGCCGCGCCATATCACGGTGTCGACAAGCGGGGTAGTTGATGCTCTCGACAGATTTACGGTGGAGGCCGATCCTGCGATTCATCTGGCGGTTTCGATCAATGCTCCTAGCGATCTCATCCGAACAAAAATTATGCCGGTTAATCGCAAATGGTCGATGAGCGAGCTCAAAAAGGCTTTATATCGATACGTACAAAAAGGAAGGCGCGAAATTTTAGTTGAATACGTGCTTTTGAAAGATTTGAATGACACCAAAGAGCATGCAGAGCAGCTTGCCGAATATCTCAAGGGATTGCCCGTCAAGGTGAACCTCATTCCTTATAACTCGCAAAGACACACGCGGTTTTCTCCTCCGGAGATGGAAAAGCAAGAAGCTTTTTTTCAAACGCTTCGAGAAAAAAATTACCAAGTCAATTTAAGGCATCACAAGGGGCGCGGCATCATGGCCGCCTGCGGCCAGTTGGGGAATAAGGTGGGCAATAAAGAAATACAAAAATCACTACGCTGCGTATAATGACGACTTGACCCCTAAAAGGAGCTCGGCATGGTTGACAAGGCAAAATTTACAGAACAGGAAGAGGCGCTGGGATTGCGCATTAATATTTTAGGACGGAACGTTTTTGTGACCGACTCCATGAAAGATCATGCGCTTGAAAAACTCTCCAAGATCGAAAGGTTCCACAACCATATCATGGATATCCATGTAACGATGGACGTTCAAAAGATGGAACAGTCGGTCATCATTCTGCTGCACCTCGATCATTTTCGTGTCAAAGTGTCTGCAAGCAGCACCGATATGTATGCATCAATTGATAAAGCAATCGAAAAACTGCAAGCCAAAATCAGACGCTGGAAGAGCCGCATTCAAGACCACCATCAAAAAGCGCGCAAAGTTGTCGACATGCAAATTAGTGTTTTAAAACGTCCTTTCACAGATGTCGATTATATCAATGAAGCGATTGAAATAGAAAATGCCGCTCAAGAAATGGAAGAGTATCAGGCGCCTACAATCATTGGAACGGACAGCCGTCCCATGAAAGTGTTAACGACGGAAGAAGCGATCATGAAAATGGAGCTCTCTGACGACGGTTTTATGCTTTTTCGTTGTGAAGAAGATCATAAACTTAAAGTGATCTATCGTCGTAAAGATGGACACTACGGTTTGATCCTTCCTGAATGAGAGAAGTCTTTGATCCGCTCCGGCAAGTCTGGGTGGCAGCCACGCCTGAAGAGGTTGTGCGCCAAACATGGATCCAGCGGATGATCGGACAACTCAAATTTCCAAGGGAACTGATTGCAGTGGAAAAAGAATTAAAAGCGCTGCCTCATCTAATCGAAGAAAAAAGCGTGCTCCCGAATAGACGGATCGATCTCTTAGTTTATATGAAAACAATGAAACCCCTTCTGCTCATTGAATGCAAAGAAGCGGAGCTGACTCAAGAGGCGCTTGATCAGGCGGTCGGCTACAACCACTACGTGAAAGCTCCTTTTGTTGCCATCGTCAATCAAAATGAGATCCGGTTCTATCCTAATGAAATCTCCAGGCTTCCCAGCTATTTAGAACTTTTGGAGGTGCTACATGGGTGAAGTGCTCTGCGCAACCAAAGGCGAAGAAAAAAAATTAACAGAATGGGTCGATGAAAAGCCCGATCGTTATCTCGTGTGGATGGGCGAGAAGGCGCTCAAAGCCCATGCACGCATCTTCACACCCCAAGATCATGAACTTTCCTATCAGCAAATTGCAGCGCAGCTGATCTACCTTCCATTTGTGTATGACGATCCGTCCCATCCGGCGCTGCAGCGCCTGGCCAAAGTCCAAATGGAAGTTCATTATAGAGCGTCCGATTATGCAGATCAGGGCGCTCAAATCTTGACAAATTTTCGCTCAAACCTCCAGCAGCCAACTTTTCTTGCAGCTAGCTGCTTTGGGAAGTTTGCCCATTGTCCTGCAATCGTCTGCGGAGCAGGTCCTTCGCTCAAAGAGATCATCCCATTTTTAAAGCAGCATCGGGATAAGTTTTTAATTCTCGGATGCGGAGCCGGGATGCAAGCGCTTTTGTCTGCACGCATCGAGCCGCATTTGGTTGTTCATGTCGACGCCGATCCGTATCATAAATTTTCTAAAAACTCGATTCCGCTCTTTTATCAGCTCCGCACCAGCCATGAAGTCGTCTCCCAAATGAAAGGCCCCCGCTTTTTAATGGCAGGATCCGGTGAATTTGCTCTGGAGCGGTATATTGAAGAAAAATTAGGGCTGGAAACTTCGACGGACGGAGGATGGACAGCCGTCACACGCGGAGCCGCTTTGGCCGTAGAGCTTGGCTGCAAAAACATCTATTTTGCAGGCGTTGATTTTTCAGCTTCCTCCGGCGCTATGTATGCGGAGGGTGTCGCTCCTCCCAAAGACACCAGTGGGACAAGGCCCGACTGGGCTCTGGCCGCTGAATGGCTCAGTCGATTTACAGCGGAGCATCCCGAGCAAACATGGGGGCTGTTTTCAAAACCAAATCCGCTCATGCCCTCTATCCCTGCAGCTAAAATCGAAGAGTGCATCGGTCATGAGGCTGTTTCTTTCTCAATAACTGGAAGCCCAGTCTGCGGAAAAGAAATCTGGAATGAGATCGGCGCAAGTTTTGCAAAGTGCCGAACGCTCATCGATCAGTTCATGGCTAGGTTCCAAACGGTTTTCCCCAATCCTCCTTTGGGGGATGAAGCCTGCGTGAAAATCTTGAATGAAATCGATCAAGAGCTGGCCGTCCAAAAAGTTTTAGATCCTATCTGGAGCTACTGGGAAGTGGTGCTTAAGCGTCAGCCTCAGAACGATTCTAACTCACTTGCCATCCATCGCACGCTTTTCTTAAAAACTCTTGCGGACAGGTTCTATGCTTGAGAAATATCCCGACCTGGAGCTGCAGCTTCAATTGTCCCATTTTGAGCCTGCCGCCATAGATCAGGAGCCTGCATATCACGATTTAAAACTTCCTCTTGAAAACCTTGATATCATCTATGTTTACGGACTCTCTGACGGCCGGCCTTTTTTAGCGCTGGAAAAGTGGCTGGAAGCTCCGGGAAGGCAGCTGATCTTTTTGGAAGACGATCTCTATGCCCTGCACCGCCTTGCTGCGCTTGAATGGGGAAAAAAGACGCTGAACCACCCGCAGGTGCATCTCAAGTTCCTCTATGAACCGAAAGACTGGGTTTTAGAGCTATGCGCCAAACAGTTTCCCTCTGAACGGATTGCAGTGACGACGCTCAAGAAAAAAACGGCCCTCTTCCACTCCATCAAGCTGGCCCTGCTTCGAAAAACGGTTCTGTGGAACTCGCTCACCTCCGAGTGCCTCTCCGGCCACCTGCTGCATCAGAATATCTTCTCAAACTTTCAAAAACTGCCGCAAAGTTTTTATGTGAACCGCACAAAAGATGCCTTTAAAGGAAAACCGGCCGTGATTTGCGGCGCGGGCCCTTCTCTTGGCGGCGTGATCGAAGATCTGAGGAAAATCCAGGACAAGGCGCTCATCATCGGCTGCGGATCGGCGCTCTCTTCTTTATCGCATTTCAATCTCAAACCTCATCTTGGCATTGCCATCGATCCCAACGCCCGCGAAAAAGAATGCCTCAAAGGGTGCACTTTTAGAGATCTTCCGCTGATCTACGGCAATCGACTCTATCCGGAAGTGTTCGAGCTCTTCGACGGACCGTTTGGATACCTCAGCTCTCCCACGGGAAGCCCGCTTGAGAAAGCCATCGAAGCAGAGCTGGGTCTTCTCGATGCCGATATCGGGATGGATCTGGGTCGTGAAGCGCTCTCTGTCACAACACTTGCGCTTGCACTCGCCTCTTTCTGGGGATGCTCGCCGATTATTCTCGCCGGCGTTGATCTGGCCTACTCGGGCGGCGATCATTATGCCAAAGGCGTTCCCGTGCATGCCGCGCTCCAAAAACAAGAGACGCGCGCCGGCGAGCAGCTCATCTACCGGAAGGGAGCGGAAGGAAGACGTGTCCCAACGCTTGTCAAATGGGTGATGGAGCAGCAAACCATCGATGCCTTTGTCAAACACACTCCTGAAATCACTTTCCTTAATGCAACCGGAAAAGGGCTTGGGTTTCCTTCCATTCCCTTCAAGCCTTTGAGTGAGATGGACTTTTCGCTGCTATCCATCGATCTAAAAACGATCATCGCCTCGCATCCCGTGCCGGTCACACACTTCCACCTGAATAAAACATTGGATGGGTTTCGCCAAAGTTTTGAAAGATGCCTTGAGTTTGCAAAAGCGTTGCAGCAAGAGGAGGAAGAGAGCGGAAAAGCGATTCTCTATCAGGAAGAGCTTCTCCATGAAAAAGCGTACCAGCACACACTGCGCCCGGCCCTGGACGCATTAGAGCGCGTCTATCTTTTGAACATCGCGATACCTTTCAGCCGAAATAAGTGGAAGTTTCTCCAAGAGGTGACCGAAGAATATCTGAAATTATTCTAGAGAAGCCCCATCCAATCCCCAATAGGGGGTCTTTATTTGGCAGGAATTATCAACGAGAAACGTTGCCTCCAGGTAAGGATGTTTAATATTTCTTCCTGCAATGACAGACTCGGGCTCATCAAATGGCTCAAAGGTGAATTTTGTTACTTTTTCATCTGACCATAAGTGGATCACTTGTTTAGAATCCCAAAACATTGGAAATTCCCTTTTCTGCTCAGTCTCATCTTTTCCGGTAGTAAAATGAATTGTGAACTTGCCCGGAGATAACGGAAATACAGCCAGCCAAACATTAAAAATAGCTGTTTCAATGTTGGGGCTGTACCATCCAATCCAGCCCGTCTCAAAGGGCACTCTGAGCTTGCCAGGAACATAATTACACCGGTCATCCAGCAATTTAAATGGTACTTTGAAATAAAGTGTCTCAACGGTTGATTTTTCAGGATTTAGTGTTTCGCCATCAATCACAAGAGTAGGTTGATATCTTATATCACCTGCATAAGGAAAGTTTCCGTGGAAACAAATTCTAGCATCAGGGGATTCTCTTGTTATCTGTGCGTACCCAGGGATAAAGTACTCCAATCTTGGCAGCCCTTTTGCAATAGGCAAAGCATTGATTAGATGTCTGACACCCGAACGAAATTCAGAGATTTCATATTCCTTTTTTTGTTTGATAGACATATGAGTATGAAAAATATAATCGAGTCTTCCTCGAAGAGCTTCATCAATTTTGTCTTCGGGTGTTTGGAGGCTGTCACGATAAGCAACCCTTGTATTTTCAATTAAAAGGGAGAGATCCCTTCTGGCTTCATATTCTTTACTCATCCCACGATTTTCAGGAGCGAACACAATATCATCATCGTTGAATTTTCTTAATTGTTCGAGGTTATCTGCTAAAATACGGAATTCTTGGACTGAAGGTACTGCAAGCATGAATATATCCCTTAATGTAAAAATTAAGATTTTTGATGTATTTTCCGTATGTTTTAATGCCGCTTCGCAGGACATACTTGAGTAAGTAGGCCAAGAAGTGGCATTAAAACATACGGGAAAAGACGCAAAAAGCTAATTTTAACCTTAAGGGATATATTCATAGAAAAGGATGCCCCAATTTATTCTTCAGAAACAGTCAGCTTCAATCCATCTGCAATCAGTTGACACACGTCTTCCAGGTCTTTCAAGCCGCTACTGCAGTTCAAATTAATCGTACATTCATAGCTGCCTGCTTTGAGTCGAACTATCGAGGTCACAAAAGAAGGGTTGTTTACAGCAGACATAGTTATAGATTTATCCAAAGTTGCATTGGGAAGATTGGGGATTGAAAAATGATCGGGTGGAATTGCATCAAAAATTTTTGGCCATTCGAATGTCTCTGGCTCGCCGATGCTAAAACCAATACCTCCCATTACGGTGTCATCAATTTTGCGGACCTCTATATCCTCCTTATCTTCATCTAAGGTAAGAATGTATTGCTCGGGAAGCGTGATCTCGACATGATAGCGAGGATTGTTCTCAACATCGAAGCTGAGAGAATTGGCTGCATGCAGGGTTCCTGCGAAAGCAGTAGCGATAAGAAAAATGAACCTAATAGATTTCATAAAAGATCTCCTAATTTTCTACTTGTTAGGGACGAGATTAACGCCGCTTGCGACAACCTGCGCTATTTCTTGCAGCTTTTTCAGATCTCCATTGAATACAAGACCGATGAAGCAAATATAGCTTTCTGTAACAGTACAGAAGAACGCAGCAGATTGCTTTTCTTTTTTGAGAAATACAGTGCGTGAGGCAATAGCATCGGGGAGTTTGGTAAAAAGATTGTTTGTGCTGCCAAGATATTCAATCACTGAAGAATCTGCTATTTCGCTTTTAAGATGCTTATCTAAGTCTTCCACCAGGTTTTCGCCAGGTTTTTTCTTGTGAATCAGAATCATTCCCTTCTCAGGAAAATTCTCATGATCGATATGTATGTCATTATGCATTTTACATAAGCTGAGTTGAAACTCCTCAGGGAGTGTTATTTCAAGATGATGGCTATTATCGTCATCGATGTTGAAGTAGGATGTTTTGTCTGCATGCAGAGCCCCTGCGAATGCAATTGCGATAAAAAAAGCGGCCTTGATGTATTTCATGACAGCAATAATTGAACAGAAGGGAATTTAGTTCAACCGATATTGGTTCAGCTTGTTGCGAAGCGTACGGACATTAATGCCAAGCGCTGCAGCAGCGCGCGAGCGGTTATGGTTGAAGCGGGAAAGCGTTTCCAGAATGTGCTCTTTTTCAACTTCAGCGAGCGTCAGCTCGTTGGAAACAGGGAGCGTCAGCAGCGCGGGGGCAGAAGGATCAAGATTCAGATGCGGGATCTCTAAGATATCACCGGTATGCATCACAACGGCGCGCTCAATGGTGTTGGCAAGCTCGCGGATGTTGCCGGGCCATGGGTAGTCGAGCAGGCAGATTTGCGCAGCGGGAGAGAGTTGTTTTTTTCGTTTCTGGTTCTCTTCGCAGAATCTCTCGAGAAAGTAATTGGCAAGAGCCAGGATGTCATCTTTTCTTTCGCGCAATGGCGGAAGCTGGATCGGAATCACATTCAGCCGGAAAAACAGATCTTCGCGGAACAGTTTTTGATCGACCATTTCTTTCATGTTGCGGTTGGATGTGGCAACGAGCCTGACGTCGACATGGATTGGTTTGGAGCCGCCGACTCTTTCAAATTCCTGCTCCTGGACAACGCGCAGAAGCTTGGCCTGAAGGGCGAGCGGGATTTCAGATACTTCGTCGAGCAGGAGCGTGCCCTGATGCGCCAGCTCGAAACGGCCGATCCGTTGATCGAGCGCTCCCGTGAACGATCCCTTTTCGTGGCCGAAGAACTCCGATTCAATGAGCGACTCCGGGACAGCGGCGCAGTTGACCTTGACAAAGGGTCGGTTTGCGCGGGGAGATTGATAATGGACGGCGTGGGCGATCACCTCTTTTCCTGTGCCGGACTCTCCTGAAATGAAGACCGCGGCGCTGCTTTGGGCGATTTTTTCGATATCGGATAGCACTTTTTGCATCACGACGCTTTCAGAAAGGATGATTTCGTACTTATTGTGCTTTGTCAGTGCGGGCTTGAGCTTCTTGGCGGCAGGGGCTTTCAGTCTTGCCAAGAGTTTCTCGATGTGATCCGTCGTCACCGGCTTCACAATGTAATCCAGCGCTCCTCTTTTCATGGCTTCGACGGCTTGAGAGATCGATCCGATCGGGGGAGCCACCACTGTAGGGATTTGGGGGAATTCTTGCCTCACCTTGTCAAAGAGGTCCAAATCTTCCACAACCACCAGATCAAAGGCTTTTTCCCGCAGAAGTTGGAGTATTGATTGGTTATTTTTCGCAATTGTGATATGTCCTTCAGAGAACAAGAGAGTTTCGTCGCTTTGGAGGAGAACCTGTAGTATGCTCGGTGTCATGGGCTTTTGCTTTTATCTGCACATTAAAAAAATTTCTATTAACTTGCAAAAGGGATTTCTTCTTTTTCTTCTTTTTATCACTTTTGGGTGCTCGGGGCATGAAAAATCGGAGCAGGACCGGCTCCGGGAGCAGAATGCCAAGGGCGAATACGTCTATCGGAACCATGACGAGAGCCAATACCCCCTAAAAACCCCAACCCATCGGGAACGGGAGCCTTACCCCTGGGAAGGTGATAAATAGTTTTTTAAGCAGAACTAAAATCGGTTTTAAGACATACTGACTACCTGTGCCGATGTGGCGGAATTGGTAGACGCGATAGATTCAAAATCTTTTTCTAGCAATAGAGTGCTGGTTCGAGTCCAGTCATCGGCAAAAACAGTAACAAGAGCGTTAGAGGCAAGATTTTTTGCCGATGAAAGGAGCCACGGACGTGGCTCCTGACTGGATGAGAAGTGAAGGGCGCCTGCGCCCGAACCGGCTTTCTGGACGAGAAGCGAAGCGGATCGCCAGAAAGGAGTCCAGTCATCGGCAAAAAAACAAGGAAGGGGATCGGGCACGCACGTGGGCACGGGCTCGGGCACGAAAATTAGGAAATGCTAACATTTCCTCGATCTTCGCGCCCGTGCCCGCGTGCGTGCCCGATGTATTTATAATGGATTGGACTGACAAGTTTGACTTATTTCTGTTCGACTTTGACGGACTTCTGGTCGACACTGAAGAGCTTCATTTTAAAGCTTATCAGATGCTTTGCCAGGGTAGGGGCTGCAAGCTGCCCTGGGATATCAATCAATTCTTCGAGCTTGCCCATGCCGACGCTTTTGCGGTGCGTAAAGAACTCCAAAGACTATTCCCCCAAATGTTCGAGGACGCCTCCTGGGATGTTCTATACGCCGAGAAGAAAAAGCATTATGAAGCTTTGCTAGGTAGCGGAAGACTTTCGCTTTTGCCCGGTGTAGAGGCTCTTCTAAAAAAACTGGCTGAACATGGCAAGAAACGGTGCGTTGTTACCAATTCAACGCTGCGTCAAGTTGAGTCCATCAAATCACAGATTCCTGCTTTGCAAACGATTCAGCATTGGTTCACTCGTGAGTCGTATGAAAGGCCTAAACCTGCACCCGATGGGTATTTAGCGGCTCTTCGCGAGCTTAAATCCGAAGGCGACCGTGTGATCGGGTTTGAAGATTCCATGCGGGGCTTTGTTTCTTTGCAAGAAGCAGGCGTATCAACGCCAGTCCTTATCTGCCCGCCATCCCATCCTCAATTGCAGACTCCCTCAGAAGGAAGGCTGTACGTTCCTTCGTTTGCTGAAATTCAGAAATTATTTGGCTAACTAGGCCTTATCTTGGGCCTTATCTTGGGCCTTATCTTGGGCCTCGACCCTGGCCTACTAGGGTCTTTCCGTGCTATTTAACCTGTATTTTTGTAATTTGCTCTGAGGTTTATCGGGGAGAGTAGATGAAATTACATTCTTTTCAATCAGCGCTGCCAAGATTTTTTTCAGGCCACCTGAAACTTGCTTTTGGCCCAAGTTAATGGCAATTTCCTTTTTGGATAAAGGTCCATTTTGCAAAAGTTTTAAAATCGTGTCTTCCAGTGTTTCAACTCTTAGAGGCTTTGCGGGTTGGTTGTCAGTCTCCATCTTGCCCATAGCATAAAACTGTGAGGGCAGGAATGTCATCACAACAGATTGGGTGCGAATCTCCCAATTGGGTTTGGGGTTGCCGTTGGATTTGCACCAATCAAGAATGTTGATGGTCCCCGTGCCCCACTCTTCAATGATTCCTGCTCGATAGAAGACGTTAGCAATGATGGGGTTCCACGGTTTGGATTCATGCGGCAGGATAAGTTTTTCCGGAGTGATGCCAAAATTGAGCACGCCTGGGTTAATCACTTCGAGATGATCATCATACATTGCAAGAGCCACGGCAGAAGGCTGCGTGTAATCGCGATGGCAAATCGCATTTGCGATGGCTTCGCGTGTTGCAAGAGGAGGGTAGAGTGGATAATCTTCCCGTACCATTTTTCCTGGTACAACACGTCCGGGTATGGGAACATGATCCATCAAAAATTGTTCGCCGCGTCTAAGAAGGGTAAATGCATGTCCCCAATATTGCCGATTATCCATGAATCCCTTGAGGCGCGTAGATCCTCGAAAACGAGCTACGCGGATGAGAAGCTGTGGATAAGTAGAGAACAATCGTTCACTCTTGCCATAAAGAGCGACAGCTGCGTTAAGCAGCTTGCCGTCTTTGATAAGATCGAATCCCAGCAGAATCGATTTGCTATCAGTATATTTCGGCTGCTTCATGCGACCTAAATGGACTGCCTCTGCAAGTGTGGTTTGCATTTCTTCTTCGTCTAGATCTTGAAGTGTCACCCAATCCGGCACGGGCTCATTTTCCCAGCGTCTATGAGCGTGGAACTTTTCCAGGATTCTTCGTTCGTACTCTTCTTGAGGCATGATTTGAGTGGTAGGACCAAAACGGATATAGGGACGGCCATCGTAGCAGTACGAGCCTCGATATCCTGTGATGCGTATGACAATGACTGCTCTGTCGTTACCCAAAGAGACGGTTTCGATTTCTGGGAAAGCGGGAGGTTCAATTTTTCTGAGTTCAAATGAGATGTCTTCAAGAGTTTTTGCTGCAACTTGCTGTCCGAGAATTTCTCCTTTGTCGGAGACGCCAAAAAAAAGAAAACCACCAAGTCCATTGAGCAAAGCACAGACTGTTTTCGCAGCTTCAGTGCGTTGTCCGGTGGTTTTTTTAAACTCTAAAAATTCAGACTCGCCCTTTGCAACGAGTTGCCGAAGTTCATCCAAGTGCATGCCAGTTCTCTGTTTTAGAAACTAACATACCTGATGGTGATAATTATTTTAAGAATAATTCACTTTGATGAGAAAGAGGCCTTGCGGGGGAGCGGCGGAGCTCATTTGCCGGCGGTCTTTTTTGTCGAAGAGAGAAGGGATGGCTGAGGGGGAGATTTTTTTGCGGCCGACGTCGAGAAGAGTGCCTGTGATATTGCGCACCATTTTGTAAAGAAAGCCATTCCCTTCAAACTCGAGGCGCAGGCCGCCGGGCTCAGGAATGAAGTCAAGGCGCGTGAGGGTGCGGACGGGATTTTTTGCGGCGCTGCCTTTGGATGCTTCATTGGCAAAGGAGGTGAAATCGTGGGTGCCGATAAAAGCCTGAGAGGCTTGCTGCATTAGGGGGATGTCGAGCGGATAGGGATGGTGGTAGGCATAGAGCCGCTTGAAGGGGTCGAGGGCCCAGTCAAGATGGATATGGTAGTGGTATTCTTTGGAGACCGCAGAGTATCTGGCATGAAAGTTGGGGTCTGCCTCTTCGACGCTGAGGATGCGGATGTCATCGGGAAGGATGCCGTTGAGGGAGCGGAGGAGAAGGCCGAGGTCTACGGCGGCATCAGTTACAAAATGGGCGACTTGTCCCTTGGCATGGACGCCGGCGTCGGTTCGTCCGGATGCGTGGACGGCCGTTTCTTTGCGCAGGGCGATTTTGAGGGCGTCTTCAATGAGGGCCTGGATCGAGACGGAGTTGAGCTGGATCTGCCATCCGCCATAGCGGGTGCCGTCATAGGCGATGAGCAGTTTATATTTTAAAAGGGGGCTGTCCACGAAAAGATTATATCAGAAAAGGGAAGAGGAGCACAGTGAAACTATGCTCCTCAAAATAAAACTATGAAAGATGCTTGTTGACGAGTTTTGTCATTTCAAACATGTTTACAGTCTTTTTGCCGCCGAAAACTTTTAAAAGTAATGCGTCAGCAACGATGTTGCGCTTGTTTTTTGGATCTTGGCAACGCTTTGTCTTAATGTAAGCCCAAAGTTTTTTTGTGACTTCTGTGCGTGGAAGAGGTCCAGGTCCTACGACCGCTTTGAGATCTTCGCTGAGTTTCATTGGTTGCATGAATTTGGATTGTTTCTTTGCCATTTCCAACTCCTTTATATGTTTGTGGCTCGTCATCAATTCGATTGTTCGAACTGACGGACTATTGAGGGGTCTTTGTTTGTCCTCGTATGACTCTTGTAACCGTCTTGGGGTATTATAGTCAAAAAAAATCATCTTATATTGTCATTTTTCTTGGGATAGGGTATCTATGAGTGTCAGATGTTTTACACGCTTGCGCAAGAACTTTCCGCCTGCAAATCTCTCCATGAGAAAATAAATCTTTTAAGCACGAATGTGGGTGTAAAAGATTTCTTGAATCGATCGGCGGAGATTTCCTCCATAGCGGAAAAGTTGGAAGAGCCGCACAGGCTTGTGCTCTTCTCTTTGATCGCAGCAGGGCAGGGAGAGAGGCTTCTTACATCTGTTGAATTAAAAAAAGTGACGACGCTTCTGGATCAACTCGCCGAGGTGGAGCAGTTTTATGCTTCTATTGGCGGATTGATAGGATATCACGCGCGCATGCTGGAGCTTCTCAGCAATAGGGAATCAGCAGGAGTTCAGAAGAGCCGCTATCTTGCTCCCGAGGGCATTTCGATTGCAGAGAAAAGCGCAGAGTGGGCCCTGGAAGGGATCCGGTCGATGCCTGAAATGGCGGAAATGTATCCGCTCGGCGGCGCGGCAGACCGTCTTCGCCTCTATGATGAAAAAACACATCAGCCTCTTCCTGCGGCGCGTCTTCCATTTTTGGGCGTGACGCTGCTTGAGGGGCTTATCTCTGATCTGCAGTCGAGGGAATATCTTCATTACAAAGTGTTCAAAAAGCAGCTGACAACGCCTGTTGCAATCATGACATCGCATGAGAAAAACAATCATGAGCACATTACGGAGATCTGTCAGGAAGCGGGGTGGTTCGGGCGTCCTAAAGAGATGTTCCGTCTTTTTTGCCAGCCGCTGGTTCCGACGATCAATCGCGAAGGGAGTTGGTGTCTGCAGGGGCCGCAGCAGCTTTTGATGAAGCCGGGCGGGCATGGAGTTCTTTGGCGGCTTGCCCAGGAAGAAGGGGTTTTGAGCTGGATGCAGGGCCTTGGTCGGAAGAAAGCTGTGGTGCGGCAGGTGAACAATCCCGTTGCGAATACAGATGACGGGCTGCTCTCATTCACCGGCATCGGCTGCAAAGGGAATAAACGGTTTGGGTTTGCATCGTGTCCAAGACAGGTGAAAGCGTCCGAAGGTGTGAACGTACTGATTGAGAATGCGTCTGAAGAGGGCTTTAACTACACGCTGACGAATATTGAGTATTGCGATTTCAAAAAGTTCGGGATTCATGACACGCCAGAGCGTCCCGGCAGCTCTTATTCCAAATTTCCTTCCAACACGAACATCTTATTTGTTGATATCGACGCTGTGCTGGAAGCTGTGAAACGGTGTCCGATTCCAGGGATTTTGGTGAATATGAAAAAGATCACCTACCGCACGGCCGACGGCGCTAAAAAAGATGAAGAGGCGGCAAGGCTTGAGTCAACAATGCAGAACCTGGCCGACTTTATGGAAGAGACATTTGCCGCGCCTTTGAAAGAGGGAAATAGAGACGCGCTTCAAACGTATCTAACGTATAACCACAGACGCAAAACAATCTCTGCCGTGAAGCGGGAATTTACGCTCGGCTCATCTCTCCTCGAGACGCCTGAAGGGTGTTTTCTCGATATCCTTCAAAACGTACGGGATGTATTGACAACCAAATGCCATGTGCAAGTCCCTCCTGTCAGCGATCCGATCCAGTTCTTTGAGAGCGGCCCTTCTTTCATCGCTCTCTACCATCCGGCGCTGGGGCCTCTTTATTCGGTGATCGGCCAGAAATGGCGCGGCGGCAAGCTTCACACGGGCAGCGAAGTGCAGCTTCAGATCAGCGAGATCGATTTTGAGAATTTGATTGTAAATGGCAGCTTGCTGGTTCAGGCTGAGTCGATCATGGGGCACCACGATGCTGAAAACCTTTTGGTTTATTCAGAAAGAGTCGGTCGGTGTGTGCTTAAAGAATGTCACCGTTGCGAACAAAGGGATCGACCACGATCTTCCGAATGTCTACTGGAAGAATGAAATCGCCCGGCAGGAGGTGTGCCATATTCTGCTGCGCGGCATGAGCGAGTTTTATGCTGAAAATATCACCCTGCAAGGCGATCACTTCATCGAAGTTCCGCACGGGATGCGCTGCTATGCGCGTGATGTAGCCGGAAACATCGAGTTTCATTACGAGAAAATCGAAAAGCCTTCCTGGCACTGGGACTATCAGATTTCTAAAGACAGTTCAATTCTACTGAAACAGAACAGTTAATCTCTTTTTTGATTTTCGCTGCCAAGATAATTAATGATATCAGTGACTAGAAAATAGACCAAAAATCCCCCAATCGCTATTGAAATCTTGGGATACTCGCGGGCTTTGGGTTCAAGATAATTATATCCATCTTTAAAAAACTCAACGGCATAATCTTTTGCTTTGTAGGTGGCTTTTAGGCCGTGCTCGGCGATGTTTTCATAGAATTGTCCTGCAAAAGGAATTTCTTTGACCGATTGATGTACCCAAGCTGCCGCGCTGGCACCTGTATCCCAGATTCTGTTCATATAGTCGCTCATTTGGTCCTCCGGTTCACTAAAAAATAAAACAGTATAGAATGCGATGTTCTTTATGTAAATGATAGGTTTTTGGCATAATGGGGTTTCTCGAGGATAAATCAATGAACGAACTGATCCAGAACCGACTCACCAGCATTAAAAACCGGCTGCTTCACATGTGGAGGTATCTTTGACCTCGAGCAAAAGCAAATAAGAATCGATCAGCTCCAGGGATTGATGGAGACATCATCCTTCTGGGATGATCCGTCCGAAGCTCAAAAAGTTATTTCCGAAATAAACGTACTCAAAGAATGGACCCTTCCGTACTACGATGTGAAGGAGAAGTTCTCCAATGTTGAATCGCTTTATCCCGAAGCCGAAAGCGCGGGAGATCAGAGCTTTGTCGACGATCTTCTCAAAGAACTGGACCAAGTTGAAAAAAAAATCGCCGAACTAGAAATCCGCCGGATGCTCTCCGGAGAGATGGATTCAAAAAATTGCTACCTGAGCATCAACGCCGGGGCCGGAGGCACGGAAGCGTGCGACTGGGCGCTCATGCTGTCGCGGATGTATCAGCGGTGGGCCTCCAGGAGAGGCTGGGACGTTGAGACGCTTGATACCGTAGACGGAGAGGTTGCAGGGATCAAAAGCATTACATTTAAAATCTCAGGGTCTTTTGCCTACGGCTACTGCAAAGCGGAGAAAGGGGTCCACCGCCTGGTTCGGATCTCTCCGTTTGACTCCAATGCAAAGCGGCATACCAGTTTTGCTTCGGTGGATGTCTCGCCGGAAGTCGGCGACGATATTAAAATCGATATTCGCCCCGAAGATGTCCGCGTCGACACCTACCGCGCATCGGGCGCCGGCGGCCAGCACGTAAATAAAACCGATTCTGCCGTACGGATGACGCATATTCCTACAAACATCGTTGTCTCTTGCCAACGAGAGAGAAGCCAGATCCAAAACCGCGAAGCGTGCATGAAGATGCTGAAAGCAAAAATGTATGAGCAGGAGTTTGCCGAAAGAAAAGCCAGGATCGATCAAATGGGCGGCGAGAAAAAAGAGATCGCCTGGGGAAGCCAGATCCGCAGCTATGTGTTCCAACCGTATACGCTTGTCAAAGATACGCGCACCGATGTAGAAATGGGGAATATTCAAGCGGTGATGGACGGCGATATCGATGCGTTCGTCATTGCCTACCTCAAGGAGTTCGGTTAATGGAAGGTTTAGATATTCGTTACACGTATGTTACGGATATAAGCCATCTGCGCGAGTGGGTGAACCATCCCGATGTGACCAAGTGGTTTCCGATGTCGACGGAAAAAGAGATCGAAGATGCCGTTCAGTGCTGGATTGGATTTTGCAGATGGAGCTGCAGTCTGACCGCGACTCTGAATCACGCTCCTTGCGCCATTGGAACCCTTTTTTTGATGCCTTACCGCAAAGTGGCACATCAAGCCCTCTTTAAGCTTGTTGTCGATCCCAAATGGCAAAAACAGGGAATTGGCGAGGCGCTCATCCGCAACCTCAAACATCTGGCAAAAAACTATTTCCATCTTGATCTGATCGCAATCGAAGTTTTTGAAGGCAACCCCATTCTCTCGCTGCTGAAAAAGCAAGGGTTTGAGGAGATCTTTAGACAAGACGGATATGTCAGAAACGGAAAAAAACTGGCCCGCATCTATATGGAGGCGGCGCTATGAAACCCTCGATCGTGATCCGCCCTTCCGTTGAATCCGACGCTTCTATCCTGACCAGCTGGATTATCAAGCCTGATGTGCTTAGATGGTTTCCGATGAGCGATCAGCGCGAGATCGATGATTCAGTCAGAATCTGGATGGGATACGCCAAGATGGGCGCCTCCTTTACGGCTGATTATAACGGAAAGCCTGCCGGCATGGCGGTGCTTTATTTGCAGCCTTACAAACGGTTTGCCCACCACGCTCTATTTGCCATCATCGTCGATGAAAATCATAGAAATCTCGGAATCGGAAAGACCCTGATTGAACATTTTGAGAAAGCGGCGAAAGAGATATTTAAGCTCGATTTTCTTCATCTTGAAGTATACGAAGGCAATCCTGCAAAGCGGCTTTATGAGCGCATGGGCTTCAAGGAGTTTGGAACACATCCCCGTTTTCTGAAAGAGAACGGTAAATATATGAGCAAAATCTTAATGCAAAAGGACCTTTGTAACTAATGGCCGGTCATAGTAAGTGGGCGAACATCAAGCATCGAAAAGGAAGAGCCGATGCAATCAAAGGAAAAGCTTTTTCCCGTGTGACAAAAGAGATCATCACCGCCGTCAAACTGGGCGGCCCTGATCCTAAATCCAATTCACGTCTCAAGCTTGCCGTGCTAAAAGCGCGCGAAGCGAACATGCCGAATGACAACATCGAGCGGAATATTAAAAAAGCCAGCAGCAGCGATCAGGCGGCCTATACCGATGTCACCTACGAGCTTTATGGCTATGGAGGTGTCGGACTTATTGTTGAGATCATGACCGATAATAAAAACCGCACCTCGTCCGACATCCGCATCGCGCTGAACAAGCGCGGAGGCACGCAGGCAAATCCCGGCGCTGTGGCGTTTAATTTCGATCACAAAGGCGTGATCCAGGTTCCTAAACAGGGTGTTAATGAAGACGATCTCTTCATGGCCGTCTCAGATGCCGGCGCTGATGATTTCGAATCGGAAGATGAGTTTTTTATGATCACAACGCCTCCCGATAAACTTTTTCAGGTCAAAGAAGCGATAGAAAAGATGGGAATCAAACCCGAACTTTCCGAACTTCAGCATATCCCCAAGAATTGGATCGAGTGCTCTCCTGAAGATCAGAAATCCAATCTCGATCTTATCGAGTGGCTGGAAGGGCTCGACGATGTCGATGCCGTCTACCATAACATGAAGCTGTAACACTAAAAATTATATTTTTTTGGCTCAGTCAATATTTGATTCTATCTATTATAACTTTTTAGTTTGTGTTTGGTTTTTTAAACTAAACCGTTTTTTTAATTTTAAAAACGATTGCAAAATGTCTTGATGTAGATAAATAAATTTGGCGTAATCCATTAAGAATGAGCGACTTTAAATCAGGCGGTGTGTAGTATCGTCGTCGAATGAGTCAACATGTAACCACCGTTTTTAAAATTGGAATCATGCCAGATGAGGTTCCTTTTCTTGGTTGCGGGATGGAACAACACGATGTTTCTCCTCAATTTGTTTTTGAGTCAAAAACAACTTCTTTAATAAATTTACTAAAGGCTAGAGAGTTTTTTGATAAGCACTATCCTAAAGAAAATGAGCATCTTTTCTGGAGAGATAAGCTGATCATCTGGATGGCGACATCCAAGAATATTTTTTCTGTGGGATTTATGCCTACGGATCTGACAGAGGAAAATATTTTGGTCGTCAAAAAGCAGGATGAGACAATGCCTGCTAGGAAAGAAGAGCTGGATGACTGGATATCAATGCCTAGCCCTGAGCGGCAAGATGAAATTAATGATCAAGGCAGCTTGCTGGAAACAATTGAAGATCTGGATGATTCCGTCTATTGGGATCTTCGAGCATGCCTTGAGTGTTTTCTCGAAGATAAAACTTCTCAAGTTTTGCGGGTTACCTATGCGCCTTCGGCGGGCGAGCAGACCACCCAGGAATGGATCAAGGAATAGCTATTTCGCTGAGATATACGATCCCGTGTCTCGGATTTGTTCTTGCGAGATGAGTTCATATCGAAGCTGGTTCTGGGTCGGCAGCACGCCTTCCATAAGAACAGCGATTCTTCGATGATTTTGGCGGGAGAGATCTGTCTGCGCACGCTTTACAAAAGTATGATAGGTGAGAGTTTGTACGGTTTCGATTCGCTTTTGCAGCCAGTCAAAATCTCCTTTTTTCGTGAACGCGAGGTGGTGGAGCTGCGTCGCTTTTCCTGGGAGATTCTCGGGAGGCATTTCAAGGTTTTTAATGAGGGTTGCTTTAAGAGTGTCAAACCGCGCTTCGGATACTTTTTCTTTGATGTCGCGTGTGAACTCTTCCAGGAAGAGATCAAACCGCGCGAGGAGCTCGGCCGGCTGATGGGAAATTGACTGGACGCCAAAGAGTTGGAAGAGCTGCTCTTCAACTTCCATATCCCACGAGGAGGCAAGATAGCCGGTATGCTGTTTGGTTCTGAGCGTATCGTAGAAATCGTCTTCAAGCGCTGCTGAAAGGATTTGCTGGGTGGCACGGTTTTCCATTGAGAACGATCCTTCATGGATCAGAAGGAGGGCGCCGTTGCCCTGTCTTTCCGTCGACTGAACGATCATATAAGGGCCTTGCTTGTCCGAAGGGATCAAAACGGCTTTTTTATAGTGTTCGGATTTAGGGAATGGAGCCGGACCCACAATCGATTTGTAGTTGCTCCAAATCTGGAGCGCTTCGGTGGAGGTCAGGTTGCCGTAGATGGTCGCTTCGACATAAGCTTTTTGGAAAAGAGAGCTGACGAATTTTAAAAAATCTTCGTAGGGAAGCTCTTGAAGTGCAAGGTAGCGCGCCTTCGCTGTCGGACTGTTGTTAATCAGTACGCTGCTTAAGAGATGATAGCTCTGTTTCAAGGGGATTTCTTTTGAGGCGTTGTCATAGGTCGATAGAAGTGATTGCTTATACACATCGAACTCAGCTGCGGTCGGCGACACTTCGTGCAAAGAAGAGAAGAGTGTATTTAGAAATAGGGGAGTTTTTTCGCTATAGCCTGAAGAGGTGATGACATAATTATCATCGCTTTGAGACAGGTGTAGATGAAGTCCTGCCTGGTTTGCAAAAAACAGGGTGGTGCACAGTTTTTCAGAGAGGGCGCGTGAATAAAGATCGAACAGCACTTTAGATGTTGCATTGCCGTTCATCTCGGGTGTTTTGATTGTGAAGATCACGGTCGTTTCGGGAACCTGGTATTTTTGATCCTGCAGGAAGTAGAGCTGCCCCAGATCGTCATTGACAAGAGCCGTTGGCACTGTTTTTGAAGGATCTTGCACCGGAATTAACGCCAGCGAATCGGGGAAATAGGGATTGGGCGCGGGCAGATCGACCCTTGGATGGGGAGCCGAGGAGGCCCAAGCGGTGAGTTTATCCTCTTCGATATCTTTAAAGCTGTAGGAAGCGTTCATCCACTTTTCAGTATTTGTTGGAATGATGCCTGTCAGCCTGGGATCTGCACAGACGAGATAGACGCACGACTGCGGCGTTAGTGATGTTAAAAGAGCCTGGATTTGATCAGGGTCATAGCGCGAGGCAAGGACGAGTTTTTGAGGGTAGGTCTCCAGTTTCTCTTTTGTCATCTCGCCGGCAATCTCCATGGCGACGGTAAATGCATCATCGCGAGATTGATATTCATAGCTCATTGCAGCAAGTTTTTGATTCTCATCATAAATGTAGCGGGGAACGCCGGTCTCTTTAATCCGGGCAACAGCCTGGAAAGTTCTTTGAACAATGGTTTCAAGATGTTTCATCCCATATTCAGTCAGCGAGAAGTCGATGCTCATGAGGTGGCTCTCGTTGCTATAGGGATCAACTGAGACCGAGAGGCTTTCAATCAGTTTTTCACGCTTCAGCTCTTCGGATAGGCCGTTTTCTGTGCCATTTGCAAGAACATAGGCAACAAGCGATGGTGTGTGCGATTCTTGATCGACGGCGATCTCGCGGGGAAGCTGCCAGATCAAGGAAAGTGTTTTCAGATCTTTGACAGGGGTGATGTAGAGCCAGTGCCCTTTTTGCTGCGTAGAGAGGAGGTCAAGAGGGTACGCGGCTTTTGGAAGATCGCGGCTAATGACCGGAGTGAATTTTTCAGTTGTGAGCTGAACAAGCTCGTCGATAGAGAGCGGAGAGATGATCACAAGATGCATCCGGTTTGCCGAGTAGTGGCTTTCGTACCACTGTTTGAGGGCCGACTGCGGTATGCCGGAGAGTGTGGAGGCATTGCCTGTGGAAAACTTGACGTTGGGGTGCTTGGGATTGCCCGTCTCTTTTAAGATCATGAAAGAGCGCCATCCGTCGTGATCGAGATTTTTCCCATGCTCCTGATCGATATTTTTCAGTTCGCGTCCAACGCTATTCTGCAGGAAAAGAGGATCGATGAAAAAGTGTGAAAACCGGTCAAGGCCGCCTTGGAAGAACTCGTTGTTGATGGAGAAGCCGTAAACGGTTCTGTCGGTTGCTGTATAAGCATTCATCGATCCGCCGTGGTCGGCGATGTAGGTCTTATACTCTGCTTCGTTTGGATAAGCTTTGGTCCCCATGAAGAGCATATGCTCTAGAAAGTGGGCCATTCCGGGATATTCATCGGCATCTTGCCACGAACCAGCATCGACTGCAAGCGCAGCGCACGACTGGTGAACGCCGGGATCAGAAATAAGAAACGCTTCGAGTCCGTTGGAGAGTCTGATTTTAGCTGTTTTTCTCTCCGCCAGATCAGGCGTTACGATTTTTAATGTACATTCATCCTGGATCTTCTCATACGCGCCGTCCGCACCTAAAAAAGCGATGCATAAAGATGCCGCAATAAAAATGATTCGTTTCATGTTTCACCTGGTTTTTTCTTGATGTTATCAGGGAAGGGTTTTAATGGGGTTGTCAATTTTTTTTCACATCTTAAAGCTTGCAGAATTGTTAAGTATTTTCTAAACTGTTGGCAATAGTTTTTATCGTTAGGAGTCACTATGGCAGTCCCAGCAACAGGAAAGAAAGACACTAAGACCCCAAGTCCAAATCAACCGCTTCCAGTTGTTGATTCCAGAATGGCAGCAATGCCGGCTCATATCAAATCTAATGCAGAGGGTCAAATGAAAACTAATAGTGATAAGATCAGTTATTCCCTTGGATTTCAAGCGGGGGAAAATATAATGAGAATGCTCCGAGATGCTAATGCCGGATTTTTATCACAAGGGTTTAATGATGCGATAGAAAATTGTGTCCCAGCTCTAGAGCGGAGAGAAATGGAAGCAGCTTTGAAGTTCCTTGAGGCTCATATGCAACAGCAACAAAAGAAGATTGTAGAAGAATTGTCTGCAAAGAATAAAAAGCAGGAAGCAGCTTTTTTCGAAAAAATTAAATCGGAAAAAGGTGTTAAGAGCTTAATCGAGGGCATCCAATACGAGATTATCAAATCCGGATCAGGAGCAACCCCTTCTAAAGACACCTCTGTCATCATCCACATTAGCGCTGAACTTCTCGATGGAAAAGTCATTGAAAACAGCTTTAGCAAAGAGACTCCACGGCAATATCACATGAGCAAAATCGGTATGCCGGGCTTGTCTAAGGCATTACTCCATATGAAAGTGGGTGATCGATGGAAACTGTTTCTTTCCTCTGAACAAGCATTTGGCATTAATGGAGTACCAGCGGCAGGTATTGAACCTGGAGCTGCAATGATCTATGAAGTCGAACTCATCCAAGTCATCAAGTAGGAGCTTCCCGCCTCAAGATTTCATCTATCCTGTTGAATAAAATCCATTAATTTAAATATACTACTGTTGTTTTTTACACCGAACATGAATTAGGAGGTTTTTTATGGCGCTTTCATCATTGCCAAATTCATTGACAGGAGATGTCAATGCCACCATGCCAATCATTAGAGATACAACTCTTTATGCAAACAGCGGTATATCCTCTATTCCAACACTGACAGAAGAACGGATATCTTTAAGAACCACACAATTTATCAAGAAGATGAGCCAAACATTTTTTGAGCAGTTAGATGCTCCTGAAGTAAAATCTCTGAGTGAGCTTCTCATATTTATCAGCAAAAATGGAGTTGATTCTATTCCGCAAGATGCTCTCGTAAAAAATGCAGGCTATTTTACTCGCTTTTTCTCAAGTGAGAGTTGGCAAGACTGGTTTAAACATACAACACGTCTTGGCGACGTTGTCAGATTGTATTGTGATTGCGTAACAAGTGCGACGGGCCTAAAAGCTTTTATGGATAGGCTGGATAAAGACTTACTTGAAGTGACCAATCAAGATGCAGCGCTTCTTTTAAAATCTCTGCAGAATGAGAAAAAACCAACAGAGCCGCAAGTTGAACATGTCTTCACAACTCAATCTAGAAGCTTTTGGTCTAGTTTTCTTTCGCTTCCTGTTGCTGAAGGTCAAGTTTGTTATGCTGATAGTTTCAATACCAGCAATTTCCCTCCTAGTTTTGATTTATCAACTCTAAATGATGGTAATGACTTTGTCCTCGACAGTGATAGTAGCGATGACGGCATTGCAGATTTCGTGATAGGGGCTTACGGTGATGACTCTTCTCGAGGTCAAACCTATGTTATCTATGGGAAGAAAGACCTCTCGAGTCTAGATGTCAATAACCTAGATGGCATCAATGGCTTTGTCCTCAATGGTGAATATGAATTTGATGATATCGGCGCTAGTGTAAGCGGAAAAGACATCAATCAAGACAGTAACCCCAGGGATTATCCTTACATAGAGTACCCTCGTCGTAAGTGATAGCAATTGAGTTATTTCATTCCTAATTTTAAGTAGCGGCTATTGACTTCGTTCCAGATATAGTCGGTGCGGGCTTTGCGCCTGATTTTTCTGTCCTGCGCGTCGCATCCAGGAAATTCTTCCATTGTAAGTTCGGGGCCGATGGCCAGATGGATCGGCGCCCTTCCGGCATGCCGCATTTCTCCCATCTCGATTTGGACGGTTTCAGGAGGAGGAAGAACGTCATAGGTGACCAGAGACATGGGGTAAAAATGAGTTGGTGTGCCGGCTTTTTGGGCCATGAGATAAAAAAGCTCGATGCTGCCGGAGTCAAATGGCGATACCTCAACGATGCCCTGCTTGTTTCTGCGGTCTCTGCCGCCGCTGGGAGCAACATAGATCGCCTTGCCGCCCTCTTTTAAAAGAAGGCTCATCAGCTCCATCACCCGTTTATTATGCGTCTGCTTTTCTACTTTTTTTTCAGGAGGGTGGTCGATATATCTTTTGGAGTAGATGCACAAAAGATGCCGTCCCAAACTAAAAGGAATCGCTACGGGATCGGTGATGACGCGCTCGCCGGCCATAAAAATCATCTTTTCGGCAAAGCCGGGATAATGATCGTCAAGAAGAACGCTCAGCGCCTGCGGATCAGCTTCGATTTGGTGGTTTGCAAAGAAGACAACGTTGTCTCCATTTTTGAGCTGCTCTTGAATCTTTTTGAGCTCTTCGTGCCCGACAATCGTTGATTGTGCTCTGTCGACAAGGGGCCTTAAAAAATCGTTTCCGAAGGCATAGTAGTCAAAAGGCTCCCGCCACGCTGCATGATAAGGCTGGAATGTCGGCAGCGTATGATGCAGATCGCGCAGAATTTTAAAAAAGGTGTTGAACCAAGAGAGAATTTCATCCGGGGATAAAGTCTCTTTCGCAGCATCTTTATAGCTGCGGAAGAACAGCAGAAGAGCGGCGGTGACTTTTTCAGTCAGCGCCCCTGCCTTCATGGCCTCATGAACCTTATTTTCAAATATCGAGAAGTTGTCCATTCGTCGTAGAATAAAACTGGAATTCGTTGAGATGGAGCGTATCGTCTGATTTAAATTTCAGATCTGCATTCAACTTTTCTGCCAGCTTTCTAAAACTTCCTTTGTCGTGATGATTTAAAAAATGATCCAGGCTTGGATGTGAAACAAGCTGGAGGGCAAATTGCTGCTCTTGCTGAATAAGTTTTTTGAGGCATCTTTCAATTTCAATCGAGACGCTCTCATGGGTTTTTACCATGCCAAGACCGGTGCAATAGGGACACGCTGTGAACATCATTTGAGCCAGCGATTCGCGATGCCGCTGACGGGTCATCTCAATAAGGCCGAATTCGCTCATGCCTAAAATGGTGCACTTGGCCGAATCTTCTTTCATCGCATCTTTCAGCCTTTCAAGCACGCGCTTTTGGTTTTTGCGAAGCCGCATATCAATAAAGTCGCAGATGATAAGACCGCCGATATTGCGCAGTCTCAGCTGCCTTGCGATCTCTTCGGCTGCTTCCATGTTGATCCGAACGAGTGATTCTTCCACATCGGATGTCGATTTTTTATCTTTGCTGCGGCCCGAGTTGACGTCGATGGTGAGCATCGCCTCTGTTCTATCAAAAAACAGATATCCGCCGCTGGGGAGCCAGATTTTTCGTTTTAATGCTTTGTCAATTTCCCGCTCTACGCCGAAACGCTCGTACATAGGGATTTTGTCGCGGTATTGCTCGATCCTTAAGCTTTCATCAGCGCCAAACCTGGCAGCCATAGTTTTAAGCCGCTGAACCATTGCGCCGTCATCGACCAAAATCCGTTGATATTTTTTATCAATCGCCGTCAGAAGCGCTCTTTTAATCAGATCTGATTCTTCAAAAAGACAGGTAGGCCTTGTCGATTTTTCAAACTTCTCCATGATGTCTTTCCACGTCTCTAAAAGATCGTGGGCTTCCTGAACCAGCTGCTCTTGCGTAGCGTTAACACTGGCGGTTCTGCAGATAAGGCCCATATCCTGGGGCATCTCGAACGCTTGGATCAGTTTTTTTAGTCTTTCTCGTGCCGCTCTATCTTCGATCTTGCGAGAGACGCCTCTATGCGGCGTGCTGGGCACCAGTACCAAATACCGTCCAGCGATCGAGACGTTGGAGGTCAGGCGCGCGCCTTTGGAGCCGATCGGTTCTTTCACGACCTGGACCAGCACAGGCTGGTCGGGCTTTAAAATTTTGGCGATGTCGGTTTCGCTCTGTTTTTTCTTCGATTTCGTGTCAGCCGCCATATCAAAATCCATATCGAAGAGCTCTTGGAATTTTTGGGTGTTTTCCAAGATGTCCGAGATGTGGATGAATCCGTTTTCGCCTTCGTTGATGTCAATAAAGGCCGATTGGATATTGTGGAGGATGTTAGTGACCTTCCCTCGGTAAACATTTCCTGTGAGCTGACGATTGTTTTTTCTTTCAATCACCAGGTCGTGAAGGATTCCATTTTGGAGGAAGGCGCAGCGGGTTTCTTTCGTTTCAGCATTAATAAGAATTTCTTGATTCATGGACACTTCTTTTGTGAATCCTCATTTTATCTGGATTGCCCCTAAAAATCTAGTACATTCGTATTTACAATAAACCTTTATATTGGACTGCGTCAAAGCCCCGCGATTGAGCCCGTCGGAGAGGGGGATTTATTCCCTCGAAACTACACCCCTCTACGACACTCAATCGCGGAAGCTTTTCATGCTTTAACTCCGAATAGATGCAACAGGGCCCCATATAGACATGTTTGTGAAAAACGATGTACCTTATTCGAGACCTTTCATTAGAGTTTTTATTTACGAGGCGTGAGTATGCAATATGATTAGAATGATAGAGCCTCCTATAATCATCAGCCAGCCAATTGTTTATATCGATTCCTTCATATCATTTCATAATTTTTTTATTGATTATTTTCACATTTCCTAGCAAAGAAAACTATCACTTATTCAGGCGGAGTGGAATTCTTCTGAGCTAGTTCTTGGAGGATGTCGCTTTTCAGCTTTTCGATGACTGAATCGTCAATTTTAGGAGTTATGTCGCTTGCCGGCTGGAGAGAAAAAGCCATGACAGGCAGAAAAAGACCGGCGAGTGAAAAGCGCTTAAACAGCTTTTGGTTGAGATTCTCGGCATGAGATCTTCCGCTCCATGTGTGGATATCTCTAACACCTAATAAGGCTGTAGCGCCGGGAACAATGCTGAAGGCTTGAAAGAGTCCGATTGACAGATTGCTGAGAGGATAAAATTCATTAAATAAGAATGAGGTGGAGAGGCCTAAGATCACAATCAATATACTTCCCCAAAAACCAACAAAATATGATTTTTTCACTAGATGGAGTTGGCCTGCTTTATGATCTTCGTGAGTTAAGGTTGACATTATTTTTTCATGATTTCTTTAATTTTTTCGATCGTGGCAGCTGCAGAGGTTACAGTACATTCGTCTTTATTTGTTTCAACGCTAACAGCTTCTACGATCCCGTTTCTCACAATTACACAGGATCGAGCGAGTGAATAGTGCAAATCATTAAAGTGTGATAATCATCGATTCTCAAGCCTGTTTTACACCGTACTTTCGTTTTATCGGCAGAAACTAGAACACTGTCTTTCAAAACAAGTTTTGGTAAAAAAGAAGCAAACGCCGGCTCCTCGCTTGTAATAACTACAATTCTACAATTTAAGTCATTGAAAGTTTGACGATGTTCATTGAAGCTTGGAAGCTGAGCTTTGTCTGTTTTAGGGGTACAGTATGGTAGCGAAACAATAATCCCAAATTTGACATTTCTGAATGCAGCGCTACTTAAAATACAGGTTATTAGTCTCGCTTCTTTCTTTTTCCTTCTTTCAACTTGAATCTCAGGAAAAGGTTGCCCGACGGTCAATTTAACGCCTGATGCAGGTGTCATTATTCAACTCCTATGTGAACATGGGCAGTGGGAGATGTCGGAGCATAGACTTCGAAGTCGGTTTGGTAGGTGCGGTTAAGAGGGGTTTGCCAAATTTCGCCCCAAAGTTCGATGACGGAGAGCGGAAGCGGCCCTTTGGTTTCAAAGGTTTTGTAGTTTGCCTCAGGGATGGTGTGGGATGAGAGGCCCGGAGGAATGGGCGTGCTCGGGTCTACTTCAAAGCCGATGAGGCAGTTGTACGGTTTGGTGAAATCTTTCTCGTAGTCGTAATAAAGGACATAGATATTGTCGCTAAGGCGCGGAATTTTATCTGCGATATTTTCTGTCATGAATCGGTGCCAGAGAAGAGGGATCTCTCTTTGGGCCAGGCCATTTTCATTGGAGGTTCTAATTTTTAGTCCGACAATTTTTTTGTTCATGGGGTGCCTTGTAAGTTGATCATGATTTTTTCTAGGAAGCGGTGCTCGACGAGTCGGGCGGCTCCTTTAATGGAGGACATGAATTTGGCGGCCGTGACGTCTCCGTGGCATTTGACGACGACGCCTTCGACGCCGCAGAGGATAGCCCCGGGATGTTCTGCAACATAAATGCGTTCTTTGAGTGCGGAGATCTCATGTCTGAGAGAGGGCGAGCCTTCAATCGCGCGCATTTCAAGCTGCTTGATGATAAAAGAGGCGAGCCCTTCGGCGGTCTTTAAGAAGACGTTGCCGGTAAATCCATCCGTGACAAGAACATCGATGTCGCCGCGAAAGACATCTTTTCCTTCGATGTTTCCAAGGAACGTGGGCCTGTCGCGATTCCCGTCGTAATTCAGGATTTCGAGTTTAGCGTACGCCTCGCGCACTTGTAAAGTGCCTTTGATCGCCTCGGTTCCGATGTTGAGAAGTCCGACGGTCGGGTTCTCTATCCCGCGGCTTTTTTGATAGGCGATGCCCATCGCGGCAAACTGAAGGATATGATGCGATTTCAGGGTGAGATTGGCGCCGACATCAAGGACAGCGATTTCATTTTTGTGAGTGGGAAGCAGCGTTAAAAGGGCAGGCCGGTCGATTTTGGGCAGGGTTTTAAGGATCGTTTTTGCAGCAAGCAGGAGCGCGCCGGTATTGCCGGCGGAGATAAACGCATCGATCTTTTTTTCATGCAAATACCGAAGTCCCTGGCACAACGACGACTCTTTTTTGCGACGCACTGAGACCAAAGGATCCTCATGCATTTCGATGGTTTCAGGGCAGGCAACGCTTGATAATGTCTTAGGAAGCTCTCCCGTGACTTCAGGAGAAGCAAAAATTAAAAACTCAGCAGGAAACTTTTCCTCGCTGAGTTGTATCAGTGCGGTGGCAAGCTCTTCGGGGGGCGTATCGCTCCCCATAAGATCAACGCCGATTCGAGTACTAGCCTTGTGCAACGGACCGTCCGGCATAGTGGCCGCAGTGCGGGCACACTTGGTGGGACATCTTTTTGCCTTTGCAGTTCGAGCAACTCATGACATTTTTTGGCACTTTAGCATGGTGTGCGCGTCTTGAATTTTTTCTTGCGTTCGATGAACGATTACGTGGTACAGCCATAAATTCTCCTATAGGATTAGCAGAGTATACATCATCTTAATGCAGATCTGCAAATGGAAAGTTTTGAGTCTCTTTTTTCAGGTAAGGATTTAGCTCTTTTCTCGCAGGACAAGCCCCTTTTTTACACTCGACAAATTGGGGGATCAGCATCACGACTTCCTCCCGGATCAGGTCGGTCGGGTCGTAAACGGCCGAAGGCAGCTCGGAGAGGGGAAGAGAGATAATAATATTTTTATTTTGCAGGCGGACTTTCGTAGGGGCGTTGCAAATCGAGCACGGCATCTCAACGTCCGTTGAGAGTTTGAAGGTCAGCATTAAAAGGTCATCCAGCACATACGCTTCACCCTTGACCGCCACCGGGCTCTCGGCTCGGATCTCTTTTTCATTCAGCTCCAGAAAGGCAGGAAGGAGGGCCAGATCAAATTTCTCATGATGATCGTTTCTAAGGCGTTCGGTAAAAATTTTTAATTGTTCGTTCATATCGTAAATATTCTAGCTTAAAGCAGGCTTAAGATCAATGAGGCGGGATCATTATTTGACGTGAGAAGCTCCCGCACTTTTTGGCACTCGAGATGGCAGGCGCGAAGCTTTTGGGGCTGAAGTTGGGAAGCTGCAGCTTCAAAAAGAGATTTGTCGGAAAGGGCAGGGCCGATCAGCTCCGGAAACAGCGATCGATTCAAAATAATATTTGGCAGGCTGTAGAACGGTAGATTGATGCGGAAGATCCGTTTTGCAATAAAGATATCCGTGGGAGATATCTTGTAGATCACAACGGTGGGGATTCCTTTAAGGGCGAGCTCCAGCGTGATCGTGCCGCTTTTGGCGAGGGCAAACATCGGCCTTCGTTCTTTTATCTGGGCCGGCGTGAGCAGCGGGATCGAAGTTCCGGCCAGCTTTTCAATAAGCGGTCGGTATTTTTCCTGGGATAGAGAGATGACGTATTTCAGATGGGACCCAAGTTTGGGGATTAGGCGTAAAAAATAGGGTAGGTTGCGCTCGATTTCATGGGTGCGGCTTCCAGGAAAAATGGCGACGAGTCCTTCTTCTGGCGTGCTTTCATAGGCCACCTTTTTGACGAGCGGGTGTCCAATAAATTCAACGCGCAGGGAGGTGTCTTTAAAAAGCGATTTTTCAAAGGGGAGCAGCGTGAGGAGCAAATCGTCGTACTTGGCTAAGGCTTGCACTCTTTTTTTGCCCCAGGCCCAGACGGACGGGCAGACAACGTGGCAGATTTTTCCTTTATAACCTTTTTTGCGGAGCGTTTTGGCAAGTCGCAAGTTGAAACCGGGATAATCGATCGTCACAACAACCTTGGGGTTGAGATGGAGGATCGTGTCGACGGTCGATCTAAAAATCTTGATAAGGCGCGGCAGATGCTTAATCACATCGATAAATCCCATCACTTGAAGCTCTTCCATGGGGATGGTTGGGAAAAGGCCATGCGCGCGCATCTGAGGCCCTCCGATGCCGGCGACATCGAGGTCTTTATGTTTTTTCATGAGCGACTCAAGGATCAGTCCTCCGAGATTATCGCCGCTCACCTCTCCTGCCACCATAAAAATATCAGGCGTCATGACGGCTCCAGTTGTTTGAGGAGCCAGAGGGCGCCGGTGCGGAAACTCTCCGGCGAGGTGCCGTGGCCGTCTTTGCCGATGGAGGAGGTCATGATGAGTTCGATCGGGGAGGTTCTGATGCCTTTTTCAAACGCCACATTGGATAACTCTGACAGCCAAAAGAAGGTATTTTCTGTTCCAACGCGCGTATCGTGGTTGCCGATGTAGCACCGGATGGTTTTGGTGTAGAGTTTGTCATTTAATGTGTCTAGATCCCACGCAGGCATCGAATGAAATTTAGTCAGCGGCGCAAATCCCAGAAGCGTGTGAACAGATGTGAGCCTTGCAGCAACATGCGCTGCGATAAACGCGCCGCGGGAAAGTCCCATGACGCCGCACGTTGTGATGATTTTTTTCTGGATGAGCTCTTCGATGTAGCTGCACACTTCATCGATGAAAGGATCCAAGATTTCGGCTGTCCAAATGTTCAGGGCTGTTTCTTTCGGAAGATGATCATGCCCCGGCAGCGTGACGGAGAAAATTCTGACATCGGCATTTTTGAGAGCAGTCACAGGCTGGTTGAACGGATCGAGAAAAAGAGAGTCTTTTGCAGAGAGCGAAAAATAAAAGATCGCCGGTTTTGCTCCTTCAGTTAAGGCTGGGCCTATAAACTGAGCGTCAAGCATGACGGCGCGGCCCCTTTTTGTGAGGAGGCTGCGTGAAGGCATCCTGCCACTCTTGCCATGTTTTTTTGAGCGCCGGTTCCATGGTAGATCTAATATGGAGGAATTCAAGAGCGAAAGGAAAATCGGGATCGCGCGGGATCCGGTGTCTGCGGCCGGGTTGCTGTTTATGAAGAGGCGTCATTCTGAACTGGGCGATCATGATCGATGTCATTTTCATCCGCAGCTTGCGCGGAATCAAGAAAAACGGACGGAAGACATTTGAAATCGCGTTTTGGATTTCTTGCTCGATTTCACCAAGATGGGGAGTTTTGCCGCGATCCAAAAAGTGCAATTGAATGTGTTTTTGCAGAAACGGGAATGTCAGGCAGCAGAGCAGCAGCGCGCGGTCGAGCGGCCCTTCTTTCGTGCGCAGATCGACTTCATAAAGAAGATCCAGCACATCTTCGCCGTCGGGAAGCGTGAGAAATTGCGCAAAGGCCGGCGTTAGTAGCTCCAGGAAGCGATGCTCGTGCATGAGATCGATGAACAGCTCGGAGGCGCCCGACTCAAGCATGCGAAGCAGCTCTTCAAAAATGCGGGCTTGCGAGCTTTTTAAAATCTCGGGGCAGCATTCGGCAAGGGCGACGTTTGTGGCGGGATCGATCTCAAAATTAAAGCGGGCTACAAATTTAAGAAGACGGATCATACGAACGGGGTCTTGCTTGAACCTCAGATACGGCTGGCCGATGGTGCGAAGATATTTTTTTTGCAAATCGGGGTAGCCGTCGACGTAATCGATCACGGTTTCTGTTGAAGGATCGTAAAAAAGGCCGTTGATGGTGAAATCGCGCCGCATCACATCTTGCTCGGGAGTGCCCCACTCATTGTCGCGGACGATAAGAGCGTCTGATTCGGGATCGCCTGCACGGAAGGTCGATACTTCAAACACCTTGCGCCCATGCCGGATATGCGCCAGGCGAAAACGTCTTCCAATGAGGAGGCATTGACTGCGGAATAAACTTTTTATTTCTTCAGGGCGCGCCGATGTCGACATATCGTAATCTTTCGGTGAAATCCCCAAAAGAAGATCGCGGACGGATCCGCCGACCAGGTAGGCGACATGGCCTGCCTGCTGCAAAGTTTGAATGACTTTCAAGGCATCTGGGTCGCAGTGCTGTTTGTCTAAAGTGTGCTCGTCGAGCTGGTAAATTTTCGGGTTCATTTGTGCTTAAGTTTCCATTTTACACGTTTTTGGTTTTGTGAGCCAGCTCTCAAAACTTCTGAGGTTTTGAGTCATCAAAAGATGTTTTTGTTAAATAATTTATTGATTTAGCGGATGTTTGTTGAGGTTAATTGAAATTATGATATAATAATGTTATTCAAAATTAAATTAATCGGTGTCGTGTCTATAAATAAAGTGCTAGGATGGATATTGTCTCAAGCTACAAAAAAAGCTTGTGTTGATCCGCTTAAATTACCTTCAGATGTTCTTTATCTCATTTTTTCTAAACTGAACATTCAGGACATGGGAAGTTGTTGCCTGGCCTGTAAAGAGTGGAAGGCAGTCATAGACGAGTACGACGTTATATGGAAACCCAATGCCCTCAGAAATGTTCTTGGTAAAAGTTTATGGCAAGAATCAGTTCATGTAGACGTTGGTGATGAGCCTTGTTATAGAATAGACGGCCGCCCATTGTCTTGGAAAGAAGTATGCATAATGCGCAAAAGCCGTTTTTTGTTTGACCAGGCAAGTCGGTTGAAATGGGTTTATCATTTGCTTGGCGTTAATAATAAAACAGTGGAAATCGATTTTCTGGTTCCTGCGACTCTCAATGGAGTGCCAACTACCATTCGGCGTGTCTTAGAGGTTTTTGCTCGGGCTCGTCTCCCAACCCAATATGCATATGTCAATCAGGAATGGTTAGAAAAATACGGAGATGATCCAATAGGAGAATCGTATTGGGCCCGCTGCACGCTCACTGTAGTCGATGGAACACGTAATCAGCAGCCGGAGGTCAGAGTGCAAATGATTCATGAGAAAGGGGAAGGACTCTACCGACTTCCTAGGGTCATTGAGCTTACGATCTTTATTTCTTTACTCCATCAGGCAGGAAAAGAGTGCGGTGATGGAGAAACCTTTAGTCAAACAATCGATACGATAAATATTCAGGGTTATGAGAATCCAGTCTACGTGGGCCCTATTTCTCAAACGGGTTCCAATGTTGGCATGTTCGACGTTATCCCCTACAGACATCCTATCGACGAGTCAATCGGCGCTAGGGCTCTGCGGGCATTTATTTGAATTGTCTGAGAAGTTCTTCTTTTATCTGAAGAGAACGACAAAAATTATGATAGAAGGGTTGAATGATCTGAATGATGGAATTTTCATCGTTTTATCATAATTTTAGCGGTCGCCTCACCAAGAATTAAAGTTTCAGGTAGCCAAATGAGTCGATTGAGTCAATTAAATCTGTTTTTTCGACTCAATCGACTCAGGCTGTGAGGTGTTGAGTCGATTCCCAAGAAATTCTTCTTTCCAGTGGTAATGATCTAAAAGGCCGTCGGTGGATCTGCCCAGAATGGAGTAGGCGGCATAGAGCGCTTCGACGGAGGCAAGTCCGCGGGTTGGGTCGGGGCAGTCGGGCTGTCTGCGGGGATAGGCTGTCTGAAAATGGGTTGGCAGGCTCCGAAAGACGTGGCTGCCTGCCGTAGGAATTATTTTAATCATCGTCTGTGCATATCTCCACGTTCCATCAATCAAGAAAAGTCCGCGGCTTGCATCATCGGGTGTAAGTAACGGAGCGTTCAGCGTTAAAATACAGTATTGGTCGATGTTGGGCAGGTTTGATAAGGGATAGGTTAAAAAAATCATGTCTGATCGACTTTCTAAGCCACGGAGAGAACACTTTTTTAAATTTTCTCGCCTGTGGCGTAAAATAAGTGTTGGAGGAAAGTATATCATTTTCTTATAGCTACTCTTTATGTAGGAGTATATATGAAAACAGTCATCCTGTGTATCGTGACTTTTTTCGGGGTCCTTAACGCCGGTCCGAAAGTCGTAGCAAAATTTGGACAATCGGAGTGCCCTTGGTCGGAGCAGCTGAAGATAGAGGTGTGGAACTCATCGACTTTTCAAGCGCTGTTAGAGGGTGCCGGCATTGAAAGAGTGGAGAGCGAGGCAGCCGATGGAAATGTTCCCCTGCTCACGCTGGTGACCTCCGAGGGAGAAGAGATCGGAAGTTTAGGCTATCTTCTGATTACGCCTGAAAAATATGTCGATCTTTTCAAAGAAATGCTTACCATTCATACGCTGTGCCACAGCCTTGATGATTTCAATGCAGCGCAGCTTTTGCATTTTTATCGCAAATCCGAGGTGCTGAATATGACCGCCTGCTCGGATAAACTGCTTGAAGCAGGTCTTGCAAAAGACACCGGTGTCGATTTTCTCATCGAGAAATATTCCACGATTGTAAAAGAGCATCCTCGCAGAGCTCAAAAAGTAAAGCAGCAGATCCGCGAGCGGAAGCCGGATGATTCTGCAACAGAATGGGAGCTGGCGCTGCTCTCTTTTCAGGCAAGACGCGAGAAGATGAATGAGGATTCAAAGATTGTGCTTCCTTTGGTGAAGTTTTTGAAAAGCTACGGCTCCAAGGATAAAGATTACGCCTGGAGATGCCACCTTGTTCTGGCCGAGTATTATCGGGATAGGAACCTGGTTGAAAAAGCTAAACATCATGCGAAGCATGCTGCAGAAGGCGCGCCGCATGAGCTCAGAGAAATGATCATCAACATTGGGGATGAGGCGGCATGAGCAGAGGTGTGATCGTTGGATGCGATCAGAAACAGGAGTGGATGCTTCCATGGTGGATTTCCAACTTTAGAACTTGGAGCGATCTGCCGATTGCGTTTGTCGATTTTGGAATGACCTCGCATGCAAAAAAATGGTGCAAAGCCCATGGCACGCTCATTGCTTTAAAAGCGCCTCAAGGGTTTATTTATCCCAAAGAGAAGATCTCTTCCGATCTTTGCGAGAAGTGGGAGAAGCGGTATGGATCTCATTTATGGAGCGCTAGGGGATCGTGGTTCCATAAGCCGTTTGCGCTGCTTCAGACGCCCTTTAAAGAAACCATCTGGCTTGATCTTGATTGCGAGATTTTGGGGCCGCTGACGCATCTATTTAACAAGCTTCATAGGCATTCTCGCATGGCGCTTGTGCGCGATAACACGGGCCCCTTCGAAGAGGTGGGGTATAATTCCGGAGTTGTCGTCTACGATGCTAAATCGCCGCTTCTGACGCATTGGGCTGCGACGTGCATCCGCAAAAATAATGAATTTCTCGGCGATCAGGAAGTGCTCACGCATCTTATTCAAGAGGGCGACATCGAAGTGGCCGAGCTTCCGGGTAAATACAATTGGGTGGTTAAAACAGGAATCAATCCCGAAGCCGTCGTGCTTCACTGGTCCGGCTCCTGGGGCAAACAGGTTATACGTAACCGTTTGTCGTGAATGGATCTTGATAAAGTCCGCTCCGAATAACAGAGCGATCTTTGGATCGAATCAGCGCTTCAATCTCACCGATAAGCTGTTTGGCTTGCACCTTATTATCGCCTTCAGTTTGATTCAAATACTTCAAAGCAAGAGCTGTTCTAATAGAAATATTAACAGTCGAAGGATGTCCACAGGCGGCGTCTTTTATGAATGCATTTTCTATTGAGGGATTATTCGCATGCCAGATGTTTGAGGCAAACAGAAAACAGGCTTCATCACTTCCGCTGTCAGCCGCTTTCTTTAATATTTGTAGCGCCTTGATGTAGGGTTTGGTGTCTTTTGGAATGTAATAATTTAATCCCTTAATTTGAGTATGGCTTGCTTTTTCTAAAAGAGCCTGACCTTCTCTACAGTATTCTGAAGGTGTTTTATAAGAAAAACAGCAAGAGCACATTTGTAATCTCCATTTAAAAAAGGTGTAGTATATAGAGAAACGGCTTTTACTAAAGAGCTTTCTGAAATAGGAGGGCTTATACTCCTCCAACATCTTTATAAGTGCGCATTTGGACGAGGTTTTGGGGGATTTCGAAGAGAAAGCGCGAGGGTGTCATGGCGACTTGCTTGCCGTGGCGCAGGCGGTGGCGCGCCATGGAGATCACGAGATGTTTTTTGGCGCGCGTCATGGCGACATACATAAGTCTGCGCTCTTCTTCGAGGCCGCGCTCGGCGATGCTTTTTTCGTGCGGCATGATTTGATCTTCAAGGCCGATAAGGAAGCAGAGGGTGAACTCGAGTCCTTTGGCGCTATGGAATGTCATCAGGTTGACGTGGCTTGTCTGGTTTGTTTTTTCACCTTGGCCAAATGAGTGGTCATCGAGAGAAAGCGTTCCGAGGAATTCCTGGAGGTCGGTGTATGTTTCAGAGGATCTGATGAGCGCTTCGACGTTTTCCCATTTAAATTCGCGTGCTTTTTCGCTTTTCACTTCTTCGTTGATCGCTTTTCTGTAGTTGATCGTGTCGACAAGCCACCTGAGAGCGTCGTTATAAGGGGGAGATGCGAATTTTTCTTTTCCTTGTTTGATGATCTCAAGAAATTGCACAATGCCTTTCACGGCGCGGTCTGAGAGGCCGTCTTCTTCAGAGGCATTTTCAATCACGTCCCAGAGCGGGATTTTTTCAAGCCTGTTTTTCTGTGTGAGCTTATCGAGCGTCTGGTCGGAGATGCCTCGTCGTGGGACATTGATGATGCGCAAAATCGCTTCCTGATCTTGAGGATTGGTCATCACACGGAGGTAGGCGGCGAGATCTTTCACTTCGGCCCGCTCTGCAAACTCCGTTCCGCCAAAGATCCGGTACGGAATTCCCCGGCGCCAGGCGCCGTTTTTATTCCACGCTGCGTTCATGAGCGCCATCTCGATGGGGCGTGCCAAGAGATTGGAGCGGTAGAGAACCGCCATTTCGTTCCAGGGGATATTTTCATTCTGATGGTACCAGAGCATCCGTTCAACGACGGCCTTGGCCTCTTCCTCATCGGAAGGCGCATGGAAGATTTCGATTGGTTTTCCCGGCAGTTGCGTGCTCCACAGCTGTTTGGAGTGCCTCTCGCTGTTGTGGCGGATGACGGAGTTGGCAGCTTCTAAAATCACCGGCGTTGATCTGTAATTTTGTTCCAATTTGATAACGGTGTCTGCCTCAAACTGCAAGATGTTCTTAATGTCGGCGCCGCGCCATCCATAGATGGCCTGATCGTCGTCACCGACGACGCAGAGGTTTTTATGTTTGCCGCTGAGGAGTTTGGCAAGCCGGTACTGAACGAGGTTGGTGTCTTGGTATTCATCGATCATGATGTAGTGGAAGCGGTCTTGATATTTGGCAAGCACCTCGGGATGTTCCTCGAAGAGGCGGAGCGTTAAAAAGAGCAGATTGTCGAAATCAACGGCATTATAGGCGCGCATCGTCGTTTGCAGCTTTCCATAGAGGTTTTTGCTCATCGCATCCCCTTCCATCTGATCGGGAGTCTGCGCCTTATTTTTGGCTTGGGAGATGGCTGCAATGGTGGGATCGAGCGAGGGGAGATCGCCGTCGTGGCCGAGTTCTTCTCTCACGAGCTGGTTGAGGAGGCGTTTGGTCTCTTTTTCATCGTAGATGCTAAAATCTTTAGTATAGCCCAATTTATCGATATCTTTTCGAAGAACACGCATGCAAAAGCTATGAAAGGTCGACAAGATCACCTGTTTTGCAAGGGAAGGATCGACCATGGAAGCGACCCGTTTGCGCATCTCTTCGGCTGATTTATTGGTGAAGGTGAGCCCTAAGATGGAGGTGGGAGCGACGTTTTTTTCTTTGATCAGGTAGGCAATGCGGTGAGTGATGACGCTGGTTTTCCCGCTGCCGGCGCCGGCGAGGACGAGAACATGTCCTTCTGTGGTTTGAATGGCTTTGAGCTGATGTTCGTTGAGCATAGAGTTAGTTAATTAAGATTTTTTTACCACAGAGGGCACAGAGAGCACAGAGGTAATTAGGGCTAGTTACCTCTGTGCTCTCTGTGCCCTCTGTGGTAAAAATCCTAGCTTTTTACGGTGTCGATTACAAGGCTAAAGTCGTTTTTAACCTGGGTAAGAGTGGGTGGTCCGGCTCCGTGGCGGGGAGAGACATGCACCTTAAGGCCAGGGGGCAGCCGGTGCTTTTCTCTGCGGAAAACCTCCCGGATGCGCCTTTTAAAGAGATTACGGGAGACGGCAGAGCCGAATTGCTTGGAGACGGTGATCCCCAAGCGCGGACAATTAAAATTTTCACTTGCAATCTGGAAGACTAAAAATAGCCCTTGCAGTCGTTTTCCTTCGCGTTGCAGTCTACGAAACTCTTGACGAGTCCTAAGACGCACGCTCTTGGGAAAGCGCTGTTTTAAGCAGAGAGCCGCTTGCGACCGCTCCGACGACGGCGGTTGATGATTTGACGCCCTTTGGCAGTCTTCATTCGCTTGCGAAAACCGCATTTTTTTTGACGTCTACGTTTACTAGGTTGGTATGTTCTTTTCATAATTTTTTCTCTAAAGGGGCAATATTAACCTATTAAGGGAAATCCCTCAAGCAAAACTTCTTGCGAAGAAAATGTTCAAGGCTCTAGAATAGGTGCAATTTTAATAAAGGTCTCATATGAAAGTCCGCGCATCTATTAAAGCAGATCCTTCAAAAGGCGACAAAATTGTTCGCCGAAGAGGTCGCATTTATGTGATCAATAAAATTGATCCAAACCGTAAACAACGTCAAAAAGGTCCAGGGAGAAAGAAATAATGGCACGCAAAGGTTCGATTGCAAAAGAAAAACGACGCGAGCGTCTCGTCAAACAGAAGTGGGATCGCCGTCAAGAACTGAAAAAAATTGTCAAAGATCTAACCAAAAGCGATGAAGAGCGGCTAGCCGCTATGATCTCTCTGAATAAACTCCCTAAAAATTCCTCCCCTACCCGCATCCGCCACCGCTGCCAATTTACAGGCCGTGCGCGTGGATATCTCAGCAAGTTCAAGATGTCACGTCTGTGCTTCCGCGAGATGGCCAACCAGGGACTCATTCCTGGTATCATCAAAGCCAGCTGGTAAATTTATTCTAAGCCTCGGTTATCGAGGCTTTATTTTTTCCAATTTTGCTCAATTTTTTCCATGGCATGCTTCATGAAGGCTGCCTCATCCATTGAATTAAATGTTAAAATCGTAGGCCTTAAGGCGAGCAGCGCTCTGTTCTTTCTGAAGAGAAAACTCAGTAGCTGTTTGAGCTTGCCGATCCTGTTTCTCGGCGGGCTGTCAGGAGAGAGGTTCTGTACAAAAATCTCGATGAAGTTTCTTAGTTTATCCCAGCTTGGCTCATAAGAATCTCCGGTAAATGAAGCTTTGATTTCATGGAATATGAAGGGATTTGTCGCGCTTCCACGGCCGATCATGAGGGCATCGCAGCCGGTTTCTCTGAGCATGCGATGAGCGTCAGCCGCATTTAAAATGTCGCCGTTTCCGACGACAGGGATTTTCAAGATCGATTTAGCAAATGCAATTAGCTCCCATTTGGCGGGAGGGCCGTAGCCGTCGACTTTAGTGCGGGGATGCAGCGTCAGAAATCGAATGCCGCTTTCCTGGGCGGCGAGGAGATTTTCTTTGAGAAGCGACGTATCTTCAAATCCCGAGCGCATCTTGATGGTAACGGGAATATCGGTCGATTGAACGAGACTTTTTGCAACGTCATGCAAAAATGAGGGGTCTTTGAGAAGGCTGGAGCCTGCGCCTTTGCCTACAACGGTGTTGGAGGGGCAGCCGCAATTAAGATCGATCCGTTTGGCGCCTTTTCTCACGAGCTCGCGTGCCATTTCAGCGATAAGTTCGGGCTCTGATCCCATGATCTGCGCTGCGATGGGAATAGGGGCGAGTTCATGAGGGTCATAGTCTTTGGCAAGGCTTGGGATATGGGCATTTTTTGGGACGCGGATGAATTCCGTGACCGCCTCGTCAAAGCCTCCAACGGAGGCCATCGCTTTTCTAAAAGGACGGTCGCCCAGCCCTTCCATGGGGGCTAGAAAAAGATAAGGGCATCCGGAGTGGTTTTTAGGGAGGAGCGTCATGGGGAGATTATCCTCTTCTTTAGGATTTCACTCATCATTTTTTATTTCTTCAAAAAATTGCTGCCGTCATATAAATTATTGTCTTACAAAATCTTAACAAGGAGCGATGTATGGTAGACAAAATTGATGACGATCTAGACTTCGGTATTCAATGGATGATGCTGCCTACTGAGACTGATCAAAAATATTGTATCCATCTTACAGAAGATGAGGTGATACGAGCACTGGGCCGGGCGGCGCTGGATAAACTGCTGAATCAAGCTCGGGTAAAATTTAATGTAGTCGTAATCTCGGACGACTCTTCTCTGGAAACGGACGTAGAAGACGTGGAAAAAGTGGCTCAGTCCATCATTGCGCCGGAGGTCGAAAGTAACGTGAAGACTGCAGCGCCGGTTACTCCCAAACAAACCAAAGAACAAATTGAGCAGATGATGCAGAGCTATCGTGAGCAGCTTAGGCTCATCTCTCAAACCATTGCGCAAGAAAAACAGCTTTTGAAAACGCAGGAACATATCCGGCTTCTGCAGGAACTCAACCGCAGTAATTTGCCGTCTCTGACGGATGACGCCAAAGTCGATCTTATGAAGAGAATTGCCGAATATGAAAAACAGATCATAGAAATAGAGGCAAAATTGGCAGAGCTTCAGCAAGCTTTGCAGGATATTGTGATCTAGTTATAATGGGCCTCACTAAACATGAGGCCCCTATGGACAATCCTTTGAAGCGCATCGATACGAAAGAAGTCGAGCTGCCCGACACGCTTTTTGTGCGGGATATTGAGAACAAAGTTTTCCAGTCGATCGTTGTCCAGTGTCTTTTACATATTGAAGGGATAGCCCTTGTTGAAGGGAATCTTCTGGATTACTTCCTAGGCCGTGAGCCTGCCGAAAGAATTTCTGGCATTTCCGTTGAACAGGATCCCAAAACGCACTCCATTCAGGTGAAGCTTGAGGTGAATGTCGCCTACGGGGTTGTCATTCCGCAAAAGGCTGAGGAAATTCAGCTAAAAATTTCTGAAGAGCTCAGCCAGTTCACAGGACTGCATGTCAGTTTAGTGCACGTGGTATTTAAGAATTTAATCACCAAAGATCCTGCGCGTGAAGAAGCTGCTGTAGAAACTCCCAAGTACTCAGAAGTGTTTTGATGAAATGGTACCATCACCTATTTTCAGCTGTGCAATTCTTTCAAGTGCTTCTGCTTGTCTTTGGAGGCGTCTTTTGCCTGGTGCTGCCGTTTGCGCCTGCGCTGC
>CAVTNO010000003.1:0-14998 GCA_963736155.1 uncultured Rhabdochlamydiaceae bacterium | reverse complement strand
CCAAATGGCACAGTGTTCTGGTTGTCCATGTAACGGCTGACAAACCAGGAGGAGTAAATACTAGCCCTTCAAACTTATTAAAAAACTCTTGAACTCTCGCAGCAGCATCTTGTGTGGTCGTGCTGCAAGCGACGTAGATGTCGACTCCCCCAGCTCGTATCCCCTGCTCCATTCCTACTTTAATCATAATCAGCCTCCTAAAAATTTCTAAATAGCGTATCACTTCGCAAAATATTTCCCAATCTTAATTCGTTGTTTTCAAAAAAAGATTTACATTGTAGGATGACGTTAACGAAGGATACCCATGCGCTCTCATACCCTATTGATTTTGAGTTCTCTTTTGTCCATGAATCTCTTTGCCAACGTTCAACCGAAAGAGTGCAGCAAGGGCCCCCATGCGATGCGCATGACGGCACGCCACATTGAAGGAAAAGGCGTCGGCTATAATCAAGGCTACTCCACAATCGAAGCTTTTTTCACGTCTGTTAAAGCCACCAAAGACGAATGGGTGCAGTTTGTCGATATCCGCGGCCACGCATTCAATGACGGTAAATTTGCGGCCAACGTCGGGTACGGCGGACGGTATATGGGAAGCTCGCGTGTATGGGGCGGCAACTTCTATTACGACTACCGTAAGACACACAGGCACATGTATAATCAAGTTTCGCTGGGATTTGAGTCGCTGGGGAAAGTTTGGGATTTCAGATTGAATGGCTATCTTCCCGTCGGCAAGACGAAAAACACACACAACATGAATTTGTCATGAAAGGCATCAACGCCGAAGTCGGCGCTCATGTCGACACCTGGGAAAACGCGCCGCTCTATTTTGCTGCAGGCCCCTATTTTCTTTCAGGCCATGGTAAGAATGCCTGGGGCGGAGAGCTACGCGCCGCCGTCGATTTTTTAGAGTATGTGCGCATCGAGGGAAGCACTTCCTACGACAACGTGTTCAAATGGATCGGCCAAGGGCAGATCAGCCTCGGCGTCTCCTTCGGTCCTAAACGCACCGTGAAGCCACGTGGCAGTAACACCTGCTCAATGGCGCATACGGTCTATAGAAGAGCTGTGCAACGCATTGATCGCAATGAAATAATGCCCGTCAAAAACAAATAACAGTCTTAGTGTATTTTTAATTTACTATAGTATATAGTTATAATTACATTGTTTGTGTTTTACATGAATATTAATTATAATAAGTAATATGGCAATAGAATCTAATTACTCTAATAAACGAGAGCCGGTCGAAGAACAGTTCCACGATTTTGACAATCAGGAGCTTAGCAAAAGATATAAGAGAGAAACCATTCTTTTTCACAAAAGTGATTGTGCAATCTATAGAGTAAAAAAAATGTCTCTAACTGATGAAAACTCACCCATTAATGCAGCCCTAAAAGTAGGTCAACTTCTTCCAAGCCGCCAAGTCAGAGTCACTTTAGGGCGCCTTTTCAACGCCCTTGAAATTCCACACATGACAAAGATTTCTTTGATCGGAAGAGTCTATTCAGCTAAAAAAGGCCTATCTTTTCACTTGGAATCCAATGATCGCTTTACCAATAGCCCAAGAAAACCAGCGAATGCCTACGGCTATGTTTTCCAAATGGAACTGGAAGAGGGAAGCCTAACCACTTTAAAGCAACACACACACATTTCAATTCAAGAAGAAGCTGTAATTGAAGTACAGCGGATTTTTATGGAAGCGGTTTTGTATTCATACGGGATCATTGTCAATGATATTAAAGATGCAAACGTCCTTTACTCCCCGTTAAAAGAAGATGATGAAAAATCCCAGTGCGATTATTGGATGTATGACGTCTCAGGAACGACCTTTTTCCTGCCGAAAATCAGATATTGGATAAAGCTGTGTGATATTGATCATTGGCCTTATCTTGAAACAACTCAGACCAAAAACTTTACGCAAGAATTGTTTGAACGCTTAAAGCAAAACAAACCCCTTTTGAACCAAATCATGCAATTGTCGGCGACACCTCCTCACGACGCCAAAATTCTAAATATGAATCCGCGTCTAAAAAACACACCGATACCGGAAGTCAAAATACCTCGGTTCCATCAAGTCTCAAAGCTAGACTGCGCGCAGTTAAGTTTCTTAAATTTGGACTCCGAGAGACAAAGTAGCAGCCAAGAACCTGTATTGAAAGACCTAACCGGATCCCATATCGCTGATCGGGCTGAAGTAGATCATACTAAATTATTCCAGCTTTCTTCCTATTGTTCTACGCTTTTCTTAAGCACTCAAGGTGAGTAGCCTTAATTTTCCCTGCACGCTGCTACCTATTTAATAGGTTCTTGCGCTTAAAGTCTTGAACCATTATATCTGTAATACCTATGGAGAGAACTAAGCGTATCTTTGATATTATCTTTAGTTTTTCGGCTCTTCTATTTTTTTTACCCTTCGGAATTGTCATCGGACTGCTCATTAAAATATTCTCCCCGGGTCCTATCTTTCACAAGTGCCGGCGCGTAGGAAAAGGGGGCGAGCCGATCGATTGCTGGAAATTTAGGACGATGGTTCTGAACGCCCCGGAAAAGTTGAAAAAAATTTTAGCGCAAAACCCTAAACTAAAAAAAGAATGGGACACCTACTATAAATTGAAAAACGACCCGAGGATTCATCCGGTTGGAAAATTTTTGAGAAAGACCTCTCTCGATGAAATGCCGCAGTTTTGGAATGTGCTGAAAGGCGACCTAAGCGTCGTGGGCCCCCGCCCTGTCACCGAAGAAGAGATCCAAAAATATTTCCGCGAGAAAGCAGGGAAGATCCTATCGGTAAGGCCAGGCCTTACCGGCATCTGGCAAACCTCCGGGCGCAATCTCTTGACCTTCGATGAGCGGATACGGCTCGAAGAGCAGTATGTCGACAAGCAATCACTGCTGCTCGATCTCCAAATCATCTTTAAAACGATTCCCCATATCTTCTTTGCAAAAGGTGCGTTCTGATGACGGTGCTTGTTGTTGGAGGCGCCGGATACATTGGAAGCCATACCTGCAAGGCGCTGAAGGAAAAGGGCTTTGCTGTCGTCGTCTACGACAATCTTCAAAACGGCCACAAATGGGCTGCCGCGTATGGCACCTTGGTGGTGGGCGATCTTCACAATGATTCTCTCCTGGATCAAACTTTTAAAACCTATAAGCCGAACGCCGTGCTCCATTTCGCCTCTTCGATCGATTGCAGAGCCTCCATGAAAGATCCGGGAAGCTACTACCATAACAACGTCGTCGGCTCGCTGGCCCTGCTTGAAGCGATGCATACTAACAATGTCTTAAAGCTCGTCTTTTCCAGCACCGCAGCCGTCTATGGCCACCCCCAGTCGGATAAGCTTTCGGAGTCGCATCCCTGCGCCCCTGTCAACGTCTACGGCAACACGAAATGGATGGTGGAAGAGATCATCCACGATTTTGAAAGGGCCCACGGATTCAGCTCGGTGATTTTAAGATATTTTAACGCGGCGGGCGCAGACCCCGGCGGAGAGCTCGGCGAGGCGCACGATCCTGAAACGCATCTGATACCGCTGGCTCTCCGCGTAGCGCTGGGTAAACAAAGTCATCTGAATCTCTTCGGCGACGGAAGCTCAATTCGAGACTACATCCATGTGACAGATCTTGCCGATGCGCATGTGAAGGCCCTTGAGTGGCTCCTCTCCGGAAAAGAGTCGATGACCTTCAACCTGGGAACCGGCAAAGGCCATTCGCTACTGAATGTGCTGAGCGCTGTCGAAAAAGTTGCGGGCAAACCCGTCAAACGGGAAATGATGCCCAAAAATCCGGCAGAGCCACAGACGCTCGTTGCCGATCCCGCCAAGGCCATGAATCTCCTCAACTGGAAACCTCTTCATAGCGACCTTGAAACCATTGTATCAACAGCTTATGCATGGCACGCCAAGGAGAATAAGTGAGATCAGTTCCCCTTCTCTTTTTTTTTGCGCTTGCACTCGTCCCCACGATCTTCGGCTCGATCTTATTTCCTAACTTTCCGTTAAGCCCTTTTGCTCCCTTCCTCGCCATCGTCTTCTATGCTGCGCCTTTTTCAAAAGCCCTCTGGATCAGCTGCGGCTGCGGTCTTGTTTTGGATCTTTTGTCTTCGGAATTTCATTTCGGCGTGCAGGCGCTTACGCTCATTGCGACAACATCGCTTCTCTACCATCAGAAAAAACACTTCTTCGAAGAAAAAGCGGTAGCCTTTTCAATTTTCACCGCCGTCATTTCATCCGTCGCGACACTCCTCCAGCTGGTCTTCATTCCACTCTTCGACCGCGGGATCTCATTCTCGGCGCTCTCCTTCCTGACAGACGCCATCGCGCTGCCGCTTTTAGACGGCCTCTACGGTTTTTTGTGGTTTACATGTCCGATGAGATTGTATATTTACATAAAGAAAAAGGGCTGGAAAGCCCTTTTCCGGAAACCCATGGAAGATGAGCAATAATTCACGGCTACTTTGAAACCTTTTCCTGAGCAAGCTCTTTATATGGCGATTTCGTTATATAACCCGCTACGGCTTTTGCACAGTCTCTGCCATCGGAATATCTCGCTGCATTGTCGACTAAATCAACTACAACATCCAGCAATCGAACAGAACACTCATCTTTATCCGCTATGTTTTTAAATATTTGATCTAAATGAGCATATTTTTTCCAGTATTTACGCTCGAGCATTTTTATAAGAACGCCATCTTTTATCTTCGGATCTGTGATTTCAAGGGCGAACTGCATTCGCTGTTTAAAAGTGAAACCTCCAGGATGTTTTGTAATAGCCAGTGTGCTGTAAAGCTCTTGCTTTTTAGCATCATCATCTAAAATGCGTGCTTGAGCCATAACCATTTTATGTCGCTCTTTAGAATATGTACCCTGGGCTATGTCACTTATGATAAAATTATGCCTGTGTTTGTCTTGAAGTTGCTTGTTAGAAATCTGTTCAACGAGGCCTAAATAGCCCTCGTATTTCGTAGGATTAATCTGACTGCAAACGATATCGAGCAGCTGATCTTTTTCAGCAGATTTATCTATGTCCTGAAATGGAACTTGATTCGCCAGCTCGTATTTCTCCATTACAACTTCAAGAGCGCTGCGCAAATCATGCTCGTCACAAATTCCCTCCATCTTGGTAATCAGATCCACAGCCAATCTAAAATCCAATTTCGCCAATTTCTTGAAATAATCAGGAAAATAAAATGAGCTACTCCCCTTGAGCTTCTCCACAGCTTGCTTATCTTTCCCTATAAGAGTGTAATACACACTTTTTATCCAACTTGCTTCTAGCGCAGAGTGAATATCACACCGAATTTCACCTTTGCATGTAAGACCCTCATCACGCGGCAGCACAGACGAGATCCAATCTTTCATGCAGGGTAATCCGATATCGGCCAGTGTGGAAGGTGAAACAAGAGCTAGAATTTGGATTAGAGCTTCCTCTTGGCTTATCAGGTATTTAAACGCTGAAGAATAATCTGTAGGAGCATCGCCTTTCTGATCCCGAATCCCTTGAATTTTCGTAAAAACGTCTTCAGGAATTGAATTAGCTTCCTTAAGTTGGCCTTCGATAGTATCCAGTAGCTTACAAAACACTCCAGGAACTTTAGGAGCAATGATTCTCTCCAGCTCTGGTTCTGCTATTTTTCTAAAAACTTTGTTGAAGCTCAAAATACCTAGACGATTTGCTGAAACCAGAAATTTTTCTCTCTCATCAATCTTTTCCGGGAGGATGTTATTTGCAGTCTTGTCTTTGTCTTTAATTGACTGAATAAAAACCTTAAAGGCGTATATTTTATTCTCTTGTTGCCATGCGATGTTTTCCGGAAGGTTGGTGATAAAAAATAAAAAACATTTTCGATAATAAAGCACTAACTCGGAAACAATTCTTTTGAAATCGTCTAGTGAAATCTTCTCTCCACGCAAGATAGAATGATATGAGTTCCAAAATGCCGTATGCTTTTTAAAATCTAGGCATTTGCCGTGGAGTTCACTCGAAAAGGTTGCAAGATCCCCTTCCAAACCGGACAATGCTTTATACGCCGCCTGAACCTTCTCATTCATAGCGATTTGGGAGGGATCTTGACTCTCACTAAACTCTCGGTTGTATTTGTCTAATGTCTCTGCCAGGCTTTGTAATTCCAGACCGTAAGACTGGAGGTGATCGCTGAGTCTCTTCAACCATTCATATTTATTTTTAAATACCTCAACCCTGCCTGAAAGGTCTTTATATTGAGCTTTCAGCTCAGCTTGAATTGAGACGATTGCATTATACAGCTGAGTCACATCATCATTTATTACAAAGTCGCTGCCAAGTGCGCTAACCTTTTCCTTCAATGCCGTAATTTTCTCCTCACGATCGGAGAATAGTTTGCGTTCTGAAAAAACAGCGTCAATTTTCGTTAGAGCTTGATATTTGTTTATAAGTTTGCTTAATGGATCTTCTTTTGAAGCAACGCTTCTTTCTACACATATTGCTGTTTGGCAGAACGCTTTATACGCGTATCCGACCTTCTTCATGACCTCTGGAAGAGCGCTTGAGGTTCCTGCCTCTAGTAGTCTCTCCGCCTGGGCAGGTAAGGTGTCATCAAAATGGCTAACGACAAGCGTCTCAAATGAAGGCGCGCTTTGCTCAAGATTCCATCTCCGGCCAATTTCGGTAACCTTCTGATGATATTCGTAGGCTGCCCTAACGCTCCCTTCCACATCTTGCGTAAAAAGAGACTGGACTTGACCGTCTACTTTTCCTCGCTCTGCCTGAATAAAGCCTGTTAAACTAGTTTTTAGAGCCTCTACAGCGGCCTGGCTGGAAAACGAGTAAACAATATAACTGACCAATCGACCAATAAGTGCAACCTGTGCGTACCATTGGAGCTGAATTTTCCCGCCTTCCACGGTCAAATCGGTCATATAGTGAGCGTTGCGAGCGGCCTGAGCGCTTAAAGTAATATCTTGAGTCATGGAATTTTGTCCTCCAACTTGTGTCTAGTGTTCAAATTGCAAGACATTATAACCGTAATTTCATTAAAAAAAACAGTTTTTTGTGGTTTTCTTGTCAGGAGAGAATGTATATTTCAAAGAAAAGATGAGCAATAATTCAGAACTCCTCACCGTCGCTACAGAAGCCGCGCTCCAGGCCGGAGCTCTATTAAAGCAGGGGTTTGGCACGCTGTTTGAAATCTCCTCTAAAGACGGCCACCACAACCTCGTCACAACGTATGACCGCCTCGCCGAGTCTGCGATCTACCAGACGGTGCTCAGAAGATTTCCCACACACGGTTTTCTGGGAGAAGAGTCGGGCCAGCAAAAAACAGGCGACATTCTCTGGATCGTCGACCCTTTGGATGGAACGGTGAACTTTGCCCACAACGTCCCACTTTTCAGCGTCAGCATTGCAGTGGTGGTGAAAAATAAAGTCGCCGCCGCCGTCATCTATCAGCCGATGACGAGCGAGCTCTTTTGGGCCGAAGAAGGCAAAGGATCGTACCTTAACGGCAAGCCGCTTAAAGTCTCCACTCAAACCAAACTCGAAGACGCCTATCTGGCGACGGGATTTCCCTACAACGTCAAGGATGACCCGCTTCACTGCGTTGAGACGTTCGACCGCCTCACACGCCTTGGAATCCCTATCCGCCGTTTGGGTTCAGCCGCGATTGACCTTGCGTATGTGGCGGCCGGCCGTTTTGACGCCTACTGGGAAGTCTCTTTGCAGCCGTGGGACGTTGCCGCAGGGCTCCTCATCGTCCACGAGGCCGGTGGGACCGTGACGCGGTATGACGGATCGGTCTGCAACCCTGCCGAAGAGGGAACCGTCATTGCCTCCAACAAGCATCTGCACAAAAGCCTCCAGGAGTATCTATGAAAGTACTCGAGGGAAGGTCCGTTGCCGGCCACATCATCAAAGAACTCAAAAGACAGGTGGGAGTGCTGACGCGCCCTCCCGGCCTGACGTTTATTCTTGTCGGCGAAAACGACGCCTCGCGTGCCTATGTTCGGATGAAGAAAAAACGGTGCGCCGAAGTCGGCATCATCTCGAAAGTGCATGAGCTCCCTGCGTCAACATCGGAAAAACACCTTCTCGAGCTGATCGATCAGCTGAACCAAGACCCCCATGTCGACGGCATCCTGGTCCAGCAGCCGCTGCCGCCCCATCTTTCCACCGCGAAAATTGTCGAGGCGACGCTCCCCTCCAAAGATGTCGACGGATTCCACCCGCTCAACCTGGGCAAGCTCCTTGCGGGAGATCCGACGGGATTTATTCCTTGCACGCCGCTCGGCATCCTAAAACTTCTTCAGGCGTATGAAATCCCCACCGCCGGAAAGCATGTCGTGATCTTGGGGCGCAGCTTGATCGTCGGAAAACCGCTGGCGGCCCTTCTTGTTCAAAAAGGCCCGAACGCTACCGTCACCATCGCGCATACAGGAACTAAACATCTTGTGGAGCTTGCACGTTCTGCCGATATTTTGGTCGCTGCAATGGGAAAGCCGCTCTTTGTTAAGAAATCGATGATAAAGGAAGGCGCTGTCGTGATTGATGTCGGCATCAACCGGCTTGGCCATAAAATCGTGGGCGACGTCGATGCAAAAGACATTGAGGGCATCCCCGCTTATCTCACTCCTGTCCCCGGAGGCATCGGCCCCATGACCATCGCGATGCTTCTTTCCAACACGCTTCTCTCCGTCCAGCGAAAGTTTTCGTCAAAAATCACTCAATGAGCTTTAGGCTTCAACATCCGCACAACCGTGTAACCGTTCTTCAATTCTTTTACCATAAACACGGACGTTGTGTATTCAGGAATTGAACTTGTCGCAGGAGTCCATATTTCACCTTTAATCAACTCTTTGTTAGGACTTCCAAGTTGAAGTTTTAATTCATCTGCATCTGGCTTGCCGATTGAACGTGCCGTATTAAATGGAATACGCTGGTATGTTTCTCTATACTCACACCTTGTAATATGAAACCCATTGCTTTTTTTCTCGCAGCGAAAGAAAGAACCTACGTATTCCGGTCTCAAAGAAATATTCTCATTCCCATAGGGAGACGGAATCAGAGCAAGCTGCAGGACCTTATCTATTGTCATGACTCTTGTTTCGCCGTAAGACCAAGACCATTTTTTTTTATTTTGCCGTACAATCTCATAGTACTGGTTTTCAATACGATCAGTCTTTTCGTTATATGTTCCCATATATTGAACATCAAAATATGAACCGATATAGAGGTTTGATGTCCCTTCATAATCAACAGGAGGAACGGAATAAATTGCAGTATTCCCTTGGGGGAGCAGATGCCCTCGATCCTTTAGATTTATATTTAGCACCGCTGCTACATCAACACTCATTGCATAGGTCTTTCCAAACTCTAAGTTTTGCGCCGTGTTATCTGTTAGATTAAACGAGGGTGAGACCTTATCAAAACCTATCAAATTCTCTTGGTTGGGCTTCTGCACAAGAACTCTATTATTATTTAATTCACTGTGAAGCATCCACTTAAAAACAAGGGTTGCAATCGGGACAACACATGAAATAACAACAGTTTTTTTAAAAGAAAGCTTGTTCATCGCATAAAAAAGATAGGGAATCACAGACGTTGCATAGGCCGCGATTTTCGACGTCGTGAGGCCCGAGGTCTGTGCATGAGCAAAAAAATCACTCGGGTTATTGTACAATTGATAATGTGTAATCGCATCACGGCTTAAAAATGACCAATATGCATCTGGAAAAAGACCTCTTACTTCTGTCCAAAATCCAACCTTGTATGACATATAGGCTCCTTGAATTGGTCATATAGAGTAATCCACTGATTTTATTTTCTGCAAACAAAGTTTTCTTGACACTGTAACTCTCACTTCCTAAAGTACAACTTATGAAATCCAAGCTTGGTTATCAGGCGCTGTACGCAATTATTCTGGGAATTCTTACGGGGTTATTTTTCGGTCCCTACTGCAATATATTAAAACCGATCGGCGATATTTTTATCATCCTCCTTCAAATCATTGTAATTCCCTACATCCCTTCACTTCTGATGCACGGCCTGGGATCGCTGACGCCGGATTTGGCCAAAAAACTTTTCCGCAACGGCTGGCCCATTCTGCTTCTTTTGTGGGTGCTGGTTCTCGTTGTCTGCTACATCGTTAAAGTGCTCATCCCTCCGCCGCTTCCAAACCCGGATCCCACGTTCTCGATTGAAACCTCCGCATTTGTCTCGGCAGGTTATGGACCTTTGGCGCCAAAGTCAACTTTCTTTGGATTCTTTTATAACATTGTCCCGATCATCGCGCTCTTCAGCCTGCTCTTCGGCCTCGCGATCATGCACCTCAAGGAAAAGGAGCCGCTGCTGGGTTTCTTGGAAAGACTCAACAACTCGTTTGACAAAGTTATCAAATGGATCTCGATTGTTTCTCCGATTGGCATTTTTGCGCATATCGCCCACGTGATGGGAACCATCCATTTTGACGATCTGGCCAAACTGCAGCTCTATATCTATATGGTGGTGGCCGCGACCCTCTTTTTAAGCTTATGGGTGCTGCCCGTTTTAATCTCGTGCCTGACCTCGATCCCGCTGAAGGAAATTTATATGGAATTTCGGATCGTCGCATTCCTCCCCTTCGCGACGGGCATCCCGACACTGGCGCTGCCGTATATCAACAACGCGATGCGAAGGCTTGCAGAACGCAAGCATCTGCTGCTTGGAACGTTTCGAAACACCTCTCAGACCATCATCCCCATTGGTTTTGGATTTGCGCAGATCGGAAACTTCGTTCCCTTGCTCTTTATTTTCTTCCTATCGTTCTTCTACCGGCATCCGCTCTCGGATCTTCATGCAGTCTTACTCCCCGTCTTCACAACCGTCTTTTCAATCGGAACCCCTCAATTCTCGTTTGTTGCGCTCCCCTTCCTGCTTGATTTTTTCCATCTGCCGGCCGAGGGCTTTAACCTTTACGCCGAAATATCGGCCATCACTCTCAACTTCCAGGTGCTGCTAAGCACCGCATCGATGCTCACCTTCATGTATCTCGTCATCTTAAAATATTACGGCCTCCTGGAAGTGCACTGGAGACGGCTTGTCCTCCATGCAGGGTCGACCATCGTCCTGCTCGGCGCTTTCTCGATCATCGGAAGAGCCTTTATTCACACAGAGGATAATTACAACGACCTGTACTACAACCTCTCGATGGACAAGGCCATTGTCAATCCCCCCAACGTAACAGTCTATAGAGAGCGCGTGCCTCCACCGCCCACTTCCTTCACAAGGGTGCTGCCCAGAGTCCTCGAACGCAAATCGATCCGCGTCGGCTATGACGTGAGAAACATTCCATTTTGCTACCTGAACAACAACAATGAAGTTGTAGGCTATGACATCGCCTATGCCTACAAACTGGCCAAAGATCTTGAAGTCGACCTCGTGCTGGTGCCCCTGGATTACGATAAGATGGGCGAAGACATCGCGTCTGGATTTTACGACATCGCCATGTCAGCCCTTTTCATGGATCAAACAAGAATCCTTCAGTTCGTGTTCGCCAACCCCTATCTGCAGCAGTACAACGTGCTGGTTGTCCCCAACGCAAGGATCCACATGTTCCATGATAAAGAAACTGTGATGAATAATCCCAACATCCAGATTGGATCCCTCAACGGATTTGACGAGATCGTCAAATCGTATTTTCCGCAAAATAACCACCCTATTACAGATCTGGATGATTTTATCAGCGGCAAAATTGATGCGATGATGTGGTCCGAACTTCCTGCGTATATTTGGTGCCTGACGCATCCGGGATATACAATGGTCTCGTATGATTACTCGATCGGAAAAAACTCGTTTGCCTACCCCACCGCAACCGATGCCCAGCCGTTCATCAACTTCCTCAACGAATGGATGGTTCTTAAAAAGGAGCAAGGATTTGAGCTGGAGCAACGTCAATATTGGTTTTTAGGGAAATCGCAAACCCCTGAAAATGAACGGTGGAGCGTGATCCGCAACGTCCTCCATTGGATAAAAGAACCTTGTTTATATGGGGAATGAAGGGTATTATAAAGGCCAATGACAAATAGCAACCCCCAATACGACTCCTTTAAACAAGTAATTTTAGAATACGTCAGCGGTAAAAAATATGAGCCGCTCGGTGAGAAAAGCATCTTTTCAAAATTGAAAATCCCCGCAAAATTTCAACCGCTCTGCAAAGAGATTTTAGAAGAACTCGTTAAAACCAAAATACTGGTTTTCAAAGCAAAACAATACCATTTCAATAAGCCTGCACGCGAACTGCTCTCCGGCGTCATCAAAGTCCATGTGAAAGGATTTGGATTTGTCGTCCTCGACAACCCGGGCGCCTATTCCCAGGATATTTTCATTCCGAAGCACTTAACTGAAAACGCCGTCGACGGCGACCGCGTTGAAGTCGAAGTCGACCCGCACTCAAGCTCCGTCAAAGGCCCCGAAGGAAAAGTTGTCGGCATCCTCGAACGATCAAGAACGCACATCGGAGCCACGCTCCACCACTTTGAAACTCCGAATCGCATCTATGCCTATTCTCCGCTGCTCGGCGCTACAAAAATGATCGCTGTCGAGCCGCGCAAACAAAGCCTCGTCGGCGACCGCGTCATCCTCAAAATGATCACCTGGGGAGATGAAAACACGCCACCCCATGGAGAGATCGCCCACTATCTCGGATCGATCAACGACCCCTCCGTCGACGTGAACTCAGCCATCGAAGAGTTTGATCTGCACAATGTCTTCTCTCCTGAGGCCATGCAGGCAGCGCTTTCCTGCGGCACCGAAGCCTCCAAAGAGGAATTAAAAAACCGCTCTGATCAGACCAAAGTTACAACCGTCACGATCGACCCGGAGACCGCCAAAGATTTCGACGATGCCCTCTCTCTTTCCGTCGATAGTAAAGGGATTTATCATCTCGGCGTCCATATCGCCGACGTCTCCCACTACGTGCCAAGAGACACGCCGCTTGATAACGAAGCACGAGAGCGCGGCAACTCCACCTACTTCCCCGGCAAGTGCCTGCCGATGCTCCCCCATGAGCTCTCCGACCAGCTCTGCAGCTTAAACCCCGATGTCATCCGCCTCACCATCTCCGTCCTCATGGACTTTGATCCCAAAGGAACCCTCCTCAAAACCGAGATCGTCCGCAGCTATATTAAAAGCGCAAAGCGGTTCACCTACGAAGAAGCTAAGGAAGTACTCGACGGCCATAAAGAAAGCCCCCACAAAGAACTCTTAGAGGGCATGGTTAAGCTCTGCCTGCTCCTCAAAGAAAAACGTTCAGAGCGCGGCAGCATCGACTTTTCACTCACCGAGCTCGTCATCGTCGTCGATGATAAAGGGCAGCCGCAAAAAACCCGCAAAGTTGAATACGACATCACCCACCAGCTCGTGGAAGAGTTCATGCTGAAGGCCAACGAAATGGTCGCCAAGCATTTAGCCGACAAAGGCAAAACCGCCGTCTTCCGCATCCACGAAGAGCCGTCTCCCAATGATAAAGACGAATTTTACGGCATGGCACGGGCCCTCGGATTCAACGTCCCCAAAGAGCCGACGAAACAAGACATACAAGCACTTTTTGAAAAAGCCAAAACCACACCCTACGCCCATCAACTCTCCGTAGGCTTTATCCGCAGCATGAAGCTTGCCTATTATTCGACAGAAAACGTCGGGCATTATGGCCTCTCACTTGACTACTACTGCCACTTTACAAGCCCCATCCGCCGCTATACCGACCTCATCATCCACAGACTCCTCTTTGACCAAGAAGGCGAGCATACAGACATCGAAGAGATCGCCAAACACTGCTCCGATCGGGAGCGCATCTCATTCAAGGCAGAATCGAGCGTCAAGATCCTCAAAAAATTCCGCCTCCTCCACAAATGGCTCCAGGAAGACCCTCATGCCGTCTACGAGGCCACCGTCACCCGTGTCAAACCGTTCGGACTCTACTTCGACCTCGGCCACCTGATGCTGGAAGGATTCCTCCATATCTCCGACCTTGAAAACGACTACTTCGTCTTCAACCCCACCCAAGACTGCCTTTTCGGCAGAGCCACGGGCCATGTCCACAAAGCCGGCGAAGTGATCAAAGTCCGCCCCGCCTCCCTCGACCTCGTGCTCCTCGAAGCCAAGTGGGAGCTCGTTCTCGACAAAAAGTTCCAACGTAAAAAAAGTTCTAGACACTAAAAATTATTTTACCCATCCGCCAAAAAGATTATTTACTACACATTTTAATCCATGGACTTGCTATAATAATTCCAATTTTAACCAAGGAATATACAATGAGCGCTACTACCTTTGTCCACCTGATAGGCGGAAGCAGATTTGCTGAATATCGTCTAGATATTAAGAATTCGACAAATGGATTTGCTTCAGACTTGCAAAATAAATTAGGTACTTCTGGCACAGTCTACAATCATGCGGTTGATCTCTTTACAACATCCTCCATTCTAAACGGCGCTGAGATTGGAAAAAACTGGCCCACAGGATCAAATGAGCAGCAAGAAAAGCTTATAACTTATCTTTCAGCTAAAGGGTTTAATGCAAGCGATTACAATACTTCTACTGGGATTAAAACGGAGAAGTGCATAGTCCACCCTTTAATGAGATTAAAAGCTTTTATCGATAAAGCGAAAGATGCCACACACTATGTTGTAATTGATGTTGGAGTTGAAGATATTCAGGGTTGTTCTTACTCAAGACCATGGACTCTATTAGATATCAGAAATCTTTCATCTCGAATAAATAAAATCGTCCAAAAAACAAAGGAAATTGGCCCAAATATTAAACCGATTTTGGTCATTCAACGAAATGCATATTACATTGACGCTCATGATGCAAAAATAGCGGCAATGGCTGCCGGCGCGCTGAATCTTCTTGGTATTATGACATTTGCAGTTTCTGCAACTTTAGCCCTCGCTGGAAAAATAAGTCGGCTGAAGGGAGCCTTTTTTAGCATTGTAGCACTTGCTACAATCCTAGCCGTTCAAACCGTGGTGCCTTTGAAGGTGGCCCTACAATCTTA
>CAVTNO010000002.1:0-93497 GCA_963736155.1 uncultured Rhabdochlamydiaceae bacterium | reverse complement strand
GATGGTTGAAAAACTGCTATGAATGATGACGTTCTCTTCGAAATTACGAAAGACAAGCTGGAAACAGGACTCAGGGGCTTTCCTGTCGGCTACTGTCCGACATCGACGGTAGACCCCCAGAAAGGGCTTTCGTACATGGGGCGGCCAATTTCCGAGCTTGCAAGCTGGCGGCCCGAAGAGGTGATTTATCTGCTCATGCACAAAAAAGCAGGATCTGCAGCAGAGGTCAAAGCCTATTTTGCGCAGTTAAATCAGCATGCATGCCTAAAGAAAGAGACGGTGCAGGCGATTCTGAAAACTGCCGAAACAGGGCCATCCGATGAAGCTGCTCTCGGCAGCTCTTCTTATTGTAGGCATGCTTGAAAATGAAGCCGATTATCGGCTCGCGTGCGAGGCTCTCATTGCTACAAATGCCCATGTTGTTGCAATCGTGATCAACCACCATGCCGGCTGGAGAGACGCCGCCTTCCAATCCGTCCCTCGGCTACATGGAAAACTTTGCCGCAATGATCAATGTGCCCGGAAAAAACAAAGAGGCGCTGCAGCAAGCATTTAAACTTTTCAATGTCCTCCATTACGACCATGGCGGAGGGAACCTTTCGACGTTTGTCGGAAAAGCCGTCGCCTCAGGGCTGGAAGATATGTACGGCTCCATCACATCGGCGATGTGCGCTTTGGCAGGGCCGCGCCACGGCAGGGCCAATGAAGACTGCCTCGAGTTCATCCGCGATGTTTTGGAGGAAGTTGGAGAAAATGCCACGGCTGCCGATGTCGAGAAGCTCATCAGAGACCGTTTGGCAAGTAAGCTTGTATTCGGGTTGGCCATGGAGTACTTCGTGTGGAAGATCCAAGGGCCACCGTGATGTACGACTATCTTAAAAAACATTTTCCCGCACATCCCTTGGTCAAGATCGCGCTTCTTTTGCGCACCGAAGGACCCAAAGTGCTGTCGGAAAATCGAAAAATTACCGATCCGCATCCAAACGTCGATGCCATCTCCGGTACCATGCTGGTGTCGGCAGGTTTTGATTATCCTGAGTACTTCACGGTGCTGTTCGGGCTTTCACGAGCCGTCGGCATCGCCCGTCAGATTGTCTATGAGCGCCTCGAAGCGCGCGGCGGAAAAGGCACGCCGATCGTCCGTCCCAAATATCTCTACTCCGGCCCCTAAAATTAAAATAGTTTTTACAGTTTGGCGCTTGCCAATAATTAACAGTTCTGTTAATTATTACGATTAAGTGAGGTTATCAATGAATCCATTCAAGTTTGGCGATCCTGTTGAAGGGGAGTATTATCTTCCAACACCCGAATAGACAAGTTGGTTTATCAATTTGTATCAAACCGAATTCACGTTGTTTTGATAGGGCCGCGTCGATTTGGAAAAACGTCATTTGTATTTAATTTGCTAAAAAAACTGGAAAAAGAGGGATACGCCTGTCCTTTTGTAGACATTTTTAACATCACCTCTCATCGCTACTTCTTTAGCAAATCCTTGGTTTGTAAGCAAAAAAATTGGACCGGAGATGTAAAAAATTGGCTTTTAAATTGGAAGCCTAAAATTTCTGCGGATGTCGATCCTCTTTCCGGACAGACATCTTTTGAGCTTTCAGTTGATCGGAGCTCAGAAAAAGATGTAAAGGAAATGATTCAGGATCTGCTTGCAAGTCTGAAAAATTTAGGAGAGAAAGTTGTTCTTGTGATCGATGAGTTTCAGATATTAACCGAACTTGAGATCAGGCCTGGCTTGAGACGACTTTACGCACTCATATACAGCAGCTTCGAAATACTTCTTTTCTATTCACAGGATCAAGGAAAAGCCTCATTTCAGACATGTTGATAACTTTTCTCGCCCCTTTTACAGATCTTGTCAAACGATCGATTTCCTCCTTTTGGAGATGAGCTCGTAGATTGGGTCATCCAAAGATTTGCGGAAGTCGATATCGTTATTGAAAAGAGGCGGTTTCCTATTTAAGAAAACGGTTGAAGACACTCCCAATTATGTACAGATGGTCTGTTTCCATCTCGTTGTGGCCGGTTACAAAAAAATCGAGACTCAAGATGTTAAAAATACGTTGAAAAGAGTTGTTCGGCAAAACGCTTATGCCTATCAACTCTCTTGAATACGTTATCTACCATTCAGCAGGACGCTTCGTTTGGCGGCAAAAGAAGTTAAACAGCTTTTTGGAAGCGACCTACTCAATAAATATGAAATCCCAAGCGGTCCTCCGTTATCCTCTTCTATCAAGGCGCTCTAAAACAAAGGGATTCTCGATGAAGAGGGGGCCAGAGAGGATCAGGGAGTTTTCGATGATCCACTGTTTGCTATCCGGCTCAAAGATTCTTTCGATCACTAATTGCAAAACTCTCGAAGAGCATCCCATTGTTCTTTGAGAACAATCAGATGGTTGTAGTGGGCGTTTCCTGGCGTCTTATAAATCATGATCGGAGTAGCTCCTTCTTTACAGACAGGTCCAAAGTATCGAAGAGCATCTCCGTTTACGATGACTGTAGGTCGATCTCAAGACTCTGCGAAAATCTTGATTGTTCTTTACCGGGAAAATTGTGCGGGGTTGGACTAAGAGTTCGCAAAACTGCTGGGCAAGCTCTAGTGCGGGAGTTGGATCCTCTACAAAGGGGTTTTGACTGCGCCACTCTTTTATGAAATCTTCTTTGTTTGCGCAGGCAGAGAGTGCGGGATTGTTTGAAAATTGTCCTTTTATCGTATCAAAGCCAAAGCTCTCTATTGTTTGAAGAATTAAATTTTCTTGGGGAGCGTCGGGACTGTGCGCTTCTTTTAACCATGCGCATCCCTTCTGCGAGCTGTTGCATCAAACCTTCTGGATCAGGCTGCTTTAACGCCTCTTTTAAAGCTGCGCTTGCCAGTATTCGCAGGCTTTCCGGGGTATGAGCATGTCCTAAAGAAAGACCAGCAATAAATGAAAGGAAGAGGCAATCGCCGTTATCTGGTATGACCTCAACCTTAAGTTCTTGCCCTTTGATATTAACGGAATCCATTTTATTTTGATCGTCATAGTGGATGCGGTATTTGCGGCTTGAATCTTCTAATAAAATGCTGCGGTATTTATCTTGAATATCTGGAGGCCAATTGTTTCGTCGCAGAAACGTAGGGACAAATTTCTGCACCTCTTGGGATTGGACGTTATCTAAAAGCTGACCATTTTCCTTACAAACCGAAAGTAATTCTGCACGAAAAAGTTGTTCCTGCTGCTCCGGCACTAGTTCTGACTGACGTAATTTAAGATGTTGTAATCAGCGCCTCGTTTCAGCACCGGCCGCGATTCAATATTTGTATCAATAGCACGGTTAAAGATATCGGTAAGGGTCTCAGGAGAGAAAAGACGGCCGGCCAGGCTCATCAGATCGAAGCGGTACTGAAGAAAGATTAGTCCTATGAGGGCAAAGAGAGGCAGGGCAACCGGGGCCAGCCGGCGGACTATCGAGTCTTTTGGTATATAGTAACTGATGGCTGATTGTACGGATTCAACAACTTTCATAGGGTAGATTATACACGATCTCGAGATATTATTAACATGTAAAGTATATCTTTGAGAGATGCATAAAATCATTATTTTGAGAATATGTTATACATGAGGCAAGAACTTGAGCAAGCATTTAACCGGGCGCTGTTTTTCAGTCTGACGCGGAAGAAGATCTTCTTTATCCTTCCGATCCTCCTTTTTTGCGGGATCATCGTTGTGCTGAGCCATACGTTGTGGATTGGATCCAACCCATGGATACGGTCGAGCCTGGCATTCATTCCGGGGTTTATCTGCATGGCGCTTTTTTTGGCCGCCGCCGTGCCGCTGATCAGGCTCTATCACGACGAGGTGAAGCAGAAGCCTCTTTCCGTTAATAAGACCCTGAAACACTCGTGGAAGCTAATGGCCGGGATCGGCTCGCTCATTGTTCCCATTCTGACGGCTTATCTCGTTCTCTGGTTCATCCTGGGGATTTTTTATCTTCTGAAAAATATCCCCGCAACGGGAGAGATTTTAGGCGGGCTGCTGTCATTCGGCCCCTTTCTTCTCATTGCCGGATCGCTCCTTCTTCTTGCGATCTCACTCACGCTGATCTTTTTTCTATCGCCTGTGGTCGCTCTCAAATCGACCATGAGCTGGGAGCTTGCCGAAGATGTGCTGAAACGTTTCGGCAGGGAGCCGTTTCTCCATGCCATGCTTCTTCTGATCGGCGTTTTTCCTCTCATTTTGGTAGTGGGATTTCTGGTTTTGTCGGCAACGCTCACCGGGATGACCTACTTTGTCACGGAGAGAACATGGGCGATCGGCCTGCAGTGGTTTGTCATCATGATTCCATTTGCCACGCTGCTTTCGCCAGTTGTGATCTTCCTGTTCAACTTCGCAGCTGAGAGTTTTGTCATCCTGCAGAAAAGATTGAAAGCGTGAAAAAAGCTGCCGTCATCGGGGCAGGCTTTGCAGGGCTTGCAGCCGCCTATTTTCTCTCAGAAAAATTTCAAGTAACGCTTCTCGATCAAAAAGGGATCGGCGCCGGCGCCTCCGGCATCTCTTCGGGACTATTGCATCCGTATCCGGGGGAGAAGGGACGGCTGAGCTGGCATGCTGAGGAAGCGATGGCAATGGCAAAGAAACTGATCCAGGAGGCCGAAGATGCTTTGGGAAGTCCTGTAGCAAATAGAAATGGGATTTTACGGCTGGGGCCCATTCTAAATCCGGGGCCTGATGTCGTAGAGCTGGGACCTGAGAAATTTTTGATCACATCGGGCATGACGGTGTTTCCAAAGCTATATCTGCAGGGGCTGTGGCTGGTTTGCCAAAAGAGGGGAGTGAAGCTTCAGATTGAAAAAGTAAGCTCACTGGAGGCTCTTCAAGGGTACGAAATGGTCGTTTTGGCAGCGGGGGCGGGGATTCGGTCGTTTAAGGAGCAGGAAAAGCTTAAAATCAACTTTGTGAAAGGGCAGATTCTCACTTGTGCTTTGGAGGAGCCGCTTGAAAGGAGCATCTCTTCCAAAATTTATACTGCGCTGACGGAAAATCCTCTAAAATGCCATGTTGGGTCAACCTATGAACGGGACGTGATTGATGAAATTCCTGATCAAGAAAAGGCGGTCAGCCTATTAAAACCAACGCTGCCTGTTTTGGATTGCAGAGCGGGGATACGTGTGACAAATCCTGCCCATTATTTCCCTATTCTAGAGAAAGTAGGCTCCCGCCATTATGTGATTACAGCCCTCGGCTCACGAGGACTGCTCTATCACGCGTTATTGGGATCGAGATTGCCAATTTGATGCATTAGCTGTAAGAAACTTGGCTATGTCAGGACTAAAGGTAGCGAGGCTGCTATTAATGTGATAGTCGACTTCTTCTTCAACAGTATCATTGATGGTTTCTTCCAAAAAGTCAATTAGGTAGACAGTTCCTTTTTCATCCACTCTGAAATTTTGCGCTTGAAGATCCATAGGGACGTTATTTTGACTGGAAGCTGTGAAAAATGCCTGCACCTTTGCCATCTGCGCTGGATTATCCATGTCTAAAGCATGAGGTATTTTTCTCTGGATAATATGACCCTTTTCTACCATCGTTCCAATGTTGGTAATTTCTGCAACAGGGAGTCCAAGTGCTTGAATTGCGGCATAATTTTTTGCAGAATGAATTAAATAATTACGCAATCTAGATTCGTTAAATCCGCTTTTTACGCCGTGAAAAGCTTTTAGTAAAAGATGATCTGCCCCTTCTATCGAATAGACATTGCAGTAGCTTCCCTCTGCAAAAAATACGACTTTCATCGAATTAAATTCACCCTTCAGAAGCTTCTGATGTTGATCTTTAAAAGGATTAAATGGAGCTGCAACTCCAGCTCTTGAATTAAATTTAGAAGATTTAGTTGGGGCACGAGGAGGTGAAGCACAGACCTCATTGAAAACTGAATTTGATTTTTTATTGCTGACTTGAGCAGGCTCATCGGCGAAAAGAGAAGTTTGTAGTCTCTCTCTTTTTATTGGACTGACTGAACTATCCCTATTTGCACGCGGCGGGGTATTTTCGAGGGCTGCCCTTGAAACAACGGTTTCAAGGTTACTAAGCGTGCTAGGTTTACGTCTAATCTGAAAAGCATTGTTATCCGAAGGGATTATGGGGCTGAATCGTGGTATAGGTGTTGCCATATATTAATTTAATCCTAATTTTAATGATTAGTATAGAATAGCGATAATTTATTATTAACTAAAATAGATTATACAACATTTATACTAAAAAATAAAGTATATGATAACTATTTTTTATGCAACTAATAATCAAGTGTTTATGATTAGCTGGTTCCTGCGCTAAAGCAGTATTTCTTGTGCAAAAAAAAATGTTCCTTTACATTGCCTTGAATAGGACGGAAATGAAGCAAAAATCACTTAAGCATCGCAATGTTCTACAGGTCATGAAAGCCAGGCCTAAATTTGCTTCCAAATTATTCATTCCTCCTCAAAAGGAAAGTTCCTTAAAAAACCGGGTGCAGATGGTCCCAAAGAGAAGAGGAGGCGTGTGAAAGGACGATTCTTATTTCTAGGGACCGGGTCGTCGATGGGCATCCCCGTTGTGACATGTAAATGCGCGGTGTGCCTCTCGCAAGACAGGTGCAACCACCGCCTCCGCCCCAGCGGCCTTATTAAAATCGATGGCAAGCAGATCTTGATGGATGCCGGACCCGATTTCAGAGAGCAGGCGCTGGCCCATGGCATCGACCAGCTCGATGGGGTGATTCTCACCCATGGCCACTATGACCATATCGCGGGCCTTGACGATTTGAGGGTCTATTATTTCCTCAAAAAGAAGCTGCTCCCCTGCCTCTTATCCAGACCGACATTTCATGAGATCAAAATAAGAAATCCGTATTTCTTCGATGGAAGCGCCGATGAAGCAATGGGCGGGGCCCGTTTTGATTACAAAGTTATAGATGAAGAAAATTGCGAACATATTTTCTGCAATCTTCCCTGGACGATTGTTTCGTATATGCAAAATGGGATGCAGGTGACCGGCTACAGGCTAGGCAATTTTGCCTACGTGATGGACCTCAAAGAGTACACTCCTAAAATTTTCAGCAGCCTCAAGGGAGTTGAGGTGCTGGTGATGAGCGGGCTGAGGGAGACGCCATCCCATGCGCATCTGACCTTGGATGAGGCGATCGAGTTTTCCAGAAAAGTCGGGGCAAAAGAGACGTGGTTTTCACATATTTCCCATGATCTGGACCATGAAAAAACAAATCGACGGTTGCCAGAGGGGGTAGAGCTAGCGTATGATGGCCTTGAGGTTTCATTTCAATGCTGACGGACAATAGCTTTACAAACGCCAAAACTGCGCTCCTGATCGGCGCCTACTCTTCGGGGCACGATAAAGAGGCATGCGAAGATTTTTTAAAAGAGCTCGAGAGGCTTTGCGAATCGTACGGTCTGACTGCCGTCGAAAAAGTTCCTTGCGCGATCAAAAAAATTGATGCCGGAACATTTATTGGATCTGGGAAGCTCGACGAGATTCTTCTGACGGCTCAGGAAAAAGGCGCCGATATCATCATTTTCGACGAAGAGATCTCACCCAATCAGCAGCGGAATTTAGAAAAGTTTTTTCAAAGGCCCGTGATCGATCGGACCGAACTCATCATTGAAGTCTTTGCCCAGCGCGCGCAAACACGCGAGGCTAGGCTCCAGGTCGAGCTTGCCAAAGTCAAATATCAGCTTCCACGGCTGAAGAGACTCTGGACCCACCTTTCCCGGCAGGCCGGCAGCGGAGGCGGAGGCGCCGGCGGCGGAGGTTATACCAGAGGAGCCGGAGAGCTGCAAATCGAGCTCGACCGCCGCATGTTGCGCAAAAGAATGGTGCAGCTGCAAAAAGAGATTGATGATGTGAAGTCTCAGCGCGAGACGCAGAGGCTGAAACGGACCCGGACGGGCATTCCGTCATTTGCCATCGTCGGATATACCAATGCCGGCAAATCCACACTTCTCAATGCCCTCACAGAAGCCAAGGTGCTCGTCGAAGATAAACTGTTTGCCACGCTAGATACGACAACACGCAAATATGTGCTCCCCAATCGCCAAGAAGTCGTGCTTGTCGACACCGTCGGTTTTATCCGCAAAATCCCCCATACGCTTGTCGCCGCGTTCAAATCAACGCTCGAAGAAGCGGTCCATACCGATATTTTGCTCCATCTGATCGACTGCAGCCATCCGGCGGCCCAGCTCCAGGCTGAGGCGACGATGCTCGTTTTAAAAGAGCTTAATGCACTAGATAGGCCTATCATTACAGTGCTCAACAAAATCGACGCCTGCTTCAATCCTTCCTTGCTTCACAAGCTCCGCATTACGTATCCAAAAACCGTTCAGATCTCGGCGCTCACTCACGAAGGATTTGATCTACTCTTAGAGAAGATGACGGAGGAGATTCAGGCGCTGCGCAAAAGAGTGCGCCTCAGGATTCCGCAAAGCCAGTATGCGCTGGTCAGCGAGCTGATGCGCGAAGGGCGCGTCATTTCGTGCGACTATGAAGACAACGACATTTTTATCGATGTTGAAATTCCAGCAAGACTTGAACACAAAATAAAAGAATATGAACGTTAGAGAGCTGCCCCTGGCAGAAAGACCCCGCGAGCGTCTTCGGTCCCATGGAGCCGAGGCGCTTTCCACCATCGAGCTTCTGGCGATCCTTCTATCAACAGGCACGAAAAAACTGCCCGTCATGGATCTTGCCGCACGGATTTTAACCCACTTTGGCAGCCTTAAAAGACTTATAAGCTGCTCGATTGAAGAGCTGATGGAAATCGACGGAATCGGCCCCGCGAAGGCCGTACAGCTCAAAGCCGCCCTCTCTCTGGCTCACAAAGCGATCCAGGAAAGCCATCCGGCCTCTGAGTCCATCGATTCGAAAGAGGCGTATGAACTCGTCCGCTATGAGTTCAGCTCCCTTAAACAAGAGGCGCTCTTTGTCGTCCTCAAAGATGTCAAAGGAAAGCTCATCTCCGTTGAAAAAGTATCGATCGGAACTTTATCGGAAGTGCTCGTGCATCCCAGAGAAGTGTTCTTTCCGGCCGTACGCCATAAAGCCAGCAGCCTCATCATCGCCCACAACCATCCCTCCGGCGATCCGACGCCGTCCAATGCCGACCTTGAAATGACACGGCATCTCATCAAATCAAGCCGTGTGATGGGCATCGATCTCGACGATCATCTCATTGTCGGCGCAAGCTCGTACATATCTCTTAAGAATTCGGGATACTTCGCATCAGCTCCACGATGCCACTCGTGAACATCTGAACGGCAATCAGTGAAATGACCATTCCGCCCAGCCTTTCGCAGGCAACGAGTCCTTTTTGACCCAAAAAAAGTTTGATATTGGAAGAGGCTAGCAGCACCAGCGCTGAACAGGCCCATGCCACGAAGATCGGCACCACCATCCAAAGCGAGCTTCCGACCTGCTGGGAATAGATCATCACCGCCGTAATTGCGCCGGGACCGGCGACTGCCGGCAGCGCCAGCGGAAAAATAAACGGCTCTCTCTGCGGGACTTTTAATGTTTTAGGTTTTGGAAAAATCATCGTCAGCGAAATCAAAAACAAAAGCGTTCCACCGGCAATGCCCATCACACACCGGTCAATGCCGAGCACGCTCAAAATCTGATCGCCGAAGAAGTTGAAAAGAAGCAGAATAAACAGCGCAATAAGCATTTCCCTGGCAATAATCCTTCTCTGCCGTTTCACCGGATATTCAGCTAAAATGCCGACAAAGAAAGGCACATTGCCCAGAGAGTTCAAAACAAAGAAGAGAGACGTGGCTACGCTGACAAGTGACATCTTAACCTCTATTTACAATTAAAATAATTACTTGTCTATGGGTATTTAAGTGATCAGCTGCTATAATCGTTCTCCATGCAAAATAAAAAATATAAAGTTGCGACCCTCGGTTGCCGCACCAATCAGTATGAGTCTGAAGCGTACGCCTCTCAGCTCAGAGCCCTCGGATATGAAGAGGCTCAGGGAGATGAGAAGGCCGAGATCTGCATTGTCAATACATGCACGGTGACAGAAGGGGCTGACAGCAGCAGCCGGCACCAGATCCGCCAGTTTCACCGGCAGCATCCCGGATCAAAACTCGTCGTCACCGGATGCCTTGCTGAGAGGATTCCGGCAGAAATTCTGGCCATGGACGGCGTCTCCCATGTCGTGCGCAATCAAGAAAAAGAAAATCTCCTCCAAAAAGTTTTTCCCGAAGAGGAGATGCCCGAATTTAAAATCGATCAATTTGCAGCGCATACAAGAGCGTTTGTCAAAGTCCAGGACGGCTGCAACTCATTTTGCACCTACTGCGTCATCCCTTATGTCCGGGGTCGGTCGCGCTCAAGGCCCCTTCCTGAGATTGTGGACGAGATCAAAGGCCTTGTCCAAAACGGCTACAAAGAAGTTGTCCTGACCGGCATCAACATCGGAGATTTTGCAGCCGAGACAGGGGAGAGGCTCGAGGGTCTCATCCGCATCGTCGATGGAATCGATGGCCTTGAGAGAATACGCGTCTCCTCCATCGATCCTGACGAGGTGGATGATGCGCTGATGGATGCGGTCTTAAGCGGCAAGAAAACATGCCCCTCGTTTCACATCGTGCTGCAAGCCGGCTCCAACGTCACTCTCAAGAGAATGAACCGAAAATATACGAAGCAGATTTTTTTAGAAACGATCGCAAAGCTTAAAAAAGCGTCGCCATCTTTTACATTTACCACCGATGTGATTGTCGGGTTTCCGGGGGAGACCGACGCCGATTTTGAGGAGACGCTGGATATCATGAGAGAGGTGCAGTTTGCCAAGGTGCATATGTTCCCTTACAGCGTGAGAGAGCGGACAAGAGCTGCGCTGTATCCGAATAAAGTCTCTCCTCAAGTGATCAACCAAAGAAAAGAAATTGTCCTGCGGGAATCTGAAAAGCAGGCGTTTCTTCTGCGAGAAGGGTATGTCGGCAAGCCATTAAAAGTGCTCATCGAGAGCGAAGATCCTTCCTTCGGCCACTCCGAAAATTTTCTTCCCGTTTTTTTAACTGAGCCAGCTCCTCGCAACTCAATTGTAAATGTTCTGTGTCTAGAAAACCGTCCCGATGGACTTTATGCAAAGGCTATTAAATGACAATTCAAATTGCTGCACGATTAAAGCCTTTCTGCCATCTGCCGGGGACAACCTGTGTGATCCCGCTGACTCACGTGCGACTGCAGGTTTTTCCGACGCTGCTGCGCTTTTTGGATTTTGCCACCGGAAAATCATGGGAAGAGAAGCTTGATTGGAAAGGGCCTGTTGAAGGGTTTACAGTAGAGTTGGATCTGGAAAAAGGGTGTGTCGAAGTGTTTGGAAAGACCCAGTCGGGCTTTCGAAGAGTCCCCATTAAGCAACACCTGGCAATGAAAAAACCTGAAATCGAGCGGCTCTCTTTAGGATCGCACGCCAAACTCGATTGGCAGCTTGTGCTCCGCCGCATGGACATGGAAGAAATGGTCCCCGTGCTGTTTCAACTCGGGCAGCTGGTTCCGGACTCTGCCGCTACTACGCCTATCCTCGATTTCTTAACATTCTCCGATAAAAATGAAATCGCCGCACAACTTGCCTCTTTTTTCAAAACAGGCTTCCATGGGATGCTCGCACCTCGGCTGACGGATGAAGATTTTCAAGGAATTGTCGAAGAGGGCAAAGCCGTGGGCTCTCCGCTGGCGCTTCTTCGAGAAGGATACAAGGCCGTAAGATCTCTGCTCTTTACAGAAGATGACGGCTTTTCTTTTCTCCCCAACCTTCCTCCGCAATTTCATGCCGGCCGCCTGCTCAATCTAAGATCCTCTCAAGGGCGATCTGATCTCGATTGAATGGTCCAAAAAACAGCTCAAAAAAGTTGTTATAAAACCTGCATCCACACGCGATGTACCACTGGCTTTTCAAAAATTTCTTGGCTCCTTCCGGATCAATAAGAAGGTCAAACACGATGTCAAAAAACCTCTATCAATGGAAGCGGGTAAAACATTATTTCTCGATCGTTTTGAAAAATAATGAATATTATGGAGAGAAGCTTAGTCTCAAATCCGGCTTATTAGCTCTATGATTTTTTTAAGGTCATCAATCTTATGTCTTTCTATTTCAATTGCGACATTTTTCTTTTGCAAAGCTTTTTCAATTTTTTGAATGCGGCTTGTGAGTGATGGATGAAGAATATCCAGTCTCCGTTCCCCACTATCAGAAATGATAACACGTTTCCAAAGTGTGGTATTACGCTCTTCGATGTTCACTTCCTGCAAAGCTATAAAAGCTCTCCTGACACCCTTCAGCTCTGCATCAGAACTATTTTCTATTGCAAAGTCATCTGCTCTCACTTCTTGCCACATTGAAAATAGTGCTTCTGAAACTAGACCTACTATGAAGACAAGCCCTAAAGCAGGAAAAAAAGAGAGAAAACGCATTCCGAAAATGGAAGCGACAGCTTGGCAAACGCATGGAACGCATTTCCTTGTGAAGAGATCGTTATGTTTGATGTGGCTGATTTCATGCTTTATAATAAAGTGACATGCATCTTTATCAGCCGTATATAATTTAGAATCTACTATGATTACAGCGTCGCTTTTTGTGAATATATTTGTTCCCAATGCAGCACAAAATCCCGAATAACCTTGTTCAATAACTATCAGGTCTTTTCTGATTTCAGATTGATGAAGAAACGGCTGTATCTCATTTTTAATGTGTTCACCAGGCAGTTTTTTTAACGTCTCAGCATATCTGGGGTCGGTTTTGTATATCATTGTTGGACGACCAAATCCTATTAACAAAGGCAATTCATAACGTGCCTGCTCATAAGCCTCGTATGCTTTATAAGCTGGTAATCCAAATAAAAATGATCTGCTGACTAACGACATGCAAAAATTATAACTGTGGTTCTATTAACGCGCTATCGAAAAACTAGGGGGTTTCCACTCTCTATCAACGACAATAAAAATATTGAATCGATCGCATAAAACTGTTTTTCTAAAGGGTTAATTACTTTATGATTGATGGGTAATTAGTATGGAAAAAACCTTAGAGCACCAAGCTTCTAAAAAGACCCGCATTGCCCTTTTTCTGTCCGGGCTGCTCAGCGAGCCGCTGGTCGGGTTCATCGCTATTTTGCCGTTTATCTTAAGAAAAGAACTGCATGCCGGCGGCTTTCAAATCGCTTTATTTAACATGGTCAAGCCTGTCATGGCGCTTTTCTCATTTTATTGGGGCGCCTCACTTTGGCGGCAGCAGGAAAAGCTTCGGTCCAATTGGATCGGAGCCTCGCTTCTGGCCCGCCTTCCATTTCTAATCTTTCCTTTTGTAGATCAAGTCGGATTTTTTATCTTGGGAGCAGCTGCGTTCCACTTTTTCTTAAGAGGAGGAATGCCGGCGCAGATGGAAATCTTAAGGCGGAATGTTCCTCAAGGGGTTCGAGAGTCTTTCTTCTCGTGGAGCTCTGCGCTCAATTGCCTTTTCGGAGTGGCGATCGGGCTGGCACTGGCTCCGTGGACCAATTCCGATACCGGCAGCTGGAAGATGCTCTTTTTCTGGGGAGGGTTTATTGCGCTCCTTTCCCTGATCCTGCAAGCCCGTGTGCCCGTACAATCGATCGATATTCCAAGTGAAGAGAGGCCGAATAGACTGCTCACGCCATGGAAGGACAGCTGGAATCTTCTCAAGAAAAGAACCGATTTTGCCCGTTTTCAGGTCGGATTTATGTTTGGCGGGATTGGCCTGATGCTCATCATGCCGGCGCTCATTCTGTATGCTGCAGACGACCTTCAAGTCTCATACCAGGATATGATTTTAAGCCGGCTTGTGTGGATGGGGCTGGGCTTTTTCATCGCAACGCCGTTTTGGCGAAGGAACATGACGTATCAGGGGATTTTTAAACTGACGGCGATGGCCAATCTTCTCTTTGCCCTGGCGGCGCTTAGCTGGATCTGCGCCTCGTTTCAAGGCTTCTTTTTCTTTGCCGCTTACTTTCTCTACGGCGTTGCCCAGGCAGGAAGCCATCTTAGCTGGAACCTTTCAGGGCCGCTCTTTGCCGGCAAAGAGCAAAGCAGCCTCTTTTCAACCGTGAATATCCTGACCGTCGGCCTTCGCGGCCTGATCATTCCTTGGACATCCACCATCCTGTGCGCATCGATCGGCACCATCCCCGTCCTCTGGACCGGTCTTGCCTTCTGCCTTGCCGGCTCTATCTATCTGATTTCACAGAAAGCCGAAAAATCGGCTTCTGCGGCATCCAATTAGTCTTCGATTTCAACTTCTAGTGGCTTAATAAAATAGGGCTCTATTTTTGAGGCGAGCTCGTCATGCTGAGGTTGATCAATCCATTGGTCTAGCTTGTCTTGACTTTCAAAATCTAGGTAAACAACAGGAAAACCGTCTTCAATTTCATATCTCAAATCTTTAAACCCATCTTGCAAAGAAGAAATTGTATACACTTCATCAAACCAATTTGCAAAATACCTCATCCCATCATCATTTAGAAAATACCTAACTTTCAAGCGCAACATCCTGCCTCCACTTCCAGAATAAATTTAACACCAAATGAAGAATTACAAAACCCATTATTCACCCGTCTTGAAAACAGGTGACATTTTTTATGATAGGAATGATACAATGATATGAATGATAGAAATTCCATCATTCGAATCATTTTATCATTCCTATCATAGTGGTGTTGGTCGCTTTTTTTAAGCCTCACTTTTGATATAAAGGCCGTCTGTGGTATCAAATTAATATGACCAAGCAAGAGTACCTTCAACTCATCCATGAAGTTCAGCATCACGACAGGCTCTATTATGTCGAGCATGCGCCCGAGATCACCGATTACGCCTATGATCAGCTCTATAAGAAGCTGGAGAAAATCGAAGCGGAGCATCCCGATTGGACCCTGCCCACATCGCCGACGCAAAGGGTTTTGGAGAAAACGACCAAAGGTTTTAAGCAGGTGGCTCATAGAGTGCCGATGCTTTCGCTCGACAATACCTACAAAGAAGAAGAGCTGGTTCAATTCATCGCCAGGGTTCACAAGCTTTTAGAGAAAAAAGAGGTTCCCTTCTGCGCGGAGCTGAAGATGGACGGCGTTGCCGTCTCTGTTCGGTATGAAAAAGGGATTTTTAAGCAGGCGCTAACCCGCGGAGATGGAAAGAAAGGGGACGATATTACGTCCAACATGCGGACGATCAGGTCGGTTCCACTTGAGCTGACAGGCTCTCATATCCCCGACGAGATTGAAATCCGCGGCGAAGTTTATATGCCGCATGCGGCGTTCCAGGAGCAAAACAAGCAGAAAGAGGAAGCCGGAGAAGAGCTGTGGGCCAACCCGCGCAATGCAGCAGCAGGCTCGCTTAAGCTGCTCGATCCCGCCGAAGTGTCGGAAAGAGGGCTCTCCGCCGTGTTCTATGGACTGACGGAAGGGGAGCATCCCGAAGCTCCGTCTCAACACCAGGTGCATGATATTCTGAAAAAGTGGGGCCTGCCCGTTTTCGCCTCCAAACATAGGAGCGTTTGCGACTCGATTGATGAGATCATGAAGTTCGCAAATAAAATCGAAAAAGAGAGAGACCATCTGCCGTTTGATATCGACGGCATTGTGATCAAGGTCGATACGCTTAAATGGTGGCAGATTCTTGGAACCACGGGCAAAAGCCCCCGCTGGGCTGTCGCTTACAAATTTGCTCCCGAACAAGCTAAAACCCGCATCCGCGAGATCACTGTCCAGGTCGGGCGCACAGGCGTGCTGACGCCGGTGGCCGAACTGGAGCCTGTCTTTTTAGCCGGAAGCACCATTTCAAGGGCTACGCTCCACAACGAAGAAGAAGTCGCGCGTAAAGACATCCGGGAAGGGGACTGGGTCACGATTGAAAAGGGGGGAGACGTTATCCCAAAAGTGGTCGAAGTCGATCACAAAAAACGGCCCCATGGAACGCATGCATGGAAGATGCCGACCAAGTGCCCCTCTTGCGGCACGCATGTCGTCCGCAGCGAAGATGAAGTCGCCGTCCGGTGCCCCAATTCGACAGGATGCGAAGAGCAGATCATCCGCCGCATCGCCTATTTTGCCGCCAAAGACGCCATGGACATCGACCATCTCGGCGAAAAAGTCGTCGAGCAGCTGGTGAAGAAAAAACTCGTTCAAAAACCGTCCGATCTCTATAGCCTGACCGAAAAAGACCTGAAGCCGCTCGAAGGGTTTAAAGAAAAATCGATCCACAACCTTTTGCACAGCATCGATGTCTCCCGCAAAGTCTCCCTAAGCCGCTTCATTATCGCCTTGAATATCCGCTACGTCGGCGAAGAGACCGCCGAACTTCTAGCCCGTGAAACAGGCTCGATCCACAAGCTTGCCGAGATGAGCAAAGACGACCTTCTGAGCATCCAGGGTGTTGGGGAGAAGATGGCCGACGCGATCGTTCATCACTTCAAAGAATCACGCCACAAAAAAGAGGTCGAAGCGCTCCTGGAGGCCGGCATCAAGCCCGAAGCGCCCAAAAAGATCACCCGCACCGATCATGCCTTCTTTGGGAAAACCTTTGTCTTAACCGGCGCGCTCAAAGACTACAGCCGCGATGAAGCGTCCGATCTCATCAAAGAGCGTGGCGGCAAAGTGACCGGATCGGTCAGCAAAAACACCGACTACGTCCTCGTCGGCGAGGACCCCGGCTCCAAGCTTGACAAAGCCCAATGAGTTGCACATTCACATCCTATCAGAACATAAGTTCAAAGAGATGCTTTAGAACCTATCCTAATAAAAATTTTCTGTCGATTTTTAGTGAGAGGTCATATCCGCGGTGGATATTACCCCTCACAAAAGAATTGAAAATCACAAACCTTTTTATTAGGATAGGTTCTTAGCCAGCCCTTTTCTCGATCCAATCTTGTACAGAACAACAATCAATCCCAGAGTGATGAGCAGAGGGAGTATAATCCAATATGTCAGTAACTTCTCAAAAACGATGAGCAGAGGAATGATAACCCAATAAGGCAGTAACTTCAGAGCTGTTCCTAGATACATGATGTATGTCTGATTCAAAAGAGAGGGCAGCATTGACAAAAAGCGGTACGATAACCAGTTCTGCCCATGCCTTTGTTTTGAATCTATTCTCTTTACGGAGAGAAAGATAAGCGATTTGCATGACCGGAAATAAAAGAGCTTGGCCCATTGCGCCAAAAATTAGCTGGTTGTATTTGAGGATAGGCAGGCCCAACCAAATAGCGATAAGGAAAGCGGCCGCAAACACAGGGGTGATAAGAGAGGTGAAACGCCAGCTTTTATATTTTACAAGCAGAGGCCCCACGAAAAGGACGATCAGAGTAATCGCGATTGTTCCAGCTCCTATCATGATCGAATGATTTGCCAAGAACAAACTATACTGGTTTGGTGAATCAAATAATTTGCGGAACGATTCTTTAAAAATAAGGTTTAAAAACAGCTGTATAAAGCCAAACGCTCCTAAAGCATAGCCAAAAGCCAGGATGGGTTTTCCGGGATTTTTTTCGACAGCCTCGTCCTCTTCTGAGCTCCAGCGGTCATGTGGAATTTTACGATTCATCCACATTAAAAGAACCACAGCCATTAACACTAAGAATAAAGCATAAATATAGCTCATGAGAAGGGGGTCCGACGATTTAATCACCAGCTGAGATGCCCCCCTGTATAAGAGTGAGCTGCAAATACCTCCTAATATTGCTATAGGGATATAATATTTCAGACCTTCGCGCAAATGTGTGATTTGATTCACATAGCCCCACAGCAAGACTGAAATAAGGGTCGGACATAGTAAATGAGTGCCGCAGTAAACAAAGTAAAACTTCCATGGGATGCCTGCATCTGCCGGAGCTGCCAGATTGCTTGCCAAGAACGCTAAAACACCCACAAAGCCAATCATGATAATCAGCAGGCGGGGAAGCCATTTACGAAGAGAGGCTTTGTAGATAAGACAAGCAAACCCAATGGCAAAGAGAGAGGTGGCAAGCCACGAAGCCGTTTTGAGAAAGGGAGTGTTTATTCCTGCCATGACATCCAAAACAAAGCCTGCATCTTTCAAAAAGGCGACGGAGGCCATCAAAAGCGTAAACAGTACAATTACCGGAAAAAATACACTCGGAAAAAAGGTTTGCGGCAATTTAGTAAGCTTTTTCATAAGCGGATCCTTTGTTTTTAAATACTATAGCTTAAGTTAATTAAGTCCGTAATTAAAATAATTGCTTGATAGTAATAAAGTTCTCGGTTAATGTGAAGTTAATCTCAGAAAGCACAGGAGGCTGGAGCTTATGTCGAAAAAGATCTATAAATGTGGATTAATAGGCGGAATTATCGTCTTTATATGGGGAATGGCATTTTCGATGCTATTTCCATGGCACAAAACTGAATTTAAAAAGTTTTCAAGTGAAAAAAGTGTAAAATACTGCATCCAAGATAACGCGCCGGAGAGCGGACTTTATCAGCTCCCTTCGGTAAATTACAAAGATGGACAAAAAAAAATGGATGCAGAAAAACGGATGCAGGAAGGGCCTTATGCCTTTGTAGCGGTCAGGCTGGAAGGAAAACAGCTCGGCGTATACGGGTCAAGAGTGGCGATGTTCCTCGTAGATGTGATCGTAGCTACCATCGTAACCTGGCTTTTATTCCAAACACGCCTTAGTTACAAACATTCACTCTTGTTTCTTGCGCTTATTGGATTCTCGTTTGCAATGATGCATGCTGTACCGATGGTAATCTGGATCGGTTTCCCTGCAATGTTTGCATTCACGACCATCATAAAATCAGTGAGCGGCTGGATGCTCGCAGGTCTTGCGATAACCAAAATTGCAAAACGATAAGTCTTTCTTTATCTAAGCTGGAAGTGTTCCTTCCAGCTTTTTCTTAAAAATTAAATTTGATTCATAAATCCCTCTTCTTTAGAATCATAACGATCTAAAAAAGGAGATCCAATGAAACAAAAAATATTCAAATGCGGTCTGATTGGAGGAGTTATCCTCTTTATTTGGAGCGCGGCATCATGGATGCTGTTTCCAATGTACACGAACCAATTTCATACGTTTTCAAATGAAGAGAGCGTTCAGTCTACTATAAGCGCTAACGCACCTGTCAGCGGGCTCTATACGGTTCCTGCGATGGGAAACTGTAGTAAGAATGGGCCGTATCTCTTTGCGGCTATCAAAACAGAAGGAATGAACTGCAGCATGACAGGTGCAATGGCATCGGCCCTGGCTGTTAGAATCATTGCTGCCATCATCGTTGCAGCGCTTCTCTTTCAAACCAAGCTGAAATTTAAAAAATCGGTTCTCTTTATCACAGCGATTGGCTTTCTGCTCGGAATGGTAGGTGTAATGCCTCTTGTGATCTGGTTCGGATTCCCAGGAATGTATGCATTTGTCTCTATTTTTGAGTCTGTTGTGGGCTGGTTCCTTGCCGGTTTGGGGATGTCAAAATTGGCCAGAAGATAATTGCTTCTCCTATGTGAATGAACCATTTTTAAAACAATAATTGATTCAAAAATGGTTCTTCATTAGGATGTGAAAAATCTCATACAAACAAAGGAGAGCAGGAGATTATGATGCAAAAAATAATGAAGTGCGGTTTTATCGGCGGGTTTATCCTCTTTATCTGGGGAGCGGCTGCGTGGATGATTCTGCCATGGCAAAAGAGTCAAATGAACAAGTTTTCGAATGAGAAAAGCATTCGATACGATATTAAAGACAACGCTCCAGTCAGCGGTCTTTACATGATTCCATCGTTGAACTACACCGATGCAGATGAACTGGCTGAGGCAAAAAAACATATGGCTGAAGGGCCTTTTGTATTTGCAGCTGTTATGGCGCAAGGAAAGAATCCAAGCATGGCGGGCTCATCTGTAGCAGCGCTGATTTCTAAAGTGGTATTAGCATGCCTCGTTGCATGGCTTCTTTTCAAAACAAACCTTGACTACAACAAGTCAGTGGTGTTCATCGTTGTGATTGGTTTGGTGATAGGGATCGCTTCATCACTGCCTTATGTAATCTGGTTTGGATTCCCAGGCATGTTTGCTATTTCCACTATCATTGAGTCTGTATTTGGATGGTTCTTCGCAGGTCTTGCGATGTCCAAATTGGCTCATAGATAATTGTCGCATTCTAGAGCTGGAAGATTTCCTTTCAGCTCTTTTTTATTAAATAAGCTCCCCTAATAGCGTCTGATGGCTGAAGCCCGTTATTTTGACATTTTGGAGGGTTCCTGTCAGGTTATCATCGCCGGTGAAGACCACTCTTTTCCAGCACCGGGTGCGTCCCTTTAGTTTGATCTCATCAGGGCGCCGGCCTTCAACGAGTACTTCGACGGTCTGGCCTAGCATTTTTTTCTTTTCTTCTGTTGCCATTTCATCGAACAGATTCAAAAGACGCTGCAGCCGCTCGTTTTTCACCTCTTCGGGGATATCGTCTTTCCAGCGGAAAGCCGGCGTTCCTTTGCGGGCGCTATAGGCAAAGAGGAAGGCGACCGAGTATCCGATTTCTTTAAAACGGTCATACGTCTGCTGGAACTCTTCTTCCGTCTCCGTAGGAAATCCAACGATGATATCGGTGCCAAGCGACACATCGGGCACGATCTCTCGAAGTAGCGCTACTTTTTCAAGGTACTGCTCGACCGTATAAATACGGTGCATCTTTTTCAGGATGCGGTTTGATCCTGCCTGCAGAGGGAAGTGGACAAATTCACAGGCCGAGGGAAGGTCGCGGATCGCATGCATCAGCTCTAACGTAATATCGACAGGGTGCGAAGTCATAAACCGGACGCGGGAGAGCCCCGGAATTTTATCCAGCCGGTATAGGAGGTCATGGAACTTGCAGTTCCACTCAGGCTTATCTTTGCCGTAGCTGTTGACGTTCTGGCCCAGCAGCGTGATCTCTTTGTAGCCCTGACCCACCAGCCGCCTGCACTCTTCTTCGATGCTCTCAGGAGGCCTCGACACCTCTTGGCCCCTAGTGTAGGGGACAACGCAGTAGGTGCAAAACTTGTCGCACCCGCGAATGATCGAGACAAACGCTTTTAAAGGGTCGTCTCTTTTAGCTGCGAGATAGTCAAGATTTTCTTCAAATTGATCATCGGTCCTGATCGTGGGACGGCCGGTTTCGAGCACCTCGTCCAGCACCGTATTGAGCTCGGAGATGTTATTGGTGCCGATAATAAAGTCGATATGGGGCAGCTTTTTGAAGAGCGTCTCTTTTTTTGCCATCGCCATGCACCCTGTCACCCCGATCATCGCCCGCTTAGGTTTAGAGCTCAGTTTGCCGATTTTTCCCATGACTTTGCGCTCGGCCAGATCCCGGATGGAGCAGGTATTGAATATCAGCAGGTCGGCATCGTCCTCGACATCCGTCCGCTTCAGGCCCCGCTTTTCCAAAAGGCCTACCATGATCTCCGAGTCCAGCTCGTTCATCTGACAGCCATATGTTCGAAGAAAAAACTTGCTAAGCTGCTTCATCAGGACAAACTCCAATTTTGAGAAGGGATGTTAACTGATAGAGGAGTTCTTTTTCAATTGCGAGCTTGAAGGGTAGGTGAAGATATTTTTTTACTACAGTAAAGTATTTTTTTGTTTTTTAAGCCTAATAGATTTATTGGCAAAAAAACTAGGAAAGAAGTATGCTGGTACATAACTGTTTTAGGATGACCATGAAAAAAAGAAATCAAACTCGACTTCTCACCAAACAAGAAGCTATAGACGACCGCAAGTGGTTCGTTTTAGATGCTTCAGGTAAAACACTCGGTCGTTTTGCCTCTCACGTAGCGAAAATTCTCCGTGGAAGACATAAAGTGACCTATACTCCGCACGTCGATTGTGGAGATGGCGTTGTCATTATCAATGCTGAAAAGATTAAAGTCACCGGAGCTAAAGAAGCTCAGAAGATCTATAGATATCATACCGGTGCGATGAGCGGCCTCCGCGAAGTCCCTTTCCGTGTGATGAAAGCGCGTAACCCTGAATATATCCTCAGAAATGCGATTGCAGGAATGCTCCCGCAAAGCAGATTGGCACGCCAACAACTGAAGAAACTTCGTATTTTCGCTGGCGAAAAACACGATATGCAAGCTCAAAACCCCATGACGGTAGAATAATGAAAAAAGAATTTATTGGTACAGGACGACGTAAAACAGCAGTCTCTTCAGTGAGAATGCGCCCGGGAACTGGAAAAATCACAGTCAATGGCCGTCCGTTTGAAGTTTATTTTCCTCTTCCTATTCAACGCGAAGCGATCCTAAGTCCTATTAAAAAAGTTTCTGAATCCAAGAAATATGACATGCATATCCGCGTTAAAGGCGGCGGTGTTGAAGCTCAAGTGATTGCCTCCCGTTTAGGCATTTCCAGAGCTCTTCTTGGAGAAGACGATACTCGTAAAGCTGAGCTGAAGCCTCTTGGCTACTTGACACGCGATCCACGTAAGAAAGAACGTAAGAAATACGGTCTGCGCGGAGCTCGTAAGCGTCCTCAGTTCTCCAAACGTTAATATTTCAAATCCCTGGAATCTATTTCCAGGGATTTTTTTATTCCACGTTGTAAATAATTATTTTAATTCAGTATACCACGGGTATGACCCATCCCAAGAAAGGCAAGCCCGTTTCCGATTCAGCCATTCATGACCAAACAGCGGTCGTATTCCCCAATGATCTCAATGCCTATGGAACGCTTTTCGGCGGCCGTGTGCTCGATCTCTGCGACCGGGTGTCGGGGGTTGTTGCCAAGAGGCACTCAGGATGCGTCTGCGTCACACTGGGGATCGATTCAGTCCGGTTTTTGGCTCCTGCCAAGCATGGAGATATCCTTGTTTTCAAAGCAGCCGTGAACCGCGCCTGGAAGACATCGATGGAAATCGGGGTGAAGGTTTTTAAGGAAGACTTTAGAACGCTTCAACGTGTTCATATCCTCTCGGCCTATTTCACATTTGTTGCCCTGGACGATAACTTAAAGCCTGTTCAAGTTCCGGCTGTCATTCCGGTATCTCCGGAAGAGAAGCGGCGCTACGAAGAAGCAGAACAGCGCCGCCAGCTGCGCCTCAATAATTAGAGCGGCTTCTACCAATTTTTCCAAGCATTCCAATAAGTAGGATCTACTCTACAAACCAATGTGAATTTTTTGTTTCCTTGCGAGTCGGTTTTATCGAGGACTTTTGCAACGTAAACACTATAGATGGATTTATTCAAGATTCGTTCCAGCTCTTTTTTGTCTAATTGGGAGCTGCCCAGAATAGTAAATTCTTTTTCTTGAGGTTCATACAAGAGTTGCGTTGAATGAGGCGCTAAAAGTTTTGATAATTGTGCAATATCTGCCGCAGGATATTTACCAAATAGTGCTTCAAGCGGTTTTGGGTTGGAAGAGTCGATTGTTATTGCGAGCATAATTGTTGCCTCTGTTTTTTGCGCAAGATTGTACTTAAGCGTTCAAATAAAAGACAACTGATGTAACGGCTTTTCGGAGTTTCAAAAAAAGCAGCGGCGCTTCAACGAAGAAGCGCCGCCAGCTGCGTATTCATACAAAGCAGAAGCTCTAACTTATTCTAAAAACGACCCATTACTCATCCCATGTATCAATGGGCGTATTATCAACGAGCCATTGCAGGGGTTTCCCAACAGCTCCCTTTACTAGATCCGCTACCATAAACGCTTTCTCAGGTAAATTGAATAGAGTGTGTAGTACATATAGAACTGCTAGAACAACGCCCACTTTCGACACGTTTTGAGTGGTTGGTGATGTCAATAGGCTTCTGACAAGAGAGATAATTTTCGCTAAGGTCTGAGGCGCCTTTTGCGCGATTCCTTTAAGTGTGTTAACGATGGTAGGTCTAAAGGCAATATAAGATAAGGCTTCAGTTGTGCCGATAGCCAGATAGATTTGTTGCTTTGCTTTGAGCTGTGCTGTCCTTTCATAATAGTTTGGGTTATCATTGTTACCACTTAGACTATATGTTAATGCTGTTAATGCCATTTTATTATCCTTTTTAAAGTTACGACATCTATTATACAATATTTTATTATTAATTTAAAGCAATTTGTTTACTCTAAGTCTTTGATAAACAGTTGGTTATATGCGTAAAATGACAAATAATTTATTTAAAAGTGATAAATCTTTTGGTACTTGGCGTTGAGGTAGTCAAGGTACGGCTTTTCAGAGAGGGGTTTGCCGGTGACTTTTAAGATGAGCTCTTGGGGGTTGTATTGACGGCCATATTGGTGGATATGGGTTTTGAGCCAGTCGCGGATGAAGGCGAGGTTCCCATGAGAGACTTTGCTTTCCCAGTCGGGGTTGTCGTGGGCAAATTTTTCGAAGAACTGAGCGGCATAGAGGTTGCCGAGTGCGTAGGTGGGGAAGTAGCCCATGCTTCCCATCGACCAGTGGATGTCTTGGAGGCAGCCGAGGGAGTCATTCGGAGGTGTGATGCCGAGGAGCTCCTGCATTTTTTGATTCCAGGCGGCGGGGATGTCTTTGACTTTGAGGGTTCCTTCCATGAGCATTTTTTCAATTTCAAACCGGAGGATGACATGGAGGGTATAGGTGACTTCATCGGCCTCGACGCGGATGAAGGAGGGGACAACTGTATTGATGGCGGCATAAAACTGATCGAGGGTGGCATTGTTTAGCTGGGGGAATTCCGCCTGGAGCTGGGGCAAAAAGTGGTGCCAAAAGGGGCGCGTGCGTCCGATGCGTGTTTCCCAAAAACGGGATTGGCTCTCATCGATCCCGAGGGAGGTTTGCTCTCCAAGAGGCGTTCCAAATTGGTCGACGGGGAGGTTTTGTCCGTAGATGCCGTGCCCGCCTTCATGAAGCGCGGAAAAGATATTCGACATGATATCGTCAGCGTGGATGCGGGTAGTCATGCGGGTGTCGGTGGGATGGATGGGAGCGCAGAAGGGGTGGGATGAGATGTCAAGGCGCGAGGTCTCAGGGGTAAATCCCATGGCGCTGAGAAGGGTTTTGCTGAACTCAAATTGTGTGGTTTTATCGAAGTCTTGCTTGAGGAAGGAGCTCTCAATGGGTGGTTTTGAGGTGACTTTGTGCAGAATCGATTTTAGGCCGGTTTTGAGGGATTCAAAAAGTGGAACAAGTTCGGAGGAGGTGCAGTCCTGGTTCGTAAAGATCCAGGAGGGCGTCGTAGGGGCTTTCTTTATACCCAAGATAGTCGGCTTTTTTCTGATTCAGTTTGACGATTTTTTCAAGGTGCGCCGCAAATTTCTTAAAGTTCGAGGTGTTTTTTGCCTCAGCCCAGGCAGGGCATGCTTTGGTGGTGGTCATGACGAAGCTTTTGACGTACGAATGGGGGAGCTTGACGGCTTTGAGGTAATCTCTTCTCCAAGCGCGCAGGGCGGATTTTTGAGGGTCAGAGAGGGTCTGGTCTAAAACTTCGCCTGTTTCCAGGTTGACGAGGGCTTTTAGAAGTTTGGTGAATTTTGCGCCGACTTTGAGTTTGTGGGCATGCGTTCCAACGAGGGTGTTTTGCGAAGAGCGGAAATCGACGGCTCCGGAGGGCATGTAGGTTTCCTGGTCCCATTCGAGGATATTGCTGATGGAGCCCCACGTTGCAACTTCTCTTGAAATCTCTACAAGCTGTTCATAGGGGTTTTTTTTGGTCGCCATCTAATACCTACTTTTTCTATTGCGTCAATGATCACTCTACCTAATGGGGTATAGAGGAAGCAAGAGGCAAAAAAGAGGGCAATCGTTACGCTGCCGACGGCAACGTCGGAAAACCAGTGGGCGCCGACAATCAGGCGGGGGAGGATGCGGAAGACCACATAGACCCAGGCGCAGGCTGCAAGGCGTCTTGGAACAAAGGCTGAAAAAAGGAGTCCAAAGAGCAGGAGCGTGGTCGCATGGTCGCCGGGGAAGCTGGCGATGGTCTCGTCTTTGAGGTCTTTCCAGGGGATTTCATCGGTGATACGGACGCAGGGGGAGACGACAAGAGAAGGGCTCTCACGCGGGAAGGGGACGTTGAAGCGGAGGTAATTGCGGTTGACGAAGCCGATGACGCAGGCGGCAATTAAGATGCAAAAGAGAAACTGGGCTGTTTTTTTCCACCGCTCTCCCTTGGGTGCGGATTTGATGCCCCAGATAAAAAAGAGGATGAAAACGGCATCCTCAACAAGGTCCATGCGTTTGTGATTCACAGTTGCCCAGAAATATTGCAGGAACTTATTGTCTTTGAGCATGGAGTTTAGAAACTTGAAGATGGCAAGATCGAGGCTCTCCCAAAGGGGCTGGGTCCATGGGCTGAAAAAGGTGCCGCATAAAAACGCGATGATCCCAAAAGAGATGAGGAGGGGTTTCCATCTCATGCGGTCTTCATCCCGAATCTCCATCCGACGATGGAGGCTAGTAGCGTGATAGGAAAGATGACGGAGAGGATGGGGGAGATGATGCCGTGGTCGCTTAAGATGGTCAGTGAGTCGAGAAGCATGTAAAAGGCAAAGAGTGAGAAGAGGCCGATGGCGTAAATGAAGAATTGGGAGCGGAAGCGTGAAAATGTGAGGCAGACGGGGGCGAGGGCGAGGACAATGAGAGGGGAGAGCAGGGGGACGCCGGCCTTGAAGACAAGCTGCGTTTTAATGCGGGGGGCCTCGTAGGGCGAAGATTGCGGATTTTTGGAGAGGCGAAAAAGTTCCGAAATTCTTCTTTGCTCGAATGGCACGAGGCCTTTGCGCGCCATGCGGGGATGCCATTTTAGTTCACTGAGTGAAATCGAATTATATGACTCTTTTTTCTCAACGACTCCGGAGGGCGACCTGACGAGGTGGTCGGCGAAGTAGGCAGTGGGGGTTGTCGGGTCGGCGCTTAAATATTTCATACGCCAGATTTCATTGGAGCTTTTGATCCAGATGACGTCGAAGAGCTGGTGATTCTCAGGGAGGTACGACTGGTAGAGGAGTTTTGAGTTGTCCTTCAAGGGGATGAGGTGGATCAGCTCTCGACGCTTGGCCAGGTGGGAGCCATGGAAGTTGGCGATGCGGAACTCGTCGATATTTTGAAGGGCCGAGGGAAGGAAGAATTCAAAATTGGCCCATAAAAATGCGGTGCAGATGATGGCGATGGTGAAAAAAGGTTTTAGGAGGGTTCTTGTTGAAAGGCCGGCGACTTGGAATACGGTCCATTCATTGCGTGCATTGAGGGTGGTTAAAACCTTGATGGTTGAGAGGAGGAGCGCCATCGGGATGAGGAAGTCGAGCCTCTTTAAGAATTGATTGAGGTAGTAAAGGGCGACGGAGGAGATGTTTAAGGACGAGGTTTTAAAAAAGTCGTCCATGTGAGTGGCATACTCAATGAGAGAGTAGAGAAAGAAAAAACCAAACAGGAAAAAGAAGAAGACTTTGCAGATTTCTTTGTAAAAATAAGATTGCCACTTCTTCATTATGAACCTATCCCGAAATAAGGCAATTTTGATTTTTGATGTATTTTTTCGCAGATTTTTATGTCGCTTCGCAGGACATACTTTGGACAAGTAGGCCAAGAAGCGACAGTAAAAGATGCGGAAAAAGACGCGAAAAGGGAAGTTGGATGATTTCGGGATAGGTTCATTCAATACCTCTGGAGACTCTCTTAAGGCTTCGGAGGGAGAGGATGCCGATGATTACGAATGGTATAAAATAAAGGACCCATGCGGTCTTAGGGAAGTGCTTCATGCTCTTGGCCCCGATGAAAGAAGAGAGGTAAAGGGCAGTCAGGCAGATGGTCCATAAGAGGCCGCGCCGTGTATGCCGTCTTCCAATCTCCATTCCGAAGGCAGCGCCGAGCAGCGTGAAAAAAACAGGGGTCAGCGCTAGCGACAGGCGCCGGGCCAGCTCGAGGCCGTGCGTGTTGGACCAAAAACTTTTTTTGCTGATGGAAAGCCTGATGATGAGATCTTTGAGTGAGAGGTATTCCGGCCGAAATCCCCATTTGGCGCTCTGCAGCATCTGGGATAGGCTTGCGGCAGGGGTCGACATCGAGTCTTGGTTTTCAATGACGAGATGGTCAAATTCGTCCGGCATATTGGAACTTACGCTCGAGATCACCGTCACGTTTTTGCCGAGCAGGTTTTCACCTTCGATCGAAAGGTCTTCCGCTGTAAAGATCCCAAGCCTTTCTTGCATTCTATTATTCAGGATGAGGAGGACGTCTTTGGCTTTTTTGCCGCCGCGCATCGTTCGGATTTCAACGTAGGCGTTGGTCAGTTTTCCGTCGGTGATTTTGTTGAAGATGTAAAACGGATTGTTGGACGTCATCTCAAAGGTCAGTTCTTTCGCCCAGAACCGGCAGCGGGGGCCCATTTCGGCGACGATCGTGAAGTTGATGACGGTGAGGAGCAGCGCGCCGAGCAGGAGCGGAATGAGAAGGTGCCTTAGGCTGACGCCTGCAGCGCGCAGCGCCGTGAGCTCGCTGTAATGGCTTAATTTTTGAAACACGAGCATCGAGGCGATCACGCATGAGATCGGGATCGCGAGGGGAAGGATGTAGGGGAGCTGATAGAGGCTGAAAAGAAAAATGGAGAGTCCGTCTGAGTTGAGCGTTGCAAACTCAGCGATATCTTTAAACCGCATGACAAAGAGGGCCGCAATGAAGCTTGTCATGCAGAGCAGAAACACTTGGAAATAACTTTTTAGCAAAAATCGCCACAATATCGGCATAAGGCTGTATTTTACTTCAGATCCATGGTATTATTCCACCTTATGTTTCAAACGGATCGTTTAACGATTAAAAAATTCACTTGGGAAAACTTCAATGGGTATGCGGCGCTCGTGGCCGACCCTGAAGTGATGCGGTTTTCATTGAAGGGGCCTGTGTTTGGAGATGAAGCAAAGAAGATGTTTGAAGAGAGGATTTTAAAAATTTATGACGAGAGGGGCTGGGGCCTTTGGGCGCTTTTTTTAGATCATGAATTAATCGGTTTTGCGGGGCTCATACCGCAAGTGATCGATAAGGTTTCTGAAATTGAACTTGCGTTCCGCATCTTCCCAGCTTATTGGGGGAAGGGGCTTGTCTATGAAGCGTGCCAGCCGATTATTGATTATGCTTTTAAGACGCTGAAGCTTCCCCGGCTCATCTCCATTATCGACCCGCAAAATTTTCGAAGTCAAAAACTGTCCGCGCGGCTGGGATTTCATGTTGAAAAAAAAGCCAATTACAATGGATTCATAACCGATATTTATGTACTCACAAGCTCTCAGTGAACTCAAACATTTTTTATCCAGACACTGGAAGGCCGGATCGCCGGTTTTGCTGGCCTGCTCGGGCGGGCCCGATTCCAAGGCGCTGCTTTATCTTTTGCTGGAGGCACAGACTTTTTTTGATCTAGAGATTCAAGTGGCCCACATCGACCATGGATGGAGGGATGAGAGCGCGGAAGAGGCTCAAAAGCTTAAAGCCGAAGTTGAGGGGCTGGGGCTTGTTTTCCATCTGCGGACCTTGACGGATCTTCCGATGAAAGAAGTAGCGGCCAGGGATGGACGGTATGAGAAGCTGAAACAGATCGCAGATGAGATTGGAGCGCAATCGATCCTGCTGGCCCATCAGATGGAAGATCAGGCCGAGACCGTTCTCAAAAGGATTTTTGAGGGAGCCGCCCTCTCATCCTGCGGAGGCATGAAAGAAGTTTCTATGAACCTTTGGCGGCCTCTATTAAACGTCTCAAAAAAAGAGCTCGTCCAGTGGCTCGAGAAGCGAGGGATTTCCTACTTCACCGACAGCACGAATCTCGACCCCAAATACCTGAGGGGAAGGCTTAGATCGTCGATTCTTCCTCAGCTGGAGGAGGCGTTTGGCAAGTCGATTGTAAAAAATTTATGCCTGCTCGGGGAGAGAGCCCAAAAGCTCGAGGCGCATCTCACAAAGGCCGCGAGCGGCCTTCTGGAGCAAAAAATTGCCGATTTAAAAGAGTGCGATGAGATAGTCTTGGAATTTTTTCTTAAATCGAGAAGCCGGGGGTTGTCGAGGGAAGAGCTCTCAATCCTTGCCAAAAAGCTGCGGTCTGAAGATCCCCAGAAATCTATAGAGCTTGCATTAATAATGCAAAAAGATTATTTGAATCTCTAGGGGCACTAGAATTTCCGTGTTTTCCTTTACGAAAACACGATTTGCTGGTTTAATTTTAAAAGGGTTAGGTTAAATTACATGAACGACGACAATAAGCAAAAACCCGAACAGAAAAAAGGGTTCCCAGGCGGGTTTGTTATTTTTTTACTCGCTGCGCTCCTCATTTTCTTGACGGTCCAGAACCTATCCAGCGGACAGACGGCTAAAGTCGCCTTCAGCCACCAGGTCGAACATCTGGTCGACCTTGATTTGATCCAACCGAGCGAGAGCCGCAAAATTGCCCAAAACGATAACCTGGTCACGCTCACCGGAAAATTCCGCGACCGCATTACCGATGACGCAAGAGCCCGCTACACATATTTAGGACTTCTGAGCCGCCATAATGAGCTCGTGGAAAATCAGCAAAAAGTGCAAACCGATCTCACATCGCTGCAAAAAGGCGTTCTTGACTCTGCCGACTGGTTTCTTCACTTAAGCGGACTTCCCATTCCTGAAAACGGCTACTGGATTGTCAGCCCGATGTATGACACGCCTGACCGCGAAAACGGCATCGTTCTCAAAACGCTCTCCGATAAGCCGATTGTCTCTCTTGCCGAGCTTCAAAAAGCGTATCCGCCCTCCAGCAGCGAAATAACTAACTATGGTAAAGAGCTCAGCACGCTCCTCGTTGGATTTAAATCAACGGCACTGGGTATTGGCAGCGAACCGCTCAAGCTGCAGCTGAAATCATTAGACCAGGCCCTTGCAGCTCCAGCAGCATCCTCGCAAGAACAGCTCGCCGTCTACTCAAATGTTTTATCCCAGCTTCAAGGGATCGTCACTCAGCTGAATACCGAGCAGGACAATGCCCGTTTGGTGCAGCTCCGCTCCGTTAGAAGCTATTTAGGTGATGTCGGACAGCTCACCCAAATCACCGAAGATTCAGCGAAAAACGACGTCCAGCTCGATAAAGCCCGCGAGGCCGTCGCTACCGTATCGTGGTTCTTCAACAACCAGGAGCTCTCAACACGCTCCTTGGAAAAGCAAGACCCAGAAACATTCTCTCACTGGTTTGCGCAAGCCAAGAAAGAGTGGGACGCATTTCCTTCGAATAAAGGCACCATCTTTAAAGTGCCGGACCAGCCGCGTACGCTCGTTTTGGACAAAACATTCAAAAGCGAAGAGCCATCCCCGAACTATCTGGGCGTGCTTTTCACCATACTGCCTTTCTTGCTCCTCGGATTCTTGTTCTACTTTATCTTTGCCCGTCAAATGAAAGGAGCCGGCAGCGGCGCGATGAATTTTGGAAAGTCGCCTGCAAAGCTCCTCACCAAAGACCGCAATAAAGTGACATTTAAAGATGTCGCCGGCTGCGATGAAGCCAAAGAAGAACTCCAGGAGATCGTCGAATTTTTAAAAGATCCGGGTAAATTCACAGCCCTTGGCGCCCGCATCCCGAAAGGCGTGCTCTGCGTTGGAGCTCCAGGAACCGGTAAAACTCTCATTGCAAAAGCCGTTGCAGGAGAAGCCGATAGACCGTTCTTCTTCATCTCCGGATCCGACTTTGTTGAAATGTTCGTCGGCGTCGGCGCCAGCCGTATCCGCGACATGTTCAACGAAGCCCGCAAATATGCACCTTGCATCATCTTCATGGATGAGATCGACGCTGTCGGCCGCCACCGCGGCGCAGGCATCGGCGGAGGACATGACGAGCGTGAACAAACTCTGAACCAGCTTCTCGTTGAGATGGATGGATTCGATGCGACAGAAGGCATCATCCTGATCGCTGCAACAAACCGTCCTGACGTTCTTGATAAAGCCCTTTTAAGACCCGGCCGTTTTGATAGACGCGTCGTGATCGATCTTCCAGATATCAAAGGACGATTCGACATCCTGAAAGTTCATGCCCGCAAGATCAAGCTCGACCCCTCAGTCGACCTCATGGATATCGCCCGTGGAACTCCCGGAGCGTCCGGAGCCGATCTGGCCAATATTCTGAACGAAGCAGCACTCTTGGCTGCCCGCCGCAACCGAACAGCTGTGACCGCTCAAGAAGCGCGTGAGGCTGTTGACAAGGTCAGATACGGCAAAGAGCGCAGAAGCTTAGAGATCGATGACAATGAAAAGCGACTACGGCTTATCATGAATCAGGCCATGCGATTGTCGCCCTCGTTGTGAAATCATCTGATCCGGTTGATAAAGTGACCATTATTCCTCGAGGAATGTCACTCGGCGCTACCCATTTCATGCCCAAGAAAAACCGCCTCAGCTACTGGAAAAAAGAGCTGATCGACCAACTCGCGGTCCTTATGGGTGGACGCGCTGCCGAAGAGATCTTCGTTGGAGATATGTCCTGCGGCGCTCAAATGGATATCACGCAAGCTACACGCCTTGCACGCAGCATGGTGTGCGAATGGGGCATGAGCCCTCTTGGAACAGTTGCTTATGACGAGCGCACTGGCGAAGGCCAATACCTTGGCATGAATAGTATGGCCGAGAGAAGCTATTCAGAAGAGACCGCCAAGCAGATCGACGCCGAAGTGCGCAAAATGATGGATCTGGCCCATGAGCAAGCCATTGAGATCATCAACAAGAATCGGGATAAAGTCGAACTCATGACCAAAATGCTTATTAAGTTTGAAACGCTTGATAAAGAAGACGTCAAAGAGATGATGGATGGAACTTGGACAGATGTGAAGAAAGAAGCCCGCCTTAAAGCGACTGAAAATCTTCAAAGAAAATCGCCTGCATCAGCTCCCGTCAAAACTGGGCCTGCATCCGATACCCCCGAGCCTCAACAAGCTTAATTCACATTGCCATCCTTCGGGATGGCAAATGTTTCTTTTTAATGATTTCAATTATTCTATCGGTTATTAACTTTGGCATGATGGCTTTAAGCGCAATTTCTACATGCCCTATTAAGGCTTCACGGTTACCTACACATTCGGCTTCACTAAAAATTCGTGCGTCCGAGTTTTTATGCATGCAAGGAATAGCTTTAATTAATGATGGCTATTTCAAAGATGCAAGGAATTTCCTTACGTCTGCAGTCTTCATCGACCCTATCAACAGTGAGGCCAAACCGTATCTTTTGTTCTGTTTAGAGGTATTAAACCGGCTGCCCATGGTCACTGATAAAAATTGCAGTGCCCTCGCAGAGCTCAACATTGGACGTAGATATGAGCTCGGCACTGGAGTCCCAGTATCGTATTCTGAAGCTGCAAAATGGTATTTTAAAGCCGCAACCAAAGGCAATGCGGATGCGCAATTCAGTGTTGGAAGCTTTTTTTTCAATGGTCAGGGTGTTCTTCAGTCTTATCCAGAGTCTGAAAATTGGATGACTATGTCAGCTTTAAATGGGAATCTTGATGCCCAGCGTTTCCTTGGAGTGATGTGTGCCAGTGGCATAGGTTTTGAACAATCTGATGAATTGGGCGCTTACTGGTTACAAATGGCGGCAGATAGGGGTTGTCAGCATTCCCAGCTTGCCCTCGAGACTCTGGAAGCAAAAATAACGTCAGAGCTGCCTCCGAAGTGATTATTTATTGGGAACAGGACCGATGACGTAGTCGATCTTGACTTCGCCGTTCTCAGGTTTGGACTCGTTCATGTCAATGAGCTCGCTCTTTTTCCGAAACATCTGTAATCAACCCGGATGATCTTTCCATCTGCATCATAGCTGACCTGGGTAAGGTCAATGTCTTTTACGAGGATGCCGCTTTTAAACTGAAGCACAGCCTTTGGTGAGAACTTAAATACCGATTTCTCGAAATCCACAGCTGCTTGGATCTGCTTTGGCAGTCTGATGAAAGAGTTTTCTCCGATAAACGTCTTCATGAAGTCCAAAAATCCTTTTTCTGGCAGCTTGACTGATTTGATATGCACTTGCTGCTGCTCGTCGAATCCCAGCTTGAATGTAGAGTTTGCACCATTCCAATTCAAATGGAAATTGCTTGAAATCAGCGGTCTAATGCTGTTAAAAAGCTGCTCGATTTGCACATACTGAGGAAGCTTAGAGAGTAGGGTTGTAAGGACAGGAGGCAGATCTTGCACGCCTTTCCCCATAAGCTGCGGCGCCTTAAGCTCTATTTTGAAATTTGCTCCGCCGGGTAAATCGATATCTAAATTAACGGTTCCTGTCGTGCCATTCCAGTGTAAATTTACATCGAGCGTTGGAAGAGATGCAACCAGCGCTAGGATTTGTTCGATATGATAGTCTTCTTTATGTTCATCCAGTTTTGCACTCAGCTGATTCATGATTTTCTTATCAAGGTTGACTTTCCGATGAGGTTTACTATCGGTTGGGATGGTGAGATCGACTTTGCAACTCAGATCATCGGGCAGCTGGATGGTAGCGGTGATGGATTGACTATTTTGCAAGCTGAACGCAACATCTACATTGAGAGGAGAAGCCAGCAGCTTGCTGAAGAAAGGTTGATATTCTACTGGCGCTTTGCTGAGAAGGGTTGATTTAAGTTTTTCTAAAATGGGGTTAGGTGCGGAATCATTAGGGTCTTGAGCATTGAACTCAAGCATGCTCTTCGAATAGGGGCGCTTAGAGCTCGGTTTTGTGGCAAATGTAATGCCCACATCTTTGACGCGAGACGTTTTTAAATCGATCACTTCTTCATGAGTATTTAAACCTAATTTCACTTCGTTCTCATCATACGATACTTTTATAAGGATCATCTCTTTTCCCAAGTGTTGTCCAAATTTGATTCTGAACGTGGTGTCTTTTTCAAACTCAATCAACTGCTTAGTAGGATGGATCGTTCCGGCAATTCTTTGAGGAAGTTTGATCGAAGACCCAATTTCCAAATTGTTTCGCCAGTGTTGCGATGAATCCGGTTTCTACAAGCGTTAGATTCTCAATTTTGATGTACTCGCATGATTCAAACTCAAGCGCAAATTGCCTGGTCTCTCCATTCCACTCAAATCTGAAATTTTCATTCAGCAGCGGCAAAAGGCCCGGCAGCAATTTATGGAAGGCTCCAGGGATCATTTCGGCAAGAATAAACGGAAGATCTTCGGCTATTTTGGCAAGACCCTTAGGAAAGTTAATCGCAATCTCAATACGGGTACTGCCGGGAAGCTGCATGATCACGACGGCCGTTTTTTCAGACCCAAGCCATTCGATCGATGCTTTCTGATGGGGGATTGCTTGAAGAACTTCTTTTAGCTCGTTTAGATCTTTAATTTGCCCAGCGATTTTTTCACCTTCCAGCAGCTTGGTAAAGAACGGATGGAACTCTTTAACTTCCAATGTCTCTTTTCCCGAAGCCGTTTTAGAAAACACAACTTTGATGTCGCAGGTTACTTTCTCAAAAAGAGTTGCGTTGGCAGATACTGACAGCCCACTCGATAAATCGACCTTTACATTGCCATGCAGATTAGAAGCTAAAACAGCGTCTGTAGCATCCTGGAAAAAGACCGACTTAAAGATGTTTCTTATAGCCTGTAATAGGCTGTTGACTGGCTTTGGGGGTTGTCTATCAACCGTAATATCAACAAAGCCCTCTTCACTGAGATCGCTATCAACTTTGCTGGGGCTCGCAGTGTCATCTTCAGTTCCAAAATCAATAAAGTCATCTTCATGGAGTTCAGGGATTGGGGCGCTTCGTCCAAATATGGAGCTCCACCAAGAGGTGCTGATTGGTGCAGACTGAGGATTATTCGCAGTCAGGGGAACATTATTATTGTTATTTACGCTTTGTGTCATAATTGTGCCTATTATTAAAAATATAAGTACAATTATAACTAAAATTATAATTAATAACTATTAGTTGTTAACTATGATGTAAGTGGCTTGATTTTAGCTTGTTGAGTTAACTAGATGATAGGTGTAAAGTATTTTCTTTAAATAAAAAGAGGTCCCAAAGATGGGACCTCTTGAGAAAAGGCATCAGCCGCCGGGTGTGACTGCATGCTGAGGAGGCGGGATGAGCGCTTTGCGGCTCAGCTTGATCTGCCCACGGTCATTGACATCAAGCACCTTCACATCGACGAAATCGCCCACTTTGCACACTTCATTCAGGTTGTTGATGCGGCGGTGGTCGTATTCAGAGATATGGAGGAGTCCTTCTTTATCAAAGATTTTAACAAAAGCCCCGAACGCTACAATCGACACGATTTGTCCATGGTAGGTTTTGCCGATTTCTACATCGGAGACGAGGTTAAGGATCATCGCTTTGGCTTTTTCGATCGATTCAGGATTGTTTGCAGAAATGCTAATCACTCCGCTGTCGTCGATATCGATCTGCGCGCCTGACTCTTCGATGATGGATCGGATCATTTTGCCGCCGGGTCCAATGACGGTGCCGATCTTGCTAGGTTTCACTTGAACCGATTCAATGCGCGGCGCGTATTTAGAGAGGTGGTCCTTAGGTTTTGCGAGGGATTCCAGCATCTTGCTGAGAATATGGAGCCGTCCTTGCTTAGCTTGGGCCAAGGCCGCTTTCATGATCTGTGGAGTGATCCCTTCGATCTTGATGTCCATTTGGAAGGCGGAAATACCATCATGGTCGCCGGCAATTTTGAAGTCCATGTCGCCGAGAGCATCTTCATCACCGAGGATGTCGGAGAGGATTGCAAAATGGGTTCCTTCTAAAATAAGGCCCATCGCGATACCGGAGACAGGTCGTTTAATTGGCACGCCTGCATCCATCAGCGCCAAGCATCCGCCGCAGACCGACGCCATAGAAGACGAGCCGTTGGACTCTAGGATGTTAGACTCTAAGCGAATAACGTAGGGGAAGGCTTCCTGTGTTGGGAGGACAGCTTCGAGAGATCTCTCAGCGAGCTTGCCATGGCCGATTTCGCGGCGTCCAGGTGAGCCCATGCGTCCGACTTCACCGACAGAAAATGGTGGGAAGAAATATTGGAGGTAGAAGCGTCTGGTGCTTTCGCCTTCGAGCGTCTCATATCGCTGACCCATCTGTTCGCTTCCTAAGGTACATACAGCAAGAGATTGCGTCTCTCCGCGTGTAAAGAGGGCGCTTCCGTGCGTTCTTGGGAGAAGGCCCGTCTCGGAAGAGATATGGCGGACTTGATCAGGCGTACGGCCGTCAGCACGGACGTTCTCTTTCAAGATCATCTCGCGCATGATATCGGCAGAGACTTTCTTAAAGCCCATTTTTACGAGCACTTTTGAATGTGCATGTTCTTTGTCTTTAGGGAAAAGAGCCGTCATGAGCTTCTCTTTAGCTGTGGCTACAGCTTCATTCCGCTCGGTTTTATCTTTGATGCGGTAGGCTTGATTGAGATCTTCGCCCACGATGCTTCTGATTTCTTTAATGAGTTCTTCTGAAGGAACACGGAGCTGTCCGCGGACTTTCGGTTTTCCAACGACTTTTTGCCACTCGTGAAGGCCTTGGCAAATCGTACGGATCGCCGCTTGTCCTTCCTGGATCGCTTCCAAAACTTGTTCTTCTGACAGGAAGTCGCAATAGCCTTCAATCATCAGGATCGCATCTTCGGTTCCTGCAATCACGAGGTCGAGCTTCGATTTTTCCATCTCTTGGAACGTCGGATTGACAATGAATTTATCATCGAGGAGTCCGATTCTGACGCCGGCAATCGGCTTAATAAGGGGGATATCTGAAATGACGAGTGCGGCTGATGCAGCGCAGATCGCAAGAGGATCTGGCAGATGAATGCCGTCATAAGAGAGAACGTAGACTAGAAGCTGCATGTCGTTGACATAGCCGTCTTCGAACATCGGTCTAATGGGTCTGTCGATCAGGCGGCAGGTGAGAACTTCTTTTTCAGAAGGTCTTCCTTCCCGTTTAATAAATCCGCCGAGGGTTTTTCCTGCGGAAGAAAATTTCTCAACATAGTCAACGCGCAGCGGCAGAAAGTCGGTTTCATCGGATGGAACAGCGCCTCTGCAGGCCGTCGCAAGCAGGATGGTTTCTCCTGAGCGGACAGTCACTGAGCCGTGGGCCAGTTTTGCTAGTTTGCCAGTTTCGAAGACGATATCTCGTCCTGCAACTGAAATTGTACGTGAATTTTTATTCATGATTCCTCAAATTTTTAGTTTATTCTGAAGAATCAATTTCTTTCTGACGGAAGGCGACTGTAACCACTCGCCTTGCGTCAAAAAGAATTTCGATACTTCAGATGGTCGATTATATCAGGTCTGGAGGATTAGGGGAAAATTAAATTTTTCGAGCATGCCACTGTTCTTGGTTGTCGGGACCTTTTTCCAGCCAGCGGATGAGGTTGCTTTCGGGGCTTACCTGGATATCGGCAATTCGATGTCCTTGCGGAAGCTCAATCTGATGGATGTTAAACCCGCCCGTTTGAGGGTTTAACATGGCAAAATTATGAGTTGAGCGAGATGTCCAAACGAACACACCCTTATTTACTTTGACCCATTCTCCGTGAACTGTATCCATTGCAGCTTGCACTGTATCGACAATTTTTATAACGATGCGGTCATTTTCTACACGCACATCACACGTCTGGACTTTTCCATGAAAAGAGTCCAAGCAATAAATTTTATTCGGCCATTCAGTTTCTGGATCAAGCACAATGGAGAACCTATCAGGTTTCCAATGTTCTCTCAATTCTACGTAAAAGCTTTGGAAATTTTTCCCTTCTCTAAGATCTACAAGTACCAATCGAGGAAGAGCTTCATCGGAGTTCCATCTACCTCCCCCATGCACTCCGTCCAGAAGAAGCCAATCTCTACCGCGAGCGATGCCAAGAGGTGAGAAAAGCTCAGCGTATTCACGAAAATGTCCCACCGAATCTTGAGGGCGATACGCAAGAGCATTAATTCCCAGCGACTCTTGCTTGGGAAGGATCGGGCTGTCTCCTAAGATAGCCTGGCAATATTTATGATTGATAAAGTTGATCGATCGCATCTTGTCGTATAAACCCGTGCACGTTCGTGCTAAAGCTACCACATCTTTTGGGTCCAGTTTATTGCAAAGAAGCATTAAAAAAGTGTCGAGGCAGTAAATAACCACAGCGTCGCCTGTAGGCTCATTCACTGCTTTCAGAGCTAAGGGCACTTCAAGTTGCAGTGCTCGTCTAATCACTTCTTTTCGTACGGGAGGAAAACCTAAAATTGTTTGAATTCTTTGAAATTTATTCTCCATACGTTCGGTAAGAGAGAGCCCGGATAGTTCATGCAACGCGTGATTACGGAGATTCGCATGATTCGCATAGATGCAGTAAATGTCATAAAGGGAGCCAATAGTGGCGACTGAAACGCTTGCGATAAAAGACAACTTGATACTAAAAGTAAGAGGTAGTGAGAAGATTCCAACTCCACAACCTTTAATAACCCACTCGTTGATGCAATTGCTTATTTTCCTGTATGTCAACTTTTCATTTACAAGTTTTTCTTCATAGGAATCAAGCTCTTGAATTTTTGCTGTTCGAAAGGTTATGCTCATGGCGAACATTATACCATTTAATTTGAAATCTAACAATATGAAAAACCCACTCAAAATGAGTGGGTTATAGAGCTTATTTTCTGAGATTGAGGCGGTTGATCAGACTTTGATACCGCTTTGTATCTGTAGAGTTTAGGTAGTCAAGAAGCTTTCTTCTTTGGCCTACGAGCTTCAAAAGAGCCAGGCGCGAGCCATGGTCTTTTGGAGCAGACTTCAGGTGATCGGTCAGTTCAGTAATTCGTTCGGTCAGAATAGCAATCTGAACGTCGGCAGATCCAGTGTCTTTCTCGTGAAGCTGGAACTTCTTTGTGATTTCTTCTTTAGTGCCTTTATCTAATGACATCAGGAAAAATCTCCTCTAGAGAGTTGTAAATATTGCCATGATTATACGGCAATCCCTTTATTGAATCAATCCCAAGTTTCTATTATAGTGGTTTTACCGAATGGAAACAGCAGATATTTTACATATGAAAGAGGCCCTCAAAGAGGCTTTGGCAGCGTTTGAAAGAGGGGAAGTGCCCGTAGGCAGCGTTCTCGTCTATCAAAATCAAATAATTGCTCGCTCTTTCAACCAAGTTGAAACTTTAATCGACGCCACCGCCCATGCGGAGACGCTTTGCATCCGGCAGGGTTCGGCTATCCTCAATAACTGGCGCCTCACCGGCTGCACCCTTTATACGACGCTGGAGCCGTGCCCCATGTGCGCCGGCGCCCTTATCTCCTCCCGCATCGATCGCGTCGTCTGGGGAGCCCCTGATATACGCCAGGGCGCCGGCGGCAGCCTTATCAGCCTTCTGGGCCAGCCGCACCCCATCCACACCGTCCAGGTCACCTCCGGCGTCCTGGCCGATGAATCTGCCGCACTACTAAAGTCTTTTTTTCAACAGAGGCGAGAATGCAAAAAATCTTTGACGAACTGATTGAACTACAACGAATTAAAATAAAAACTTGCGCAGCATCCCTCATTCCCAACCTCACGGACGACGACCTCCTACAGCCCAATGATTTTCCCGCTCTCGAAAACAACCCTTATTTCCGTTATAACGAAGGCGTCCTCGAAGGCCTCCTAACCGCCCGCATGGCTTATTTGGCTCGAAACTTAGAATAATCAAGAGCTGCACAACCTACTTGGCATAGCGCATCAATTTTTTCATTGTTAATGCGACCGTCTTTTTGATCGGGCATGCCAAAGGCAATATTCTTTGCCCTAGGTATGTCGTCTACCGAAGCGGCAGCGTTGACTACATCAACTTTTTCTGCATGAGCAGGTTCTTGCATAAGATACGATAAAGCTTGTTCCCGATATAATGGTGTTATAATTTTATCCGCAAATGTTCTTGCAAAATTTGGATCTTTTTTAACCGTTACCTTCACGATTTCCAGCCGTATTTGATCCTTACACTCTATTTCTTTAATTAGCGCTATTAGAATGCAGAATGCTAGTATCGCGTCTCGGCCAGGATATTTTTTTGCCAGGCCTTTTATCACTTCCATGCGATAATCGAGCGCTCCATAAACACTACTCTGATGTTTTTGATTAAATAAATGAGCTGTTTCCATAGCTAACTTGTGATTTACTCTTACTTCTATTTCTATCACTTTTTTTAAAGTAGAAGGCTCACCATTTTCTAATTTTAGCGCTAATTGTTTTGCTTGATAAAGACATTGGTGGGGAATTATTCGACAGAATAAGACGTCGCAATCGAAGATGAATGCATACCATCTCCAGTTGACTATTGTCACTCTACTTAATTCCTGAGCAGTTATTTTTTGAAGAACCATAGCGATAATCGGTTTAGGAAGCTCGGGTAGAGAGGGATCAAAGAATGAGCTTTCTATTTTTTCGTAGCTTTTAATTATTAACGCCACATTCTGTCTCCTAAATTTTTCAGTTTATTTTATTGTAAAATGCAATAAAAACAATTTATTTTTTTGTAGAGATGGATTGTCTGGATTGGATCGATCAAACTTTTTCAGCCGCGCGGAGTATACGCGCTATAGTAAGTCAAGTGCTGCACTGCCAACTTCGCATAGAGCATCAATTTTATCATCGTTAACGCGGCTGCCTAGTTGATCATCCATGCTAAAAGCAGCATCTCTTGCAATTCTCAGGTTATCAACACGTTGAACTTGTGAAATTTTAATTAAAGCTCTGATCTTAGTCATACCAGTTACTAAAGAAGCAGTTTTATGCGCCCCTTCTATATCAAGCAAAGCTTCCATTTCTACAACTTTTGCCTTGACTGCCGGATCCACACTTTGAAATGGTGAAAAAGCTATAGCCTTAGCTTTATTTAAATACTCCGTTCTATTCTTTGGGTCTACTTGAGCAAGTTCTACAAGAAGGCCAACTTGATTTGGTTGATGTACCTTACTCATTGGATCCAAGATATCATTAAGCTCGAAATGCGGATCTTTTTTTGCAATTTCAATGTATGCAAAAGCTCTAAAAAAAGGCCGTACGATTTTACTAGCCGCCAATCTAGCTAAAGCAATATCACGCAGGACTATTTTGCGAACGACTTCTAACTGTGCGCTTGCACGCTCATTTGGATCGTCAATCAAGAGGAGAGTGGCTTGTGAGGCATCAAAAGCATATTCAGCTTCTTCTTTTGCGATATAACTTAAGGCCTCATTTTTTTTATATTCAAGCTGCTCTGCCGCTTGTTTCGCGTCAGTAAAGTCGTGCGGAGGAGATAGCTTAGCAATTATAACCTGTAAAATGACTCTTGAGAAAGGATCGATGAAAGGGTGTTGATGTATTTGAATTAGACGGTCTAAATATAATACTGGAGCGTTTTCTGCCATAGCGGCACAGGCTTGTGAGAATAACTCCAAATTCCTAATTCTTTCCGCTGTTGCTGCAGCAGAAACGGCGTTTTCTTTGACTTCTATCTCTACGATTTTATAAAATGCCAGATCTCTTGATGAAGAATCTTCAATTTGTGAGGCCAATGTCTTGGCTGATTCAAGATTCTGCAATGCTAGAACTTTTACAACTTCAATACGATGATCACCGCCGGGCATACACCTAAGATTAAAGGCATCTACTTCTGTTTGATTAAAGGAAAGAGATGTCGCTATAGCCCTAACATGGTTTATTCTAGCTTCTAATCCGATTACTTTTTTTCTAGGATTCAACTCAATGCCCACTAATTTGGATGCTAAGTTTTTTGCTGCATAAACACACTGGTGGGGTATAAATCGACAGGACAATGAGTCGTAATTGAAGATGAATGCGCACCAGGCCCGGTTGAGCTTTGTCATATTAACTAAATCATGATCAGATAATTTTTTAAGAACCATGGCAACAAACGGATCAGGAAGCTCGGGTAGAGAGGGGTTGAATAATGAACTTTCTATTATACCTTTACCTTCGACTTTTAATGCGCACATTGTATTCTCGCTTTGTTTCGATATATTTTAATTAGTAAATCCAATTAACGCAATATATTCTATTGACCTGCAACTAAGGGGCCCTCATGGCCGTCCGAATGGTTTATTTAGCGTCCAAAAATACAACTCATTGATTATTAGACCAACTCAACAAAATTGCCCCCTCTTTTTATGACCTGCTCACAAAAAGAGGGGGCAATTTTATTGAGTTGGTCATAAAAAGAAGGGGTTGTTTATGAGATTGGAAAATTAAATTACACTCCATTCCCTTCAATCTGCTGGGTCAAATCCGACGGTTAGTAAAATAATCTCATTTTAGAGCTTATTTAAATCCCAGTTTGAGCCCGATTGGGGGTTAAAGTGGACGCACGGCTGCAGCACCGTCAGGTTCGCGTACGTAACAGTTGCAGCTGCAATTAATGCCGCCTGCATCATTGGGTGTCGGATCATCAAAACCACCGACATATATTGGATATTTTCCATTATCCTCTTGTATAAACTCGATGCATTGTGTGTAGGTCAATGGCTCCTTTCTACAGCCACTTTTTAATCCCGCTTGAAGGGCTAAAAAGTGAAAGATGAGCTCTTCAATTACCATAGGGAGTCGATACAGTCCTTGACTCTTATCAGAAATTATTTGCTCTCTGACCCGCGCTTCTTTATTACGAGTCCCCTCAACTATACTCCATGTATGCCTAGCCCAATACGATTTCTCAACTTTTACATCTCCATACTTTGTTAGTATTTTGGGGCTGATGCGAAATCTGCATCCGATTGGGATACGGGCTGTAGCAAAAACCTTTAATATATGGTTAATGGTTGTGGGTTCTCCCTTGATGGTTGCAGGTACTAAAAAGTCGATTTCGCTTTTCTCAATAGTTCGATCGTCAAACATTGAGGGAGCCTTGCGCATCCTGCATACGTCTCTCCAGAGAACGGGCTTACCAGCGATTGTATAAAGCGGTTCATCACCCACTTTCCCGACCGATTCTGTCCATACTCTTTTGCCTAAGATTTTCGCCAAGGGCCTCCAAAGAGTCTGATCGTATTCTTTATTAGTTAACATTGACTGCCATTTCCTAGAGACAAGACCGCACTTACCCACTTCAGCTACGGTCATGGTAGAAAAAACTATAGAAAGAACGTTTTCTGGAGGTTCAGAAGATAGATTGCATTGCCCACTCTTTGAAAAAGATACAGCTAACATAATAACCTCTTTTTTTAAAAAAAATTTATATCATGACTTCAGCATTTAGAGCAAGGGCGTGCCAAACCTGATGGTTAGTGAAATAATCTCATTTCAGGCATAACTAGAGGCCTAAAATGAGGTAAAAGCAATGACGATTGAAACGAGTGTTGATTTGGTATGCATGCGCCATGGAGAATCTGTCTGGAATGCTCAGCACAGGCTCCAAGGGCAGTCTCCCGATCCCACAAACCGATTAACTGCTGAGGGTGCAGAGCAAGTCAAAGCTTCTGCGCTTAAATTGAAGTCTCAGCTCGCTGGTAGGGAAGTCATGATCTGGGCGTCGCCCTCGCCGAGAACACAGCAAACGGCAGAGCTTATCGATAAAATTTTCGAGTACAAGCAGCCTATACGGTTTGATAAAAGGCTCATGGAAGCCTACCACGGCTCATTTGAAGGCAAAAATGACACCGATCCAGGATATCATGACCATCCGCACTATGCCGCACGAAAAGAGATCAAAGACCCCTCTATAAAATTTAATACTCCGTTTGGGCCTCCAGAAGACAAAGCTGAATCTCCAAAAGAAGTTTACACACGCGTTAAAGAATTTTTCGATGAAATTGCAGCGCAGTATCCTAATCATCTCCACATTATTGCAACGCACGGCGGGCCTATCAATCACACATATAAAGTGTGCACTGGGGACTATGGACCTGGCGAAAGAGCGGCAAATGGAGAAGTGATCCAGTTCAAATATATTCTTGAGGACAAGACAGTTCAAACCACTTGTCTTTAATGGAAAAACCGTGTTAAATAGGCCTCTTTAATAAGGAATGTTTATGAAAGAAAAAATCCATCCTCCCTATCAAGACGTGCTATTTGTTGACTCTTCAACAGGCAAAAAATTTGTTTGCGGATCGACTCTGCAACCTAAAGAACGGGATACGTTTGAAGGGAAAGAATACCCTACTTACCGTCTCTCGATCTCTTCTTTTTCGCACCCATTCTTCACCGGCGCAAATCAACTTCTCGACTCAGAAGGTCGTGTTGATAAGTTCCAGAAGAAATATCTCAAAAAGAAGCAAGTCGAAGAAGCCAAAGTGGTTGAAGCGGCTGCCGAGAAAGTTAAGAAGAAAGTCACACGCAAGAAATCCACGTAATTTTTCATGCATGACGACAGGTTGAAGCGAAGAATCCAAGAGATGATGAGCCGTTTTCAGACGGTGGAAGATCTCCTCGGTCAACCTGACGTTTTTAACGATCAAACTAACTACCGCCAGCTCACCCAGGAGCATTCCTATTTAGGGAGCGTCAAAGAGCTCGTCGATAAAATCGACGCCTCCTCTAAGCAGCTTCTGGAAAATGAAGCGCTTCTCAAAGCTGAAAACGATCCCGAGCTCGTTCAGATGATCCGCGATGATAATAACGCTCTTGCTTCATCGCTTCAAAATCTTAAAATCAAACTCGAAACCCTCCTCGTTCCTCCCGATCCGCTTGACAACCGCAACGTGATCATGGAGATCCGCGCCGGCACCGGCGGCGACGAAGCGGCGATCTTTGTCGGCGACTGCGTCCGGATGTATAAATGCTACGCCGAGACCAAAGGTTGGAAATACGAAGTGCTCTCCGCCACTCCCTCCGAGCGCGGCGGATATAAAGAATTTATCATGGTGATCTCCGGCAGCCAGGTTTTCCGCCTGCTTCGCAATGAAGCGGGGACGCACCGCGTGCAGCGCGTTCCCGAGACCGAAGCGCAGGGGCGCGTCCACACCTCCGCGATCACCATCGCCGTCCTCCCTGAGCCGACCGAAGAAGAAGCTCTTGAGATCAATCCCTCCGACCTTCGCATTGACACCTACCGTTCCTCCGGCGCCGGCGGCCAGCATGTCAACACAACCGATTCAGCCGTGCGCATCACCCACATCCCCACAGGCGCCGTCGTCACCTGCCAGGACGAGAGATCGCAAATTAAAAACCGCGACAAAGCGATGCGCCTTCTCTCTGCAAAAATCCTCGAAGAAAAACGGCGCAAAGAAGAAGAGGCGATGGCCTCTATGCGCTCAACCCAAGTCGGCTCCGGAGACAGATCCGAACGCATCCGCACCTACAACTTCTCACAAAACCGCGTCACCGACCACCGCATCAATCTCACCCTCTACAACCTCACCGATGTACTCGACGGAAAACTCGACGACTTTACCCAGGCGCTCGTTGCATTCTTCTACGAACAAAAGTTGGCCGGCGATGAAGACAGTCAGTGACATCCTCAAAATCTCGACCGATTTTTTATCCCAGAAGGGGATCGCCTCTCCGCGCCGCCAGGTAGAAGAGCTTCTATCCCACATTCTGAAAATTCCCCGCATCGAACTCTACATGCAGTTTGACCGCCCCCTCGTCGAGGCCGAACTCGATCAGCTCCGCGGCTACATCAAATTGCGCGCCCAGCGGATGCCGTGGCAGTATATCATCGGCCATGTGCAGTTTTTAGGATGCACCATTTCCCTGAGCCAAGACGTCCTCATCCCACGCCACGAAACCGAAATTTTAGCCGATATGATCCTCAAAGAGCTTCCATCCACGCCCGTCACCATCTGGGACATCTGCTGCGGCTCCGGCTGCATCGGCATTGCCCTCAAGAAAAAAAGACCCGACTGCACGGTGATCCTCTCTGACATCTCTCCAAAGGCCGTTGAAATAGCCCGGCTGAACGCCCAGAATAACTCTGTTGACGTCACACTCCGCCAAGGCGACCTCTGTCTCCCATTCCGTGACGAGAAGGCCGATATCATCGTCTGCAACCCTCCCTACATCTCCGAGGCTGACTACACCACTCTTGACCCCGAAGTCCGCGACTTCGAGCCCAAACTGGCCCTCGTTGGCGGCAAGCAGGGGAACGATCTCTATGAGCGCCTGGCCCAAGAGCTTCCGCCTCACCTCAACCCCAACGCGAAGGTTTATCTCGAAATTGGAGCCGGCATGGGCGCTCAATTAAAGAATTTATTTGTCAATGCAGGCTGGAGTTCTGTCGATATATTAACCGATTGGTCGTCACATGATCGGTTTTTGCGGCTTTTGCCGAAATATTCAGTCTTATAAACAACTTATATTAAGTAAATTACGTATTTATCCGGCAAGAATCTGGCAATAATCCGGCAAAGTCATTGCCGGATTATTGCCGGATTGTGTAACATAAGCGTATGGATGGAATAATAGAAATTGAGAAGCTGATAAAGCTTCCTGAGTCAAAGACTTTGGAATTTAAGAGCGACCTCTCCTCTCTGACTAATATATTGAAAACGATTGTTGCTTTTGCCAATACAGCCGGAGGAATCCTCGTTATCGGTTGTGCTCCAGGCGAGATACTCGGACTGGAAAATGTTTTTAAAGAAGAAGAGAGGATAGCAAATGCTGTTGCAGATAGCATTTTTCCTCCTCTTTTGCCTGAGATTGAGATCGCAACCATTGAGGGGAAGGATCTTTTAATTATACAAGTTGCCCATTGGAAAGGACCTTTTTATTTAAAAAAAGAAGGAATGCCCAGTGGGGTGTATATTCGATTAGGATCTACAAGTCGTCCTGCAGGACCAGAGCTTATTGCACAGCTTCAGCGTTCTGTTATTTCTCTTTCATTCGATCAACAGCCATTGACAGATTTGACAATGGATAGCCTGAACCATGAAAAAATTGAACAGGTTTTTAAGAGGCATGGGAAGAAAATCAATAAAGACAAACTTCAGTCTTTAGGAGTTTTAGTCCCTCATGCTGGAAATTTAGTTCCTTCCATTGGTGGAATGATTTTATTTGGTAAATTATCTGAACTGCATCAACATTTACCTGACATGCGTGTCAGATGTGCCCGCTTTCTAGGAGATAATAAGGCAAATATTTTAGATCAGTTCGAAGTAGAAGGGACAATTTTGGATGCACTCGATCAAGTTCCAAAATTTATTGCACGCAATACAAGACTGGCTGCTGAATTTAAAGAAATCCGAAGAAGAGATATCCCGGAATATCCCACTTTAGCCATTCGCGAAGTGTTGATCAACGCACTTGTCCATTGTGATTATTCTTTTCATGGAGCTCATATCCAGATCGCAATTTTTGATGATCGTCTTGAAATTCAAAACCCCGGAATGCTTCCTTTTGGATATACATTAGAGGATTTTAAAGCAGGCGTCAGTCGAATCCGAAATCGAGTCATTGCCAGGGTCTTTCATGAACTGGAATTTATGGAAGAATGGGGGAGTGGCTTCAAAAGGTGCCGTGAAGATTGTAAACGGGGAGGATATCCTATTCCGCAGTGGCAAGAATTAGGCACTTTTGTTCGGGTAATATTTGGACCTCATTCCCAAACTAGAGGAGACTTTTCAAGTCAAAACAAAATTCTCGATCCTTTAGAAAGGCAAAAAGCGATTTTGGCTCTATTTAGTCGCGAGATTTCCTTATCCGTTCGTGAAATGCTGCAGCTGCTCTCAACGCCGATTTCCGAACGTACCTTGCGCAATGATTTAGTTTCACTCAGAAAGAAAAAATTGTTGATCGCAACCGGTAAAGGAAGAGCAACTGTGTGGCGATTAGCTGAAGTGAAAAAGGAATAGTCTTTCTGAGCGCCTTCAAGGCCCCGAAAATTGGCGTCGACATGGGCGCTCAATAAAAGAAGTGATCTTGTCTTTTAGTCCCTACAAATCTATTATTTTAGCCTCAAGAGGAGCGTTTATGCATGCAGTTAACGGAGTTTTAGGGTCTAGAGGTGTTTACGCAGCCATTACCGGCGCAGCAACTTTCGGTGTTGTTTACATGGTTGCCAGACGAATTCTGTCTGCCTATAGCCAAGCTTTTCCGCTGGCGATGGGCGCGGTTGCCGGAGGTTTAGTCGGCTATTTAGTCTCAAGGAGCGCCACGATCAGCCTTCAGACTATTAAGCCTTCCAATTCTTTTGAAGGAAATAATAAAGTGAAGGCTGGATGGACGATCAAATCACTTGCTCGGAACGAAGCACAGCTTCATGAGATCAAAATACCCGGCCTGATCAATTGGGTAGTAGCAGCCTTGCAGAGCAGCAACATCAACGAAGTACAGGCCTCTGAAACTCTATTGAGTGAAGATTGTATCGCGGGATTGCAGATTGGCGTCGGCGATGAGTGGATTTTGCCTCAAGGCGGAGATGAACAAGGCTTCGTTACATTGGAAATCGGTCATGAGTCGCTTAAACTTAGAACCACACCGAAAGGGTGTGCGAAGATTCTGGAGAAACTGGGAATCAAAAGTAGTGATGGTACGCCTTTTAAAAGTATCTATAACCTAAAGATTCATTTGGAGAATTCTCAGGTAAATGCAGTCCGCCTCTACAATAAAAACAATGTTCAGATCGGTGAAGCTATAGAGATTGAGAGTAAAGACCGCTGCGAAGTCAGGTATGAAAAGGGGCTTCAAAAGATGCCGACCCCTTCTAAATCTTTCAATGCTTCTCAGATGAGAGTAGCCGACATCCTCATCAACACGGTCTGGCTGAATCCTCAATACCAGGATAAAAGAGAGGATCTGAAAAACGCGCTTAAAAGTGGATTCCCGGCTGTGCTTTATTTGCTTGCGGAGATCGCCTTTCAGGGTGATGGTAAGAAGCTGTTTTTTGGAACGAACTTTAGTCATCGCGTTAACATTGGTAATGATGAAAAGCTTCTGGATCTTTGCGGAGTGCCTTATACGATAAACACCTTCGAGCAGTATAAAACGGTGTTTAAGCTTGAGAATATTCGGGATCTTATAGTGAAGCGAGGCATACCGCTCATTTACAAGGATGTGCAGATTGCAATGGATCAGGATAGTCTCACCATCCTCATTCAGGAAGTAGCCGAGATGAAGGCAATTAAGGAAGTGGTAGATGCCTATTCTAATGTGCCTCTTGCTTATAGGCATGATAAAGCTAATACAGACCCTGAATATCAAAAAAATTGGAGGGGATTATGGAAAAAGGACGGTCTACTTTCAACAACTAGTTATCGGTTACAGTCCCAATACATTAGTGGAGAGATGAACATCACAGAGGCAATTAAAAGACTTCCCCGAGCAGAGGATATTCAAAAAGTTGATATTGATGACACCAAAGTAGTGTTTACTTTGAAAGGTCCAGGTCAGCAATCGCATGTTGTCTTCTTCCCCGAACCTGTTCCGGGCAATGACAGAACAAAAAACTATTCAAGGACTCGGCCTCAACTTGTTGACAACAAGTAAATATTTGGATTGTTGGAATCATCTATTATTTTAGGGTATAATCCGCGCCATAAAAGAAAAACTTGGTGATAAAATGAGCTTGGTATCCGTAAAGAGAGTTGTGATCGGGGTGTGCTGCCTCAATTCTGCAGTGGCAGGCGTGGGCGCGTTCTATGTGGGTGGCCGCAGCCTTGTGCACCTGGCGCAGCGTGTCTGGCACCGTAATGACTTGGATCTAGCTCAGCAGCTCAATTCAAAACTTGTGAACGATTGGACTTCTTTTAAAACGGCCCTTTTGGGGCTGCCTCCGATCGTGGGGATTTACCTTGCAGCCATGTATGGTAATCTGGGTCTTTCGGTTGGCACGAGTATCGCTGATACACTTGGCGATGCTGTAGAAGATGAAGTCTATGCTAGTTTTTTTCCTCTCCAGAGCAAAGCACCGGATCCCAATGCACGAGAGATGCGAAATTCGTTTATAAGAGAGGTGCGCGGAGAAGAGGTTACGTTGAAAAAAGGCGGCAACCAAACCCTGCCGGCCGTTTTTGTTAACAAACATAATGATCGTGACTCTATCAAGCCTGATGACATTTGCGTAATCATGTCCCATGGAAACGCGATGCAACTAGAGCACATGAGATCTTTCCTGGATCAAATAGCATCGATAGATCATAACAAAACCAGTTTTTTACTTTATACCTTGGACGGCTACGGGCTCAATCGGCAAAATGGCGTGAAAACCTCTGAAGAGAGCGCTAAATTTGACGCGCTGGCGGCTGTCAATTATGCGCTTGAGCGAGGCTACAGGCCGGAGCAGATTGTCTTTTTTGGCTACTCGATTGGTACAGTGGGCGCCGCCGCCGCTGCTCATCTTGCCCAGACGCATTGCATTCTCTACAAGGGATTTACCACGGGCGCTGAAGTTGCCAAAAATTTGTGTACGAATGCAGATAAGTTGATGAAGGAAGAAGATTTGCAGAAGTGGTTCTCTGGTTTAATTCCATGGGCGCAGCGGCAGGCAAAAGATTTCGTTGGAACTGTTTTGGAGTCGAGAGAAAACAAAAACGCATCGCGGAAATTCACCATCTATGGCTTTACTCAAGCCATGGATGTTCCAATCAACGGGATGAATAACCTGTGGCATGTTGGGCGGATGCATCCGGATCGACAGCTGCTTTGCATCGGCGGCGATCAAGACCACCTGATGGCTCAAGAGTGGGATCAGGATAACCAGTGCTACGCGCAGAACTTTGCCGAGAGGCTTTGTGAAGGCGGAAAAAATAGTCTAGCTGTTGTTCTGCACGGGGAAGGTCATGTAGGCTCTCGCATTGAGGGTGTACGTGAGATGCTAATGCACATACGAGAGTATAACTGTGTAGACCGTATTGTCCAACTTCCTAAAGACGTCAAAAAGCACATGATGTCTTGGCTTACCGACGTGGGCGATTTAATTGCGCTTGGTGGAACGAAAAAGGCATGGCGCGAGGTTGTGAATGAAGTATGCCGAATGAAGATCGAGCAATTCTTTGGGGCAGATTTTATTGGCAGCGAAGAACCAATAACAGTGGCTGCTCGTCTTTGGGCGCGCTTCAAGCCGAAAACTTTCAAACTCTCCAATGTAATGCCCCTACAGTGGAATGCCCCGATATCACCGGAAATGCAAGATGTATTAAAAGCTGTTGAGAAAGGAACGATGGAGGAGCTCAGACAAGCGATTAAAGCTCTCAAAGATCCTTCAGAATTAACGGAGCTAAAATTTGGCGTAGGAGTTTATAGATATCCAGAAAACCTGCTCAGACTGGCAGTTAATAGCGGTCAAATCGAAAAGTTGCGGCTCTTGATAGAATCCGGAACACCCATCGGTATTGGGGAGGATGGCATGATACCATCCTATAACGGTCCTTTGCTTGAAGCTGCAACTAGAGGCCAGACGGCAATGGTTAAGTTGCTTTTGGAAAATGGAGCATCGTTTGGTGTAAAAGAAAATGGGCGTATTGGTAGAGATCAGATGCCAGCCGGATACATTCCTGTTCCATTACTTTATCGGATGTTTGAAATAATCGAGTCAAGTAACACATTTTACACATTTGAAACGGTTTGTCTGGCCATGCGATCTTGGACGGGTGAAATGGGGGGCGAGTCAATTCGAGAAGATAAGAGGCTGGCTGAGCTTGCAGGAAAATTTTGTTTAAATGAAGGCCACTATAGTCTGATAGCCAATCTTTTGATGAGTTATGGAGTCAAGCCTGTTGTGGTTGAAAGAGATCTGCATTATTGGGTTAAAAGCATTATAGCTCGTGGGGATAAAATGCATCTCGATCATTTGATTAAAATCGGACTTTGTAAGTTCGATATGGTTCTTGATAATGAATGGTCTTTTGCAGATTGCGCGGCGATGTATGGTCAGTTCAAGCTTGAAAATTATTTTGTCGAAGAAAAGAAAGTAGTGCGTAAAAAGCGGAATCAAGCGTTAGAAAGATTGGAAGAACTTGTTTCAAGTGCTATCTATAATGCAGCTAATGACATGAATGAAGATTTTTATATTGGGGCAGGACATCTGGTTCAGCAATGTACATGGGCACGCCTCCTTGAGGTTGTTGCGCATTATAAACTTTCAATCAGCAAACTGACTCATATCGACCACGTGACTGATATGGACGGAGAGGTGTCTTTACTTTTGAGTGTTTGCGGGATAATGCAGGTAGATCAAAATAAATCGTATAGAGATGAGGTTTTATTTTCTCTAGGAATCATCGAAAACCTTGTTAAAGAGGGGTGTGATCTGGATCATACGGTTGATGGACAATCACCAAGAACTATTTTGACGACAGTCCGCACTGCGAATGCAGGCGACGAGGAAATCACTCAAAAAATTGATTCAATATTATCAGCAGTGGAAAGCAAATAAATGTTTTTTGTTCCAAGTTTTATATATACCACTGTGCCACCGCCTCCTGTGGCAAAAGAGGTGGACTATACGGCCCTGCTTCCAAGGGATCTTAAACAGCTCATTGCATCGTGGCTTACGGATCCGCTGGATATGATTGCGCTGGCGGTAACAAACCGGGCATGGCGTATTGGTGCTAGTAGTGTTTGCCAAAAGAAGATTGAAGCGGTATTTGGTATGCAGTTTTTGGGAGACAGAGATCCTGTGGCAGCCGCAGCGGAAATCTGGGCGCCATTAAGGCCAAAAACCCGTAAGCTTGCGAAAGTTTTTGAGCAGCGCCCTGACAATCCGATCTCAGATGAGATGAGAGTTGTACTTCATGCAATAGAAGCAGGGACGCTAGAGGAGCTTAGGGCTGCAGTTGCAGCGCTAAAAGATCCATCAGAACTGACCGAGCTAAAATTTGGCCTACGGAAACAAGGAATCTTTTGGCTGGGCGCTCTGGAAGCTGTCCCGGCAAATCCGATTAGATCGGCTGTATTCGATGGTCATATTGAAGCAGTACGTTATTTGATCGATATGGGTACGCCTATTGGAACAGGGGTCGGCGGCATGTTTGGCTTCCTAGAGGCTCCTCTTGCTTGCGCAGCCACTTTTCGTGAGGCCGATATATTTAAGCTGCTTCTGGAAAATGGGGCGTCGCTGAGCGCTGGGCAGCTGTGCTATAATCGTCAAACGAATGTGAGTGCAGCTGACAAGTTGCTTTACGTGATATTGAACGGAATGGTGCATGATCCTGGAGGATATGCTTCTTTTAGATGCGCAGCTCTAGCCATGAGGTACTGGAGATATGAGGTCGGTATAGAGGCCATTCAAAAGGATACTCGACTTGCTATAATCGCAGGAGATTTCAGTGTCCAAGAGAATGGTTTGAATATAGCGAAGCTCCTGATGTCTTACGGAATTGTACCGGATGTCAGGGAGCAAAATATGTATGAAATTGTTTTAGCCTGTATTAGACGGGGAAAAAGAGACCATCTTGAGTTCTTTAACAGGCAGGGGTGGCTTGATTACGATGGATTTTTTGCGTTTACATTAAGACCGGTCGATATCGCTATAATGTTTGGGCAGTTTGAGCTGGAACAGTTTTTGGTAGAGGAAAAAAAGCTTTCCGTAAACGATTTAGCAGGCTCTCGCGCCTCACTCACAGAGAAAGTGCTTAACGCTGTCAGTTATAACATTTTACCGCGAAGGTTTTTTCATCAACATCAGTACTTTACAGATGACTGGAAAAGACTCATGGAGATCATCGATCATTACAAATTGAATGTTGAATCGCTGTATGCCACGGTTTGTCATGTCACTGCCGGCTTGAGGTATGATACGCTTCCTTGCCTACAGATGGTTGAAGATTTGGTCCGACGAGGAGTCCAACTGGACGGAGTTCCGTCTCTGCGAGAGCTACTGCAGCAAAAACGTACCGAGTTTCACGATCACTCGGATGTCACTCAAAAAATTGATTTAATATTGAAGGGTCAAAAGGTCTTTTAATATTTGCGTTAGAAGTTTATATTAGCGTCCTTAAATTTAGGAGTATATATGGCCGGAGTAGGAAGTATTATTGGATCTCAATTGAAAACACATGCATATCCCATTCTGGGCGGCATCGTTTCCGGCGGGGCTGTCTATGCAGTCGCAAGAAGAGTATTTCCGGAATACAGCAGGGCGCTTCCGCTCACGCTGGGAGTGGCTGCCGGTTTAGCAGCCTTTGTCGTCACTTATAGGAGCACTAAAAGCAGTGGTCCCGAGAAGGATAAAACCGATCAGGGTAAGGAGAATGTAAACGATTCCTCGAAGTCGGACAGTACTAAAAGCAGCAGTGGCGATGAGCCTAAGAAAAAAATAACACCTTCTTTGCAGAACATAAAAGCTTCCTCAACATTCAAAGCAGCGGATGCCGAAAAGGCGCAAGAAGTTATAGATAAGCTTGCTCGTCAGGAGTCTTTGCTATCAGAATTCAAGATAGATGGGCTCGTAGCAAAAATAGAGCAATCTTTAAAAAGTGATAATATTCACGAGGTGTTAGTTTGTGAAGACTTTCTAGATGAATACAGGATCGCGGGCATGCAGATTGGGACAAGCGACGACTGGATTTTCCCTCAGTCTGATGAACAGCGAGGATTTATTACAATTTATAGTAATAGAGAGAATCTCAACTTAAAAGCCACACACGCAGGATGCGTTGATATTCTTCAAAGATTGGGAATAACGGAAGACAAGGGTAGACCATTTAAAGATGTTTTTCGTTTAGGGCTTGTATTAGAGAATTCTCAGGTGGCTGAAGTGACGTTATACACGTCGAATGAACAGCTTGGTGAGCCTATAAATATTAAGGAGGGATCTCGAATCGCAATTTCCTATAAGAAAGGGTTGGAAAGGATGCCGTCTGCTTCTGTGAATTACTCTGAGAATCAAAAGCGAGTAGCAAACATTCTTGTCAATACAGTTTGGCTGAACCCTGAATACAAGGAGTTCAAGGAGGGTCTTGATAAGGCTGTGCGGGATTCTGATAGATTTAATGAGGTGCTTGATATCCTTGCCGACGTAGCTTTCAAGTGGAAAGGGAAGAAGATGAAGTTTGGTGAAGAGGTCTTTAAGAACCGTCTCAACATAGATGTTAATAATAACGACCAACTTTTGGAGCTCTGCAACTTTACAATAAATAGAGGTCAGCCGCACATCACAGAGTTTGATCTAGAAATGATTCGGGATCAAGCAGGGGTAGTAGGGGTGCCGCTTATTTTGGGAAATGACCAAATTATGATGAATCTAGAAAGTCTTCATCGTCTGCTCATAAAAGGCGCTGAGATTTTGGCTATCAAGCAGATCCTAGACAGGTCTACTTCAATCAACAGAATTATCGTACCAAAAGAACTCCAACATTCAGGTGTTTCTTCAGATCCTAAATATTCCAGAGACTTTTATGGGAATCAAAGTTCTCTCTTCGTCTGTCCGTTCAGGGATGAGAAACCGAATAATTATCAAGTTTCTTTTAACATCCAACATGTTTTAGAACAATTGCCTTCGCCTCTCAATATTCAAAAAGTTACTTTTCTTGAAGACAGAGTGGAGTTCGTGTTGAAGAATCCGCCTGGCAAAGTGGAATCAATGGAGTCGCCTCGTTGGGTAAATACGGGTATGAAACAATACTATAATAAAGATAGACCCGTCATATCAGATGTATAGTAAATAGTTTAGTTGATAACTGCCTGAGAATCCATTCTTGAAATCCAATATCTTTTGTTATAAGATAGTGCGCTACTAGCTATGTTTGGAACATTAACGGAAAAATTTAAAAACCTGGCCTCTCGCCTTGTGGGTCAAAAGACCCTGACGGAAGAGAACATTTCAGACGCGGTCCGCGATGTCCGTCTGGCGCTCCTGGACGCCGATGTGAATTTCACGATTGTGAGCGGATTTATCAAACGCGTGAAGGAGAAGGCGGTCGGGGATAAGGTTCTGAAGGCTGTATCGCCGGGCGAGCAGTTTATTCAAGTGGTGCATGAGGAGCTGATTGCTCTCATGGGCGCGGAAGTGGCGCCGCTCAAGATGGAAGGGTCGCCGGCGGTTATTATGCTATGCGGCTTGCAAGGGTCGGGTAAAACGACGACGACGGCGAAGCTGGCACATTATCTTTCGAAGAAACCGCACATGAAGAAAGTGCTGGTGGCGGCGTGCGATCTGCAGCGGCCTGCGGCGGTGGCCCAGCTGGAGACGCTGTGTAAATCGATTGAGACGCCGATGTTTGCGGTGGCAGGTGAGAAAGATCCTGTAATTGTTGCCAAAGCGGCGCTGCAAAAAGCAAAAGATGAAAAGTTTGATGTTCTGATTGTCGATACGGCTGGAAGGCTGCATGTCGATAACGAGCTGATGGACGAGCTCCATAGGATGAAAGAGGTTTTGCAGCCGCAGGAGATTTTATTTGTGGCGAGCGCAAATGCAGGGCAGGACGCAGTGGCGACGGCTGAGGCGTTTGATAAGCAGATGTCGATCACGGGCACGGTGCTCACGATGCTCGACGGCTCATCAAGAGCTGGAGCTGCGATCTCGATTAGGGAAGTGACGAAGAAGCCGCTGAAGTTTGAAGGGGTCGGAGAGAAGGTGGGAGATTTCCAGCCGTTTAATCCGCAGTCGATGGCCGATCGAATTTTGGGCATGGGAGATATCGTCAATCTGGTGAGACGCGCCCAGGAAGAGTTTGATCAGGGGCAGACCGAAGATTTAGAGAAAAAGCTTCTGAAGGCATCGTTTACGTACGAGGACTATCTGAAGCAGATGACTGCGATCAAACGGATGGGGCCGCTGAAGAACCTGCTGCAGATGATGCCGGGGATGTCAGACCTTCCTAATCTTGATCAGTCGGAAGGGGAATTTAAGAAAGTCGAGTCGATAATTTTATCGATGACTCGCGAAGAAAGAATTGAAAAAGTCGAGCTTGTTCCTTCGCGGAGATGGAGAATTTCCAAGGGGAGCGGAACCTCGATCGACGATGTGAATCGTCTGATCAAGGGTTTTAAGCGGATGAAGGATATTTTTAAGAGTATGCCTAAGAAGGCTTTACAAAATCCTGCATCTATGAAAAAATTTGGCGACTTTTTAGGAATGAAATAGGAGTATACAATGGCAGTAAAAATTAGAATGCGGCAGCAAGGCCGCAAAAATCGGCAGACATTTCGTCTCGTGGTGACTGATATCAGAAACCCGCGCGATGGAAAATATGTTGAAACATTGGGATCGTATGATCCGCACAAAAAAGAGAGCAACATCACGGTTAATACCGAGAGGCTGAGCTACTGGCTGAGTAAAGGCGCTATTTTATCTGACAGCGCAGAAAAACTCGTCAAGGGCGTAGCTCCTGATGTGATCCGAGAGCTCGTACAGAAGCGTAATGCGAAAAGAGTCAAGCTCGCAGCTGTGCGCCGCAAGAAAAAAGAGAAGCCAGCAGTGAAAGCGGCTCCAAAAGAGACGCCGGAAGCTCCGAAGAAAAAACGGGCTCCTGCCGCTAAAAAAGCAAAGACGAAGGATGAAAGTTGATATCCTCTCCCTCTTTCCGGACTATTTCAAGGGCCCTTTTGATGTCAGCATCATAAAGAAGGCTAGGGAAAAGGGGATATTGGAGATTAATCTCATCGACATCCGATCGTTTGCCAGTAACAAGCATGCGAAGGTGGATGATCGCCCCTACGGAGGAGGACCCGGCATGGTGCTCATGCCGGAGCCTGTTTGCGATGCGATCCGCAGCGTAAAGCAGGAAGGGAGTTATGTTGTTTATCTTTCTCCGCAGGGGAAGAAGCTCGATGCTGCGAAGTGCCAAGAGCTGGCAAAGAAAGAGCATTTGATATTGCTCTGCGGCCACTACGAAGGGGTGGATGAGAGAGTCCTTCAGAAAGAAGTGCACGAAGAGATCAGCATAGGGGATTATGTGCTGACGAACGGATGTTTGGCCGCGATCGTACTACTGGATGCCGCCGTCCGTTTTATCCCCGGAGTTTTAGGACATGAAGATGCGCCTTGGCAAGACTCGTTTCAGGATGGCATTTTTGATGCGCCGCACTACACGCGGCCTGAAGTGTTTGAAGGGCTGGTGATACCGGAAGTGTTAAAGACCGGCCACCATGAGAAGATTGCCAAGTGGAGAAAAGAGACAGCCCGCGAAAAAACGCGTCGTGTCAGACCAGAATTAAAAGAAAAAGGAGCTATAAAATGAAGCAGAATAAAGTGATGCAGGAGCTTGAGAACGAGTTTCTCAAAACTGATCTCCCGGCGTTTCGCATTGGAGATACTCTCACAGTCCATACGAAAGTCGTAGAGGGCGAGAAAGAGCGTATTCAGATGTTTACCGGAACCGTCATTGCCCGTCGCGGCAGCGGCCTTTCCGAGACGATTGCGCTCTACAGAGTGTCATACGGCGCAGGCATGGAGAGAGTATTCCTCCTTCACAGCCCGCGTGTTGCTAAAGTCGAAGTTGTCAAGAGCGGTAAAGTTCGTAAATCGAAACTTTATTACATCAGAGGCGCTTCCGGAAAAGCAGCTAAGATTAAAGAGCAAATCGGCACCGGAGAAGATGCAAGAGAAGAGCATGTTGTGTCCGCAGGAGCGGAAAGTTCCACGAGCTAAACTTCGAAGATTCCTTGAGATCACACGGCTTGAAAAAGCGGCGAGGTCTCAAGGATTTTCTCATGTTGCAGGCGTCGATGAAGCAGGTAGAGGCCCCTTGGCGGGCCCTGTCGTCGCTGCAGCATGCATTCTTCCTCAAGATTTTTTTATCGATCACATTGATGACAGCAAGCGTCTCTCGCCCGAGCAGCGGGAAGAGATGTTTCATCGCCTTACCACTGACCCGGATGTGCACTACGGCATCGGAGTGGTTGAAGCTTTTATCATCGATCAGATCAACATTCTTCAGGCCACTCTGCAGGCGATGGCTGCTGCCATTGCTATTTTAAAGCAGCAGCCCGATTTCGTTTTAGTAGACGGCAATAAAAAACCTCCCATCCAGATCCCCTGCGAAGCAATCGTGCAAGGGGATAGCCTTTCCCAGTCCATCATGGCTGCGGCCATCATTGCCAAAGTCACCCGCGATCGACAAATGGTCGAATATGATAAGGAGTACCCGGACTACGGTTTTGCATCGCACAAAGGGTACCCAACACCGCAGCACTTGGCGGCGCTCGAAAAATGGGGCCCCTGCTCCTTGCACAGACAATCGTTTAAACCTGTAATACAAAGTAATAAGAAACCTTTATGATGCGTGTACCAAGTTTAAGTTCTCTTTCCTTTAACGAATCGCCTCACTCTCTGCGAAAATCCCCAGAGCCGGGCTCTCGTTTTATTAGTGTGGGTATTGACGACGCCCCAGCATCCATTGGAAGTTTTGAAAGATATTTTCATGACATGCTTAAGGCTTCAGGTATTTCTTATGATGTTTTTTTGACTGCGACGTTTGCTGAGGGAAAAAAGTTGATAGAAGAACTGCCACGGATCCACTTTGCGGTGATTGATTATAACTTAGATAACGGAATGCTAGGGACCGTACTTTGCATACAACTTTTACTTAAGAATCCTAAAGCGCGGGTGTTTTTATTTACGGCTGCAAAGCCTCAAGAAATCCAAGAGATTCCTGACGGAGTCACAGTGATCTGGGATAAAAGTCACCGCGGCGTCAAAGCGGCTTTGTCAGAGTGTATCGGTGATTTTAAAAGAGAAATCGCTGCTCGAAAAAATTCAAGTGAAGGGGATAAAGGATGAGAAAAAGCATGACGGCGTATGGCCGTGCGGCTGTGCAAACAAAAAAAGCGCGCTGGACGTTTGAAATATCCTCCGTCAACCGGAAAGGACTCGATATCCATCTTCATTTGCCGCACTCGCTTTTGTTTCTCGATCCGTCAATTCGCAAATGGGTCGGCCAAATTGCCGAGCGCGGTAATGTAACGATCCGTGTAGCCTGCGAGCTGAAGGAAGTTTCTCATCTGGTCGAGCAGCTAAAAAATGAGAAAGAGCGGTGGGAAGCCATTGCCGGTGAGCTCAGTCTACCGAAAACTCAAATAACCCTGCCGTTTTTGCTTGGCCAAATCACGCCCGAAGGAGCTACATTGGATGTGGCCGCGTTTGAGAAAGACATTTTAGAGGCGTGGAAAAAAGCATCGAAAGCGTGGCTTATCATGAAAGAACAAGAGGGGAGAGCGCTGACGCAAGATATTCACAGCCGCTTAAAAACCATTGCAATCGAATTGAAAGGAATTGAAAAAGAGCTCCCGAAAGTCATCAAAGAACATCTTGCGAAGTTATCGGAGCGCGTGGAAGAATTGAAACTAAGCATTGATATCGAGCAGCTGAAGAAAGAAGCAGCCCTCCAAGCTGATAAAGACGATGTCACCGAAGAGATGATACGCCTTAAATCGCACATGGAGCAGATGGTGCTTTATATTAAATCGTCTGAAAGAAGCGTCGGAAGGACGCTTGATTTTCTGGCTCAAGAGATGGGTCGTGAAATCGGAACTCTTATGGCAAAAGCCGGCTCCTCCGAAATTGCAAAAAGGGCCGTGAAAATTAAAAGCGAAGTAGAAAAAATACGGGAACAGGTTCAAAACATTGAATAAGAAACGCGGTCATCTATTTATCATCAGCGCCCCTGCAGGAACCGGCAAAACGACGCTCGTCAAAATGCTTACCGAAGAGTTTCCTAATGTCACCCGCAGCATCACCTGCACGACGCGCAAGGCCCGTCCGGGTGAAAAAAACGGGAAAGATTACTTTTTCCTGACGGAAGATGAATTCCAGAGAAAACTCGAGGCAGGCGACTTCCTAGAGCATGCCACTGTGTTCGGATTTAACTACGGCACCTCCAAATCCCTCGTTGAAAAAGAGCTTAAGGCCGGAAAAAACGTCATTCTTGTGATCGACACTCAAGGTGCTCAGCAGCTTAAAGGGTCTATCGATGCAACTTTTATTTTCATTTCTCCCCCCTCTTTAGAGGTTCTCAAAAAAAGATTACAGCAAAGAGGGACCGAATCACCCGAGGTTATCGAAAAAAGAGTCGCTTGGGCGCGACATGAGCTTGAGATGATCTCGCTTTATGATTATCATATTATAAACGACGATTTGGCCTCGGCGTATCAAGCTTTAAAAAAATTAATCGTCTAGGAGACTTAAATGTTACAAAAAGATCAACTGACCAACGAAGCTCTTAAGAAACACTTCCACGACAACTTTGAGCTGGCACAGTTTGCCATCAACGTGGCCCGCTATCTCGTCAAGTCCGGCCATGAAGTGGACGTTCCTTACCTCTTAAAAGAAATCCAACGCAACCCATCTCTTTACACACCTGAGAACTTAGCTCTTCTGGACAAAGCCGATCAAGAAGAAGACGCTGATGTCTCATAATGCCTAAAAAAATACTGATCACATCCGCTCTTCCTTATGCCAATGGACAACTCCATTTTGGGCATATTGCAGGAGCGTATCTTCCTGCCGATTGCTACGCCAGGTTTGAAAGGCTTCAAGGCAGCGATGTGCTCTATATCTGCGGATCCGATGAATACGGCGTGGCCATCACCCTAAGCGCCGAGATGGCGGGGCGCACCCCCAAAGAGCATGTCGATCATTTCCATGCCGTCAACAAAGATCTTTTTCATCAACTTCACTTCTCGTTTGATCATTTTTCCCGCACGACATGGCCGGGGCACGTACCAACCGTCCAGCAATTCTTTACCGACTTATTAAATAACGGCTACATCGAAGCCAAAGTCACCGAGCAACTGTTCTCACCGCAAGACAACCGTTTTTTAGCCGACCGGTATGTAACCGGCACCTGCCCCAAATGCGGCTTTGAAAATGCACGTGGCGACGAATGCCCCCGCTGCGGCGCCAGCTACGAGGCCACCGACCTCAAAAATCCTCGTTCCAAGCTCACCAACGCTCCTCTCATCCTCAAAGCGACCAAACACTGGTTCCTCCTCTTCGACAAGTTTAAAGAGCAGCTAGCAAGCTTTCTGTCCACAAAGCCCTGGAAGCCCAATGTCCTCAACTTTGCCAAATCGTACACCGACGACTTAAAACCAAGAGCCATCACCCGCGACGGCGAGTGGGGCGTACCGATTCCGCTGCCGGGCACCGAAGGGAAAGTCCTCTATGTCTGGTTCGATGCTCCCATCGGCTATATCTCTGCAACCAAAGAGTGGGCCGAGCTGAAAGGCACTCCCGACGCCTGGAAGCCGTACTGGCTGGGCCCTGATACCACCTATGTGCAATTTATTGGAAAAGACAACATCCCTTTCCACGCCGTCTTCTTCCCGGCCATGGTCATGGGGCAAAATGTACCCTATGTCAAAGTAGACCATCTGCCTGCCAACGAATTTCTAAATCTCGAAGGGCGGCAATTCAGCAAATCCGACGGCTGGACCCTTGATCTCGCCGAGTTCTTCACCCATTTCACTGCCGATCAGATCCGTTACACGCTTGCCGCAAATGCTCCTGAAAACCAAGATTCTGAATTTACCTGGAGAGATTTCCAAAACCGGTGCAACTCCGAGCTTCTCGGCAAATACGGCAACCTCGCCAACAGGCTTCTTGTCTTCATCCAAAATCAGTGCGGAGGGGAGTCTCCCGCGGCGCACCCCGATGCCGCCTTCGTTGAAGAGCTGCATGCCAAAGTTGAAGAAGGCGCGGGACGCCTATCAGCACTTCCAACTGCGTAAAGCCTCAGCGCATCTCATGGAGATCGCCCAGCTTGGCAACGTCTACTTTGACAGCCACAAACCATGGGCGCTTGCAAAATCTCCCGACACCCGTCCTCAAATGGAAAAAGTTCTTGCCACCGTCCTCGAGTGCCTGAAATGCATGGCCCTTGTTTCCCTTCCCATCATCCCCGAAGCCGCCCAAAAACTCTGGCACATGCTTGGGCAAACAACATCCCTGGACAATCAACTCTGGGATGAAGTGGTGATGATGAAGCTGCCGCAGCAAAAACTACCCAAACCTGAAGTGCTCTTCAAGCGCGTGGAAGACACCCAGATCGCAGCCGAGGAAGAAAAACTTCAGAAGACGCTTAAAAACTCATCAGCTGCTCTTTGAGGCGGGTGAACCGCTTTTTGACGTCGTCGTTGCGCACCGCAAGGCCGATAGCCTGTTTGGTGCCGACGAGGATGACAAGCCGCTTGCCGCGGGTGATGCCGGTGTAGAGCAGGTTGCGATGGAGCATCTTGAAATGGCTCATGTGGATCGGGATGATCACGCAGGGGCACTCGCTGCCTTGGTATTTGTGGATCGAGACGGCATAGGCGAGGACGAGATCATCGATCTCCGAGAATTGGTATTCGACGCGCTTATCATCAAAACTGACGGCCAGCATCTGGCCGGAAAGATCAATCGATAAAATCCGCCCCACGTCGCCGTTGAAGACGAGCTTTTCATAATCATTACGGATCTGCATCACTTTGTCGCCGACATGAAATGTCCTGCCCATGCGGCAGAGGGGAGTGATGCTGGGGTTGAGCACTTTTTGCAGGACGACGTTGAGGTTTTCGGTGCCGATCACGCCCCGTTTCATGGGGGAGAGCACCTGGATGTCGTCAAACCGGTGCAGGCGAGTTTTTGAGGGGAGCGTATCTCTGATGAGCTCCACGATCGTCTCTACGATCTTTTCGGGAGTTTCACCTTCGATAAAGCGGAAATCTGAGTTATTGGAGAGCTCGGGGAACTCGCCCTGGTTGATGAGGTGGGCATTGGTGACGATTTTCGAGTGGGCCGCCTGTCTAAAGATTTGTGTCAGCCGGGTGACGCCGACTCTGCCCGAGTCGATGAGATCCTTTAAAACGTTGCCTGCGCCCACGCTGGGCAGCTGATCGACATCGCCGATGAGGATCACCCTCGTCGAGGTCGGGATGGCTTTGAAGAGCTGGAAAAGCAGGAACGTGTCGACCATGCTGGTCTCATCGATAATCAGCAGATCGCATTTGAGGGGATTGTCTTGATTTTTCTTAAAGCCGCCCGACTGAAAGTCCATTTCAAGAAGGCTGTGGATCGTCGATGCTTTTTTGCCGGTGATCTCCGTCATCCGTTTAGCAGCCCGGCCTGTCGGCGCTGCCAGTAAAATTTGGTCGGTGAGTTTTTCGCTGATGCGGAGTATGGCTCGTGTAATCGTGCTTTTGCCGGTTCCGGGGCCGCCGGTGATGATATGCACTTTTTCCTGAACCGACTGTGCGATCGCTTTTTTTTGCTCTTCGGCGAACGAGATTTTTAGTTTTTCTTCGGCCCACTGGACGGCCTTTTCAAGATGGACGGACCGGAGGCTGGAAGGGGACTCTGTGAGCCGCTTCAGCTGAAAGGAGATGCCGCGCTCGGCTAAAAAAAACGGTTTGAGTGAAATGAATCCTACGTCTTCAATCACATCGCCTTCATCCAGGCTTCGTTTAAGCCCCTCGCGCACTTCGAGCTCATCAACCATCAGCATCGCTGCTGCATGCGCCTCCAGCTCTTCCCTTGGGTAGCAGGTATGGCCGTCGTTGGACAGCTCCCACAGCACGAACTCGATGCCGGCCCGAATGCGGGTCATAGAGTGGGCAGGAATCCCCATTTTAATCGCGATTTGATCGGCAAATTTAAAACCAATGCCGCGGATGTCTTTAGCCAAAATGTACGGATCTTGTTTAACTTTCTCAATGCTCCTGTCGCCGTAAGCTTTGTAGATTTTTTGGGCAAAGCCCGGAGAGATGCCGTGCGATTGCAGGAAGATCATCACCTCGCGGATCGCTTTTTGCTCATGCCAGCAGATTTGGATCATCTCGATCCGTTTATCTCCGATGCCCTCGACTTCCCGGAGTCTGCCCGGCGCTTCATCGATAATTTTAAGCGTATTAATACCGAATTGCTTGACGATCCGTTCGGCGTAGGTGGGGCCGATCCCTTTGATCATTCCCGATTCTAAATATTTTTGGATGCCGACAAGATCCGACGGCTCTTTGGACTCAAACGTCTCGACAACGAATTGCCGGCCGTACTGCGCGTGGTGTTTCCACTCGCCGACGCAGCGGATCGTCTCGCCCGGCTGGAGCGTAGGCAGCGGTCCTACGATGCAGGTCAGATCCTGTTTGCGCGGCTCCTTCAGGCGAGCGACCGTAAAGCTCTCTCCCGCAAAAACCACATTCTCGACGTAGCCAAAAATCTCTTCCACTAGGTTACTATACTAAAGGCGCATGAAAAAGTAATTGTTTTTTATATGAACATCCTCAATAGAAAGAAATATGGATATAGGTCAGTACCATGTCGTGATTCTCCACTTCCCCATCGTCCTTTTTTGGACGGCGTTCATCTATGACGCGCTGGGAGCTTTCTTCAAGGTCAAATCATATCCTGCAGCCCACTGGTTTGTGATCATTGCCGCAGCCGCGGCCGTTCCAACCGTGATCACAGGGTTGATTGCTCTGCAGCATCATCTGAACAATCCCTTTGTTCTCATCCACAGAAACTGGGCGCTCACGACCTTCACGTTTGCCTTTTTCTATGCGCTCTACCGGCTCTATCTTCTCAGAAAGAAGAAAATGGGCCCTAAATATCTCCTCGTTCTATTAAGCGGAATCACCGTCGTACTCATTTCCATCACAGCGGAATATGGCGGCAAAGTCGCCTTCGGATATTAGAGGGAATTGAAAACCCCGATTTGGCCTCCAAAGCGAGTTTTGCAATTCCCTCTTTAGTCTTGTAAAATATTAATGCACTTTCTAAGATGGCCCTTTTTTCGAGAAAAACGCATATAAATCAGGAGTAGACACTATGTTAAAAGTTGCAGCAAGTACAACTCTATTAGAGCCTGCAGTGACAGTTTTAGAGGGATCAAACAAACCTGCAGCAAAGCCTGCGGTTACAGCTGCGGATTTAGCAAAGGTTGCTTTAGTACCGCTCATTTCGTCCGAGCAAATAGCGGAGAGGATGAAAATAACTGCGAAGCAAATAAAAGGTGATTACGAAGGAAAAATAATTACAATTGTCGCAATTATGAAAGGCGCCATTACGGTCACAGCCGATCTTATGCGCGAGCTCGGTCAGCTCAATGTCCCTTGCACTCTTGAGTGTATTAGCACCAGCAGCTATGGAAAAAATGGAACAAATAGGGGGGAGCTGGTTATCAGAGGAATTGAGTTAATCGAAATCGAAGGTAAGGACGTCCTGCTTGTCGATGATGCTTTTGATTCAGGAGCTACTATGGCAGCCGTCGTAGAACGTTTTCAGCAGCTCAAACCAGGAAGCTTAAGAAGCATGGTTGCGGTAGTCAAAGAGGTTGCACGAAAAACGACCTACTATCCTGAATATGTGCTTTTCGAAATCCCGAATTATTTCATCGTCGGCTACGGGTTAGACTGTAGTGAACACTTCCGCCAGCTACCTGATATTCGTTACTTGAAAGATAACTGTACGCCGGAGTGTTTAAAGTAAAAAATTTCCTATAGAAGTCGGAAGGTTGATTTAAATCTTCCGATTTCTTACTATTTCCAGCTTATTCCGGATTAGCTCAGTGGTAGAGCACCTGACTGTTAATCAGGGTGTCGCTGGTTCGAAACCAGCATCCGGAGTTTTTTTCTGATTTCTGAAAGGCCGTCCTTTAGGTTCATAACCTTCACGAAGCACCTCTTTGGAATGTAGAAGTTCCACAGCTTCAGCTGAATCCTTCACTTTAGAAGCGCTACGCGCTAACATTTCTTCTTCAAATTCAGTTAGTACAACTTCTCTCACTCCGGTTTCTCGCCATTTAGAAAAGGGAGTACATGCTATTGAAATGTTACGAGCAAGTAGCAGTGCATCGAGCAGAGCCTGATTTGCACCTTGTCCTTTAAATGGACTCATAGGGTGAGCTGCATCTCCAATCAAAGTAACTGCCCCAGCTTTTTCAAATAATTCTGACTTGAGTAATTCTCGGTCGTAGACAGGATAACCTGAAATTTGTGCCGGCAGGGTTGCTGATAAAATTTGAGGAATGGGCTTATGCCACTGCGTTCTACGACACGCTTCTTCTTTAAGCGCCTGAGCCCCTTGTGCACTCAAGGCCTTAGCTTCTTCTTCGGGCATGGGGAAACTCAGTTGCCACATTATTGCATCTAATGAGTAAGGCATCATGTAGATTCGTTCATGGCCATTGACGGTTTGAAACACGGTGGCTGAGTCGAGCAAAGAACTCTCGACACCCTTAAGAGCCTCTAAAGAACAAATGCCCAAAATGACCACATGACCCAGGTAACGCAAAGGAGTCATATCCTCGCCAATTAACCAGCCGCGCACAACACTACGAATACCATCGGCACCCACCACCAAATCTGCCTTTACATTCTTCATCTCTCCGTTAGCTTGAAAGCTCAGCTCAACACTTTTATCTTCACATTGTTTAAAACCAACTAAGCGGTGTCCCCACTGCACGGCATCATGGCCGCCCAATTGCTCAAGGAGCGCGAGGCGCAAGGCCTGTCGCGGGATATGCACATTTCTACGCCTTGGAGACTTCTTTATCTTTGAATGCGTCCTCACTCCCCATTCAGTAATTTCTTTTCCTTCAGTAGTATGCACCACGTGGCGTGAGGAATTAACCCCGTCTTTTAAAGAGAAAAGACCCAATTCTTTCATTGCGTTACTTGCTTGTTGCAAGGTAAGTCCGTAGCCCTGCGCTCGTGCATCGAAACTGCTATCGCGCTCATAAAGGGTAAATGGAATGCCGCGATGCAAACAAGCTACAGCTAGCGCCACGCCTCCAATACCTGCACCAATAATTGCTACATGTGGAAAGTTTTCTGAATCTGCTATGGGGTGACTAGCAGCAGGAATCAAGCCAGATCCGCTGCAATTATCGCATAAAATTTGAGTAACCTTAGGACGAACCGAAGCCTTTCCTTCACTCTTATTTTTTTCAAATTCCTTCATTGCTAGTTGGTAGCGGAGCCTCGATTTCTTGCGGAGCCTCAAGTTTTTTTTGCCGCGTCCATAACATTTCGGACAAATAGTCCAGTTACTAGCCCGCTGCGGCTTTGCCCAATCGTTCTCCAGCATGCCCGCTGTAGTCACGAATACTGTCTGGCATGCGGGAGAGCAATTGGACTGTACTTCGATAGCGCTCATTGTCACCTGTTTGCTCAGCGGGCTAGGAGCTTCTTTTTTTTTCACTTTTTTCAATCTTTCTAAGGAGGGCAAAACCAGCTCCTTCTACAAGAACATCCTATAACTCATATTGAGAATCTTAGCCAATTGATGCGCTATTTCTTTACTAATCGATCGCTTTCCGTGTTCCATCTCAGAAATACGATGGGGTTGTGCTCCAATGGCATCAGCTAATTCTTGCTGGGTCATTTCAGCTCTTAGTCGAGCCCCTCTTAAAGCAAGCCCGATTTCGGTGTATTTATTGATGTTTTCTTTAGCTACTTCACGCCAAGAAATACTTTTTCTTTTCTTCCTGGAAGTGCTGTTCATCGTAAGACCAGTATGGCGCGTTCTCGTGTGTACCGACATAAAATACCTCTACTTTTTCTTAGTCTCGCAATTTCCTCACCAGAGATTTACGCACAGGCAAAATCTAGAGAAAATTCAGGAAATGTCTGTTTAACCATGTTGATAATTTTAAGCGTAGGATTGCATTTTTTTTTCTCTAGGCGTTGATAGCTATAAATCGTGTCAAATCCCATTTTCTTAGCAACTTGCTCTTGAGTCCAACCATGTTTGAGGCGATGGTACCTTACTAAAAATGCAAAAGCTATGGAGGGGTCAAGGGGAACTTCGACAACATTTTTTGATCTTCGAATAGAATCGTCTGGGAGTTCCGCTAAATCTTTAGAAGATTCAGGTTCCTGAATATAGAGATTCAACGCCTCTTGCATATTAGCATAAAGCTCTTTCTTAGAGTTTCCTTGGGTCACGCATCCTTTCAGCTCAATACATTGCGCAGAATATCCGTCTTTTTCTTTGCTAACTCTAAAATGGTATTTCATCTTTATTGCCTATTTTTATTTTTTCTTTAAAAGCTTTCGTAGGGCATGCTCCGTTCCACTTTTAAGTTCTTTGTGGTTCGGAATAATCGCAGTAGGACAACCAGCTTTCTTCATCTTTATGTGACTTCCTTTGCCGCCAGGTACGACCACATATCCTTCCTTTTGAAACAACTTGCACATATCTTTTCCGCTTAATGGCACGGGAACTCCAAATTTCAGATATAACACATCTTACCAAATATAGTTGGTAAAATCAATGATTTTGAGTTGGATAAACTTATCTGACAGATCCTCAGGTGTTTAGATTCGAACCACACGCAAAGAAGCGCACCGCTGCTTAAAGTTAGAAAGTCACTTGTGGATTGCAGAGCCTACTTCTCGCATACAGGATATCGATCTATTTCGCGACCTCCTATTCGGATTGGGATTTGATGTCAGTCGAGTCGATGAGAAGTGGAAGTTCACATTTATCAAGGCTATCAAAACGGAACGATCAATTAATAATGAACTTTTGGAAGCTGTTGACTTTGCAGCAGTTTTATTTTAAAGTGCTCTACTTATTTATCAAATAGGTGCTGTTAAATGAATTTACAGAACGATCCTTGGCTTCTTTGTAATATATATCGAATGCAAATGGAAAAGACCTTAAGACAATGCGACTTATTTGTTGCATTTGAAGGTATGGTTAGCAAATTAATGGTTTTGTCTGCCAATAAAGGAGTTGATTTTTTTGACTCTAATGGGGGTGTGTTCGCCAAGGAAGTAATTCACAGGCTACTTGAAGAAGCGTCGGGATACATAGGAGATTTAAAACAAGGAGCTTTTTTCGCGGCCAAACATCATGCAAGAGCTTTGATGGAATTATATGCTGTCACAGCACTTGTAAATTCGGAAGTTGGAAAGAAAAAACGTTTTTTGGAACGGTTTATTAGATTCCCTGAAATTGAATTTTACAAAATCTACAAAAAACATAAGGATTCAATCCTTGATCTCACAGAAGAAATTCGAGAGGATTTCTTTTGTCAGTATGCGGAACTAAAGGATGATTTACTTAAGATTTTTAACAAAAAATCAAAAGATGAATTATTAAAAATGGAGACCTGGCGGGGTAACTGCAATATAGAGAACCTATTGCGTATGCTGCCTAATAATGAGGTGCATATAAAAAATTATGACAAGTTGTGCCTTTTTACTCATTTCTCGTCTTTTACAAGGTGTTCAGAGACTGAACTCTTCCCAAAATTCACTGCTGGTGATGAGCAAATGCTCGCCGTATCGATAAAATACGCGATAGATTCATACTTTTTCTTACGGAATGAAATTTTTTTTAACAAAACATCTATTGAGAAATTGGATGAGGTCTTTTTACCGATTGAACCTATTTTGTTGCCTAAAATTAATCGCCTCCTTGCTAAATAAAAACTGTTGGTTATTAGTTTGTTGTGACATGGAGGCCCAGTCAAAAGTTCGAATTGTTCTCAGTATCCGGAGTCTTATTCATACCCCATCAGGATTCGATTAATGGATTATAGAACGGTGTTCTATAACTCACATTTGTGTCAAAATGTGATTACTTATGATTGACCTCCCAACGATTGCCGATGGCGAAGATAAAAGCTCGCCAATTAAGAACCGTATTCGGAAGAACTATCAGCATGTCCGGAAATGGGCCAAGCGGTCCATGACGGACTGTTTCCGCATCTATGACCGGGACATCAAAGAATACCCTCTGGCAATCGATTTTTATGCAGGCAGGTTCTGCGTGCAGTTTTTCTCGTATGACGGCGATGAGCTGTCGGAAGATCTGAGGGGGGAGATCGATGGGATACTGTGTTCTCTCTTTGATGCCAAATCTGAGGTGATTTACTGGAAAACGAGAGCCCGCCGCGATAAAACGGAGCAGTATGAAAAACTGGCTGAGGAAGAAGATTTCTTTACTGTGCATGAATACGGCGTAAAGTTCAAAGTCAACCTGAAGGATTATCTTGACACGGGGCTTTTTCTGGACCATCGAGAGACGAGAAAGATGGTAGCGGGGCTTGCTAAGGGGAAAAGGCTTCTGAATCTTTTTGCCTATACCTGCTCATTCAGCGTTCAGGCTGCTGCTGCGGGAGCTCGTTTTACTAAAAGCGTTGATATGTCCAACACGTACACGGAGTGGGGCAAGGAGAATTTTATTCTAAATGGACTCTCACTCAAAACCAATGAGATCGTGAGGGCCGACTGCCTGAAATTTTTTGATTATGAGATAAGGGAGTACGATATCATTGTGATCGATCCTCCGACGATCTCACGCTCTAAGAAAATGGAGCAGATGTTCGATATTCAATTAGATTATGTTTCCCTCATCATGAAGGCTCTAAAGCTGCTGGCGCCCGGCGGGGTTATTTTCTTCAGCACCAACTCCAGAAAATTCAAGTTTGAGGAGTCGCTCTTCAGCGGCTGCACCGTCAGGGATATGACGGAGAAAACTCTGCCTATCGATTTCCATAACAAGAAAATCCATCAATGCTGGAAAATATCTACTCGTTAACCCTTGCTTTTTTAGGGGCGCCAGGCTGGACTGCTGATTGTTGTTCGAGGAGAGCTACTTGTGGTGTTGCGGTTTTAAGCACAGCTGAATAGGCATCGTAAATGGATTGAAGCTCTAAAACTTTAACTTCATTATTGCAGAGCACAATGTTCAATCGCTGCAGTTCAGGATTTTCAGCCTCTAAAGATCTGGTTGATAAATACCAATCTAAAGAGCTCAAATCACTGGGGTCAATCGCTTTTGGTTCTATGACAGTGACCTTTTGTTTCAGGTCAGAGGCTCGCTCTTCTAATCCTGTTTTTTTTGCGCTGCTTTGTAAAGCTTTTTGTATTTCATCCACTCTGGATTGTAATTCCTGGAGCTGACCTTGGGCTCTGTTAAACCATCTTGTTAAATCCTCAAATTTCGTATTGCAAGTTTTATACGCATCTTGTGCAGCGAGAACCGATTGCCAGTTGTCGACATCAACTTTTTCAAACAGCTTGCGGCTGAGCTTATCAATAGCCTTGAGCTCTGTATCTGTCAGCGTTTGAAGTTTGGGGATGATGTACGGAGGATTTATCACTTTCGTTGCCATTATGAGGCTCCTTTTTTAAAGCTGATCCCGGCGGCTCTGGCGACTTTTTCTTGTGTTACGGAGAAGTTTTTAAGAGGGGTCTCATCATCGATGGGCTCATTGGGGATGATGTACGCCTCGGTGCGAAGGGAGCCGCCTTTTTTAGCCTGTAGCATTTTGAAGTAATGGGTAGGAACGGCGATATCATTTTTCCCAATCACTTCATACTGGACAAATCGCTTGCCGCCTTCGCCTTTCTGGGGCATGAAAAGAGGGCCGGTGATCACATAGACGACATCATGGGATTTAGTCAGCGCTCTGACATATTTTTCCAGCTTCAGCCAGTATTTTCTGTTCAGCTGCGGATCTTGAGGACTGATATTGGAAAGATAAAACGTATCTCTCATCGACTCTGCGCTGTTTTTCGCATTGGCAGCAGGCCGCAGGTGCCCGCGATCATAGCCCGAGCCTTTGTAGTCATCTTTGGTGGATCTGAGGTGCAGGGGGATTTGCGGATCTTCCATGAAGTCGAAGTGGGATCTGTCGGCATTATTCTCCAAAGAGGCTGCAGTCAGCTCTTCATAAACCCACGCAGCTCCTCGAATCCTGCCGTCATAAGCCAAGCTATACCCTTCTCTTTGGATGTTGATCGCAGGATCGGGCTGAAGAGCGGCCGGAGCATTAAATGAGACCAGCTGCGTCTCTTGTTTTGTATCAAGATGGAGGCATCCGTTTAAGAAAATAAGGCTTGTGAAGAGACAGGTGATTATGCGCATGGGTAAAAATATACAGACATGCTGAAATATTTGACAGAATTAAAGCGGTGTAATAGCATCGCCTTTTTTCATTAACAGGAGGTATTTAATGAGATCGATCTTTTTAGCAATGGGAGTGATGTTTGGTGTAAACGCCGTAGAAATTTTACAATTGGATGTGATTGCATATGAAGACTTCGTCAAAGACGATCCGAAAGCGTTGCAGGTTCTTAATAGCGCGCTTTATGAAAAAGGAATTGTCGGGATTAAAGGAGTTCCCGGTTACAAGGAAAAAGTTCTAGGCTATATCGAAAAAGCGCGGGAATTTTCAGCGCTTTCTGAAGACGTCAAGGAGCAGTACGCTCCCAAGTACGAAATTTCCTACACAGGTTATACGCGCGGAAAAGAAAACTACAAATACGCCGATGGCCAATGGCTGCCCGATGATCAGAAAGTGTCCTACTACAACTTTTATCCGGATGATGCCCGCAACATATGGCCCAAAGAAGTAGATCTTAAAGCGCCTGTGGAAGGTTTAGTCTCCATCATGTCCGAGATGGGAGAGGCCGTCATGACAAAAGTTGGGCTGATCGGCCCCGGCACGGGCCGGACTCTTGAAGGCGCGCCGCGTGTGATACGCATGCTCTACTATTGTAATAGAACAGATAGCCCTACTCCCAATCCTTACTGGGCCAGCGCCCATTTTGACCATAGCATGCTGACGACCCTTCTTCCCGCCTTTTATTTTCTGGATGGGAAGCAGGTGCCAGAGCCGCTGGAGGCAGGTCTTTTTGTTAAAACACCCGAAGATGGGATTTACAAGAAAGTGGTTGCAGATGATCCGGATGTGATGCTTTTCCAAGTAGGGGAGTTTGCTCAGCTTGCGATGGATGATAAGATCCGGGCAACAGAGCATCGTGTTCATAAGGTCCCTGGTGTGATTGAACGGTACACGCTGGTGCTCTTTGCCGATGCCCCGATGGACATGGTGGTCCATTCGACATCGGTGGTGACGCAAGATGACCGCTATGGCGGCAAGGCCGGCGATCCTTGCTCCTATCGTCAATGGAATGATGCAACGATTTCAAAGTTTCTTGTCACTGACGATAAGTGACTTGTAAAGAGGCTTTGTTTCTTATCCGGAGAGGGTCTATACTCTCCGGATAATAGGCTCAAGAGAGTCGCTCATGAAATATCAACTAATCTTACTTCTACTAGTTCTACTAACAGGGTGCCACTCTGTCTATACTCCAGAGACCCAGGCTGTCGAGATTCCGCCATTTGAGCAGAAAAACCCGATCCGTATCGCCTTTGTCTTGGGCGGGGGAGGGGCTAAAGGGCTGGCTCTGCTCGGCGCCATTCAGGAGCTGGATGCTGCCGGCATCAAGCCCGATCTGATCGTGGGATGCAGCGCCGGAGCTATGGCAGGCGCCCTCTATGCCGATGGGCAGCAGTTTATTGATGTCAGAGAGAATTTTTTACCGCTCAAGCGCGCTGACTTTCTTGACTATTCGTATTTCAAGCCTCTCTTTGGGCTTGTCAACGGAAACAGACTCCAGGAGATCCTACGCAAACATCTCCATGCCAAAACATTTGAAGAACTGAAAACCCCGTTTATTGCAATAGCAACGGACCTTCAGACAGGCGAGACGGTCGAAATATGCTGCGGCGATATAGCTAAAGGGGTGGGAGCTTCCTGCGCCTTTCCGGGGGTCTTTAAGCCCGTCGTTCATTACGGCAGATATCTGATCGATGGGGGGGCCTCCTGCCCTGTTCCTGTTTCGATTGCCAAGAAATACGGGGCGGAGATCATCATCGCCATCGACGTCACCGGTAAGCTTCCGCAGTCGAGCCCGCAGCACTTGTTTGGGATCGGTAAACGAAGCATTGATATTGCGTATCGAAAATTTGTCGAACTCTCCCTTGCGGATGCCGACATCGTCATCCAAATGGATTTTGAGGATTGCGGAACTTTCAGCGACCATCTCAATGAGCATCTCTATGAGCATGGGCGTAAAGCTATTCAAGAGAGGCTTCCCGAAATTCAAAAAATGTTAGCCGAGAAAATCAAATAATGTTAATTAAATCAACATATGCTCAAAAAGCTGATGTTGATTCTATTCTTGAATGCCGGACTCATCTCGTCTGAGCCTTATGAATTTTCTCAGGAGCAGATTGAAGCGTATCACATCGGCAGCGATGTAGAGCCGCACGATTTGGAGCCGCTCATTTCCGGAGATTTTTTTCAGGGAGCCAAGACGGTTCTTGATATTGGGTGCGGCGATGGAAAAATCACGGCTCTCTTTGCCAAACAGTTTCCCGATCTTACTTTTATAGGATGCGATATTTCGAAGAACATGATCGACTTTGCTTCAAAAAAATATCCTGCGTCCGAATATCCCAATCTGTCGTTTATTGTTAAAGACGCCTGCGATCTGAGCTATGACGCCGAAATTGATCGCATTATTTCTTACAGCACGCTTCATTGGGTCAAAGATCAAAAAGTGGCGCTCACCTCGATCTACAATGCTTTAAAGCCGGGCGGAAGAGCTTTTATCCGTACAACTCCCAAAACATCTAACAACGAATATAAGACGATCTGTATGAAGGTGATCATGTCATTCAAATGGATGACCCATTTCATGGGTTATAAATCGGATCACTCATTCCATTCCGAGCGCGACTATAAAAAAATACTCACCTCAGTCGGTTTTAAGGTCGAGAAAATCGAGCAAAAAAGTCATGAAACGGTGATTTCGAGCCGCTCTCATCTGAACAACTTTCTCAAAGGCGTCTTAACGCTTCTCACGCATCTGCCGGAGAGCAAGAGAGGAGCATTCCTGGATGATTATTACGAGGAGCTCGTCAATAATGGCAATGTCGACGAAGAGGGCGCAATCCGGATTCGATCAGACCGTGTTGATCTGGCTTTGGTTAAACCTTAACCGCCGCCGGAAACAATCATCCTATCTTCCTGAAACTTGTGGAGTTTTTCAAAGAATTGCAAATCGGTAGAGAATACTGAGGCAAGGGTCTCATTCGAATAAGCGCTGAGCGCTCCCGAGAGGCCAATATCATCAGGATTTGAATTTCCAAAATAAACCGCCATGTGCAGCTCTTCTTTTCCTATATTTTCAATATGGTGAAAGTATCCGGCGGGGATGATGCTTCCCTGGCCGACCTTAAGCTCGAAATGATCTTTTGTCCCATCCGGGCTTAAAATGGTCAGCCGCGCTTTACCCGAGATGACATAGTTGAGCTCATCGGCATTCGGGTGCCAGTGAGGCTCGCGTATCCCATTTTTGTAGATGCGGAGGCTGAAAAGAGCCAGCTTTTCCAGCTTGGGAAAGTTTTTGCAATTCAAAATCCGCGCCGATCCGCCTTTCGTGTCGATTTGCGGATTGATGCGCTCCAGATCAAATTTATTCGGATTGGGAATCGAGCCTTTCACCGTTTTGGGTTTTGAAAGGCGTGAGATGAACGTATCTTTTGCCTTCAGTTTCTTAAATTTATCATCCGGCGCGCCAAAAACAGCTCCCAGCACATGCGGCGTCATGGAGGCTACCGATTGCGACAAATCCAAATCTTGAGGCCTGGGGTTATCATAGGCCAGCAGAAAGGAGCTCTGACCGGAGGCGAGGTTTTCAATTGCGTGGAGATACCCTTTGGGGAAAAACGCCACTTCGCCCTTGCTCAAGGTAAACGTGTCATGCATATTTTGCGGGCTGAACAGCGTCACAAGCGACCTGCCCTCCACGCAGTAGATCAGTTCATCGGCGTTAGGGTGCCAGTGGGGCTCCCGCACGCCTCCCTTGTTCAGGACAAGCGTAGCCAAGGCCATGTGCTTCAACGCAGGGCACATGTCGGCATTCACCATCAGGCGGCTCCCGCCGGGCAGCTTTCTAAGGATGCGCTTCTTGCCAATGTCAAATTTATGTTTCATTTAACTTGACCCTAACCCATGTCAAAGCAATTTTCAAATATTATTTAGTCATTTCGGTCAATAGAGCATCCAGAGCAAGCGGGCTTTCCTAGGTCTTTTTCTCGTTATTAGAAACCTCTAACTTGTGAAAGTTGAAGTAGGAGATTTCTTCGGGTGATTTTACGGAAAGAATCGTTCTGCCACCCCTGTTAATAAACTCTACATATTTACTGCGGGTGTTTGGAACCAGTACCTGGGTTGTTCCGTCGAACGCCTTAAAGGTAATTGTGGACCTATCGCCGGCAACACCTATGACCATGGAATCTCCCCACTTTAGATCAACTTCCTTTTCTTTAGTGGTTGTATTCGTGATCGCTCGTTCAACAATTGCAGCTATGGTAAATGTAATTTTATCGCAATGTTTAGCAGGACTATATTTGCGAGTTGAAACATGCCATGTTACACGATCTGGAGTCTCTTGCCCAAGCTTCCAGGAGGACTTTTTTTTATCTCCCTTGTTTTCATGCACAATAAATTTCGATGTGCCGGGTTTGATTTTCCAACCGGGTTCTGTGGTAAGTTGATAGGGGATATGATCGCATCACGATTAAATCCATAAGGACGAGAAGTTTGCTTATGAGAGAGAGATGAAATCTCTTTTGTTTCGAAGCTTGTCTCAACATGAGCATATTGGAGAACAATTTTTCCCGGTGAGTCAGGAAGTACTCTGATGGATCCTTTATACTGGTAATCCCTTACAGAGTTACAAAACCATCCTTTTTGAAGATGGGGAATCTGGACGGTATAATTGCATAAAGAGGAGTTGCCGCTGGGAAATGCGTCGCTATAAGGTACGTAGAAACGGAGAATGCCTCCACGGTTTTCTGAGAGAGGATATGTGTTGTTATGTAAGATGAGTTTGGGTTCCATTTCCGGAGAGGATACAGGAGGAAATGCACCTACGCATTCAATGATAATATGATGATCTGTTAGATGAGGTGAGACAAAAGTTGGATAAAAAGCCACCACTTTGGGGATATCGCTGACGAGAGCAAAATTTGAAACGAGTGCTTGGTACTGTTGAGCTATTTTCTTCACGTCTGGATTTGCAATAAGTTCACTCCAGTCATGAACCATCGTGTCTATTTGTGCTAATTGAGAAGAGGCTTCACGTCCCATGGTCGCTACTGTGTAATCTAATGATTGCTCGTATAGTGCTGCAAAATTCTGGAGTTGGAGTTCTATATTATTAAAGAACTCAGTCTGCTGCTGAGACATCTGTGTAAAGCCTTCAGTCATAGCAGATTGTCTCATGGTATCAATTCGTTTAAGTATTTTTTCAACTGCTTTACGTGCAGTATCGACTTTTGCATTGAAGAAAAAGTGTTTTACAACTTCGCCAGGGATTGATTGTGCTTCCGTGGTCATATAAGTACTTATGCCAAGAACTGAAAGAGCCACCAGGACAATACCAGTCCCTTTATTATTGGGGCTGAATGTTGCTTTTATCCGTGGGTCATTCTGTTCTCCTCTATGAGAAAAAGTTGCAAGTCTTCGAATTCTGACGGAAGAGTCAAAAATAGACGGTCTCATCAATGCTGATTGACAACCCCTTACGCTAGTTCTTAAAGATACAGCCATAACATCCCTCCTTTTTTGGGTTGAAAATATTTTAATATGGTTCAAGAATTATTTACACTGCATTTTTTTTTAGAGATAGGTTATGCTGGAACCTTTTAGGATACCCAGTGACTTCAGCAGAAGAAATGACACCCGAAATTGCGCTTAGGCAGCTCGTAGAAGGGAATGCCCGCTACAGCCAAGACCGATTGCTCCACCCCAACCGGAGTAAAGAAGCTCGGATCTGCGCTGCCAGCGGCCAAAATCCGTTTGCCATTATTATGGGATGCTCTGACTCGCGCGTCTCTCCTGAGATCATCTTCGATCAGGGGATCGGCGATCTCTTCGTCGTGCGCGTTGCCGGCAATGTCGTCGGCCCCATCGAGCTAAATAGCATCGAATATTCAGCCCTCTATCTAAAGTCGTCGGTCATTATGGTTCTTGGACATGAAAGCTGCGGAGCGATCCAAGCCGTCATCAACGGCCAGATCCAAGATATTGAAACCGTCGCCTCATTGATTATGCCATCTCTTGAGCACGCCCGGCTCCAAAAAGGCTCTTTAGTTGAAAATACCGTCAAAGGCAATGTTCTTCGCGTAGTTGAGGAGCTGAAGAGAAGCCCCGTCCTTCACAATTTGATCAAAACAAACAAGATTGCGGTTGTCGGCGGATATTATAATTTCCAAACCGGCGCCGTCCAACTACTGACTGAGTAAGATGCCAAGCTGGAAACAGATTGTCCAAGACTACATTATTAAGCACTCAGATAAGATTAAGAAAACAACACGTCCGCTGAAAGACCATCTTGGCGTCAGCTATTTTACCTACCATCGGATCGATCTGGACGGCAAATACACCGTCTTCGTCGACCGCCCCGACTGGGCTGAACACTATGTTCAGAACCAGTTTTATCTACTCGACCCTTACCTTAGGCATCCCGATGTCTATAAGAGCGGCATCGTTAATATAGAGGCCAACGGCTCTGAAGAGTATCTTGACAAGCTGATTGGATCCGGAAGGAAGTTTCATCTTGATATCGGTGTGCTGCTCATTGAAAAGGGAGAAGATTACGTTGAGTTTTTTGGATGCAGCGGCGCCCGTCCCACTTGCAACATCGACACACTCTCTATGAATACTCCTCAGATCCTCAAATCATTCGCTGACCACTTTAGACGCGAGATGGCCCCTGAGATCGAGCAGATGGGCAAGGAGGCAAGCTCTCTCATCGATCTTAAAGGCGCCGACTACTTTACGAAAGAGCCGATTTCTCCCTTGATTCCATCTAAGGCGCTGATCGCCTATTTGCGTGATTTGGGAATGGGCAGGGAAATCGATCTGTTCTTCAAACTTTCCCATCGGGAAAGAGAGTGCCTTCAACTCCTGCACGGAGGAAAATCAGCCAAAGAAACAGCAGCTGCTTTAAAACTCTCTTCCCGCACCATCGAAGCGTATCTGGAGAACATGAAAAACAAACTCGGCTGCTACTCTAAGCACGAGATGTTCTCACTTGCCGCCCGATTCCATGATTTAGGACTCCTACCGTAACTTCTACGGTGTTTTTAAGTCCCGCTTCTTGCGTAACATACACCCATGTTTAAAACGAGTATTCTTATGTGTATGAGCATCTTTAACATGGAGCCCCCCATGAAATCATCCGATACGCTGCGCCAGCTGGAGCAGTGCTATGAGCGGTATCTTCCCGCCGAAGAAAAAAGCTACGAAGCCTTCATTTGGTTCTCGAGAATTCCCCATCCTTTTCTCAACGCCGTGATGCACCTTGCGCCGGATGGAAATATGCAGTCGCTGATCGACCGGATCATCCGGAATGCCCCCAGCGGCCTTCCGTATTCTTTTTGGGTTCCAAGTGATCCCGAGTCCGCTCCCATCGCAGCGTATCTCGCAAAGAATGGTTTTGCTCCTGCGCTGACCTGCTCTCTCATGCGGTGGAACGTAGAGCCCGTTAAAGCCCCGGATGCCGATATTCGTATGGCCGATCTCGCTATTTTCAATGAGCTGCTCTCCTCCGTTTTTCAGTTTGATGAGACTGTAAAAAACGGCTTTTCAGACTTTCTAAAAAAAGGGCCGTGTGAAAACGTTCTTCTATACGTTGGCGGCAGGCCGGTTTCAACCGGCACGCTCATCCCTTGCGGCTATCATGGCGGCATCTTCAATGAGTCGTTCCTTCCCGGAGATGAAGCTCACGGCAAGACCGTTATCCAGTATCTCATGCACCGAGCAAGCTCCCTCAGGATGCAGCAGCTTGTCGTGCTGAGCGCGCCGGACTACGAGAAAATTTATCTTCAATTGGGGTTTGAGAAGACAGGGGAGATCAATCTCTATATTCCTTCTTTAAATAAATAAAAAAATTGTGAAGAATAGCGCGATCCACAACTAAAAAGGAGATTTCATGAAACGCCTGTTCACACTGATTATCGCAACTCTGAGCTTTATAACCCTATCTGCAAAAGAGTCCATTGTCATCGGAATTGCCGGAGGAACGGGATCCGGTAAAACGACCCTTGCCCACCGGATTCAAAAGGCTTTTCCCGGTCAATCGGTCCTCATTTCCCAGGATTCTTACTACAAAGACATCGGACACCTTCCTTTAGAGGTGCGGGAGAAAACGAATTTCGACCATCCCAACTCTCTCGACTTTGGTCTCATGGTCCATCACTTACAGCAGCTTAAAGAAGGCAACGCTATAGAAAAACCGGTCTATAATTTTCATACCCATTCGCCTGAAAAATTCACCGAGACCGTAGAGCCAAATAAAATCATCATCGTGGAAGGGATTTTGATATTTGCCGTGCCGGAGGTTTGTGAAAAATGCGATCTGAAGCTTTTTGTCGATACCGATGATGATGTGCGTCTTCTGCGCCGCATCGATCGAGATATGCATGAAAGATCCCGCACCTTTGAAAGCGTCCGCATCCAGTATCTTACAACCGTCAAGCCGATGCATGAGGCATTTGTCCAGCCCAGCAAGAAAGAGGCCGACCTGATCGTCCCTCGGGGTGGTAAAAACAAATTGGCATTAGATTTGATTATCGCTAAACTCAAAGAAGATATTAATAACGCTAATTAGATTTTTTCTTCTTAAGCTTAAGAGCGACGGAGTTGAGGCAATACCGCTTGCGGCTGGGTTTGGGTCCATCGTTGAATAGATGGCCCAGATGCCCTCCGCAGTGATGGCATTTCACCTCAACGCGCTTTGTGAAGAACCCCACATCGTCCTGGTAGTCGACGGCATCGGGGCTTACAGGCTCGGTAAAGCTGGGCCAGCCTGTTCCCGACTTGAATTTGGCGTCCGAGCTGAAGAGAGGCTCTCCACAGCCGGCGCAGACATAGGTTCCATCTTCGGTCGAGTCCCAATACTCCCCGGAAAAAGCCTTCTCCGTCTCCTTTTCCCGCAGGACGCGGTACTCCGCAGGGGAGAGCTTCTTTTTCCAATCTTTATCAGTTTGAGGTAGTTTACCCGCCACGGACCCTTGCCTTACTATTTGTTCTATAATGTTCAATATAGTACATTGTTAATATAAAATATATTTTAATTTGTAATTAACTGTATAATAGTCTGAATATGAGCTATTTAAGCACATTGATTAATTTTTTATTTATGAAATTCCTGCAATCCCGCTATACTGCACCTGTCTAAAATTAGGAGTCCCCACAATGGTTTCAAAAGTTACATCACTCACACCAAAACAGATCTATGCAGAGTTCAACAAACTGCCAAAAGAAGTTAAAGTCGCCATAGCTGTCCTCACACTACTCGCCGCAGGCTTGGCGGTGGTTGGCATTCGGAGATGGTTGTTCACTGCGAAACCGGTTGAGAAAATAGTGCCCTTTCAGTTGGCTAGTTTATTTCCAAGCGAAGCCGAGTACAGCAATGCTGCTAAAATTCGCGACGATATTGTTGTCAAATCTGCTATCGCTTCTCCATCAAAAGAGGAAGTTCATGCAGACGTTCTGAGAAGGAATAATAAGCATTTAGAAGAAGCCAAAGCTACGGCGATTACCAAAGGTGTTGATTCTTGGGGCAATGACTTTGTTGTAATCACTTTTACTCAAAACGGATCAACTACAGCAATGTACTGTTTTTTACACAAAGAGGGAGAAAAAATCGTTCCATGTTTTGAAAAGATGGAAGGATTTAATATCCATCATGTCTCCCATATTCAGGAAAAATCCCTCGAAATTGTGAAGGCGCGATCGAGGAATTCCACAAGACCCGTTTCGGCCCCTCGCGCGTTTCCTTGTGCATGTATTTGGCGAGGGAAACGGTTTTCCGGTCGTAGGGTTCCTCGGCGACGAGGTCGAGGGTTTGCCACTGATATTCGACGGCGTCCCGAAATTTGGAATCGCCCACGGGAAGGTCGGAGAGGACGTATCCCGCCGTGAACAGGTTGAACTCGGGGAACGCCTTTTTGGCGTCCATCAAGTCGAAATAACCCTGCGCGCTGAGCCGCTCGTCGCCATGCACTTGGGCTTCACCAAGTTCAGCGCTGGCGAGGAAGCCGCGAAAGCGAGCGTCATCGGGAGCCAAGCGTACCGCTTCGGAAAAGTATTTGCGCGAGCACAAGATCATCGGTGATCGTCGCCGGTGGATCGGCGAGGCGCGCTGCGCCGACGCGCGGGATGTGGGCGAACCCGATGTGCGCGGCGGTTTCCGCGTCTCCAGGGTTCTTGAGATAAGCCGCGGTGAGCGCGTTGAGCACGTGCCCGATGTCGTCGTAACGGCCGCCGTGCAAGGTGTCCCAAAAAAGCTGGTTCGCGGCTTTCCCATCCTCGGAGACGATCGTCGAGCGCTGCTTTCGCGGCGCAGAATTCACGGCGATCAGCGTCCCACGCCGAAAACGCGCCGATCCCGACGATTCCGGCCACCAGCAACCCGACCAGCGCCGCCACGCGAACGAACCGCGCTTTCACTCCATTCCACACATCAATCGCTCCGTGCCCTGTGAATTTTTTAACGCCCTTGATTTTAGTCGCGATCGCGCTCGTGGCAACCGATGCGGAACCCGTTCCGCGCCTTCTGTTTCGTGGAATCATCCTCGTTGCGTCAGCACTTTGGGTGAGCGTCGCGTGGTCGTTTCTGTTCCTTCGACCCCGATGCTGGAGGCGGCATGCGCGGGGAGATTTCGGAGGCTTGAAGGTCGCGCCGGTGTTCGATTGGCGGGCCGCGACGACCATCCGGCATCGACTTGAGTGGACTTGAGTCGCGACCAATTCGCGGGGATGTCGAAAAGGAAGTCAAGCAAGTACAATCGAGAATGCCTGTGGGCCAGTTCCGAGTGCTGACGGGAACGCATCGATGTCGAACACCTCAGGGAAATCCCCGGACTTTCAGGCCCTTTTCGAGGCCGCTCCCACACCGTTCCTCGTTCTTAATCCGGACGCCGAATTCACGATCGCCGCCGTCAACCCGGCTTATCTCCGGGTTACGCGGACCACGTCGGAGCAGATCGTCGGCCGACCGCTTTTCGAGGTCTTTCCCGACAATCCGGACCAGCTCGACGCGACGGGGAAAGCGAACCTCAAGGCTTCTTTGCACCGCGTTCTCGCCACGCGGACAACCGATCTAATGGCCGTCCAGCGCTATGACATCCCGCGGCCCGAAGGGGGATTCGAGGAGCGGCACTGGCTGCCCGTCAACGCGCCGATGCTGTCGGAGGACGGAACGGTTGTTCATATTATTCACCATGTCAAGGACGTCACGCAGTCCGTTCGCCTTCAACAGGAGGGCGTTGCGCAGAGCGCGTCGAGGAGCGCTGCGAGAGTCCAGCAAGTGGTTCTCGACGACGCTCAACAGCATTGGTGACGCCGTGATCGCCACTGACGCAGCGGGGCAGGTCACGTTCATGAACGCCGTCGCCGAGGAGATGACCGGCTGGACCGCGAGCGCGGCGAAGGGAAAGCCGCTCGACGAGGTTTTCGTCATCGTCAACGAGACGACGAGGGCCCCGGTTTTCAATCCCGTGGAGAAGGTGTTGGCCATCGGCAAGACCCAGGGGCTGGCGAATCATACCGTGCTGATCGCCAAGGACGGCCGCGAACGCCCCATCGACGACAGTGCCGCGCCGATCAAGAACGACGAAGGTCGTCTTACCGGCGTGGTGCTGGTCTTTCGCGATATCACCGAGCGCAAACAGGCCGAGGCGGAGCTGCGCCGGCTCCTGAAGAAGAGCGGGCCGCGGACGACCGCGCGAATCGCATTCTGGAGAGCATCACCGACGCCTTCTTCTCGCTCGACGAGGAATGGCGGTTCACGTACCTGAACCCCCAGGCCGAGATCACGCTGGGCTTGCCACGCGGCGAACTTCTGGGCCGAAGCCTGTGGGAAGTGTATCCCGGCACCGTGGGAAGCGAGTTCGAACACGCGTATCGGCGCGTGATCGCCGACGGCGTGGCACGATCGTTCTCGGCGCACTTTCCGGACCACGATCGTTGGTACGAGGTCCACGCGTATCCCACGCCCGGCGGCCTCTCGGTCTACTTCCGGGACGCCAGCGAGCGAATGCGCGCCGAAGCCGAGCGCGAGCGTATCGCCGAGCAATCCGAGAAGGATCGGCGGATGTACCATGCGGCGCTCTCGAACACTCCCGATCTGGCTTATGTGTTCGACCTCGATCATCGGTTCATTTACGCGAACGAGGCCCTGCTCGCGATGTGGGGTCGAACCTGGGACGAAGCGATCGGGAAAAGTTGCTGGGAACTCGGCTACGGGACCGCGAAAAATTAACTTGAGCAATTATTTCTTGGGACGGATCGTGTAGTTCCACTCTCCATGAAACTTGGCCGGGGTCAATTTGACGCGAGCGAGTTCCTCGTCACTGACCTCAATCCCCGTTTCATAAGCTGATGTATCAAGGGCAGCACGGACGGTCAGGCCGGTCTTCGTCGTGACGCTTCCGATCAGATTCACGATCACTTCGTAACTGGTCAACGGACGGCCACGCCAGTTCTTGGTGATGAAGCAGAACAGGCGATGTTCGATCTTGTTCCACTTGCTCGTTCCAGGCGGAAAATGGCAGACCTGAAGACGCAGTCCCAGTTCGTTCGCCAGATCCTGGAGGGAAACCTTCCACAGGCGGTTCCGGCTACTGTTGCTCCGCCCCCGTCGGCCGTGATCATCAACTCGGTCGCCTTTGGGAAGCGTTGCGAGCCCATCTCTCTCCACCAGCGAAGGATGCTGGCGGTCGCGAATCGGGCCGTGTCATGATCGATCCCGACACTGACCCAACCCTCATTGCTCGCCAGGTCGTACACTCCGTACGGAATCGCCTTGCCGAGTTTCTTGTCCGGGAAGTCATGCACGTTGACTTTCTCGGGCTCCCTTTTCGGTTGCCATTCCTGGCCCGCGTTCTTGAATTCCCCGACCAATTCCTTCTTTTTCGTGTCCACCGACACGACCGGATGCTCGTCGCTTCTGAAACTTGAGCACTTGAGCGTTGATATACTCGAACTTCGCGTTGCGGTCTGGATTCCCCGCGCCTTCCTTTGTCTTGCGATTGGCCTGCAAACTGTAGCCCTGCGCGCTTCAGGAGTGTGGCAACCGTCCGATCCGTCACGGGGTGGTGTTGTCGTTGAAGTTCTTCAGCCAACTTGCTCGTGCTCTTGCATGTCCATCGCAACGGCGACTCCGGATGACCGCGCGTCATCGGATCAACCAAGGCATCGAGTGCCGCCCGCAATCCCGGGTCGATTTCGGTCAGCTTCTTGCGACCACCGCCCAAACCGCGGACCTGCGCGGCGACGGGTTCGTCGGGGTGCGCCCGGCGATGTTCCAGGTCGCGTATTCCCGCCGTGATCGTGTTTCTCGCCAGACCCGTAGCGATGGCGACGGTCGAGACGCCACCCCAACCCAATGCCATGGCTTCGGTGGCGGCCCATTGTCTTCGCATTCGCTCGTCCATCATTGGAGCCAGCGCGAGGAATTTCTCTCGAACCCGTTCCGTCGTGGTCGCGTCTTGCATGCGACCAGAGTGCAAAACTGACACTCGCTTGGCAACAGGAATTTGCTCAAGTTATTTTTTCGCGGTTCCTACGAACCTTGGCACGCCGAGATGCACGACCGCGAGATCGATCAGGTCATCGAAACCCGCCGTCCGATCCGTGGCGAAGTTCCGTTCAAGGGAACCAATGGACGCCGGGTCTACGATTATATCTTCACACCCGTGCTCTCCCTTGATGGATCGGTGCAGGCCGTCGCCGGAACGACGCGCGACGTGACCGACCGCAAACGCTACGAGGAAGAGCTGAAGGAGAACGACCGTCGAAAAGACGAGTTTCTGGCGATGCTCGCCCACGAACTGCGCAATCCGCTCGCGGCCGTCGGCAACGCCGTGACCGTGCTCAAGCTGTCTGACGACGAGGATAACACCAACTTCGCCAAGAACGTCATCGAGCGTCAGGTGCGGCAACTTTCTCACCTGATCGACGACCTGCTCGACGTCTCACATCACCAGCGGCAAAATTCGGCTTCGGAAAGAGATCGTCGACGCGGGCTCCATCCTGGAACAGGCCGTCGACGCGGCGGCCCGCTGGTGAGCGAACGAAATCAGCAACTTTTCACCTCATTCACGCGGGGCGAGCTGGCTGTCGAGGCGGACCCCACGCGGCTTGAACAGGTCATGCTCAACTTGCTCACCAACGCCGCGAAATACACCGAGAGCGGCGGCAATATCTGGCTCAGCGCGGCAACAGCACAATCAGGTCGTCGTTCGTGTGCGCGACGACGGTATCGGCATCCCTCCCGAGAAGCTTCCCGAGATGTTCGTGCTCTTCGCCCAGGGCGAACGTTCGATCGCCCGCTCGGAAGGCGGTCTTGGCATCGGCCTGACGATCGTCAAGCAACTCGTCGAAATGCACGGCGGCAGCGTCTCGGCGACGAGTGATGGACCCGGCAAAGGAAGCGAGTTCGTCGTGAGCCTCCCCGCGGCGCTTCCGTCCGCCACTCCGACGCCGCCCACTCCTCCCGCGCGGAAAGCGGGGATCGCGCATCCTCGTGGTGGATGACAACGTGGACACGGGCACGGAATGGCCCGCCTCATGAAGCTCCTGGGAAACGAGGTCGAAACGGCGCACGAAGGGCTCGAAGCCCTGGCCAAGACCCGCGAATTCCGGCCCGAATTCGTGCTGCTGGACGTCGGCCTGCCCGGCATGGACGGCTACGAAGTCGCCGCCCGGCTCGGCGCACTGTTCCGGTCGCCCCGAGCCAGTGATCATCGGGATTTCCGGCTACGGCCAGGACGAGGATCGCCGCCGCTCCAAGGCAGCGGGGTTTGATCACTATCTGGTAAAACCGATCGACCACGACGCCCTGATTTCTTTGCTTTCCAACTGCGCCGACGCCCCGACGTGGGAGTAATTTCCGCCATGATGATCTTCAAGTCGAAGACCCTGGGTGTGGTCGGTGGTCTGCTCGCGGGCCTGGTGCTGGGGACGGTCTTAACCGCCGTGTTCTCGGCGAGTCCACCGGCCAGGGCGTCGGCCGCGCCCAAGCCGGAAGAGAGCAACAAGGCCCTCGCGGCAGAGCAACTGAAGCTGGCCCGCCAAGCGATCGAAAACCTGGATGTCCTGAACAAAAACGGCGAGTTGAGCTACGTTGACTCACGAAGGGCCATCTGGGAGCGTCGCGAGGTCGAGGCGCTTTCAAGCGACCGGAATCGAGAAAAGGGAACGTGTCGCGGCTCTGGAAGTGTATGTGAATGCGCATGAAGCAAATGGCCGCGGCTGCCGAACAACTCCGCGAGCCGCGATCACCAACGTCGACGTCCTCGATTCGCACTATCGCGTGCTCGAAGCTGAGATGTGGTTGAATCAAGAAAAGACGCGATGAAGCCGTTGATGCGTGCTAAAACGCCGGCGTCGGTGTTGGAGCGGAATAGTTGCTCAAGAACGTCGGCACGGAGACGTTGACCGACGGGAGCGATTCCCAGCTTGCCATTCCCGGCCGGGTTTGCACCATGTAGGCCCAATGGCCGATCTGGGCGTCCGATGAGCCTGTGAACATCTGGTTTTCCATTGTCCACTGCCCGTTCTTCTTCACCATCGTGCCGTAACCTTCCGTCACGGCTGACTCCGAAATAAATGTGAGAAGCACTTTCCCTTCCGGTGTGACCGATCCGATCAACGCGGAACTGGAGGGTGTGCCCGAGCCGAGCTGGCTCACGGTGTCCCCCCAGAAATAACCGTTACTGTACGCCGTGATGTGATACACCGTCTGATCGAGCACCGGAATCAGCGTCCCCGAGGTGGGATTGTAGACCACGCCGGGAGATTCGCCGTCGGTACATACCAATACGTGTTCGCCAGCCACGCCCATTGCCGAGCGACCGGGCTTGTCGACTCGCTTCGCGAAAGCGTCTCGACCTGCACGGGCGACGTGGAAACCGTGTGAGGCGACAACGTGCTGAGCAGGCTTCGCCCCTCCAAGGGTTCGAATGCAAGAGCGAAACCGTGTCGAGGCGAGCGACCGCGATTCATGGTGCGAATCCTGAAGTGCGAGCGGTTACGTGCATCATCGCCGTTCTCGTTGTTCACGTCGGGAGCGACGAGTTGACCTATCGCACTGTAGAACATCGTTTTCAAGGTGGCCCGGCGAGCTGCAGATTGATCGCTGGGCAAATCGTCTGGAGTGAGTTTCAATGAGCCGCTCGCCCGCGACTCTTGACAGGCTTGGCGGTCCTGTATAATGTGACATTAGATAGGGAGTCATCGACAGGAACGACCATGCCGTTACCCGAACTGACACACCTGCAATTCCTCGTCCTCGGGCGCTCTTGAGCGGCGAGTTGTCCGGCGCCGACCTCCGCCGCGGCTCAAGCAAGACGGCGCGAGCAAAACCCTCGCGAGCTTTTACCAGCTCATGGCCCGCCTCGAAGAAGGCCACCACGTCGAAGGCCGCTACGAACAGGAAATGATCGACGGAATCCCCGTTAAAGAACGGATTACAAGGCGACCGGGCAAGGGGTCAGGGCTTGGGAGGAAGTGCGGGATTTCTACATGGCTAAAGGTAGCTTGGGACTTCTCGGAACCTGATTCATAAGCAAGCGCCAGGACTTTGGCTTCTTGAGTAGACCGTCTACAAGATCGGGAGGAATCCCCGCACATATTTTGCAAGATTTCAATTTGTAAATGATGGGGCTTAACTTCTGGGTATATTTTGGCGCGGGCTTGGGCACGACTCGCTATCGTGGTCTGATTTTTTAGTTCTTGCATGTCTAGGGACTATCTGCTGATCCACCAAGTATTCCGCACGAGGTGGTCCTGGCGCTGGCCTGTTTTGCTTCACGTTTCGCACGGCTCGCTCGTCCTTGATCGTATCGAGGCCGTGTTGAAGGATCGCATGCGGCAATGGCTGCCCTGGCTCGCCGTGTGCTGGCGACTGTTTGGCCGACGTCGGCGTAGCTTCGCTCAGGAAGTGAGCCAGTTGACCAGTCGAAGGTCGGGGATGTTGTGGAAGGCTTCGTATTATCCGTTACCAAGGTGAGGTCATGGCGAGCGCATTGAGGCGATCATCAGGTCAACCGAATCCACGGTCACGCCGCCACGACTCATAAGAACGCGAGTTTCCGAACTGTCGCGCTTTCCGTGTCGAACGGAAGGATTTCGAGCTGCTTCGCAAGATCTTCCAACGGTCCCAGGATCGTCGATGGATCAGCCCGTCCATAAGCCCACGATAAAGTTCGCCGAGACATCGTCGGAACGGCGAACTGCCCGATGCTGCATGAAGCGATGGAACGACCGGACGCCCGCTTCAAGTGATCAGAGATGATGTTTGTGTCGAGCAGAAGCTGTTCCGACACTCCGCGATGAAGCCCTGTCCCTTGCCGCTCATGGACGATTGTGTCGAGGGCGTCCGAGTCCTCTTGGGGAAGGTGGGCGAGCGCCGGCGTGCGCGGAGGCGAGTTTGCGCCGCACGTCGGGGTCGTGCCCCGGCAGCGAGGGGTCGTTACTTTTCAACTGTCGCGCCGTCCGCCGTTCCCGGATCGGCCTGGAGTTTGATCGTCTTCCCGCGGATCATGCCTTGGACGATTGCGACATGGCATGCTCCTCTGTTGTTTTCACATTTTGGCGTTCCGGCTCTTCCTGAGAGCGCGGCCAGATTCATGCCGTCGAAGAATTCAATGTGGATCAGGATGGTCTCAATGGATTTCACGACACTCTGGGCGCAGTTGCCAGATCGCCATCGGAATCGTCACGGACGACCTGATTTCACGACACCCGTTTTTTCTCGAATCGCGATACGAACTCGTATTTCACTTCGATAATCTCCAGAAGGGTTCCTGTTTTTCGGCTCATCGGCAAATAGGCAAGCGACTTCCGCAGGCGCGAGAATACGCGAGCAAGAGAACAAAGAGGATCATAAGTTGTCGAATAAGCGTTGGGTTCGTTCGGCGCAACAAGCCATTGTCCTCGTCATGGCCAGCAACGGAACAAAATAGATCGCATTGTTCCCGATAAGTGTTGGGTTCGTTCGCGCGACCATCTCGCGACGGTATTCGCCGGAGGTGGCGTTGTATCATGAGGCTCGACGCTGTCGGAAACTCGTCCTCGATGGAGCCGGTCGATCATGAAGCGCGCCTTGGAATACATCAAGAATCATGAGAGCGACCGGATTCGTGACCTCGCCGAACTCGTGAGCGTGCCGAGCGTCAGCACCGACAGCGCATCAGCCCGAGATCGGCAAGACGGCGGAACTCGTCTGCAAGCAGATGAAGGCGGCGGGGTTGAACAACGTCGAGATTCTGACCGGCGAAGGGTCAAATCCTTACGCTTACGGCGAATGGCTCGGCGCGCGGCAAGCCGACCGTTTTCCTGTACTCGCATCACGACGTTCAGCCGGCGAATACTCCGGAAGACTGGACGACCGGCGACCCCTGGACGCTCACGCCTGCTATGGCAAGCTCTACGCGCGCGGCGCGGTTGATGACAAGGGCGGCGTCGTGGCACAGCTCGGCGAGATCGCGGCGTGCTTGCAAGGCGAAGGGACGCTGCCGGTTAACGTCAAGATTCTCGTCGAAGGCGAAGAGGAAATCGGTTCAGCGAACCTGTTGGGTTTCTTCCAGAAACACCGGCGCGGCTGCTTTCGACGTGATCGTCGTGTGCGACACCGAAAACATCCGGCCGGGAACGCCGTCGATCACCTATTCGTTGGAGGGCTGGTGTCGTTCCTCGTCGAGGTCGAGACTGCCAAGGCACCTTCACACAGCGGGTTCGTCGGCGGTGCGCCTGGCCGATGCCGCGATCGCGCTCAATGTGATCCTGTCGAGGCTCTACTGGCCAACGGCGAAGTTCCGGTGCCCGGCTTTTATGACGGCGTCCGACCGCTCAGCGACAAGGAGAAGCAGGGGTTTGAGAAGCTTGGGGTCGATGAGGCGGGATTGCGAAAAGACCTTGGCGTGCTCGATGGCGTCGCGCTGGCGATCGAACCCGGCCGCAACTTCTACGAGCAAACGAGCCGACGGCCCGCGCTGACGGTGATCGCTCAGGAAGCGTCCACGATCAAGGGAGCGTCCAATCAAGTGCTCTCGAAGGCGTCGGCGATCGTGAGCTGCCGGCTGGTGCCCGATCAAGATCCGGCGCAAGTCGCGGCGGCCGTGTCCGAGTTCCTTGGCCAATCCGCCCTGGAACGCGAAGGTCACCGTCACCCAGCGCGACAAGCCGAATCTCTGGTGGATGGTCGACCCGCAAGGCCCGGCGTTCGAGGCGGCGGAGCAGGCGTTGAAAGCGGGCTTCGGGTCAGACATGATCCCGCTCGGCTGCGGGGGTTCGATTGGGTTCGTTCGGCCGCTCGCCGACCTTTTCGACGGCGCCCCGCCTTGTTGATGGGCCTTACCGGCGCGAACTTGCATGCGCCTGACGAATACATTCATCAAGCCGATTGGTTCAAGGTCATGGCGTCGATCGTGCATCTGTTTCACAACCTGGCGGAGTTGCCGGGCGGGAAAGTGAAGTGAAGTGAAGTGAAGTCAGCAAAATTCAACGTCCGGCGTCGATCCACGACAACAAAATTCTGCCCTGATCTGGCCTCGTTTGGCGTTCCGTCGCGCGGTCGAGACGCTCGAACTGGCCGATTTTGGATCAAAAGACGTGTTGGCCTGGACCGCGCCGGGAAGGGAAGCACGAGGATTTTCTCCCATCGGGTTTGTTGCTCTTGCTGAAGGAGCGTGATCCGGTCGCAGAGGATGGCGTGGATCTTGTCGGCGGCTTCCGCGCTGGCTTCCCGGAGTGGTGCGAGGGACCAGGGCGGACGGACGCCGTTCGCTTCCATACCCGTAGGCTTCGCACGGGAAGGTGGCGAGGTGGTGCGATCCGCCGTTGGTCAGCGCCGGCATCGTTGCGGGCGCGCCACTCCAGGAACAGCCGCGTCTGGCGTTCCAGGTCGGCGCGGAGGGTTTGCAGTTCCTGGCTGAGCTGGCGAAGCTGTTCGAGTTCACGGTTCAGAAAC
>CAVTNO010000001.1:0-128680 GCA_963736155.1 uncultured Rhabdochlamydiaceae bacterium | reverse complement strand
TTGAATGCTGACAGCGTGGATGAGGCATGCAAGTCGAACGCAATTGTAGGGTAACCTGTAATTGAGTGGCGGAAGGGTTAGTAATACATGAATAACTTGCCTTTAACCTGGGGATAACGGCTGGAAACGGCCGCTAATACCGAATGAGGTCGCTGGAGGATACTCCGGTTGATCAAAGTAGGGGATCGGGAAACCGACCTTGCGGTTAGAGAGAGGTTCATGGGATATCAGCTAGTTGGTGTGGTAATGGCGCACCAAGGCTAAGACGTCTAGGCGGATTGAGAGATTGACCGCCAACATTGGGACTGAGATACTGCCCAGACTCCTACGGGAGGCTGCAGTCGAGGATCTTTCGCAATGGGCGAAAGCCTGACGGAGCGACGCTGTGTGAGTGATGAAGGCCTTCGGGTCGTAAAGCTCTTTTGCCTGGGAACAAGAACGATTCGTGAATAACGAGTCAATTTGAGAGTAGCAGGAGAAAAAGCACCGGCTAACTACGTGCCAGCAGCTGCGGTAATACGTAGGGTACAAGCATTAATCGGAATTATTGGGCGTAAAGGGCGCGTAGGCGGGGATGATAAGTCAGATGTGAAATACCAAAGCTCAACTTTGGTGCTGCATTTGAAACTGTCTCTCTAGAGGATTGACGGAGAAAGGGGAATTCCACGAGTAGCGGTGAAATGCGTAGATACGTGGAGGAACACCGGTGGCGAAAGCGGCTTTCTAGTTTAGACCTGACGCTGAGGCGCGAGAGCAAGGGGAGCAAACAGGATTAGATACCCTGGTAGTCCTTGTCGTAAACGATGTATACTTGATGTAATTAGGCTCAACCCTGATTGTGTCGTAGCTAACGCGATAAGTATACCGCCTGAGGAGTACGCTCGCAAGGGTGAAACTCAAAAGAATTGACGGGGGCCCGCACAAGCAGTGGAGCATGTGGTTTAATTCGATGCAACGCGAAGAACCTTACCTGGGCTCGAAATGCAGAGGGCGATACCAGAAATGGTATTTTCCGCAAGGACTTCTGTATAGGTGCTGCATGGCTGTCGTCAGCTCGTGCCGTGAGGTGTTGGGTTAAGTCCCGCAACGAGCGCAACCCTTATCATTAGTTGCCAACACGTAAGGTGGGGACTCTAATGAGACTGCCTAGGTTAACTAGGAGGAAGGTGAGGATGACGTCAAGTCCGCATGGCCTTTATGTCCAGGGCTACACACGTGCTACAATGGTCGGTACAGAGGGCTGCAAGACCGTAAGGTGGAGCAAATCCCAGAAAGCCGATCTCAGTTCAGATTGTGGTCTGCAACTCGACCACATGAAGTTGGAATTGCTAGTAATGGCGAGTCAGCAACATCGCCGTGAATACGTTCCCGGGCCTTGTACACACCGCCCGTCACATCATGGGAGTTGGTTTCGCCCAAAGTGGCTGACTCAACCGCAAGGGGAGAGGTCACCAAGGTAAGGCCGATGACTGGGATGAAGTCGTAACAAGGTAGCCCTACCGGAAGGTGGGGCTGGATCACCTCCTTTTAAGGACTATATGGTTGTCGACCCTCCGTTGACGACCATTAGGTTGAGCAAGCTTGTTTGTGCTTGTAACATCGCTTCCCTTCTCTTGTCTAAAAACATAGAGATATAGTGTAGAAATACTTTTTTTGTTATCTCGAAATTTTCGAATAAGTTTTTTAAAGTAGTAATTAATAAAAGTATTATTATATATTCAAGCGCAATTTTCACTGATGTAAATTAGCGCTTGAGGAATAATTCACATATTATATTTTACGGCGAAATAGCAACTTTCAAATTTTGATCAAGTTGCTAAGGGCTGTTGGTGGATGCCTTGGCATCGATAGGCGAAGAAGGACGCGCAAACCTGCGATAAGTTTCGGTGAGCTGGAAAGAAGCTTTGAACCGGAAATTTCCGAATGGGGGAACCCAGTGGGAGTAATGTTCAATTATTACTGTCTGAATTCATAGGGTAGTAAAGCGATACCTGCCGAAGTGACACATCTCAGTAGGCAGAGGAAAAAAAATCTATAAGAGATTCCCATAGTAGCGGCGAGCGAAGTGGGAATAGCCCAAACCAAGAATTTCGTATTCTTGGGGTTGTAGGGCCCATGACATGGTATCAATGAGTTTTAGCTGAATAACCTGAAAAGGTTAGCGAGACAGGGTGATAGCCCCGTCAACGAAAAGATAAGAGAGCACGTTGGGTACCTGAGTAAGACCGGCCACGGGAAATCTGGTCTGAATCTGGGGGGACCACCCTCCAAGGCTAAATACTCATCGATGACCGATAGTGAACCAGTACCGCGAGGGAAAGGTGAAAAGAACCCCTGTTAGGGGAGTGAAATAGAACCTGAAACCAACAGCTTACAAACGGTCGAAGGCCTATGCCCTTTTTAAGGGAAATGGCTGACGGCGTGCCTTTTGCATGATGAGCCAGCGAGTTGCGGTAAATGGCAAGATTAAGGAACTGTAAACGTTCTGGAGTCGAAGCGAAAGCAAGCGTTAATAGCGCGACAAGTCATTTACTGCAGACACGAAACCAAGTGATCTATCCATGACCAGGATGAAGCTGGGGTAACACCTAGTGGAGGTCCGAACTAGTGAATGTTGAAAAATTCTTGGATGAGTTGTGGATAGGGGTGAAAGGCTAATCAAACTTGGAGATATCTTGTTCTCTCCGAAATAACTTTAGGGTTAGCCTTGATTATAACTTCTTGGGGGTAGAGCACTGAATTCATTAGGGGGGCGACAGCCCTACCAACGGGAATCAAACTCCGAATACCAGGAAGATGATCAGGAGATAGACTGTGGGGGATAAGCTTCATAGTCAAAAGGGGAACAGCCCAGACCGCCGATTAAGGCCCCAAATTCTATGCTAAGTGGGAAAGGAAGTAAAGTTTCAAAGACAGTTGGGATGTTGGCTTAGAGGCAGCCATCATTTAAAGAGTGCGTAACAGCTCACCAATCGAGAGACTTTGCGCCTATAATATACGGGACTCGAAGCATAGAGCCGAAATCGCGGATGTACTAGCAATAGTATGTGGTAGGAGAGCGTTGTATGTGCGTTGAAGATATACCGTTAGGAGTGTTGGAGCGCATACAAGTGATAATGCATGGCATAAGTAAACGATAAAGATAGTGAAAATCTATCTCGCCGAAAATCTAAGGTTTCCAGGGTCAAGCTCGTCTTCCCTGGGTTAGCCGGTCCCTAAGCTAAGGCGGAAACGCGTAGGTGATGGGAAGCAGGTTAAATATTCCTGCGCCGCCGTAGATTATACGACGGGGTGACAAAGTAAGTTAAGCGTGCGGACCATTGGATGTGTCCGTTTCGACATGGGATTGGTGGTTAGGTAAATCCGGCCACATAATGTCTGGTGTTGGACAAGGGGAATCTTCGGAGGAACCGATGACGTAGCGCGACACTTTCAAGAAATAGCCCCTAGTTTTCGAAGGCGACCGTACCAAAACCGTCACAGGTGGATAGGATGAATATTCTCAGGCGCGCGAGAGAACTCTCGTTAAGGAACTCTGCAAATTACCCTCGTAACTTCGGGAGAAGAGGGGCATGTAATCGTTATTGACTTCGCGTCAAGAAGCGAAAACGTGTCGAAGAGAAATGGCCCAGGCGACTGTTTAACAAAAACACAGCACTATGCAAACTCGTCTAAGAGGAAGTATATGGTGTGATGCCTGCCCAATGCCAAAAGGTCAAAAGGAGATGTCAGCCGCAAGGCAAAGCATTGAATTTAAGCCCTGGTGAATGGCGGCCGTAACTATAACGGTCCTAAGGTAGCGAAATTCCTTGTCGGGTAAGTTCCGACCTGCACGAATGGCCTAACGATCTGGGCACTGTCTCAACGAGAGACTCGGTGAAATTGTAGTAGCAGTGAAGATGCTGTTTACCCGCAACAAGACGGAAAGACCCCGTGAACCTTTACTATACTCTGATATTGGCTTCTGACTTTTTATGTGTAGAATAGCTGGGAGACTGTGAAAGTGGCTCGTTAGGGCTGCTGGAGTCATCTGTGAAATACCAGTCTTAAAAAGTCGGAATTCTAACATCTGTCCCGTGAATCCGGGAGATGGACATTGTCAGACGGGTAGTTTGACTGGGGCGGTATCCTCCCAAAAAGTAACGGAGGAGTCCAAAGCTTCTCTCATCGTGGTTGGCAATCACGAGTTGAGCGTAAAGATATAAGAGAGGTTAACTGCGAGTCCAACAAGACAAGCAGATACGAAAGTAGGGCTTAGTGATCCGGCGGTAGAAAGTGGAATCGCCGTCGCTTAACGGATAAAAGGTACTCCGGGGATAACAGGCTTATCGCCACCAAGAGTTCATATCGACGTGGCGGTTTGGCACCTCGATGTCGACTCATCGCATCCTGGGGCTGGAGAAGGTCCCAAGGGTTTGGCTGTTCGCCAATTAAAGCGGTACGCGAGTTGGGTTCAAAACGTCGTGAGACAGTTTGGTCCCTATCTGTTGTGGGCGTAGGATACTTGAGAAGAGCTGCTTCTAGTACGAGAGGACCGAAGTGGACGAACCAATGGTGTGCTGGTTGTACTACCAAGTGCATAGCCAGGTAGCTATGTTCGGAAAGGATAAGCGTTGAAAGCATCTAAACGCCAAGCCTCCTTCAAGATAAAGTATCCCAATAGACTCCCGGAAGACTACCGGGTTGATAGGTTGGATGTGTAAGCGTCGCAATACGCTGAGCTAACCAATACTAATAAGTCGATTGACTTGATCTTCCTTTTTATTGTCGGCTTTACTCTTATTTTTTAAGAGTCGAGTCAATGATAATAAAAAGCTGAGCGTCTTAAAAGGTATGTTGTGATGACATCCTTAAGCGCTATTTTACATCATCGAATCTATACGAAACATATGACACTTACATTATTAACTTATTCGATTGTCAGTTTTTACCTGGTGGTTATTGAGAGGGGGACATACCTGATCCCATCCCGAACTCAGAAGTCAAGCCCCTCATCGCCGATGGTACTGTACGCAAGAGTATGGTAGAGTAGGTTGCCGCCAGGTTCTTTTTTCCAACCCTAGCTAGTTTACTAGCTAGGGTTTTTTTATTTGCTTTGCTAAGGTATGAATATGAAACATGGAATTTTAATTGGTGCAGATAAAAACGCTGAAGAGCTCCTCCCTTGGTGGTGGAAACATTACTCACGCCATTGCAGCTTGCCGGTCGCCATCGTAGACTTTGGAATGTCCAAAAAAGCGCTTGCCTGGTGCAAAATGCATATGCAACTCATCCCGCTCAAAAGCTCCAGCTCGGTAACACCTAAAAATCTCATCGCTCCTGAAGATTTAAAACGTTGGAAGAAGGAGTACCACGGTCCTCTTTGGAAAGCCCGCGAAGCTTGGTTTAAAAAACCCAAAGCATGCCTGCTCTCTCCTTTCGATATCACACTCTGGCTCGACCTAGACTGCGAAGTGTGCGGACCTCTTGATACGCTTTTTAATGAATTACAACCTGAAACCGATCTCGCTATAGCCCTGCAAGACTTTCGCTGAGGACACACCTACGGTCTATAACTCCGGCGTTCTTCTCTTCAGAAAAAAAAGTCCCTTCTTGAAAGAGTGGGACAAGCTTGCACAAACCCATAACAGATCGATGATGGGCGATCAAAATGTCCTCACCTCCTTGCTTCTTAAAGGAAAAATTCGATTTAAACAGCTTTCTCCCTACTACAACTGGCTCATGTACCGCGGCGCCGAGCCTGGCATCGTCATCGCCCACTGGGCTGCCGGCTGGGGTAAAGAATATATCCGAAAACACGGCGGACTTTTTGATTTATTACAGCGGATCTGTTAAACTTTCATCCCAAAGGATAAATCTATGCTCAAAATTCAACCTTCACTTGTCAGAAATTTTCACTCAGTCGATGAACGTTGGAAAGATGTTCTTCGTGTTATTGCAAGAAGCTGTATGCCATTTTTTCAAGGCCACATTTCGTTTTACGTTACTGGAATGCCTGATTCCTTTGAAAATCTTAAAATAAAACCCAGTCTTGAAATGACGGTTATTGTAAAAGAAGCAGTTTCTGCTGAACAGGCGCATAAATTAGATCACACCGTTGACGACCTTATAAGGCTTTATCCAAATGTAGAGAAAATTCATCTAATAGTGATTACAAAAAGCCAAATTGATCAAGATAATGCTCTGCAACACAAGATAAGTGATGCTATACATGTTGCTGGACAAAGTTATTGGGGAAAAATTTAGACAAAAAAATGCCTTGTTGCCGCTAAGGGAACGAATTCCCTAAATGACAACAAGGCTAGAAGCTTAACGATTTCTGAATCGTCTTTGACGTTCAAAGCCACCGCCGCCGCCGCCTTCTTCACGAGCTGAAGGAGGACGTGCAACGCTTACGATCAGGCTTCGGCCACCAAATTGAGAGCCGTTCACACCTTCGATTGCTTTTTGAGCATCATCAGCGCTTGCCATTTCGACAAATCCAAAACCTTTGGATTGACCAGTGACTCTATCGGTTACAATTTTGACAGATGTTACTGTTCCGAATTGACCAAACAGTTGATGAAGTTCATCTTCTGTTGTTTTGTAGGGCAGACTGCCTACATACAATTTTTGATTTGACATAAATACCTTTTCCTTAAAAATACGGCCCCGTAGGGCGTTTAAAAGTCTGATCTATCAGTTACCCTAGAGCAATCGTTGCTGTGGGACATAAGAACTCAAACTCATAAGCGAGTTTACCTGAATTGATCATTGTTGTGGTAGAGATATTTACTCTCATCAATTCAAATATTTAATTGATATCTAAATTTGCCCCTAATCGTTATACTCCTCCCATGCTTTGCAAACACTTTCCAGCCTGCGGAGGATGCACATCCCAGGATATCTCCTATGACCATCAGCTACAGGCTAAACAGGCCGTTATTGAGAGCCTATACCCCACCAGCAAGGTCTTGCCGATTATTCCCTGCCAAAATCCCTGGCATTACCGCAATAAAATGGAGTTTTCCTTTTCCCAAAACAAAGCCGGCGACAGATTCCTGGGCCTAATCTTACGAAAATCCCGTGGAAAAGTCTTTAATCTCGAAGAGTGTTTGATCGCCCCCGATGGCTACGCCCAGATGCTCTCCCGCGTCAGAACCTGGTGGGAGGGCACCAATCTTCGCGCCTTTAACTTCAGATCGGCCGAAGGCACTCTCCGCACATTCACCCTCAGACAGGCCCGCAGAACAGGTCAAAGAATGGCCATTTTAACCGTTTCAGGCGATCCCCGCTTTGCCATCACCCAAACCCAGCTGAGTCAGTTTATCGAAGCCATTGACGATGGTTCGATCAGTATTTTCCTCCAAATACATCAGGCTATCAAAGGCCAGCCCACCCAGTTTTACGAAATGCATCTCAAAGGCCCTGCCCACATCGTCGAAGAAATCACCCTCAACAACCGGTTGTTTCAATTCAAAATCAGCCCCACCTCGTTTTTTCAGCCCAACACGGACCAAGCAGAAAAGCTCTATCAAACAGCTCTAAACTTTCCTTCCCTCACCAGCGACTCCTGTGTCTACGATCTCTATTGCGGCACCGCCACACTCGGCATCTTATGCGCGCCCCGCGTCAAACAAGTGATAGGAATCGAACTCAACCCCCACGCCATTTTCGATGGAAAAATGAACGCCGAAATCAATAACCTCTCCAATATCGAACTTTTTCGCGGCGATGTCGCCCAGGTGCTCGCAAAAGAGACGCTTCCCGCCCCAGATCTTGTTATCCTTGATCCTCCACGTGCCGGACTCGATCCTCCCGCCCTCGATCTGCTTCGCAAATTAAGCCCTCCGCAAATCCTTTACATCTCCTGCAATCCCAAGACCCAGGCTCAAAACATCTTGGAGCTGCCCGATTACCAAATTGTCCATCTACAACCCGTCGATCAATTCCCGCACACCCCGCACATTGAAAATATCGTTTATATGATTAAAAAATAGCCTTTACGTTTCAGACGAATTTACTTGATCCGCGCCCCCTTTTCAGGCACAATAGAGAAATTATTAAACCCAATATAGAGGTCTTATGTTCAAAAAAGTTCTCCCATTCGTTTTAGCATCTACAGCTGTTTTTGCTGATGAGCCAGCAGCCGCTGCTCCACAGGGCAACATGATGCAAACGCTCATGCTCCTCGGCTTCGGCGTACTCTTTTTCTACTTCCTTCTCTGGCGTCCAGAACAAAAACGCCGTAAAGCTGCAGAAAAACTTCGCAGCTCTATGAAAAAAGGCGATCGCGTAACTGCGATGGGGATTATTGGAACTGTTGTGAGAGTGCAAGATAAATCTATTATCCTGAAAATGGTTGACGGATCTAAAATTGAAGTTCTTACAGCGGCTGTTTCTGATGTACAACCTGGAACTGAAGAAGCTCCAGAAGTGCAATCAGCAATTGAAAATGCATAATTAAATCTACAAAACCTTCGATGCATCGCATCGAAGGTTTTATTGTTTTGTGGGGCTTTGTCCCGCAAATGATCTTTCTAAACTCAATTGTTGCTAGTAGTTCTTCGTTGCGTTGTGCTTGAAGAAGGGATTTAGTTGCGAGTGTTTGGGCCATACTGCCTTCACATGCAAGTAATTCAGCATATTCTTGTTGTAATGCATCATGTTCCCTACTAATACTATCCAACGCACGTTGAGTCTTATCAGCTGTTTTTGTTTTTTCGCCGAGAAGTTCTTCCGTTCTACGAAGCTTTATTAAGTCTTCTCTGTGGCGATCTTTCGATAATTCCAGTTCAATTCGAAGTTGGCCGGATGTGTCATGTGCTTTTTGGGCAAGTGCTTTAACGCTTGCAGCCGCTTGATCAGCATCTTCGATTTCCAGCTGTTTTTTCTTAAGCGTTTCGCCAAGTCCTTGAATTTCTTTCTCAGAAACTTGTCTTGCTTTTTCTGATGCAGAGAGCAGTGCTTGTAATTTACTGATTTCGCTGTCTTTGCTTGAATTGCTTGCAGCAAATTGAGCTTGCAGCGCATCAAATTGTGCTCGAAGTTTCTTCTTTTCGGCGTCTTGCGCACCTAAGAGCTCATCTTGAAGACGATCTTTCTCTTCAGTTACAGCTGCAAGTTTTTTTCCAAGCTCTGCTAATTGTTTGAGCATATCATCCATATCTGCAACGTCTCTTTCTATTTCTTCGAGCAAATCTTCATGTTGACCGATTTGTTGCTGGCCAAGAGCAGCGACTTGTCGAGCTGATTTCAATTCTTCTCGTAGCCTTTCATTCTCTTGCAGGACTAGGGCCTGTTGTGCATTAGCTGCGAACAGCTGTGCTTCCAAGGATTGGGTCTTTTCAGAAAGCGCTCCGCTTGATGCTAGTTCACTTTCAAGTACTTGGATGCGAGCTTGAAGTGATTCTTCGGATTCTTCTAACTCTTCATTTTTTCTTTTAAAGGTTTCTGCTGTGGATGCAATAATATCGAGTTGCGCTTCAAGGCTTGCCAATTCGTCGGCCTGTCTACTGTTTTTTGCTGATAAATCTTTAATCTGTCTGTCTTTGAAAGAAAGTTCAGCACCTTGCTGAGCCAATTTGATTTTTAATGCTTCATTTTCTTGTTGGAGCTCTGCAGCTTTTTGCGCCAAGGGAACGTTTTGCTTCTTTATGTCGCGTATCTCAAGGTCGATATTTTCAAGTATCGAAAAAATCTTAGCTTCAGAGCTGCCTGTCAGCAGTTGCCTTAGAAGAGCAGTCAGTTCATTGATGCTGGAATTAATTGCACGCAATTCTACTGGGATATCATGATTGAGAGCAGCTGAAGGATCCTGCTTTTCTTTCTGGAATGTCTTAAGTGTCTCTTCCAAACCTCTAACAAGGCTTTCAAGAACTTGAACTCTACCAAGGCCTTCATATATAGACTCTTTTAGTTCCCCCGGGAGTCTTTCAAGCCTTTCACGAGTTCGTTCTAATGCTGACAAATTAAGATCCATGAGCGTTTGGAACCCTCGCACAGTCTCTCCAAGAGCCTGAACACTGGCATCGACTTTTGAGCTGCCTCCAGCCTCTTCCTTACCTTTTTCTGTACTAGGACCAATGTGGAGCTGTCCAATACGATAAAGCGTTTCTGAAAGCCGGCCTGTAATTACATCGGGGTTTGTACTAATTGGAGTTGGTCTAGCACCCGTTGTCAAATCCTCTATAGACCATTGTCTTCCATCAAAGGTGAGTCTTTTGTGAATTCCATTCGCAGCCTGAAGGGTCATTTCTTTTTCACTACCAATGTTAATGAGCGACAAGGTGTATCGGGAATTTGCAGGGGGGCTATAGCTGAAGTCCTGAGCAACGATTTTACCAACTAAATCGGCAATCGTATGTTCGCCCTTATTTAGAGCATCTACTGCGGAGATCTTGTCGAGATTGTCTTTGCCTTCACGATTAAAGCTGCAGTTATAGATAGTTGTAGACATTGTTTTATCCTATTAATTATTAATGATAATTATAGTATAAAATAGTATAAAAGTAAATAAAGTTTTTATTATTTATATATTATAAAAAATTCTATTGATTTCGAATAACTTAACTGACATAATCAGCTTAAGGTAAGATATAAGTTATTGAGGTTAAGTTGTTTAAGTTTTTTATTCTTGTTCTGGGCTGCGCTTTTCTGGGAGCCGGGGAGCCCGAAGCCCTTTATTTGACGTGGGTAGATGATCCAACAACCACAATGACAGTGATCTGGCATGGAAATGAGGGATCAAGGGTGTTCTACCATCCGGTGGGAGAATCGAAATGGATGGCGGTCACATCGAAGACTCATGAGGTTCCGGAGACCACAGCGACTGTGCATATGTCTCAGATTGAGGGGCTTAAGAGCGATTCGATGTATGTCTTTAAAGTTGAAGGGAGTCGAAGGCAGTATAAGTTTAAAACGATGCCGAAAAAGCTTTCCCGCGAGGTGCGGTTTGTAGTGGGGGGAGACATATTCTATTACTGGGGCATCGAGGTGGTCGAGAGAATGAACAGGGCTGTGGCGTATGACGAGCCTGACTTTGTTGTTCTTGGAGGGGATTTGGCCTATACCACGGGTTCCAAAAGATCACGCAAAGGGCGCCAGTGGGAAATGGAGCGGTGGCACGAGTTTTTCCGGGTGATGCAGAAATCGATGATCGCCAAAGACGGACGGATGATCCCGATGGTGCCGGTTGTGGGCAATCACGATGTGCATCGAAGAAGCGCCACGCGTAAATATCCTGATATTTTTTATGATATTTTTGCGTTTCCTGAGAAAGGAAAGGCGTACCGCAGCCTTATGTTCGGCAATTACCTGAATCTCGTGCTTCTCGATACGGGCCACACCTGGCCGATTGAAGGGCGGCAAACGGAGTGGCTCAAAGGGGTGCTTGCGGATGAAGAGACGCCCTATTTATTTTCAATTTTCCATGTAGGGGCCTTCCCTTCGGTTTATAGATATAAAGGGACGATTCCTGAGCGTTTGAGAGAGCTGTGGATTCCTCTGTTTGAAGAGGCTCAAGTTTGCGGGGCGTTCCAGCACCATAACCATGCGCTGAAGCGTACGTTTCCTATTAAAGAGGGTAAAGTTGATCCGGCCGGCGTGACTTATTTCGGAGACGGCTCATGGGGAACGCCTCCACGTAAAGTCCGGTCTCCGGAAGAGCTGTGGTATCTGGCGATGGCAGAGTCGGTTAATGCATGCTGGTTTGTGCACCTGTCCCCAAAAGAGGCTCAGATCCAGGCGCGGACGCCTACCGGAGAGATTAAAGACCGTGTCGTCCTGGCACCGAGGAATCTATGAAGGTGTTTGTCTGCCAGCTTGATTTGACAATTGGAGATTACAAGGGGAATCTTAAAAAGATTCTTGATTCGATTGAAAAAGGGCGCAAAGAGCGCGCCGATATCATTCTTTTCTCCGAGCTGACGCTTTGCGCTTATCCGCCGGAAGATCTGCTGCTCCATGAAAATTTTGTGCTGAGAGGGGAAGAGACGCTTGAGAAGATTCTCCCCCATACTAAAGGACTCATGGTGGTAGTGGGGCTTGTAAGACGAAATCTTGCCAAAGGAGAAAAGTCTCTCCTTAATAGCGCGGCCATTTTGCAGGATGGGAAGATTGTAGGGTTTCAGGATAAGGCGCTGCTTCCCACCTATGACGTTTTTGATGAGAGGCGATATTTTGAGCCCGGGACACAGTTTAATACGTGGCAGTGGAAAGGTAAAAAGGTCGGCGTGCTTATTTGCGAAGATATTTGGGAGCATGCAAATCGTGTGGGCTTTACAAAATACAGCTGCGATCCGGTGAATGAGCTGGCCAAACAAAACATCGATCTGCTGCTGAATTTATCGGCCTCTCCCTATCAATTTCAAAAATCGGCCACACGCGTCAAGGTATGTCAGGCCGTTTCCAAAACCATAAAAAAACCGGTGATTCTCTGCGCCCAGGTTGGAGGGAACGATCAGCTTGTTTTCGATGGCTATAGCGTTGCCATTGGAGCTGATGGAGAGCTGCGTCAGCTTGCCAAAGGATTTGAAGAAGATTGGATGATGGTAGATCTTGATGCTCCGGCATGTCCATGCCCTTTTGAATATGATTCCGTCGGCGATCTTTATAAAGCGCTTGTGCTCGGCACGCGCGATTATTTTCATAAGCAGGGCTTCAGCAAGGGGATAGTCGGCTTATCTGGCGGAATTGATTCTGCGCTCGTTGCGTGCATTGCAGTCGATGCGCTGGGGAAAGAAAATGTTTTGGGAGTGGGCCTTCCTTCGAAATATAATTCTCCGTCCAGTACGACAGATGCTGAAAGACTGGCAAAAAATCTCGGGATCAAATGGGATATCATTCCTATTCAGTCGATGTTTGAAGAGTGCCTGAAAGATTTAACGCCGCATTTCAATGGCAAGACGCCGGATGTGACCGAAGAAAATATCCAGTCCCGCCTTCGAGGGCTGACGCTGATGGCGCTTTCCAACAAGTTGGGAGCTTTAGTGCTAAGCACAGGAAATAAAAGCGAGCTGGCAATGGGTTTTTGCACCCTCTACGGCGACATGGCAGGCGGGCTCTCAGTGATTGCCGATGTCAACAAGACGCAGGTTTACATGCTCTCCAGATGGCTCAACCGCAAAAAGGAGATCATCCCGCAGGCGATCATCGATAAGCCGCCGTCGGCCGAATTAAGGCCCAACCAGCGCGATACAGACACGCTCCCGGAGTACTCGACCGTTGATGCTGTGGTCCAATCGTATGTTGAAGATCTGATGACGCCAGAAGAGATTATAGAAGTGCATCATCTCCCAGAAAAAATCGTCCACGATCTAATCCGGCGCATCCATTTGGCCGAATTCAAACGCCGCCAAGCAGCCCCCGGCATCCGCGTGACCAAGAAGTCATTCCGCGTCGGCCGCCGGTATCCCATCGTCCAGAAATGGGTTTAACGACAAAATCCCACAATTTATGTGAATTCAAGGACATTCTATCCCAGAATTTACATTAATTCTGGGATTTTATAGACTGGGGTTATGAAATACATACCACAAATTCCTTTAGAGCAGCTTAAGTCACAGGTAAAACCTGGTAAAGTCATCGTCATTTACGGCCCTCGGCGGGTAGGTAAAACGACCATGATAAAGAAATTTCTTGAAAACGAGAAAAACTACCATTTTTTGACAGGAGAAGATATTTTTGTCCGGGAATATTTTTCCGGAGAATCGATCGAAAAGCTCAAAGACTTCATGGGAGATAAAGATCTTCTAGTGATTGATGAAGCTCAATTCATCCCTAAGATAGGTCTTCATTTAAAGCTTATTGTGGATCATCTTCCCCATGTCAGGGTCATTGCAACCGGCTCTTCTACATTTGACCTGGCAAAACAGGTCGGCGAGCCTTTAACAGGCCGTCAGCAAATTATTAAGATGTATGCTTTATCCCAGATGGAGCTTAGTCAGATTGAGAATCGTGCAGAAACAAAAGCACATCTTGAGCACCGTTTGATCTATGGGTCTTACCCAGAAATTGTAACAATGGAAGGAGATGAAGATCGAAAAACCTATCTGCACGAACTCGTTTCTTCGTATCTTTTTAAAGATATTTTGGCCTTTGAAGGCATTCAAAAATCTAAAAAATTGATCGATTTGCTGACACTGATCGCTTTTCAAATTGGAAAAGAAGTTTCTCATCATGAGCTTGCGACTCAATTATCTATGAGTAATAAAACCGTCGAAAAATATCTTCATCTTTTTGAAGAAGTGTTTGTTCTAATCAACATTCGTGGGTTTAGCAGGAATTTACGCAAGGAAGTAACTAAAACTTCCAGATATTATTTTTGCGATAATGGGATACGAAACTCGCTCATCAATAATTTTAATTCATTGGATCGAAGAGACGATAAAGGACAGCTCTGGGAAAACTATGTAGTCCTAGAACGGATAAAAAAACAACAGTATCGCCATCTTTGGAGCCATAATTATTTTTGGAGAACTTACGATCAAAAAGAAATCGATTGGGTTGAAGAGAGGGAAGGGAAATTGTTTGGTTATGAATTCAAATGGAAAAAAGACAACGTTAAGGCTCCTGCACTATGGTTTGAAGCCTATCCATCCGCGTCATTTGAATGTGTCGATTCAGAAAATTATTTGCCTTTTATCCTTTGACGCGAGAAAACTCAGTGCTTAAGCACTGGGATGAATCGCGCTTGTTTTAATCCTTCCTATTTGTTAAATTTTCTCCTACTGTAGGAAGATACAGTCTGAGTACTTGTTACTCTAGAAGCCCTCGTTACACAATTGGGTGTAACCATAAGTTTTGGGTCCCTTTTCGTGGTGAAAACTACTTCTTGGGAGAAGCCCTCTGCTTTAGCTGAGGGAGTCTTCACCATCTAATTCTTCTGTGCAATTGTAAGAATGCGATCGGATGTAAATTCATCGAACTTTGATCCGTCGATTCCGTATTGGCTCAAAACTTTGAAGCCGTTTTTTTGCAGCATTTCGCGCAGCTGCTTTGCAGAGTAGACCTGCAAGGTCTGTGAACTTTTAAAGATCTTCGGTTTGTTAGATCCTTTCTGCTCAGAATAAATTGTATAAGAAGCCAGAATGCCGTCTTCGTCGATTGTGCTGTACTGGGTTTCTCGAATCTTAGTAGCGCCAGTCATTACTTGCCGATCCATCGTTAGATTGGTTATCTGATTATCTTTCAATAGGTAGGCTAAGTTATTGATGTCGAATACGTACAATCCGCCGTCTTTCAGGTTCTCTCCGATATTGCGCATTGCATTTTCAAAACCCCGTTTTGTCAGGTGGCCTACGGCATTAAATATCGTGATTACGGCATCAAATATGCCGGCTTTTTGGGTGCGCATATCGCCTTGCAGAAACTTAATGTCGAATTTTTCTTTTCTGGCTTTGCTTTTTGCAATGTTTAACATCTTTAAGTTGAAATCGGATCCCGTCACTTTATAACCGCGCTTTGCAAGATAGAAAACCTGCGAGCCCGTTCCACACGTCAGATCAAGAACCGTCTTAACTTTATATTTTTTTAGTATGTTTTCTATGAGTTGGTTTGTATCTTGAGAGCTCTTTTCGCTGAATGAGTCGTAGTACTCAGATTCTTTATCGTAGTGGGAGGGTTTGGCGCTTTTATGGTTCATGATTTTTTTAATTGGGCAGAAGTTGTTAGAGAAATCATTCCGTCTTGAGTTGATCGGGATACTGATCGAATAACGCGCCAAGCTTCTCGTCGCGTTCGCTGAATTCACTCTGAATACTTTTCGAATAAGTCGCTCCTGCATCCAGGAGAGCCTTAAGATGTAACTCTTCATGCCAGGTGACATTGTTGTATTTATTGGAATAGGACAGAACGCAAGGGTGAAGCCTTGTTGTCGACTTTCACATTGGGGCTGAATCCGTGTTCTTTTAATAGGGCTGCTGTCACAACATCGATAAAGAGCGGATCTGTCCACAAAACGACTAGATCATCATCTGAAATCTGATCGGGTGTAAGGATTTTATGCTGAACTAGACTACAAATCATCGATCTGTTGATATAGACGCGAACATTTGATACCTCCTCGCCTATAAGATCCCCCCAAGGAAAGGGATCAGTCCATTTCTTACGCAGGACGTCACACAGTAGAGAGTCACCTTTTGATATGCAGGAGCGTTGAAGCGCAGAATTCCAAAGTGATTGTACAACTGCATCATCTCCCAAGTCAAAGAGGCCGTCATTCGGCTGGTCCCAAAACATTTCCAATTTGAGAAGACGGGGATAAATCTGCTTAAACTGCTCTGTTGATAAAGCAAGAAGAGTGTTAACGCAATCGGCATGCAAAACTGGGATATTTTCTTCATTATAACAGTAAGTATATTTGCTCCCACTTCTCGCTTGTCTTTCTGCCGGCTTCACATCTAATCCGCGCTGTTTAAGCAGCAATGCAGCTTCAAGTGATATATGGGAGCTAGGCATATGTAATTCAGCAGGGGATGCTAAAAGAGCGTGAAAAGCATTCCTATGAACTGCTGAGATAGATTGTTCAAAGGCCTTGTCTTTCTCGCTTTGAGAAAAAGCATTGTAAACTGTGAGGACGACTCGTTTAAATAAAGCATTCTCCTGCAATTTGCCGCTGCAGCTACAGAGCCTCGTCCAGACAGTCTCTTTGTCGCCCATAAAGGTTTCAAACTCTTTGCTTTCAAGATATGTTTTTACGGCAGTGGAGGGGTTAGAAGGGTTTTTCAAAAAAATATCTAAATTTCGAGCTTGGATCTCTTTTTTTCCACCTGATGCCGCTAATAGGCCCATTGCAAGTGCTGACACACCTGCTGCTGCGCAAGGGAATAGTCGGGAATATCTCTCTGGTAATGCACGACTTGCAAGTGCAAAGACGGCTCCCCCTGCAATCAAAGCGCGGGCAGCTATCACCCCTCTATGTAGACTGAACTTTGTCCCTTCAGGTGTAGAAACTGAATATATAGCAGGATTCCAAAAAATAGTTTTAATGAGTTGTGTCATGGTTGCTCACCTTTAGCGAAGATTATACCTGAAATAATGATTAACTTATCTGATTTTTTAATCCCAGGTAAAGGGGACGACTTCTTTGATAGAAGCGGCTTTCTGCTGGAGCATGAGCAAACGGTCGAAGCCGACGGCAACCCCGGAGCACTCGGGGAGTCCTTTTTCTAAGGCTTTTATAAACTCTTCGTCAATCGGAAGGGCCGGTTTGCCCAGGGCGTCACGATCTTTGATATCGTTTTCAAAGCGGAGCCGTTGCTCAGTAGGATCAGTCAGCTCGTAGAAACCGTTGGAGAGCTCAAGTCCATCGTAGTAGATTTCGTAGCGCTCGGCAACGAGGTTAGGGCCTTCTTGTTTGAGCCGGGCAAGCGCAGCTTGGGACGCAGGAAAGCTTCGGATGACGGTGAGCCCCTTCATTTTAGGCTGAATGGTAAAGCTCATGTAGTAATCAAGCCAGGTGTCGACAGACCAAGAAGGGTTAGTCTTGGGAAGCTCTTCTAAAGTGACTTGAAAAGGATCGAAGCCGCAGTGCTGGAGGAAGAGATCGCGGTAGGTGGTAAACGTTGGTTTTTGCGATCCGATGAACAGTTCTATGAGCTCAACGGTTTCATCGATGAGATCTTGCAAGTTAAACCCCATCCGGTACCACTCCACCATGGTAAATTCCGGATTATGCCGCTCGCTGGATTCACCTTCGCGGAACACATGCGAGAGCTGGTAGATGTCGATCGGATGCTCGGCAAGCAGCCGTTTCATGGCATATTCGGGAGAGGTATGAAGATAGCCTCTTTTTCCATTTACAAAGTGAACCGTCATCACTTCGATTTGGGTTGCAATGGGAGCGGCTTTGCTTAAGATCGGCGTATCGACTTCTAAAACGTTTCGATCTGCAAAAAATTGCCGCACGGCAGCGAGCATCGCTGCGCGTGCTTTAAGAGCCTTTAATGAAATCGTGCTACACTCGAGAGACGTATTCACCGGTGCGGGTATCCACTTTAATTTTATCCCCTGATTCGACGAAGATCGGCACTTGAATTTTGGCACCGTTTTCGGTGACGGCTGCTTTGAGAACTCGACCGGAAGTATCACCGCGAAGGCCGGGAGCCGTATCGGTGACTTTCATCTCCATGAAGGTCGGAGGAACAACGTCGATCGCTTGCCCTTTGTAGAAGACAATCGAGTAGACGAGTTCTTCCATGAGCCACTGTTTGTTGTCTCCAATGAGAGAAAGTGGAACCTGGATCTGATCGAACGTGTTGTCATCCATGAACGTCGCGCTGTCTTGATCGGTGTAAAGGAGGCGCATTTTGTTTTCTTCAACGTCAGCGAGTTCTTGACGGTCGCCTGATTTATAAGTGCGCTCAATAACGCGTCCCGTCATCAGGTGTTTGAGCTTGGTGCGGTTGAACGGCTGTCCTTTGCCGGGTTTGACAAATTCGTTGCTGATCAGGGTGTAAGGCTCACCGTCGATTTCAAATTTCATTCCTGCCTTAAATTCATTCGTGCTTACTTGAGCCATGAGAGTCCCTGGTTAAAAGGCTCCATTATGGCAAAAACGATCGTTTGGAGCAAATGTTGACTATTTGCTTATCAAAATGGGGTGTAAGGAGAGCTTACTGTTTTCAAAATTGTCCGTGCAATAAAAAAACCGACAATAGGAATCTGAGGAAATTCTTTACTTAGAAATTCATGAAGAGCTCTAAAGTGGGTTCCTTTTGTAAAGACATCATCAAAAAGCCAGATTTCTTTGGGTTGGGGATGACGGACTATGGAATTTAAGAAATAATTACTTGCAAGATCCTGAGGATTTCTGTGGGAGCTTTTAGAGGAATGAAGTGCAGGCCTACTGTCCTTTTGCAAGATAAGTTCTCGAATATCACCCTCCGGCATAAACAAATGTAACATTTTAAGAATTCGATCATCATATTCAGGGGAATTTTTTGACATGGAGGGAGGGATCGGTACTAAAGTTGCTCGATGAGCTCGCTCAGAAATGCCTTCAGTATTGAAAATAGATGTGCGAAATAATGCTGCAGCTTCCTGAATGGCTTGTTCTTTATAATTCCAATCGGGAAAGCTTTTGCGTTCCAATGGTTTTTTGAAGTTAAAAATAAGTCTGTTGGTTTTGCTATGCTCAGACAAGGCTCCAACTGTGTATTCACCCAGGAAATAGATTTCATCATCTCCATGTAAAAATGGATGATTGTTTTTGATCGCTCGTCTGCTCCTTTAAGAAGTAATGAAGAGATGCTTTCTAATTTCATCGTATTCTTTTACGCGGATAGCACCTTTTTCTTGGTATTTTTTTGGCCATGTTAAAGCAGGATTTAAAAAATTGTTTTCCAAAATAAAGAGTTTTCGACCTTGCTCCAATGCGGCTCTCGCTTGGATCAACGTTCCCGATGTTTCACCTGCTTCAACGATAATCGTTGCGTCAGTCAAGGCCGACATCGTTATATTTCTTTCGGGGAAGAAAAGTCGATTCTCGCGGTAAGTCTGCCTCAAGTAACGGGAAAAAGGGACTTGGCTGATTAAAAGATGATCGCTTGCTATCTTATTCTGTAATTTTTTGTTTTCTAATGGATAATAACAGTTCAACGGCGTTCCAATCACAGCAATCGTGAAACCTCCATTTTCAATAGCAGTTAGGTGGGCAGCTGTGTCGATGCCTTTTGCAAGACCTGATACAATAACAATTTTATCTTTCGTCAGCCGTTTAACTAAATATTCAGTCCGGCGAATCCCTTCTTGTGTTGGGTTTCGTGTTCCTATGACCGCAACACTGGGCGAATACGTCAAAGTCCAATCGCCTTGATAATAAAGAATGTTAATGGGATGGCGAGCATCTTTCAGCCGCTGTGGAAATTCTCCATCTCCATACACTCTGATGCCAAAATTGGGAAGATCTTTGATGACGGGCAGCAACTGTTTTTTGTACGTATCGATCATTTCCGGCTCTATCAAAGTTGAGACCAAGCGAGCAGGATAATCATGGAGCTGTAGAGCCAAAGAACGAAAGCTGGAATCAGGACGATCCCAGAGCGCCTCGTAGGCGAGGAATTCTTTAAGCGGAGAAATGGTTCCATACTTTAACTTTGTCATGGGTCTAATCCCTCAAAGCAGATTTAAAACATACTTTTCGACATCGGCGGGGGATTTGAAGGACTTGAGAGGATGGGTCTTTTTGACGGGGCCGCGGGGGGTGAGCTGCTCGGTTTCCATGGTGTGGGAATTGAGCTTGAGGAGCGTGTACCTTTTTTGCGCGGCGGCGGTGCGAAGGCGCGTCATGTGGTAGAGCCAGAGAGCGGGGATCGGCGGCGTGCCGAACCGGTCTTTGAGTTCACTAAAGAGGGCGTCGACTTCATCGGTGGTGGGGTATCGCCGAGCCGGTGGTACATTTCCAGGCGCAGCGACGTTTCAGGAATGTAGTCCTCGGGAAGGCGGGCATCGTAGGAGAACTCCATACGGGTTTCGAAAAAGGAGGGCTCTTGTTTTTTCTTGAGCGCTTCGACGGCCCGTTTTAGAAGTTTGCAATAGAGATGAAAACCGATGGTGGAGACTTGGCCTGATTGCTCGGTGCCGAGAATATCGCCGGCGCCGCGGATCTCAAGGTCGCGCATGGCGATCTTCATGCCGCCGCCGTATCCTTGCGATTCGAGGAGCGCATAGAGTCTTTTGCGGGCAATTTCTGGAAGCTCGCGCAGGCGCGGGACGAGGAAGTAGGCGTAGGCAGGGCGGTTCCATCGTCCGACTCTTCCGCGCAGCTGGTAGAGATCGGAGAGGCCGAATTGGTCAGCGCGGTCGATGAGGATGGTGTTGGCATTTGAAATGTCGATGCCGTTTTCAACAATGGTCGTTGCAACGAGAACATCGGCCTCGCCGTTTTTAAACGCATAGAAAACAGTATCGAGCTCATCGCCGGTCATTTGTCCATGACCTGTGACGACTTTGGCCTGCGGCAATAATTTTTTCAGCTCATCGGAGACTTGGAAGATCGATTCGACGCGGTTGTGGATGAAGTAGACCTGCCCGTCGCGCGAGAGCTCGCGGAGCATGGCGCTTGCGATGACGTTCGGATCGCGCTCGCAGAGAATGGTTTTGATGGGGAGGCGGTCTTGCGGCGGCGTGTTGATGAGAGAAATCTCCCGCGCGCCGAGCAGGGAGAGGTAGAGCGTGCGAGGGATGGGCGTTGCGGTGAGTGTGAGGCAGTCGACGCCGGTCTTGAGGGCTTTGAGGTGTTCTTTGGAGCGGACGCCGAACCGCTGCTCTTCGTCGATGATGATGAGGCCGAGATCTTTGAAGGCGACGTCTTTGGACAGCAGCCTGTGGGTGCCAATGAGGATGTCGACTTTGCCATCACGTACATCTTCGAGGATTTTTTTAACTTCTTTGACGGAGTGGAAGCGGGATATGGCTTTAATGACAACGGGATGGTTTTGCATCCGTTCAGAGAAATGTCTGGTAGTGCTGCAGCGCCAGCACGGTTGTCGGAACAAGGACGGCCACCTGTTTTTTTCCATCGACAACGGCTTTAAATGCTGCGCGCATCGCAACTTCTGTTTTTCCGTAGCCGACGTCGCCGCACAGCAGCCGGTCCATCGCTTTTTGAGAGACCATGTCTTGCTTGATATCGAAGATGGCGCGGAGTTGATCTTCGGTCTCAGGGTAGGGGAACTCTTCTTCGAACTGCAAAAAATCGGAGCTGTCTTGAGGGTAGAGGAATCCGCCGTGCACTTCTCTCTCGGCATTCATGCGTAAAAGATCCTGCGCGTAGCCGACGATCGCTTTTTGCGCAGTGGCTTTTGCCCGCTGCCAATTTTTGGTGCCAAGCGTGTGAAGCACGGGCGTTTCTTCTTTGGTTCCAATATAGCGGGAGACGAGATACGCCTGCGAGACGGGGACAAATAGTTTGCTATTATCGGAGTATTCCAGAAGAAGATATTCGGTTATAACGCCTTGATGATTAGGCCGTTTTTCCATGCCTTGGTATTTGCCGATGCCGTGGTTGAAATGGACGACGAGGTCGCCGGGGATCAGCTCGTGAAAGTCGGACGGCGGTGTGTGATATGTGCTGCGCCATTTTTCGCGGCGCACTTTTTGCCGGTGGGTGAGCTCTGTAATCGGTACGATCGTGAGGGTCGAATCGACAAGCCCAAAACCTCCGGAGAGATATCCCTTGATGAAGTGAGGGTGGGCAATTTTTGGGAATTCTTTCCGGATCATATGCTCTTCGGCTTCATGCTCGCACACAAAGCGGATGTCGAGATCGGGCCGTTCCAGAGAAAGGGGAGTGAAGGGGCTTCTCCACCGCGCGGTCTCAAATGTTTTTGCAAAACACTCGAAGGTGAGCGGCTGCAGCGGATTTGTTCCGGTGTAGAACGCTCGGCCGGTTTTTTTGCCGAGGCGCACATCGGAGAGATCTTCAATCGGTTTGTCGCTCCAGAAAAGAGTCTGATGATTTTTCATCTCTTGAAGCAATTCGGGGAACGTCACCATCAGGCGTGTTTTCATGCCGGGGAGCTGTTGCAGCGACACCCATCTGTCTTCGAGCTCAAGCAGTTGATCGAAAATTATAATGCAATCTCCCAGGTATGCCAGGAGCGTAGAAATTTCTTCTGTTCCTTCGTGTGCGGGAGACAGGAAAAACTCTTTCACTTTTGTGATCGACTTTTGTCCAACGGGATCGAAGGAGCGGATGTTATCGATCGTGTCGCCGAAAAACTCCAGGCGGTACGGCCCCGGCGCGCTGACGGGGAAGATGTCGATGATTCCGCCGCGTACGGCAAACTCGCCTTTGTCGGCGACAACCGATGATCTGCGGTAGCCGAGCTCAGCTAGAAGTTTTGGAAGATCGGAGAAGGGAACCTCGTCGCCCACTTTCCAGATTTTGCAGAGAGGCTTAAAAAATGCCGGCGATGGAACTTTTTGCAAAATCGCTTGAAGAGGACAGATGATGACGGAGGGCGTCTTCGAAGTGAGAAGATGATGAAGCGTTTCGAGCCGTTTCCCGACGATGTCGGGGCTCGGAGGGATCTCTTCTCCTGGCAGCGTCTCCCACGGAGAAAACTCAAACACTCCTTTCAGATCAAAGAAAGCAGCGTTGTCCATCACTTTGCTCGAGCGGATTTCGGCAGTGAGGACCAAAATATTTTTTTTCGTCTTTTCCTGGAGAACTTTTAAGAGAAGCGTTTTAGGCGCGTCGGAGAGGCCCTCTATTAAAAGAGAGGGCGTCTCTGTCAGATTTTCCCGGAAGTAATCTAGAGAGGCAGTGGCAAAACTCCAGTTCATGGCAAAAACGCCCTTTTAAGCCATTTTGCTACCCCATCCCCGAGCCCTACTCTACTTGAGTATGTGCTCGGGGATGGGGCTTTGGCCACTACGTGGCTTGCAAACTGGCTCAAAATCATCGTTTTTTCCATGGGCTGGAGTTTTGTCACTGCCTCTAGGGATGCGCTACTTAAGTCCACGGACGATCTGATGGATTTTCACGAACATGGTTTCGAGGTGCTCAGAAGATTTCCCTCCCGCCTGCGCCATCTCGGGACGTCCGCCTCCGGAGCCTCCGATAATGGGCGCTGCTTCTTTGAGTATCGCCGCTGCATTCCATCCTTTTTTCACGAGGTCGGGCGTCAGCCTTATAAGAACCTGGCAACGCTCCGGGAGCTTGATGGCCAGCACGATCACGCCTGATTTGAGATGGTTTGCGACATCTTCGGAGAGCGGAGTCAGCTCATCGGAGTCGACGGTCACCACCGCGCTTAAAAAGTGATCCTGCGCTGTTTTTGCAAGTGCGCCGGCAAGTTCATGGAGGACCATTTTACGTGCGGCTTTCAGCTGTTGCTGAAGCGTTTTCATTTCCCCAGTTTGCAATGCGATTTGCGTTTCAAGTTTTTGGATCTCACCCTGGACAAATCTGTCGGCAGCCTCGCCCGTGACAGCTTCGATGCGGCGGACGCCGGCTGCGATGCTTCCTTCTTTCACAACCCTGAAGTAGCCAATAGTGCCCGTTGCCGATGTATGCGTTCCTCCGCACAGCTCTTTCGAAGCGTCGATATCGATCACGCGCACTTTGGCGCCGTATTTATCACCGAAGAATTGTTTGATCTCCGGTTTTTTCTGCGCTTCTTCGTAGGGGATTTCATAAGCGCCGACCGGCGTGTTGGCCCGTATGCGCTCATTGACGAGATCTTCAACTTGCTGGATCTCTTCTTTAGAGAGCGGTTTATGGTGGCTGAAGTCAAAGCGGATCCGGTCTGCATTGACAAGCGATCCTGCTTGTCTTAAGTGTCCGCCTAAAACTTGCACTAAGGCCCAATGAAGAAGATGGGTGGCCGTGTGGTTGTTCTGGATTTTCTGGCGGCGGGAAGCTTCGACAATAACATGAACTTTTTCGCCGGCCTTTAATGAGCCGCTATTGCATTCGACGTGGTGGACGGCAACGCCCGGATAAGGCGACTGGCAGTCAAAAACTTTTAGCTGAGCCTTAGAGGTGGTGATCATGCCCGTATCGCCGACTTGCCCCCCTTTTTCTGCATAGAAAGGCGTTTTGCTCAAGACAATCAGCCCTTTTTGGCCGGGATGGATCTCGGCTGATTTTTTTCCCTCAATGAAGATTGCTTGAACAATAGCCTCGCAGCTCAGCTCGGTGTAGCCGACAAATTGCGTAGCTCCGAGCTCTTTGTAGATACTCTCTTCCACGACTTGCGACTCGCTGACATGGGCGGCTTTTGATTTCTCTCTCGCTTGTTCTTCCAGCAGTTGATACGCGTCCAAGTTTACATTCAGGTGAGAGTCTTTGGCGATCAGCAGGATCTCTTCCAGAGGAAGGCCGTAGGTGTCTTTCAGCTTAAAAGCTTCCTCGCCGGTGATCTCTTTGGTCGTTCGTTTTTCAGCTGTCTGGATGACCGATGATAAGATGTTGCCGCCGCGCTTCAGCGTTCTTAAGAAAGCTTCTTCTTCCGTCGTCAGCATTTCCTGGATACGGCTCTCGGCCGATTTGAGCTCGGGATAATCTTCACCCATCAGTTCCACCACTTTGGGCAGAACACGGGCCAGAAACGGCTCGTGCATCCCCAGCATGCGTCCATACCGGACGGCTCTTCGCAGCAGCTTGCGGAGCACGTAGCCGCGCTCGACGTTGCTCGGCTGCGCGCCATCGGCAATCGCGAAGGCAAGCGCACCGCATGTGGTCTGCAATCACGTTAAAGGCCGGCGCCATCGCCGTATCAGTGACGATATACTTTTTACCGGAGACGTGTTCGATCTCTGAAATAATGCTCCGCAGGATGTCGGTTAAGAAAAGATTGTCGACGTCCATTTTGAGGGAAATGACGCGCTCAAGGCCGGCTCCCGTGTCGATCGATTGTTTTGGAAGAGGCGACATTTTTCCATGCGCGTCTCGATTAAATTGCATGAAGACGAGATTCCAAAATTCTAAATAACGCTCGCCGGAGGCATCTTCGCAAAATAGATTTTGCATCGCCGAATTTGGATCCGCGGTCGTAATAGAGCTCAGAGCAGGGACCGCATGGCCCTGTGTCTCCCATCGACCAAAAATTGTCTTTCTCATCCATCCGGACGATCCGTTTTTCGGGGACGATTCTCTTCCACAGCTCATACGCTTCATCATCATCGCGGAAGACTGTAATCCAGATTTTTTCATCTTCAAATTTAAAAACTTTTGTTGAAACATCCCATGCAAATTGGATTGCTTGCTCCTTGAAATAATCGCCGAAGGAGAAGTTGCCGAGCATCTCAAAGAACGTCAGATGGCGGCTGGTATGTCCGACATTGTCCAAGTCGTTGTGCTTGCCGCCCACGCGGATGCATTTTTGAGAGGTGGCCGCCCGGGTGTAATCCCTCTCGCTTTTGCCTAAAAAAACATCTTTAAATTGGTTCATGCCCGCATTGGTGAAAAGGAGCGTCGGATCGTCGTGAGGCACAACCGGCGACGACGGAATGATAGCGTGTTTTTGATCTCTAAAATATTTTAGAAAAGCTCTTCGAATTTCTTGCGACAACATGATGAATTCCTTTAAAAAGGATCCATCATATCACTCCTGGAGTCTATGGTCAATGAGGAGCTATTAAGTAAGTAAGTCCTAGTACTAGATCACCGCCCCAGTAAATCTGTTTGACGTTGGGAAGGCCCGCCACAGAGGCAGATCCCATTTGCCAATATTTAACAAATGGAACCAGGCTTAATTCAAAGCGGCTCGATCCAAATGCTAAAAGACTATAGGTGATGGGAAACTCTGCTGAGTAGGCGCATTTCCTAACCTCTTTCCAATAGGTTCCAGTGACAGAGTAGACATAAGTCTTGATCAACAAATGGCATAATTTTACCTGTGAATCCATATCTCCATGTCATATGGCTGGAGTATTCTAGCTTGATTCCTACAGGAATATAATAGTTCTGGTAGCTAATCGTGATTGCAGATGTCTGGGGAGTACGACCGAGTTCATTCACAAATTTGCGATAGCCAAATCCAGCAAAAGGAGTGAGCATCCATTTCCTTTCAATTCCCCAACTCAACGTATAGCCTAAACCGCCCTCCCATACTCCCTCTGTGACGTCTGCTCTGGGACCCTTATGAGACTTAAATCGTCCTTCATTCCAAAGGGCAGAGGCTACTGCATAGAGATGGTTTTTTCTTTCGTATTCAAATTTTGCAAGCACTCCTCCTAAATTCCCATCATAGTTGGGCACTCCGTCTGATGTCACTTGATGGACTCTGGAATATTCACCACCCAGAGAAAATGTAAAGCCAGCCGGAACATGAGTCCCAGACTCGACCGAGGGGGAATTTGGTGTTTTTGCAGAGAGCATGAGTGGTGCTATTGAGCACACTGCAGTTAATGTGGCGATGATTTTTGATGATTTCATTGAAACAGTCCTCGTATTTGAGTTATTTTCTCTTGTTGGATTTGTTTAATTCGTGAAACGTCGTATATTTTTTGTTGGTTAGAAAGAGCTGGAGGAATAGCGTTTAACTCTGGAATAGTTTCATAGGTCCCCAGCGGGTTAAAGGGGTTGAAATTGTAATAAAGAAAAACCATCCACGTTGTAGATGCTGTACTTGGTATGGGATTTGCAATCCGATCCAAATGGAATTGTATACCGTTTGCTCGCATATAGAAAGGCTAATTTGCCTGGAGGAGGAGAACCTCCATACATCAACTGATTATAATTAGGCGGCATGTAGGTATAGACGGAGGCATTTGAAGGATAATTGTCTGTGCGCACAGAAAGAATATTTGTCAGCATAGAGTCTTGATCTGCTTGCAAAGAAGCCACAAAAGCTGCCGCCTGTTGGCGTTGATCTACGATATAATGTTCGGTGTCGTTTACGACATTTCCATATTGAGTGATCGAGGACTCGCACCATATTGATTGCACCGGCCGACCATTCTCCTGATAAAATACCGTACGGTGTATTGGGGTTGTTAGGATTGTATCCGTTTCCATCTTGATCGCTGTATCCCACTCCCCAGAGTGTTCCGTTGACGTAGAATCCACCAAAATCCTTAACTTTTTGCCAGATGTTATAGGCAGTGCCAAAACCAAACCAGCTGTCAATGAGTGGTTGTCCCAGGCATGCAACTCCCCAGGTGTTGACATCGACTGATTTGGGTTCTAAAACCGGCACCCAGACACTAGGCTGATTAGAGTCATTGGCGGATCCCCCTTTGATAAAAAATGCCGCCTGCATGATCGAAGCCATAATTTTGCATGAAACTGAGAATGCCTTTTGTAAAGGAGTCGCCGTAAATCAACGTCTGAATGGCTGCAAGAGCGGTGTTAATTTGATTGATATTTGTTGGCGTAAGATCAGTCTCATTGGCAAGTTCGGCATTTAAAATCTTCTTGAGGATAAACAACCCTCCTAATACGGAAAAATTGTTTTCTAAAGAGACAGTGGAGCGGGAGACTGTCTCTCCCTCATTTCCCACTGTGCCTGCGGAGTAGTAGATCCCTCCAATCGGAGATTGCATGTATTGAAAAGCCAGAAGAACATTAATCGCATTTTGCACGGCGATCGAGTTAAAGGGGACGTAATTCGTTCCAAGGGATTGTTGCTGAATAAGAGCCGATTGCAAGGGGCCGATTAGAAACGCCCAGGCATTCTCTCCCGTGATAGGCTTAAAATCATCCCAGGTTGTCGAGCCTAGATAATAGTCGGTCGGAGGCAGAGGTATGTTTGATCCTGTGATAAAGGCGTTTGTTACTCCAGGTGAATAATACAGAGGATCTGCATTGATGAAAGCGGGGGGGATGCCCCGAAAGAAGTAGGCATTTTGGGGATTGTAGATCGACTTTCCTCCATAAAGGAAGGCTGGGTTAGGAGCATGGTTGGTGGTTGCGCGAAGAGCGTTAAGGGTAGAGCTTGTGTTATGGGATGAGGCATTAGGCTGATTGCCATAACATCCAAGACTAAGCAGATAAGTTTGATTGTTTAGGATAGAAAAAAGCGATGTGCTTCCTGGCCCTGTAAAGCCATCTTTACCGGCAAGAGCTAAGCTAATTTGCCATACTGCGGCGTCATAAATATTGGTGCCCATATAGGCAAGTGTTCTTTCTAGTTGTAAATTGCCTGGGCAGAGATACGTAGGGAAAGAAGTAGAGGAACTGCATACTGGAGGCAAAAGAGTAAAATCATTAGAATTAAAGTTGTCTACAACTGCAAGAAGTTCTGAAGATTGCTGCCCTACATACTGAAACCAATACTGAGGAGAACTATAAAAACTCAGCGGCAGGATAGCGTTTGTAATAGGGGGGTGAACTGCCGGATCATTATTTGTCGCCCTATATGATAATCCAACAGACCCCGGGCCTGTCACATCTCCGATAGATGTTAAAAAGTTGACGATCTGTCCGATATCTGCTTGTGTTTGACCGGGAGGGAAAACAGGGCCTGCTCTAAGAGCTGCAGCAGCTAAAGTCATTGTCAGAATCCAGAGGTTGCCATTCATAAAAACTCCTTGACAGATATAACTGCATATACTGTATTTGATCCCGAATTATTGCAAGATTAATTTTCTGATTGAGAATCTGTTCTCGATGTGAAATATCCTAGTCCTTTCATTTTTGAATTTAGAAAGAGCATAGGAGTATTTCTACTGAGAACTCCGGTCAATGTCGCTCAAGCTTTTGTTGTGTTCAATTACATTTTCCACAAAGGAAATAAAATTAGGGTTAAAAATTTTATCGGCATATCTGATCCGCTTTTCCCAGGCAAATTGTACAGCGGGTTTTGTTAAAAGAAAGTTGGTTTTTCTTTCCCAGTCGGCTTTGATCTCTGGAGCCACTTCATTAAAACAGCTCTCCATCGTTTTCACTGTTGAAATCAGGTTCAGAAGCTCGTAGATGATGTATTTGTTTTCTTTGAGGCTCTCATCGTCAACTTTTTGAAATACTTCGGAATCATTGTGAATCAGAGTGAAAAGCAGCTCATGGTACCGTTGGTTCAGAAGAAGGTACGACTTCATCTCGCTTTCCATTCGCGTGGCTTTCAAAATATGGTCATGATAATAGACGGTTGTGATGAGTCCAATCGAGGTGAAAATAATCCCGATCCAGCTCATTTTTGATTCTGACATCTGCATAGCAATCCTTTGAAAAAAGGCTTATCATATCACTCCTGGAGTCTATGGTCAATTATGGAAAAGAGTTTTTCGATATGCTTATGGTTGTCATCTCTTTCTAGGAATGTTTGAAGGAGTTCTTCAGCTTTTTCATCCACTTTTTGACGTCCTTTCTCAGATGCAAGCATTGGAGGAGACCGGTTTGAAAATAATTCCGCTTGTGCCAGTTTAATAAGAGTTTGGTAAAAGAATTTAAAAAGAAATTGAACTTGAGTCAGTTCTTCAGATGTGATTTTTTCGTTTGAAAGAAGCTGATGTATTTTGGAGATGAGGGTTTCCCTTTTTTCAAATGGATCTTCAGGGAGATTCTTAAAATGTCTTGTGAGTTGATCAATATCTTCACTTTCAAGAACCTGGATAATGTCTTGATAAATCCGGATTTTTTCAATTTGCGGATTTCTGAAAATCGGATCAATTTTAAGAAGAGCACATGCCTCGGAACGGAATATCCTCAATAGGTCATTTTTATAATTTTGAAGTTGTTCTTTTACGATGGCTTTAAGCTCAGCATGTTGGTCTTTTGATATAAAGTGTACGTTTAACCAGCTATCAAAAAGTGTGAAAATTTCTTGGGCTTTTTCGTGTATTTCTGGGAGCGGTAGTTCAAGAATTTTTTCTGCTTGGGATTTCAAGATCATTTTATTTTTTTCATGAAGTAGAGTTTTTAATCCATTCGCAAGAGTTGCGCTGATTTTTTCAGACTTTTGATTATCGTGAATCTCCTTCATAAGATCCGTCACATTTTTTTCAAACTCATCACAGACTAAGTTGTTTATTTTCTTAAACAGTTCTTGCAGTATTGCGACGTCGTACGGCGCAGAGGTGGCCTGATAACTTGCAAGGGTTGCCTGCAGTCCCCACAAAAATGCATTGGTCGGGAGATAATCAAAGTAGCAAATTAGATTGAAGACATGGCTGACCCAAAAATATCCTGGATTTTTGAACCATTCGAGATGCGATAGTGCAGATGGCAGCCACTGCAGCGCTGTCATCAATTTTATTTCTGAAAAAGGCCTCAACATATTCCTAAGAGTTTGGTTTGGTATGAATTGTGTTAGGCCTGATAGATCGGAATCTGGCAAGAAGAAGTGTTCAATGGCGAGCACATAGAGGGAATTGGCAACTGAATGGTAAATCGTCGTAGAAACACCCAGGAAATAAAGGGAAAATGTAAGCCCGCTCACCATCTCAAGGCTTCTAGTGAGATAGTCTTCATGGCTATAAGACCCCTTTAAATAGTTAGCCGATAGTAGAAGAAGCTTTGCTACGACGGGAGCGCAAACTACCACTCTCAAATCGAGCAGTCTTGAAAGAGACGGATTTGCAGCCATGCGATCGAGCACGGGAAGGGCAACTCTTGATATATCTGCAGAATGCGATACTAGGTTTTTCAGCGATGAAATCAAAGAAGCATTCTGAGAAGTGATATAGAGAGACGCAATTGCAATGGCAGGAAGAATCATCTTTCTGGAGAGGTCGGAGTAGAGTTGCGACTTGAGGTGAACCCACGCCGGATGGTTCTTCGCCTCTTCGACATTTTCAGCGCCGTAGGTGGTCGTAATCCAGTTTTTAAATGTTTCATTTGTTAGATCCAAATGAATCAGTGTTGAACTATCCCGTCCGCGATTTTTTTCGGCCAAGGCGCTGATAAGCAGGGGGGCAACAGTTGTTACGATGCCTTCTCTGAATTGATAAGCTAAATCCCAGCCCCACTTAATCGCACCAATCATAGTTTTCTCTTTAGTTAATTTGTTGTTCAAGTATACTATCTACAACTTATTTTTTGCACGATTTGAAAAATTTAAGTTTTTAAAAGAGGTTGTATGCCATTTGCATTAGATATTGTAAGAGAAGGGGCGGGGCTGCTCCGGACGGCTTTGCCTGTGGTAGAAGGTTACGCAAACACGGCGGGGTATATTCCTTATCGGGTCCATCGCGACATAGGCGGGCTTCGGATTGTCTATGGGAATATAGAATTAATCAGTGCTTTGGCACTTTGGTTTTTAGTTGAAGGGTGGGGCACCATGACAAGTGATAAAGAATTAGCCAATGAAGGTCGCAGGCTCCTCGATTTTGCCGTTCATGGCGGGGCAAATATGGTCCGGGGATTTATCGAAGTCCATCCGGGGATCAACCTTGTCTGCTTGATATATGATAAGTATGTGCCAGAAAATAACCGTTTCAATTATCATGATCCCATTTTTGGAGAGAAAGATGGATCAAGAACTTGTCAAACAGCTGAGTAAAATTGCCAATACCGTACGTGAACTTTCGATGGAGGCGGTGCAAAAAGCCAACTCGGGGCACCCCGGCCTTCCAATGGGATGCGCAGAATTCGGCGCCTATCTGTATGGATGCCTATTAAGGCACAATCCCAAAAATCCCAAATGGCTGAACCGCGACCGCTTTGTTTTATCGGCTGGCCACGGGTCGATGCTTCTCTATTCCCTGCTCCATCTTTCAGGTTTTGCCTTATCGATGGACGACATCAAGCAGTTCAGACAGCTCCATTCTTTAACGCCGGGCCATCCTGAAATTCACATCACACCCGGAGTCGAGGCGACAACAGGACCTCTCGGCCAAGGCGTCGGCAACGCCGTCGGCCAGGCGCTCGGGCTCAAAATCCTCGGTGCCAAATTCAATACCGACGACTGCACCCTGTTTAACAGCAAAGTTTATTGCCTCGCCGGCGACGGCGACATCATGGAGGGGATCTCCTCGGAAGCCTCCTCTCTTGCAGGGCATCTCGGACTCGACAACCTCGTGCTCATCTACGACTCGAATAAAATCTGCCTCGACGGGCCTATCACCGAATGTTTATCTGAAGATACCAAAATGCGGTACAAATCATACGGCTGGAACGTCGTTGAACTCGACGGCTATGATTTACCAGCGATGGACAAAGCATTTACAGAAATTCGCGACCATCAAAAGTTGCCGACGTTTGTCATCCTCCATACGATCATCGGCAAAGGATCCCCTAATAAAGCCGGCACCAATAAAGTGCACGGATCTCCGCTCGGCATCGAAGAAGTGGAAGCGACGAAAAAAGCGCTCGGATTGCCCGAAGAAAATTTCTTTGTATCACCCGCAGTCACAACCTTTTTTTCCGAAAAGCTGGCCAAAAGCCGCGCTCTTGAAGATGATTGGAATAAAAAATTGGAAAAATGGAAAAAGGCCCATCCTGATCTTGCGAGAGATTTTGATAAAATGGTCCATCGTGAGCTTCCTTCCAATCTGGAAGAAAAACTCTCCCACATTGAAATGAAATCGCCGCTGGCAGGGCGCAGCGCCTCTCAGATTATCCTGGATGTGCTTGGGAACGAACTTCCCCAGCTTGTCGGAGGATCTGCCGACCTTTCATGCTCTGATCTCACCATGATGAAAAAACTCCCCGTCATCGACAAACGGAATTTCCGTGGACGCAACATCAAATACGGCGTCCGCGAGTTTGCCATGGCAGCGGCTGCAACCGGCCTCTATGAAACTCAGATGATCACGCCTTTTGTCGGAACGTTCCTCACATTCTCCGATTATATGAGAAACGCCATCCGCCTTGCTGCGCTCTCCAGCATCCAGGTGATCTATCAGTTTACCCACGATTCGATCTTTCTCGGCGAAGACGGCCCGACCCATCAGCCCGTTGAGCATTATGCAGCGCTGCGAGCTATACCGCGCCTGCAGGTGATCCGCCCCGCTGATAATATGGAAGTGAAAATGGCATGGCTGGCCGCCCTCAAATACAAAGGGCCGACAGCGATTTTGCTCTCACGCCAGGCGCTTCCGGATCTCTCCGTCACCCACCGGCCTTATGCCGAAGGGATGGGACGCGGAGCGTATATCGTAAGACACGAGAAAAAAACGCCCGACTACACACTCTTTGCAACAGGATCGGAGCTCTCCCTCGCCCTTGATGTCGCCACCGCGCTTGAGCAGCAAGGAAAAGCCGTCCGCGTCGTTTCTATGCCGTGCTGGGAAATTTTTGAAGCGCAAGACGCAGCCTACCAGGCCTCCGTTGTCGGCGGCAATTTAGGAAAGCGCGTCAGCATTGAAGCCGGCGTCAGCTTCGGCTGGCACAAATGGATCGGAATGGACGGCATCGCCATCAGCATGGAAACCTTCGGCGAATCGGCGCCCCAAGCTGAGCTTGCAGCCGAATTCGGCTTCACAGTCCCTGCCATCCTGAACAAGCTGCGAAAATGAATGATCTTTTCCTGCGGGCGTTAAGATGCGAGAGGGTGGAGAGGCCGCCGATCTGGATCATGCGGCAGGCCGGCAGGTATTTACCTGAGTACCGCGCTCTTCGTGCCCGGCACTCGTTTCAGACGCTTGTCCACACACCTGAGCTCGCAGCGCAGGTGACGCACCTTCCCATCGATCGATTTGGGTTTGATGCCTCCATCTTATTTTCCGATATCCTGGTGATTACCGAGCTGTTCGGCTTTGAGATGGAGTTTTTGGAAAATCAAGGAATGAAACTGAAACCTCCCACCCAAGAAATCTCTCTTCCTCTTGAATCAACGCTGCACTACGTTCCCAAAACAATCCAACTTCTGAAAAAAACACTGCCCGTTCCGCTGATTGGTTTTTGCGGAGGGCCGTACACCGTCTGCCGTTATATGCAGCGGATCACTCCTGAGTGGCTGGACAAAATCACCGACGCTACTATCGCTTACCTCAAGCTTCAAGTCGAAGCCGGCGTTGACGTGCTGCAGATCTTCGATTCATGGGCAGGGCTTCTCACCCCCGAGGAGTTCCACACCCTCTCGCTTCCTTACCTCAAACGCATCGTCCAAGCTCTCAAACCGACCAACATCCCGCTGATCCTATTCTGCCGCGGCTCCAGCCATTTTATCCCCGAGCTGGTATCACTCCAGCCTGCAGCCATCGGATTTGATTGGGGAATGGAAATGGCCGATATCCGTAAAAAAGTTCCCGCCAATATCGCCATCCAGGGGAATCTGAACCCTGAGCTCTTAAACGGCCCCCTCAATCTACTTGAGCCCGCCGTCAACCATCTGCTCGATTCGATGCAAAACAGCCCCGGCTTCATTTTCAACCTGGGCCACGGCATCGAACCCGCCGCCTCCCTCGATAACGTCCGCTGGCTCGTCCAAAATGTCCAGAAAGCAAAAGTCCACTGAAGATCTTCTCTTCAGTGGACTTAACGAATCGATTCGATCAGGATCGAATTATGCTTTTAATGCTGGAGCTGACCAAGGTTGGACATCGAGCTTTTCACCGTTTAAAGTTAGGTTCAGATAACCTTTGTAGTCCTCAGTTTTTTCATCTAAAGGTTTGACGTATCCGTTGACGAAGATATCTGCAGCGACATGAATCTTAACGAGTCTGTCTAAGAGAAGTTTTGGGGTCGTTGCTTCTGGATATGTTCTTACACCAATGGTGAGGAATTCTTTAGCTGTTGGAAGCACTTGATGATAAGCTTGAGCTGATGGATCATCAATATAACGACCATTTGCGTCATCATATTCGTTAACAATATCATCTAATGCTCTGCGCGCAGACTGAAGAACATATGCTCCAGAAAAGTCTTGCCCATCCAATGATGCTTTGACGGTCGTTTGCTTAGCTTTTGTTAAAGCTGTCAGCCCTTCAACAATACCTGCTGTTGCATCGTTAATCGCTTTGTTTTGAGCTATCAATGCAGGAGAGTCAACGGTTGTTGTTACATTTCTCAGATAAAATGCAACCACAGCAACACCTAAACCAGCAATTGCTGATTTAGTGTAACTATAGTTGTAAGCGAGTGCTGATAAAGCGAGAGCTGCAACGCCTGCTGCAATTCTGAAATAGCTAAGCTCAACTTTTTCTACTTTAGCTTCTTGGGGTGCTATTTCTTGTATACCACCTAATGTGGGGTTTTGTACGAGAGCTTGGAAATTGTCTAGAAAAGCTGGTCTTACTGCGGCCATATTCTTAACCTCCTTAAGGTTTTTTGATGAAATGATTGTGGAACAGTTGATTATTTTGGTTCAAGGGAAATGTTAACTCAAAGTCAAGGAATTATTTTTTATTTGTTAGGTTCGATTCGTACCCAGGGAATGGCCTTCATTTGCGGCCCTCCATCTGCTGCCATATCCATCAACAAGTTAACGTAAGACCTGTTAGGGTAAATCACTCCAACCTCGCCACGACCTTGAAGCTCGTGATAACCATAAATCAAGATGAAAGCTGACTTTTGAATGTTTAAAATTTTTTGCTTTATTGAAGCGGGAAGATTTGCTCCGGTAAAGTTAATCCCTATCAACTGGTTTGCAAGCCGTATAATCGGACGATGACCATCACGAATGTCCCAGCTTGGCTGTGGAAATTGTTCAATATACTTATCAAGTTCAAGAGTAGGTGTGATCTCTCCATCATAGACCTTAACAAACTGTTCCAGCGCCTTTTTCGCACATTCAAAGTCTAAGCCCTTTTCTTGTAAATTTTTTTCGCCAAAATGGAGTTCGCAATGGGATTGTTTAGTTCTTGCATAAAAATTAAGCCCTTCAGCTAGATTCTCTGTGAGATCTTGAAAAACTTTCTCTCTATTGTCTCTATTATCTGGCTTAACAAAATATGCAACACCTCCAGCGCCGGCAGCAAAAAGAACCATAACGATGTGTCGGTTGTAGATGTACGAGATCAGAGCAAGAGCGCTTAATCCAGCGACTGCTATGAATTTAATTCTATGTGCTGTTCTTTCTTTACTTAAGGTAGCTAGTGGGTGCGGGTTTGGGTTGTTTACGAATATTTGGAGTCGCTCACGAAACGCATCTGGGTTAGCGGGTTTTACTACAAGCAATGCCATCATGGGGAACTCCTTATGGTTCTTCAGTGCAAAAATTGTACTATGGGAAGGGGTTATACAAAAGACTTTTTTGCACTGAGCTATCCAGAAATGAAAATCGTTCATAGCTCGAAGTTTTTGGCAGAAAAAAGATTACATGATAAAGAAAAATCGGCGAAGCCGATCTTCCTTATCATGTAATCTTCATTAGCTATTAGTTGTTTATCAGGGTGTGTCAACCCAAGGATGTGCGACTATTTTGGTTTTATCTGCAGATAGGAAGACATTCAAATAACCTTTATCTTTTATTTTCTTGTCATCCACAGAGACGTTTGAGTTTAATGTAGTATCATTAAAATTAGGCGAAGAATATCCATAGATGAACTTATAAGCTTCGTTTTGGAGTTCTTTAATTTGTGTGATAGACGTCTTGCTGCTTAAGAATTGTTTGGCGATAGGTAAAATCTTGCGATAGGTCGGCACTTCAGGATCAGCATGGATTCCAAAAATATCCTCATGTTTGCTTGCAATATCACCATTATAAAACCACTCAAAGTTTTTCAAAGCTACTATTGGATCGCGTTTCAACAGGTCTGAATTCCACGCTATATCTTTACCATTTAAGGCTTCTATGCCTCGAGCTTGTTTGTTTGCTCTACCACTCTGAAACGCCTCTTTAATGCCTTCTATTGCTGCTTGGAAACGGTCTTCTTTTGTTCGATTGTCGGTGTCTCTTGCAGTTCTAATAGCACGTTGACCAGCTTTACGATTAATAAACAGCACAAGTGCACCGATACCTAGAGAGATGTATGAACGGGAGTATAGGTAGCCGACGCAGGTTAGTGCGGCTATTGCAATCATTCTAATCGTAGCTCTTCCTCTTGCTTCATTATAATATTTGTTTATAACTGAATCCATTTGTGGGTCTTGGATCAAGTAATTTAGTTGAGCGATAACGAAATCTGGATTTGGTCTTACGGCGTCCATTCTATAATCCTCCTAAAGATTTGGAAGCATTATAGGCGATTCAAGGAAATACAACCCAATAAATTATTTATTTAAACGTGAGTAGGAGCGGAATAACCCGGTCAGGGCTGAGGGAGATAGAATCGATGTTTTCCTTGATGAGGAAGGCGGCAAAATCGGGATAGTTGCTGGGAGCCTCTCCGCAGATGCCGACTTTGCGATGATGGGTGTGCGCTTTTTGGATGAGGTCATGGATGAGGATTTTGACAGCGGGGTTGCGCTCATCGAAGAGGGAGGCAAGTTCGGAGGAGTCGCGGTCGATGCCGAGGGTGAGCTGGGTGAGGTCGTTGGAGCCGATGGAAAACCCATCGAAGAGTTTGGAGAATTGATCGGCGAGGAGGATGTTGGAGGGGATCTCGGCCATCATGTAGATCTGGAGGTTGTGTTTACCGCGCGTAAGGCCGTTTTCTGCGCAGGTTTTGAGGACGAGCTCTGCCTCGGAGACGGTGCGGCAGAACGGGATCATGGGGATGATGTTGGTAAGGCCGAGGGTTTCACGGGCTTTTTTAAGGGCTTTGCACTCGAGGGCAAATCCTTCGCGGTATTTGTCATTGTAATATCGAGAGGCGCCGCGGAATCCGAGCATCGGGTTTTCTTCGTGGGGCTCAAAATCGGATCCGCCGATCAGTCGGGCGTATTCGTTGGTTTTAAAATCGCTGAACCGGACGATGACGGGATCGGGGAAACGGACGGCGGCAATTTGAGCGAGGCCTGCAGCGAGGGTGTCGATGAAATACTCTTCAGGCGAGGCAAAATTGCGCGTGAGGTTTTTGATTTGTTTACGGACTTTAGCCGAGGTGACTTTTTCGGGATGGACCAGCGCCATCGGATGGATTTGGATGATGTTGTTGATGATAAATTCCATGCGGGCAAGTCCGATGCCTTGGCAGGGAACGTGCCACCATCGCCATGCTTCGTCGGGGCTGGAGATGTTCATGAGAAGCGGGACAGGGGATTTGGGGAGGTTGGTGAGATCGACAGTGTGGGTTTCGAAGGGGAGGATGCCTTGATAGATGGCTCCTTTGGGGCCTTCTGCGCAGGAGAGTGTAATGTTCTGGCCATTTTTCAGAAGACGTGTTGCGGTTGTAGTTCCAACAATCGCAGGGATGCCGAGCTCGCGGGAGACAATCGCGGCGTGGGAGGTTCTTCCGCCGTGGTCTGTGATGATGCCGCGGGCCTGTTTCATGATGGGGACCCAGTCGGGCGAGGTGATGGGCGTGACGAGGATGGAGCCGGGCTTAAAGGTTTTGATAAGGGAGGCGTCTCTGATGATTTGAACGGGGCCTGTGGTGATTGCTTCGCCGATGGCAAGGCCGGTGAGGATCGGAGATTTTTTTTCTTTCATATCGTACGTAATAAATTCCGATGCTTTTTTCTGCGACTGGACGGTTTCGGGTCGCGCTTGTACGATGTAGAGTTTTTTTGTGATGCCGTCTTTGGCCCATTCGATGTCCATCGGACGTCCGTAGTGTTTTTCGATGGCAATCGACCATTGGGTGAGGGTGATGATTTCTTTATCTGTGAGGACAAACTTCGATTGTTTGTCGCGGGGTGTTTTTTGGAGTTTGGTTTTTGTCCCTGAGTAGATGAGTTGTTTTTCTTTGGTGCCGAGCGCTTTTTTTAGAAGTGTGAGTGTGGGTTTGAAGACGATGAACTCATCGGGGATGACGGTGCCTTGCACGACGGTTTCGCCGAGGCCCCACGAGCCGCTCACCACAACAACTTTTCGGAAGCCCGTTTCAGGATCGAGTGTAAAAATAACGCCTGCCGATCCTTTGTCGGAGCGAACCATTTGTTGGATGCCGATGGAGAGGGCAATTTTGAGATGGTCGAAGTGGTGGAGTTCGCGGTAGGTGATGGCGCGGTCGGTGAAGAGGGAGGCGAAGCACTTTTTGCAGGCTTCTAAGACGTTATCGATGCCGCGGATATGAAGATAGGTCTCTTGCTGACCTGCGAAGCTGGCTTCAGGAAGATCTTCGGCAGTCGCGCTGCTGCGGATGGCGACGTCGATGTTTTTGCCCATGGAAGCGTAGGCTTTGGTGATGGCGGTGATGAGGGCTGGAGAAAATGTTCCGCTGACAAAGAGGGCACGGATTTTTTTGCCCTTGTCTTGCAGAGAGAGTGAAGATGAGAGAATTTTCTTGATCTCTGTATGAAGATTGTTTGTTTTGAGATAGTCGCGGTAGGCGTCAGCGGTGGTGGCAAAGCCGCCGGGGACCAAGATGCCCTTTGAGGTGAGCGCCTGGATCATTTCTCCGAGCGACGCGTTCTTGCCGCCGACGAGCGGGACGTCGTTTTTGGAAAGAGAAGAGAGGGGACGGATAAGCTCCATTCCCGACTCATAACATATTGCTTACCACTTCACAAGAGGCGGCATGGAACAGAGGATTGCGTCGGGATTGCCGCCGGAGAGAAATCCGAATTTTGTGCCGCGGTCGTAGAGGAGGTTGAATTCAACGTAGTGGGCGCGGAGCTGAAGCTGTTTGTCTTTGTCTTGAGGTGTGAAGGGCATATCGATGCGTCGTTGGTAGATCGGGATGATGGCCGGAAGAAAAGAGTGGGCGACTGATTTCCAAACTTTTAAATCATGCTCGAAATTGCCGGTGTTGAAATGGTCGAAAAAAAGACCGCCGATGCCGCGCTCTTTTTTTCGATGGGGGATGTAGAAGTAGGTTTTGGCGGACTCGGAAAATTGAGTGTAGAGCTCGGGTCCGAGCGCTTGTTTAGCGGTGTCATGAAAGTGAGCGGTATCTTCATCGTAAGGAAATCCCATCGGAGTCAGGTCGTAGCCGCCGCCGAACCAGGAACCTTTTTCGGTTTCAATGTAACGGACATTCATATGAACGGTGGGTGCGTGGGGATTGTCCATGTGGGTGATGAGGCTGACGCCGGTGGCAAAAAACGGTCCTGAGCTGTCGTCCATGGGAAATTTAGGGCCGGAAACGCCAGACCAGTTGACGGCGGCTTTTTCAAAGACGCTCCCGCGCAGCAGGCTTATCTCGCCGCCGCCGCCGGTTGCGTAATCCCAGTAAGTTCGTTCAAATTTTTTTTCAGGTTCGAGCGTTTCGAAGGCTGAGGCGATCTCATCTCGGAGGCTTTTTAGGAATTGAACTATTTCTTCGCGCTCGTTCATACTTTAGACATTATGCCAAAAGAGACGATTATTATCTTGGGCGGAGGAATTTCAGGGCTTACGCTGGCCTATGACCTCGCTAAATATCAAGAAAGATACCAGATCCGGCTGATTGAAAAGAGCGATCATCTGGGCGGCTGGATCGATACCGATACGTCGACCGGTTTTTTCTTTGAGAAGGGGCCGCGCGTTTTTCGGGGATCTAAATCTCCGCATCTTCTGGCTCTCACAAAAGAGATCGGGCTGCATTCTGAGCTGATCGAATCTAAAAAAGAGGGGCAGGGGCTCAATTTATTGATCGATGGAAAGATGCGCAAAATTCCTATCTTGTCATGGGAGTTAATAATAGGGCTAATCAAAGAGTGGAGGACGCCGCCGTTAAAAGATGTCGACGAGTCGGTGTGGGATTTTGCCTGCAGGCGGTTTAATCCGACGCTCGCTTATCACATGTTTGATCCCCTGGTCATTGGAATCTACGGTGGCGATATGAGGGAACTTTCTGCACGTTCCTGTTTTCCGCAATTTAAGCAGTGGGAAGAGGAGCATGGCTCCATTCTGAAAGGAATGTTCAAGAGGGAGCGGTACAAAGGCCCCGTGATGTTCGGATTTCAGCGGGGGATGAAAAGCGTTATTCAAAGACTGCAAGAAAGAACGGCGATCCCGTTTCATTTGGGTGAAGAGGTGATTGCAATTACGCCGAAGGGAAAAGGCTTTATTGTAAAAACTTCGAAGGGCGTTTATGAGGCGGATCATCTGTTCAGCGCGCTTCCGCCAAATGTCATTGGGAAACTTTTGATTCCCGAGCTGGCGCATCTTAAGATGGAAGGAACCACGATTGTCAATTTGGGTTATTCCAAGAACGTGCTGAAGAAAAAAGGTTTTGGATATCTTGTCTCATCGAAGGAAAAAGAAGATGTGCTGGGCGTAATATATAATTCCAATACGTTTCCCCAGTACAATAAATTCCCTGGAGAGACGCGTCTGACGGTAAAGTTAAAAGATGATGATATTTCTGACAGCGAGGCGAGGTCTTTATCGCTGAAGGCTCTCTCTAAGCATCTGGGGATTACGGCGACGCCTGATGTATCGATTGTGATCCGCGCGCCGCAGGTATTTCCGCAATTTTTAGTGGGTCATCACGGCCGCATGCAAAAGCTGGAGAGGGAGCTTGAAAAACGGCATCCAAGGCTTAAGCTTGTGGGCAACTACCTTTATGGAGTCGGTGTTAACTCCTGCATCGAGAGGGCAAGATCGGTCTCGGAGAGTTTTTTAACTGCAAAAGAGAGCTGATCCAGATCATCCGGTGTGTGGAGCGCTGTGATGGCGAAGTAGAGGGTGTCATTCACGCTTGGCGCCAGATAAATTTGCTCCTGGAGGAAATAGCTTCTCACAGCCTCAGCTTGCTGGCTGGAAAGAATCACGCGGGGAGACTTCAATTCTTTGATTGAGAAATCACCGAGCAGTTTGACGAGCCATGATTTATATTTGAGGACCATTTTGCGCTCGTGTTCCATCTCGGGGATGAAGCTGAGCGCGCAGTCGATGGCGCCAAGCGCAGGATAGCTGAGCTGTCCCTGTGTTAAAGTTGCGAGTTGTTTTTTAGGGCCGGCAATAAATGCGCCCGATCCGAGCATTAGAGATCCGCAGACAATATCAACGGGAAGTTCCGACGCAGATCCAAATCCGCGCGCGCCAGTCATTCCGAGTAGATACGTGTCGTCTGCAACTTTTACTCCTTTTCCTTTTTTGAGGGAGGAAGCATCGGCTGTTTCTGTGGAAATGGGTGAGGCGCCAAGTTTGTCCAGTTGGGCGCGCAGCTCCGTGGGGCACGCAAACAAAAGGGCCGATTCTTTGCCGAGATAATGGGCAAGCTTGGCTTCAATTTCGAGTTGCGGAGTTGATTGAATGGAAAGAGGAGGCGTGCCGACGCCATACTTTAAAGCGTATTTGATCGCTCCCTTTTTGACTTCGGGATGTTGGGCGAGCCCTAGAAAGTCGCAAGAGGAAAAATCCAGCAATTTTTTTCCATCGATGATGATGTAAGGACCATCTGTCGGAGCAATCGATTCCATGAAAGCCTCATTTTAAAAAGATGAACGCTTAGTTTTATGTGAAAATGGATAATTTGTAAATATTTTATCTGTTTTCGCTAAAGACGATGGGATGGTTGTCGTGTTTGACTCGGTCGCCGAAGACATAGCCGCGCTTTTTTAAGGCGTGGGTGTGGGGATCTTTTTTCTGCAGAACGTAGACCGATTCGGGATTGGCGTAAGCAATTAGGAGATACGATTGATGCGGCATTTGGTAAAAGAGCTCCCACGGAATTGTCATGTCGGGAGAGAGGTAGATAACGTTTTCATGCTGGCTCGGGATGATCTCGGAAGGGATCGCAGGGCCGGAGAGATGAATCAGGAGCGCGCCTGCAAGCGGATAAATCGAGGAGATCTCATTTAACGTCGAGGGAAGCTTGTTGGGGTACCCCGGTTTGGATCCTGTGCGCAGCAGCTGATCGAAGGCAATTTGGAGCGATTTCTTTTTGAACAGCTCGGCGCCTATTGAGGCGAATGCGTTAGACAGGATTTTTTTTCGGAGGGTCTCATCGTCGCGCCAGAGATCATGGCCGACACGATAAAGTTCTTCGGCGGATTTGAATTCAATTTGGTCGGAGAGCCGTTTTTCCAACAGTTTGTCGGCAGCGGCAGAAAGCTGTGAGACTTCCTGAAAGGTGAGCATCGACTCAAGTTCGATATATCCGTTTTTTTGAAAAAATTCGCGGTGGGAGCCGGCTATTTTAAAGCGCATAATCGCTCCAGTGCAAGATCTGCTTGCGATGTAAATGTTGAGAGTCGCATGTATCCTTCACCTGCAGCTCCGAAGCCCCGCCCGGGGATCGAGATGAGGTGACATTTTTTTAAGATGGTATCGAAATAGTCCCACGAAGTTTGGGTGCCGGGCACTTTCCACCAGATATAAGGAGCGTCGGCGCCGCCTACGACGGAAAAGCCGAGATTTTGAAGTCCTTCGCGGAGGATTTTTCCCTGGTTTAAGTAATGCTGCACTTGAGCTTTCGTTTCCACGAGGCCTTGAGGAGAGAGGGAGGCTTCGGCGCCGCGTTGAATGAGATAAGAGACGCCGTTGAATTTGATGGTCTGTCTTTTCATCCACAGCGCGTTTAATTTTCCTTTCAGGATCGATTTGGGAACGACAGCATACGCGCATCGCACGCCGGTAAAGCCGGCTGATTTTGAAAAGCTGCGCAGTTCGATCGCAACGTCTTTAGCGCCGTCGATCTCATAAATGGATCTTGGAACATCAGGCGAGGTGACAAACGCTTCATAGGCGTTGTCGATAATGAGAATCGTTTTTTCCTGTTTGGCGTAATCAACCCACGCTTTGAGCTCGGTGCGGTTCATGGCAACGCCGGTCGGATTGCTGGGTGTGCAAAGATAGACGACATCTAAATGTTCTTTCGGAGGCTGCGGCAGGAAGCGAGTTTCTTCATTGCACGGAAGGAAAACAATCTTTGAGCTTCTTCCACCGAGGATGGCGCTATCTAAATAAGCCGGATAGGTCGGATCGGGGATGCCGATCTTGCAGCGGGAGCCGAAGAGTTCTTGAATATTGGTCGCGTCGCAGCCGGTTCCTTCCGAGATGAAGACTTCGTCTGGAGCGATGAGTCCTTTTGGATAAGCAACGTCGCAGATGGCCTTGCGCAGGAAAAGATAGCCTTCACTGGGGCCGTATCCGAAAACCTTGGTTGTCATTTCAAGGGCGGCATCCGAGAGCGCTTTCGAGATGGTCGGAGCGAGCGGTAGCACGATATCGCCGGTCCCTAAATTGACGATCTGCGTGCCGGGAAATTGGGTTTTAAGCTCGGCCAGCTTCCGGTCGATGACCGGAAAAACAAATTCTCTTTTGAGCTTTTTAAAGTGAGGATTAAGGAGATAGTTGCAAAACTCAGGTTCTGTCGATTTTCGGGTTCTTTTGAGCCGATTTTCAATTTTTTTCGCAGGGGTAATATCAGCCTCGCGCATATGACCCCTGCGAAAAAAATCGAAAATCGGCCAAAATAATCCCGAAAATCGACGAACCCTGAGTTTTGTAACTATCTCTATGAACCATCTTCTACCATTTGACAATGTCTCTTTATCTAGCCATAATATATCCCATGAAGGATTTAATGGCTCACCTTTCCGTGGTTGAATCACGGCTTGGGTACGTATTTCAAAATAAAAAGTTGCTTCGTCAAGCGTTCATTCACAGATCTTATTTTAATGAACATCGTGAAGAAGTGGAAGAGCATAACGAACGGCTGGAGTTTCTTGGCGACTCGATCCTGGGGCTGATGGTCTCCGATTACCTTTACCAGCATCTTCCGACGCAGGCCGAGGGAGAGCTCTCGAGGCTGAGAGCCCACCTCGTCGAGGCCGGATCATGCGCCAGATTTTTACAGAAGCTGGACGTGGGCGACTATGTGCAGCTTGGGCGTGGCGAGCGGATGAATGAAGGGCGCGGACGGGAAACGATCTTGGCCGATCTCTTCGAGGCGCTGATCGGAGCAGTTTATCTAGATGGCGGAATGGAAGAGGTGAAAAAATTTTTCTGGGGGCATTTTAAGGAAGAGATCCAAAAAATTTTAGAGCATCCTGTAAGAAACTGGAAAGCTGAGCTGCAAGACTATTCTCAAAAAAAATATCAACGCCCGCCTGTTTATAAAGTGCTGCGCGAAGAGGGTCCGGATCATAGTAAAATGTTTGTGATTGCCGCTTACCTGGACGAGCAAGAGATCGGGCAGGGGATCGGATCTTCAAAAAAAGAAGGCGAGCAAGCCGCCGCCCAAGATGCGATTGAAAAACTTGCAAATAGGCCCCCGTCATGACTATTTCTGCTAAATCCAAATCAAAAATTGTCTGGATTTGTCAGGAATGCGGGAACCGTCAAACAAAGTGGACCGGAAGCTGCAGCGCCTGCAGTCAGTGGAATACCTTTATACAAGAGATTGAAACCCCTCAGCGTCACACCACACTTCAGCAGCCCACCATTGCACATCCTGTTCGCCTCGATGAAGTACAAGATCAAGAGACGCCGCGCTATTCCACAAAGCTGCTCCAGTGCGACCGGCTTCTGGGCGGCGGTGTCGTTGTCGGCTCGCTAGCGCTGATTGCGGGAGAGCCTGGCATTGGAAAGTCGACGCTCATGCTCCATCTGGCCCACAATCTGGCCACACAAAACCTGCGAGTGCTCTATGTCTGCGGAGAAGAGTCGGTTGAGCAAACAGCCATCCGCGCAAGACGGCTAAAGCTCGTGTCGGATCAGATCTACTTTTATAACGAGACGAATTTTGAGCAGATCCAAACGCATATTGAAAAGCTAAAACCGCAAATCTTAATCATCGATTCGATCCAGATCATGTACAAGGCAGATATTCCGTCGGCGCCCGGCTCTGTGACGCAAGTGCGCGAGCTGACGATGGCGTTCATGCATCTGGCCAAGAAGCTGGGCATTTCAACATTTCTCATCGGCCACGTCACCAAATCGGGAGAGATTGCAGGTCCCCGAGTTCTTGAACACATTGTTGATATCGTTCTGGAATTCGAAGGAGACCGGCAGCACGGCTACCGCATTTTAAGAGCGATCAAAAACAGGTTCGGGCCTACGGATGACATTGTGCTATTCCAAATGCTCACCGAGGGGCTCAAAGAAGTTGAAAACCCTTCCCAGGCCTTTTTAGAAGAGCGGATGCGTGAGTCGCCCGGATCGGTTGTTGTTCCCACCGTTGAAGGAAGCCGGCCGCTGCTTGTCGAAGTCCAAGCGCTCGTCGCTTCCTCTGCTTTTGCAACTTCATCACGCAAATCGACGGGACTTGATCCTAACCGGCTTTCACTACTCCTTGCCGTATTAGAAAAACGGATGGGCTACACGCTCCATCGCAGCGATGTGTTTGTTGCCGTCACCGGCGGCCTTAAAATCATCGAGCCCGGCATCGATCTTGCGATCCTTCTTTCGATCTCGTCTTCCTTTTGCAACCGCGCCATCGATCCAGAAACAGTCGTCATGGGAGAAGTCGGCCTTGGCGGAGAAGTGCGCAGCATCTCACGCGTAGAGATTCGCTTAAAAGAAGCGCTCAATATGGGCTTTCAGCGGTGCGTGCTTCCCAAACGGAACTTAAAAGGACTTTCGTTTAAAGGCATGGAGCTGATCGGCGTCGACCGCGTGGAGGAAGCGATTGACAAAGTTCTTAACTAATATAACTGTCGGCGCCCGCGGCTCCCGCCTTTCAAAGGCGCAAGTCGAAGAAGTCTATCAAGAGCTCATACAGCATCATCCGCATGTTCAATTCACACCAATTTGGGTGACAACAAATACGGGCGATCTCGATAAAACAACATCGCTGCGCCATTTAGAAAAAACCAATTTTTTCACGGATGAAATAGACGCTCGCCAAATCAAAGGCGAGTTCCGCATCTCGATTCACTCCGCAAAAGATCTGCCCGATCCGCTCCATCCCTATTTAGAAATTATCGCGCTCACTAAAGGCGTTGATCCTTCCGACTCACTTGTTGTGAGAGAGTTTCCGATTCCGGTAGGCGCGCGCATTGGAACATCTTCGCTGCGCAGAGAAGCTTTTCTAAAGAATTGGAGGAAAGATCTCATCTGTGTCGATATTCGAGGAACGATCGACGAGCGGCTCAAAGCTCTGGATGACGGCATCATTGACGGCATTGTCATGGCAGAGGCCGCGCTCATCCGCCTTAAACAGACAGACCGTCCCCGCATTCATCTGGACACGGACACCGCAGCGCTGCAAGGCCGCCTTGCCGTCATTGCCCGTAAAAATGATAAGGAAATGAAAGAGCTCTTTCGGGTTCTTGAGTAAAGAGATCCCCAAATTGCTGTTTCACGACGATTTCTCTGTCGCGAACTGAATCCCCGCGCTCAGCTTTATCTACGAAGAATTTCCAACTTCTTAGATATTCTACCGGAACCCATGATTTGACCAATTCTCGATCTATTCGTATTTTTTGATCGACCAGCGCAGCCATATAGAGGATATTCATCATGGTATCTGCTCTCATTTTCTCGGGAGTATCGAGATAATATTTCTTCAGTACTTTGGGTTCCAACCAATAGGCTGAAAACTTAGGATACCATTGGGCAAACACAATCACTTTATCGCGCGCTTCAATGGGATTTTCAATCTTACAGAAACCGTTAACCAGTATCCTGTTCACACAAAATTCATCATTAAAAAGATTTATTAAGGACTGCAACAGTTCGGCAGAAGCTCCCTGCATAAAATCAATTGCGCCTTCAGGCAAGGATGGATATAATTGATTAATATAAAAACTGCTCAGAAATTCCACCTTTTGTTCGGTCATAGAGAATCGACGACTAAGTTCGATCAAGCCAGTCCTTGAAAAAGGCAGTATTTTTGTTGGAAGAAGAGTCAAAAATGCTTCAATTCTTTTGTCTTGTAGCTTCGAAAGAGTATAAACTCTCGTTTTCAAAGGGTCAGAATAGTGTACTTCACTATGTGAAACAACATCGCATAAATGACTGAGCAAAGTTTTAAGTCTATTTGGTGACTCGTAATGACATGGTGCGGGGAATTTTATAGAGCAAGAGAGCAAAGATACGATTTTGAAAAATTTCCTCACGAAAGGTTCATGTTCATCTGATACTCCTCCACAGGGGTTGGTACGATCTATTGATCTTCGAGCATAAGGTTTAGCACGATCTATTAATTGCGGCAGACGATGGTTGAGCAAATACTGAGTAACGCTATCACTTTCAAACAAAAGCATTCCTGCTTTTTGAGCATGCTTCATTGAGCGTAGTCCATCTTCGTCTATCCAATCTAAAAGTGCCCGTTTAATATCATGTGAGCATAGAGAAACTCGAACAAAAAAGTTAGTATCAACAGTTGTTGTTGCCATACAATCTCCTAGATTGCCAATGATCTTATGCTTTTCTTTCTATTTTTTGGATAATCAATTACCCTTGCACCCGGCATTTCTTGTTGGTACATTAAAACCATGACAAAATCACGCATCCTTTATCTTGGAACAGATGCTTCTCGTTACGGACAAACTGTAGTTCATTGTCCGCTGATTGAGACAAAACCACTTCCATTGCCACAAATGATTCATGAAAACTGGAATGCTTTTACCCATATCATTCTGACGAGTCCCAATGCGGCACGCATCTTGTCATCTCACCGATCGCTTGAAGGGAAAAAGATTTTAGCGATTGGCCGCGGAACGGAAGAGACGGTGGGATATGATTGTTTTGCAGTTTCGAGTCTTGAGACGCAAGAAGGGATGATCGAGCTTATAAAAACGATCGATCTTCAGGAGAGTTACATGCTCTACCCAAGGTCATCTAAGGCACGTCCGCTGCTTGCAGAGTATTTAAAGGTGACGGGAATCCAGCATCAAATCTGCGATTTGTATGAAACGGTCTATTTAAAACCGGAGCCGATCCCAGCGCTTGAAGATTTTGAGGAGATCGTTTTCACAAGCCCATCGACTGTTAAAGCATTCCTTGCTCTTTACGGCTCCATTCCAAAAAATAAAAAAATCACCTGCATCGGACCTATTACCGAGCAGGCAATAATTAACTTCTCTGTTCTCTCTGGGGTGGAAAATCCTAATTAGCCAGGATTTTTCACCACAGAGAGCACAGAGATGTCAGTTAGTTGATTGAACTCTAGCCTAGAACACCTGAAACAGTTTATGCTGGCGCAAAAGGAGATTTTTATGACCTATCAATTGCCACAACTTCCGTATGATTTTAGCGCGCTGGAGCCTGTGATTTCCGGAAAGATCATGGAGCTTCACTACACCAAGCATCATCAGGCGTATGTCAATAATTTGAACGCCGCGCTTGAAAAATACCACGAGGCGGAGAAGAAAAATGATATTGCCGCGATGATCGCGCTTCAGCAGGCAATCAAGTTCAACGGCGGCGGCCATGTCAATCACTCTATATTCTGGACCAATCTGGCTCCTGTATCCAAGGGCGGAGGGCATCCTCCCAAAGGCGAACTATTAAAGGCTCTGGAGGCCCAGTTTGGAAGCTTTGATGGTTTTAAAGAAAAGATGAGTGCTTTGACCGTGGGGATTCAAGGTTCCGGCTGGGGATGGCTCGGAGTTGACAAGGTAAGTCAAAAATTAATTTTAACCACATGCGCCAACCAAGACCCCTTAAGTACACAGGGTTTTGTCCCTCTTTTGGGGATTGATGTGTGGGAACATGCTTACTATCTGCAGTATATGAACGTGCGCGGAGATTATGTAAAAAATATTTGGAATGTTGTTAACTGGGCGAATGTGGCTGAGCGTTTTGCAGGTGTAAAATAATCTTAAAGAGGATAGAATAGTGCGCATGGATCTTTTCTCAAAAAAGAAGCGGATTAAAGTTCAAACGACTGTCAAAGATAGCTTTAGCGGTTGGATCAAATGCAACGGCTGTCATGAACTCATACATGCCAATGACCTCAATGGGAATCAGCACTGCTGTCCCAAATGCGACCACCACTATCGATTGACCGGTCTGCAACGTGTTGAGCTTCTGGTCGATGCGGATAGTTTTGAAGAAATGTTCACTGAATTCAAGTCGATGGATCCTCTCCAATTCGTTGATACTGAGCCTTATGCGGACCGTTTAAAGCGAGCCATTGGTTCAACGGGGCGCGATGAAGCGGCAGTTGTGGGGGTTTGCAAGATCAATAAGATCGAAGTTGCCCTCGGCGTGCTCGATTTTAGCTTTATGGCGGGATCGATGGGATCGGTTGTCGGCGAGCGGATGACCTCCATTATTGAATACGCGGCTGAAAAGAACCTTCCATTAATACTGGTATCGGCCTCGGGCGGAGCCAGGATGCAGGAGTCGATCCTGTCGCTGATGCAGATGGCCAAGACCTCTGCCGCCCTTGCCAAACTTCATGAGAAAAAACTCCCTTATATTTCAGTTCTGACAAATCCGACAACAGGCGGAGTGACGGCTTCATTCGCCTCGCTCGGCGATATCATTGTCGCAGAGCCCGATGCACTGATTGCCTTTGCCGGTCCTCGCGTTGTTGAACAAACAATTGGTCAAAAACTTCCTCCCAAAGCTCAGAAATCAGAATTTCTCGTCGAAAAGGGGATGGTTGATTTTATCGTTAATCGACATCAATTAAAAAATGCGTTAGGCTCGCTTCTAAGCTTTTTAGGCGGAAATGAGCGTACGTACTCGCTGGATGATCTAGATGATCCGCGGGCCTTAAGTCAACTTCCGCAAAAGCTCAAAGCGCTTCTAGCCCTCTCGGCAGAAGACCTAAAAGAAGAGTTTGCGGATGTCAAAAAATAAAGCAATTTTAATACCTACCATCTTATCTGAAGGAGCCGAGCTTCCTTCCTATGGATCAGACCTTGCAGCCGGCGCCGACGCGCGCGCCTGCCTCAAAGAAGATATCGTTATCGCCCCGGGCGACTCTGCTTTAATTCCTACGGGACTTAAAGTGGCGATCCCCGAAGGATATGAAATCCAGGTGCGCCCTCGCAGCGGACTTGCCCTAAAAAATAAAATCACCGTTCTCAATACTCCGGGCACCGTCGATGCCGACTATCGGGGTGAGATTGGAGTGATCCTCATCAATCATGGCCGGGAACTCTTTCGGGTAACGCCTGGCATGCGCATTGCACAACTTGTGCTATCCGAAGTCGTCCAAGCCCATTTTTCCATAGAGGAGTCGCTCACATCGACGGCTCGCGGAGAGGGTGGATTCGGACACACCGGTCTTAACTAAAAAAAAATCTTTCGTGATTAAAATGGCCAGCTTTGGATAGACTTGGGAAAAGAAAGCACGGGAGATCTATGACAGCTGTACAACAGAGCTGGAAATACCCAGGTGGAAGATGGAGAGGGATGTTCGATCCCAAGAAACTTCTTAAGTTCTTAAGACAACTTTTCAAAAAGGATGGCCCTGTGTCGGTCACAGATTATTTAGATGATCGCTTAGTGGTGTTTCTTGAGTCGGTAACCCAGCAGCAGGCGATCGACGAACTCATTGAGGCGCTGGATCTGGCTCATCAACTCAAAGATAAACAAAAATTCCATCAGGCAATATTAGACAGAGAAAAAATTGTATCGACCGGCATTGGCCTCGGCGTCGCGATTCCTCACGCAAAACTCCCCGGGTATGATCATTTTTTTATTGCGATTGGAGTGCAGGAAGGACAAGGAATTGAGTGGAATTCGCTTGATGGATCACAAGTTCATTTGATTTTTATGATCGGGGGGCCTGATAATAGGCAGACAGAGTACTTAAACATTTTATCACGATTAACGATGGCCATTAAAGATTCAACACGCAGAAAAGCCCTCCTGAAAGCGACATCAGCTCAACAAGTCATCGATTTATTCAAGGGGTGCTAAGGTGGATTTAAAAATAAAAGACGTTGCAGAGCTATTAAATGTTTCAGAGACCACGGTTCGCCGGTGGCTGAAAGATGGAAAAATTCCTGCATATCAACTTAATCATCAATACCGGTTCAGCCGCGGCGAGATCGAAGACTGGATGATGAAGTGCAAGTTAAAATTGGGAAAAGATGGCTTTTCGCCGTTTGAAGAAAAACAGATTTATCCTCCTGTTCAAGATGATGAGATCAGCAGCAAACGCACCGGCACGCAGCAGTACAGCCTTTATCGCGCCATGTATAAAGGAGGCGTCGTCTCCAATCTTCCTGTTAAAAATAAAAATGAACTTATTAAAATGGTCATGCAAAGATCTGCGCCGCGTCTTGGACTTGATCCCGATGTGTGTGCAGAACTTCTCATCGACCGCGAATCTCTGATGCCGACAGCTCTTAACTCCGGCCTTGCCGTTCCTCACCCGAGGGATATCGTTCTTGAGATTCCGGGATCCGATACCATTGTAACCGTATTTCCGGATGAGCCGATTGAATACGGAGCGCTCGATGGACAGCCCGTCCATACGCTCTTCTTTTTATTCTCCTCATCAGACAAGACGCATCTTCATCTTCTCTCGAAGCTGGCCCATTTAGGCAGCCAGCCTTCGGCGCTCAGAATTTCTTGCTTCCAAGCCAAATCAAGAAACTCTTTTGGCTTATATCAAGGATTGGGAAGCAAAAGTTAGAAACCAAAACACATAAAATAGAAAGACAACAATGAAAAAAGGACTTTTCGCAAAAAAATCGATTGGCTCTCTACTGAAAGAAGCAGCTGATAACAAACACGGATTAAAAAGATCTTTAGGACCTATGAACCTGATAGCAATGGGTATCGGCGCTGTCATCGGCGCAGGCCTCTTTGTGCTCACCGGAGACGTGGCTGCGAATAATGCAGGCCCCGCTGTTGTGCTTTCCTTTATCATTGCAGCCATCATTGCAACGGTTGCCGCTCTTTGTTATGCAGAATTTGCCTCTCTGATCCCGATTGCCGGAAGCGCTTACACGTATGCTTTTGTCGCGATCGGCGAGTTCTTTGCCTGGATCATGGGGGTTGCCTTAACGGTCGAGTACCTCTTTTCATTTTGTACGGTGGCGGTTGCCTGGTCCGGCTATTTTAATAGCTTCCTCGAAGATCTTGGAACGTCTATCACTCCCATGCTGGCCAATGGGCCGTTTGCTTATGGTCCGAATGGATGGGAAATGACAGGCTCTATAATAAATCTTCCTGCTGTCTGCATTATCGTTCTAATTTCGTGCCTCGTGGCGCGCGGCATTCAAACAGCCGCTTTTTTAAATGATATGCTCGTAATTATCAAATTAGGCGTTGTCATCCTTTTTATTGGATTCGGCATCGCATTCATCACGGCAGAGAATTTAACACCGCTCATCCCGGAAAATACCGGTGAATTTGGTGAATATGGATGGAGCGGGATCATGAGAGGAGCCGGCGTACTCTTTTTCGCCTTTTTGGGATTTGACGCAGTAGCCACACTGGCGCAAGAAGCCAAGAACCCGCAGCGGGATATGCCGATCGGGATGATCGGATCTCTTCTCATTTGCACCGTGTTCTATATCCTCGCAGGCATTGTGATGACAGGCGTTGTCGACTACCGCACCTTAGGCGTTGCAGACCCCGTCAGCGTGGCTGTCAATGCGTATGGACCTAAGTTCTACTGGCTGCGGTACATTGTCAAATTAGGAATCATCGCCGGACTGACCTCGGTGATCCTCGTAATGATGACGGCCCAGGCGCGTATTTTATATACAATGGCCCATGACGGCCTGCTTCCAAAGATCTTCGGAAGGACGCATCCTAAGTTTAGAACACCGTTCTATACCTCGATGATCATCGCAGCCGTAGCTGTGGTTCTCTCCGGATTTTTCCCTGTCGGGATTCTGGGTAAGCTCACCTCAATGGGAGCTCTCTTTGTCTTCGGCATGGTGTGCCTCGGAGTTCTGGTGTTAAGGTTTACTCAGCCGACGCTGCATAGACCCTTCAAGACGCCTTGGACGCCGTGGCTTCCGCTCTTTGGAGCGCTTGCCTGCTTCTTCCAAATGATCTTGATGCCGGGTGTGATATGGCTCCAGCTGCTGTTCTTTATGGCGCTGGGATGTGCAGTCTACTTTGGCTATAGTCAAAAGCACAGCAAAGTCCGAAACGGCTAATCTGGTTATGGTTTAATTAAGGCCCCGCCTAAACAGCGGGGTCCTTGATAAAAGACAATCGCCTGACGCGGCGTGACAGCCCGTTGCGGCTGATCGAATTCAACCGTCAGCTCATTATCTTTTAAATTGACTGTGCACGCTTGATCTTCCTGCCGGTAGCGAATTTTTGCCGTGCATCTTAAAGGAAATTCAGGAGCTTCAGAGATCCAAGATATGTCAGTTGCGGTGAGTGAGGGGCGGTAAAGCGCCGGATGATCATCGCCTTGTTCAACAAGTACAACATTGCGTGCAACGTCTTTTCCAACTACAAACCACGCTTCTCCGGGTCCGCCGATCTTAAGTCCCTTGCGCTGCCCTATCGTGTAAAAAGGAGTCCCCAGATGCGTGCCGACGACTTTTCCGCCAAGCGTTTCTAAATTCCCTTCTTTATACGCAATGTAATCACCTAAAAATTCTCTAAAATTTCTCTCGCCGATGAAGCAGATTCCCGTGCTGTCTTTTTTCTCCGCCGTTGCAAGCCCATGCTTCTCGGCAATCGCCCTCACTTCCTTCTTGTTTAGATGCCCAACAGGGAAGAGCACCTGGCTCAAAATTTCTTTTTTCAGCGTGTAGAGAAAATAGGTTTGATCTTTGGCCGTATCTTCGCTTCTCAGCAGCAAGCCATCAGCGGTCTGCGCGTAGTGCCCCGTCGCTAAAAAATCGGCCCCGAGCTCTTTGGCTTTTTGAAAAAGCGCCTTGAACTTGATCTCTCGGTTGCAGAGCACGTCGGGATTCGGAGTGTACCCCAGCTTCAGCTCCTCTATGAAATGAGAGAAGACAGAGTCTTTGTACTCTTGAACAAAATTAATGGTGTAGCAGGGAATTTTTAGGGTATCGCAGACGCGCACGACATCTTCGTAATCAGCCACTCCCGGACAGCTGCCATCGCGGTCTTCCCAATTTTTCATGTAAAGACCGATCACCTCAAAACCTTGCTCTTTGAGAAGCAAAGCTGAGACAGAGGAGTCGACCCCTCCGGACATTCCAACGACAACTTTTTTCTTTCCCACCCTTCTCACCATGGGGAGATATTTTACCCTGAACGGGAGTTTAGAGGTAATATAACGTGAGGCTCAAAAAAATCCTATGTTTAAAGAAACACATCACTTGATGGTTTATCATCAGTTATAGAGTCTAATTGAAGACAATCAGTAAGAAATTTCTTTGCTGGTCCATCGTTAAGCCCTTGAACTTGATTAACGAACCACTGCTTGGCTTCCGTAACAGTATCTAATGGTATGGAATCGAACATCTCTTTGATCTGAGTCTGCAAGTCCGGTAATAACTTGGGTAAAAATTCACGATATTTTACTCGGGCAGTCAGCTCACAAAAAGGTAGATCTGAAATTTTTTGAGCAGCAGCTATTTCAATAGCGTCATTGTATGCCCTGATAATAGCCTCTTCTATTTTTGCAGAAATTTGACCAAATAAATTCGTAAAAAGCTTGCAGAAGGCGGTATCGTGTTGTTCGGTAAAAGTTTGATTGAAAATGACATCTAGGCCTGGCAAGATTTCTTGCCATTCTTCAGGTTGTTTTGGAAGATCTCCAAAAATTCTAGCTTTATTCACAGAGAGATGTTTCTTTATCAGGAAAGCTTTTTCTTGTTCGGTCAATAGATCGTCTACGCCTACTAAATCAAGAAACTCTCTAAAACTTTGGTATGCTTCTTCATATTTTTGCAATCCTTTGTTGAAAAGTTCTTTCCTGAACTCATTGACTTGTGAAGCATACCCATTCATGTCCTTTGGGAATAATCTTAAGGGTTCAACGATTTCGGTTGATCTTATCTTCACATATATTGCAAAGCAAACAGAAGCGAAAGCTGCGGCTCTTGTCATTTGATTAGCCGCATTAGACAAAGGCTGATTTGAAAGATTCCTCCAAATTCTCCACACGACAATGCCAACGCCAATACCCCCAAACGCTATAAAAGTATAATCGACTTTTCTTTGAAGCGATTCCCAGAAGCTCTTCGCTTTTTGAACACTTGAAAAATCAATTAAGATAAGAGGGTCGTTCTGTTGTCCTGGGAGCAATAAGGCGTATCGTCGATACTCATTCTCTGTAAACAAAAGGATCGATTGAGCTAGTTCCTCAGGAGTTCTTGGATCGTTTTGTTTGGTAACAGGGTTGGGTTGTTTGTCAAAATATTGATCTTGAAATAGAGCTGTGTTGGGACGAGAAAAAAGAAAAGAAACCAAATTTGTCGCTGACATTGGATACTCCATTAATTGGCGTAAAGCATATAAACAATTCGATTAATTGGCATCGTCATTTTAAGATGCCTAGAGGCGGACTCAACTCATTTTCATAGTCCACGAGTAGTTCTTTGATTTTTGGGTCCTGGATTGCTTCGAATTGAGATATAAGCCAAGCCTTAAGTTTAGGGCGTTCTGATTCGTCTATTTCGAATTCCATCTGTTTTACAACGGATTGTATGCATCTACGGTAGTTACGTATGTACATAGAATGTTCAAAGTATTTGAAGGCGTTGTTTTGAATAAAATCGACAGCTTCTTGAATATTGATAGGCGCGCCCACATGGGGTCTTTTCTTTAGAATCTCGTGGCACATTTTTTCAAAGGCAATGGAAGGGTCTTCGATAGGCAGGGCGTGAAGATTCTGATGGTAATATTTGAAAAAAGAACGCGGAAGTAGATCTGGGGATCATCGGTTATTAATTCCAGAGGTAAGTGCTGCTCAAAGTTTTTTGCCCATACAGCAATTATTTCAGGATTTTTTGTAAAATGAGTATCTAAAAACGTCTGAAAAGCCGTTGTTACTTCTGTTGGAACGGATCGGTCCAGCATAGATAAATAATGGACGAGCTTTTTTGGAAGTTCTTCGATAGAACCAAAGGCCCTACGTAGTAGAAGCTCTTTTTCTTTATCGGTGAGATATTCAAACGATGACCTTGCAGTTCCATTGGAAGACGGCTCTTTGCTTTAGAAAGTCCTTGTAGACCATCATGAAATAGATCTGTTCTGAAGTACGTTATCTTCGGAGCGAAATCCTCAAATTTATCTGGGAACAATTTTTTTTGCGGAACAACTTCGGTTAATCTTTTGAGGGCAAGTAGTGCTATGGCAAGGGGAATAATACTCGCTGCTATTGCGAGATAATTGGATGTGGCCCGCAAGGGCTGGCTCCATACTCGGCCTGCATGCATTCCAACAAAGATAAGAGCAGATCCACACAGAGTGATTACAGACTTTATTCGAAACGATTCCCAAGTCTGTTTTGCTTTAACAACCCCTCGAATATTGATTGTCATCAACGGTGTTTTATTATTAGTGGTCACTAAGGTGAATACACAATCTTTAAGTGAAGAATCAGTCCTAAAATCAGTGATCTCTGTAATCATTCTATTATCAGATACTTGTTGGACGAGAAAATTATGATCCATCTGAAAGCTATATCGCTGCGCTGTAAAGTGAGAAGAGTTGGGTCCAGACCAAAGCAATCTAATAAAGCCTGACATAGAGACCTCCTGTTATTGCCTAGCAATTGTAGAGGAGTTTGTAATATTTAGGTAGAATGCTTTTTGCTCAACTCGTCCCAGCGCAGGTAGAGCTGCTCAAGCTGGTTTTCGGCGAGGCCGACCTGTGAGCAGAGGGTGCGGAGTTTTTCGGCGTCCTGGGCGATTTCAGGGGAATCGATAAGATGGGTGAGTTGTTTGATTTCTTCTTCGAGATTTGAGATCTTTCTCTCGATTTGAGCGTATTCTTTTTTTTCGTTGTAATTGAGCTTGGATTTTTCGGGAGCAGGAGATTTTTCTTCTTTGGGCTTTTCTGCAGGAGCGCGTTTTTTGAGAGACGATTCCCACTGGTTGTAATCGGCATAGATTTGGTTTTGATCGAGATCGCCTAGAGCCACAACGGCATTGCAGATGCGCTCGAGCATGAACCGGTCATGGGTGATCAAGACGACGGCGCCGGAGAATTCCAGGAGGGTTTCTTCAAGGGTTTCAAGTGTGGGGATGTCGAGGTCGTTGGTGGGCTCATCGAGAAGGAGAAGATCTGCGGGCTGGAGCATGAGGTGGGCAATCGAGATGCGGGCTCTTTCTCCGCCGGAGAGTTTTCCGATGGGCATGTCGAGGACGTCGGGGGTGAAGAGAAACCGTTTGCACCAGCCGTTCACATGGATCTGCTGCCCTTGGTAGGTGACAAAATCTCCTTTAGGGGAAAGAGCTTCGCGCAGTGTGATGTTGTCGGGAAATTGCATGCGGTGCTGGTCGAAGTAGACGATTTTAAGAGCGTCGGCAACTTTGAGGGTGCCTTGATCGGTTGTGATTTCACCGGCCAGGAGTTTGAGGAGGGTGGTTTTACCGGAGCCGTTGGGCCCCATGAGTCCCATGCGGGTTCCGGGGGAGAGGACAAAGTCGAGGTGGTGGAAGAGCAGGCGGCTGCCGATCGATTTTGCGAGGTTTTTGGCGACGACGAGTTTGCGGGTTTCCCGTTCGGAGGCGGAAAAATCAAGATCGGTTCTTTTTTGCTGGTTTCTGCGTTTGACGTCGGAGAGCTGCTCGAGGAGTTCATGGGCGTCTTCGATGCGCGCGCGGGATTTTGAGGTGCGGGCCTTCGCGGTCTGCCGGAGCCAATCGACTTCTCTGCGGGCTTTGGAAGAGAGAGAGCGTTCTTGTTCAAGCTGGCCTTTAATGAACTCTTCTTTTTTCTCTAAAAAGTTGGAGTAGGTTCCGTCGATGGCAAAGAGGCCGTTGGGATAGAGTTTGTCGATCTCGATGATGCGGCTGGCCATGTTTTGCAGGAAGTGCCGGTCATGCGAGACGAGAAGGTAAGTGGGCGCCTCGCGCGTTAAAAACTTTTCGAGCCACAGAATGCCTTCGAGATCGAGGTGATTGGTCGGTTCATCAAGAAGGAGCAGGTCGGGCTCTTGAACAATTTCTACGGCGAGGCTGAGCCGTTTTTTCCATCCGCCGGAGAGGAGGTTGGCGGTGGGTTCATTGCCTGTAAATCCGAACTTGCTGAGCCATGTTTTGACGATCAGCTCTTTTTCATAATCGGGCTGATCTGTTTTGATCGCTTCCAAAAGAATTTCTGTGGTGGTTTTAGCAGGGAATTCGCATGTTTGGGGGACATAGCCAATCTTAAGGCCGTTTTTCGCGGCAATCGTTCCGGAAGTGGGTTTTTCGATGCCGGAAAGAATTTTTAGGAGCGTTGACTTGCCGGAGCCGTTGGGGCCGATCAGTCCGATCCGGTCGCCCTCAAAAATGCTGAGCGACAAATCTTTAAAAAGAAGTTTAGTCGCCATGTCCTTGGTGAGCGACTGGCAGTTAATCAGTAGGGTCATAGAGCCATTTTAGCAGAAAGGAACTCTTTAGGATAGGCCAATGGCTTGAAGAGGATGGAAAATGAAGTAGACGACAGATTTAGTGACTTGCGCGGTTTTCATTAAAACAGAAGGCAGAACATAAAACGCTCTGGAGAGAGGCTTAATCGATATGATAATTCCTTGAACTGCCAAAGATCCTGTATAGAGTGCCCCTTTAGCTAGTTGGCTGATCAAAAGCGCAGAATTTTTTACAGCTTTGCTTAAAGGAGGGCCGTACTTGATGCAGACAATCAATAATCCTATCCCCGCTAAAACTCCCAATCCTAAGCGAGGATGGCGGAAAACGGATAGAAAGAGTTTTGCAATTCCCCCAATCAGTTTTAATGCAGCAGAGCTAGCTTTTGCAGCGAGTTTTTTAAGAACAGGGCCTGCTTTTGACACAGCATGCGCTACTTTAGAGGAGCTGGTTTTAACGATATGTTTTGTAAATTCTGATAAGAGAGTTATTCCAATACCCGTAAAAAAAGTCGTAAAGCATGGATTTATATTAATTTGTTCATTCTTCAAATTAAAATGGGAATAAATCAGGTATCCCGTAAGTCCAATAGTGCCGGACCCCGGGAATGAATTCAGAGCACAGGCTCCGAAAATTAAGGCTCCCATTCCTCGGTTAATTGAGGCATTTTTCAACTTTTCAATGCGGTTTAATCGGGTTGTTCGCGCCTCATTAGTTTCTTTCTCAGGTGGAGACTGAAGACGATGAGCAACATCAATATTCTGAATTGCACGTAAGGCCATTTCAAGAGCCGGAATTGCAACTAAACATCCAGTTCCAATAACAACTTTTTGGTTCGTCGCAATTGGCAGAAAATGATTTGTATAAATATTTTGAATTGAGCTCATAATTTACGGATAATTATAACATTTGCTTAAGATAAATACAAATGTACTAATAAAAAATTTAAACCATCGTTCGATGACAAAAATTTCTTTAATCCAAGTAGAGCAGTATCAGGCCTTAATCATGCATTGGGCTTAGCGGTGAGCGACAGCGGGGTCTTTACGTCAACCTGGGGTGCTTCCTGCTCGATGAAAACGATTTTGTCGTTTTGCACGGTAGCAAGGAGCGATGCGCCCTTGTCAGGATTTTGGAGCAGCTTCTCGGCGAGCGGATCTTCGAGATAAGTCTCGATCACGCGTCGCACGGGCCTTGCGCCCATCTCGGGCTGATACCCTTTCTCAACGAGAAAGTCTTCGGCTTTCTGATCGAGAGTAATGAGAATATGTTTACGTGCCAGGCGGTTTCTGACTTTTTGCAGCTCGAGATAGACCACTTTATGTAGAGCGGTGCGATCGAGGGGACGGAAGATGACAACGCCATCCAATCGGTTGATGAACTCGGGCTTGAAGTGCTTACGGACAGCCGTTTCAATCGTCTCTTGCATTTTCTTGTAATCAAGGATCGCTTCTTGGGCTGCGAATCCGACCTCTGACTGACGACGAATGAGATCGGCGCCGAGGTTGGAGGTCATGATGATGATGGTATTGCGGAAATCGATCTTGCGTCCGAATGAGTCGGTGAGCCGTCCTTCTTCCAAAACCTGGAGGAGGAGATTCATCACATCGGGATGCGCTTTTTCAATCTCGTCAAAGAGCACGACGCAATAAGGGCGCTGGCGCACTTGTTCGGTGAGCTGTCCGCCTTCTTCATAACCGACATAGCCCGGAGGCGAACCTGTCATGCGGGAGACGGCAAACTTCTCCATGTATTCGGACATGTCGACTTGGATGAGAGCGTCTTCGCCGCCGAACATATTGATGGCGAGCTGTTTTGCGAGCAGTGTTTTTCCGACGCCTGTAGGTCCTAGGAAGAGGAATGCGCCGATAGGGCGGTTAGGATCTTTGATGTCAGCTCTACTTCTGCGGATAGCTCTGCAGACAGTGCCGATGGCATCATCCTGGCCGATGAGGTTCGTTTTTAAGATCTCTTCCATCTTGAGCACTTTCGCGGTTTCGCCTTCTGTCAGCCGTGTGATAGGGATGCCGGTTTGTTTTGCGACAATGGCAGCAATATCTTCTTCATCGACGATCACTTGATGTTCGTCTTTTGAATTTTCCCACTGAGTGATTAGTTTTTGGAGATCATCGCGGAGATTCTTCTCGTCGTCGCGGAGTTTTGCGGCTTTTTCATAATCTTGGCCGGCGATTGCTTCTTCTTTAGCTACGCGGACGACTTCGATATCGCCTTCGAATTTGGTGATATCTTGCGGCTGGTGCATTGATTCGATGCGGGCTTTAGCGCCGGACTCATCCATGAGGTCGATCGCTTTATCCGGAAGGAATCTTCCTGCGATATATCGGTCGGAGAGGCGCGCTGCAGATTCAATCGCAGCATCGGTGTACATGCAGTGGTGATGCTCTTCGTATTTGCTCTTCAGGCCGGTTAAGATCTGGATGCTCTCGTCGATGGATGGAGGGGCGACCAGGATTTTTTGGAATCTGCGCTCAAGGGCGGCGTCTTTCTCAATGTGCTTGCGGTATTCATCAAGCGTTGTCGCGCCGATGCACTGGATTTCTCCGCGGGAGAGGGCAGGTTTTAATATGTTGGAAGCGTCGATCGCGCCTTCAGCGGCGCCGGCGCCCACGATGGTGTGAAGCTCGTCGATGAAGAGGAGGATGTTGCCATTCTTTTTCACTTCATCCATGACGGCTTTGATCCGCTCTTCGAACTGTCCTCGGTATTTTGTACCGGCGATCATGAGCGTCAGATCCAGCGAGATCAGTTTTTTCTTCGCGAGGTTGTCGGGAACTTCTCCGCGGACAATCGCTTGAGCCAGGCCTTCGACAATCGCTGTTTTACCAACGCCTGCTTCTCCAAGGAGAACAGGGTTGTTTTTGCGGCGTCTGCAAAGGATAAGAATAAGTCTTTCGACTTCAGCTTTACGACCGATCACGGGGTCGAGCTTTCCTTCGCGGCAGAGCTCAGTGAGGTCGTGTCCGTACGCTTTTAGGGCAGGCATTTTGTCAGCCGTCGGAGATGTTTTATCTTGCGGTTTGCCGGACGGGCCGCCGGATGGTGGCGGGGGAGATGAGGGGTTCATGCCCATTGGAGGCAGCTGCAGATTGAAGGTTTCGAGCTCTTTTAAAACTTCTCTGCGGATGTCTTTGAGATTGACGTTGAGGTTTTCAAGAACCTGCGCTGCGACGCCGTCATTTTGGCGAAGAAGGGCCAGCAGAAGATGCTCAGTCCCAACGTAGTTATGGTTTAAGCTGGCAGCTTCTTCATTGGCAAACTCAAAAACTTTTTTAACTTTTGCAGTCAGGGCTGGGTCGCCGTAGACTTGGATTTCGGGGCCGAAGCCGACGAGCCGCTCGACTTCCTGGCGGACGGTATCGTAGTCGAGGCTGAAATTGCGCAGGACGTTGACGGCAATCCCTTGTCCGAGCTTGAGAAGGCCCAAAAGGACGTGCTCGGTCCCGAGGTAGTTGTGGTTCATCCGCTGAGCTTCTTTTTTAGCCAGCTTGATGACTTGTTTCGCGCGATTGGTGAATTTATCAAACATAGATTATTGGAGTTTATTGGTAGTTAACAACTTACAATAAAACGCCACCCCTTCGAAGGTCATTGTAGGATTTCCTCCATTTTTAAGCAAATCGAGGCTGCAGTGTAGAGCCAAGTAAAGATTTTACTGGTTGTTTGTAATAGAAGATTCATGGTAAACTCACTCGGAAAAAAGGGTAAGTTAATGGCTTTTTTGACTTGTATTACAAGGGGCAACTGCTCTAAATGTTTTTCGGCTCTTGGAGATGATGCGGTGGCTCATGAGAATGAGGGAGAGTTTCATCCTATTCATCGCAAATGTTTGCAAATATGGATCAGAGCGGAACAAAAACGTGAGCAACTTCCTATTTGTCATGACTGCGGGATTCCTGTCGAATCTATCGAAACAAAAGAGAGTGGACTGGTACGGCTGTCTGAAGAAGGCGATCTTAGATCTGTAAAAGCACTGCTGAGAAAGAAACAAGTTTACCGTACCCACGATTCTGCCTTTTTGCAAGCTTCCGAGGCTGGCCACCATAGAGTCGTTGAAGCCTTTCTTCAAAATGGCGGCATTGCAAAGAGCTTGCGCGGCCGAGCTCTCCAAACAGCTTCTCGATATGGCCATTATGAAGTGGTAAAAGTCTTGCTCAAGGAGGGTTTGCTTTCACCCGAATCTCTAGAAGTATCTAAAAGAATTGCTTATGAAAGAGGATATCAAAATATTGTTAAAGGGCTAAAATTCTGCTGAACAATTTTCGCAGTATAGATTGAATCCAGTCTTCCTTTAAACAAGATTGTTGAGTACAATTGCCCAAGAATGGCGTGGAATTTAATTGAAAGGGAAGCGGCCTCGGCGGCTTCCAATATGGAGTATGACGCAGAGCTGCTGAAGGCGATGGTGCCGACGGCTGCTCCGATCCTGCATCTGTACGACTGGATAAAGCCCAGCCTGACATACGGGTTTTTTGCCCATCCCAGAAAAGCTTTTGAATCTGGAAGCAGTAGAAAGGCACGGATTCGATCTGGCGAGAAGGCCGACGGGCGGCGGGGTTGTTTTTCATGTATGGGACCTGGCTTTTTCGGTGCTTATTCCTTCCGGATCGCATCTCTATTCGCAAAACACGCTGGACAACTACGAACTCATCAATCAGGTGGTCTTTAAGGTTGTAGAAGATTTTATCGGCAGAAGCGCGCTGATGAGCCTGACGCCTCATGACTCCATGATGAAAAACCCGCAGCAGGCGTTCTTTTGTATGGCGCGGCCGACAAAATACGATCTGGTTGTTGGGAAAAAGAAAATTGCAGGGGCAGCCCAGCGGAAGATGAAACAGGGTTTTCTCCATCAGGGGACGATTGCGCTGCAATTTCCCGACTTGAACCTGCTCGATGAGATCCTTCCCTCGGAAGATGTACGCGAGGCGATGCGGCAAACGACATTTCCACTGCTCAGTGAAAACGACTCTCTTGAAGATGGGAGAAAACGACTAAAAGAACTTCTAAAAACACACTTTTTAAATTTATGAATCAAAAATCGGCCATTACTCCTACTCGAGAAGAAAATTATCCTGACTGGTACCAAGAGGTGCTCAAAGCTGCAGACCTGGCAGAACATTCGCCGGTGCGCGGCTGCATGGTGATCAAGCCGTGGGGTTATTCCATCTGGGAAAACATGCAGCGCGTGCTGGACGGCAGGTTTAAAGAGACTGGCGTACAAAACGCCTATTTTCCTTTGTTTATTCCTCTCAGCTTTTTGCAGAAAGAGGCAGAGCACGTGGAAGGATTTGCCAAAGAATGCGCCGTCGTCACGCATCACCGCTTGGAAAAAGACAGCAAAGGAAATCTCGTTCCTGCAGGGGAGCTGGAGGAGCCGCTGATCGTTCGCCCGACTTCAGAGATGATGATCGGCGAGATGTTTTCAAAGTGGATTACTTCCTATCGAGATCTTCCGATGCTGATCAACCAATGGGCCAACGTGGTCCGCTGGGAGATGAGAACCCGTCTTTTTCTGAGGACGACGGAATTTCTGTGGCAGGAAGGGCATACGGCACATAGCACGGAAGGGGAAGCGAGGGAGAAGACGCTGCAAATGCTGGATATCTACGAAAACTTTGCCAAAAAAGTTGTGGGCATTCCTGTCATTAAGGGGGAGAAAACTCCATCGGAGAGATTCCCCGGCGCTGTCTCAACCTATACGATCGAAGGGATGATGCAAGATCGCAAAGCGCTGCAGATGGGAACCTCCCATTTTTTGGGGCAGAACTTTTCAAAAGGATCGAATATCCGGTTCCAGGATCCTCAAGGTGCAATGGAGCATGCGTGGACGACTTCATGGGGAATGACGACCCGTATGATCGGAGCCTTAGTGATGACGCACAGCGATGATGATGGACTCGTGCTTCCTCCCAGAATTGCCTCTTCCCACGTTGTGATTCTTCCGGTGATCCACAAAGAAGAGACAAAGAAAGAAGTGCTTGAGTATGCCCACCGCCTGGCCGCTGAACTGAAACATCTTCTCTATCATGGCGAACCCATCAGGGTTATTGTCGATGAGCGCGATATGAGAGGCGGCGACAAATTGTGGTCATGGATCAAAAAAGGCGTGCCGATAAGAATTGAAGTGGGTCCGCGCGATATCGCAGCAGATCTGCTGCCGGTGGCCCGCAGAGACAAACCTCACAAAGAAGGGATCAAGCTCTCCCGCGGCGAGCTTGTTGCCAAATTTACAGAGATCCTGGATGACATCCAGCATCAGCTCTATCAGAAGGCTCTCCATTATAGAGACGCCCACACGAAGAAAATCGACACCAAAGAAGAGTTTTATTCCTACTTTACTCCGAAAAATGCGGAGCATCCTGAGATCCATGGGGGATTTGCTCTCGCGCATTGGTCGGGAGAGGCGGATGTCGAGAAAAAGATTAAAGACGATCTGGGTGTGACGATACGTTGCATCCCGCTTGAGAGCGAGCCGGAAGAAGGAGCCTGTGTGATCACGGGCAAGAAGAGTAAACAGCGCGTAATTTACGCCAAATCTTATTAAAGAGGACAATTTGTTATGCAATTTTTGCGCAAATACCAAAAGATATTGTTCCTTGTGATTGCAATCATGACGGTTGGATCATTCGCAGTTTCTGGCAATTTTTCCGGTGCAGCAAGCGTTGCCGAAGAGAAAAAAATCGGAAAAACTTTAGACGGCACTGCGATCTATGATAGAGATCTTAAGGCGCTCACTCACTTTATCTCGCTGGGCTCAAATGATGTTCTGAGATCGGATCTCATCGATTCAGGGGCTTTTTCGCTTCTGGCTGAAAAATATTTTGCCGAGATCCAGGGAGATTTTCAGGAGAAGCTTCAAAAAGCGAAGGCAGCTGTTTTTTATTCACATCCGCAGGCACCTTTTATCAATGCCGTAGAGGTGTGGAACCGCTACTATCCTCCTCTTGTGCAGCATTATCAAGAGCTTCTCTCCGGATCTTTGAATGCAAAAACATTTTCGACGTATGCAAAGCTCTATGTAGATCAGCAGGTGTTTTCTCCGGAGCTTCTTCGGACTATCCTCATGTATCAGCAGCATGATTATAAAGGACTCCCTCCTGATTATAAACTGAACGACATCAGAGCTGTCTCCTTATTTGGATATCAAACTTTTGAAGAGTGGTTTGGGCCCCGTTTTTCCGATATTCTTGGGAAATTCATCCTGAATACGGCCGCTCTCGCAGAGAAGAAGGGATATAAGGTGTCTCTGAAAGAGGCGCGGACCGATTTTCTCTTCATGTGCCGCGATGCAGCCAAGTCGAAGAAGAAAGAGCTGTCCAGCCAGGAAGCAACTGAATACAGGGTCATGCAGCTGCAGCTGGCCGGGGTCGACGAGAGCAGGGCTGTCCAGCTCTGGAGAAAGACGATGCTTGTCCACCGATATTTTCAGGATATGCAGCAACTTGTCCTGCTGGATCCGATCCCTTACGAGCAGTTTGCCGCTTTTGCTGATTCAAAAGCCTCCGTTGAGGTGTATCAGCTGCCTCAGGCGCTTCGGCTCAAAGATTTTCAATCGATGCTCAAAGTCCAATACTATCTAGAGGCCGTATCGCCCAAAGGAAAAAATTCTTTTTCAGATCTGCCCAGGCAGTTTTATTCCGCAGAGGAAGTTGAGAAAAAACATCCTCAGCTTGTCACTAGCAGATATGAGCTTGAAGTTGCAAAAGTCTCCCACGATGTTGTCTCATCCCGTCTGGGCCTCAAGGCACTATGGGATTTTGAGACAAGCGACGCTGGCTGGAGCGCCTTAACGGCAGAGTTTCCCGTCTTGAATAAAAAAGATTCGCTGTCGGCTATCGATCGTGAGAAAATTTTGGATGCATGCGACCCGGAGCTGAGGCAGAAAGTCGATCGCTTGGCCTGCCGTACGATCGTAAAAGCGCATCCTGAATGGGCTGCCGAGGCGCTGCAGGCTCAGCCGTTTGAAAAAGTCGCTCTGCCGATTCGATCTAAAGGAGCGCTTGCCCCTTTTGACGATATCGAAGAGACTTTTCATCTGCGCCAGGCTCTGCAAAATGCAGAAATTGGAGAAACCATCCAATTTACTTCGCCAAAAGAGCTGACCTATTATCAAATCAAAGTGCTTCAAAAGCCCGAGAAAAAAGAAGTGATGACTTTGAATGAAGCGATGGAAAATGATCTGCTGGGAACGCTACTCGATGAAAAATTGGAGTCCGCCTTAACCGATGCTCGTAAAAAAGATAACGCAATTTATAAAGCATCCGATGGATCATGGAGGCCTTATAGCGAAGTGAAAGATTATGTGGGCGCCTATGTCTATGCGGATCTTTTAAAGGCATTATCAGGGGAGCCGCTCTCGTTTGATGAGTACGCGTCCAAAAGATTTGAAAAAGTGATGGAGCAGGCTAAAATATCGATTCAGAAAGAGCAAGACGCCTCGCATTTTTTAACGACTTCCGGACAAGCTCTTCTGGATCAATGGACTTTATCAAAACGGCATCAAGTGATCAGACGCAGCGATACCACACAGCTGCCAAAAACCGAGATGTTTTCAAAAGCCGTCGGCAGCTGGTCGTCGGTTGCTGTGCCCCAGGGAGGCAACGTTTCCTTCTTTTATCTGCTTGAGCGCGATGCATCGGATCTGAAGATTGATGAGCAGGTGCGCACAGGTCAGCAGCTCATCGGAAAAGACGTGATGTGCCAAAGAATCGGAGCATTGCTCGATGAAGTAGGTCTGCTTTGATAGGAAATGATGTTGCGCCGCTCTCTCCCATCCACTTTTTCCGCTTAAGCGCAGATATCAAGCAAGGAAAAAAAGCATCTTCCAAACTACCCGATATGACAGAGATGCTCGGAGAAGAGCATTTTGCCGATGTCAGCGCCTCATGGCACCAGGAGGGGCTCTATGTGAAACTCCATGCCCATAAAAAATACGAAGAGGCGTGCTATCCCAAATACTCGGAAGGGGACGCGCTGGAGCTTTTTATTGACACGCGCGATTTAAAAGATGCCGGATTTCCCACACGGTTCTGCCATCACTTTTTAATTCTTCCACAGGAAGTTCAAGGAATCCGCGCTCTTGAGCTCACACGTTTTCGGACAGAAGACAGCCATCCTCTGTGCGACCCAGGTAAGATTGAGATCTCCTTCCATGACGGCTCCAGAGACTATTTTCTCGATTTATATTTTCCTGCCGAGATTTTGCATGGATATGATCCTCTCTCGTTTGACAGGATGGGTTTTACCTATACGGTTCACCGGCCCAAGTATATTTCGCAAAATTTTTCTGCCTCCTCAAGTTATGTAAATATTGCTCAAAATCCCTCACTATGGGCAAGCTGTAGGTTAGTATGAAATTATTTTCAGACACACATGAGTGGATAGATGTTGTCGGTACAGAGGGGACAGTCGGTGTTTCGGCCTATGCCCAAAAAGAGCTGGGTGAAGTGGTTTACATTTCTCTTCCGGAAGTCGGCAAGGTTGTGCAGGCAGGGCAAGAGGTTGTTATTTTAGAATCGACCAAGGCCGCCGCAGATATTTATTCGCCGGTCTCCGGAGTAATAACAGCAGTGAACGGCAAAGTAAAAGAATTCCCCGATCTTCTGAACAAGTATCCCGAAAGCGACGGATGGATTTTTAAAATTTCTATCTCCCATCCGCAGGAGCTGTCTACTCTAATGTCACGCGATGCTTATGAACAGCTTGTCCAGCCGAAGTAAGATTTTTTTTATCTCAATGGGGCTATTTATAGCTCTCTTCCTCTCCCGTCATTTTCTTTTTTCAACCCTGGTTCAAACACTTCTTTCCCGAGTAACAGACGAGAAATTCGAATATACAAATCGATCATGGGACAATGGGAGCCTCATCTATGAAAATGTTGTACTCGGCGACCAGCTTTTTACCCCAAATCTAAGACTTACACCGGAGTTTTCAGCCTTTCCTCTCCATCTTTCGATGGAAGTCTATTTCACAGAGCCCCATTTTAAGCTTTCATCGGAAACCCAGCCGGCCTTTAATCTTGCTATCTTTACTCCCACCAAGTGGACCTCATTCAAACTTGACATTGAGAAAGGAGCGCTTTCTATTGACGACGAACCTCTTGGGTCCATTGATTTTGTCAGTGGAGAGACGTCGCAAGCTTTAGGCACGCTCATCCTATCCGAACAAGAAGGCAGCTCGTATTGTACCTGCGAGCTTTCGTTTTCCGGGCGAGCCCTTTGCTATCAGCTCCATTGTCAAGAGGCGCCGGTTCTGCATCTTTACTCTCTAATGAATCTCTTTTCAATAAAGTTCCCATTTCAGCTGCAGGGCGGACGGCTCGATGCCGAACTTAGAGGAACATTCTCCAAAGTCCAAGGCTCTGTGACTGGCAGCGATCTTCAATTTGCAACTCCACAGGGTGAGTTCGATTTAAAAAGGGTGAGTTTAACTGGCGAGCTTGGAAATAGATTTACGCTGGATGGGTCTCTCGAAGGAGGCCGCTTTAGCAATGAAGCTATCGTGATTGATGAGGCAGATGCGAAGATCTGCATCCATCCGGAAAAAACACCTCAAATTACTCTTAAGGGGCAGCTTCTTGCTCATGATATGAAAGAAGCATTCATCTGCGATGCTAAAGGCGTATGCGAGAGCAGAGCTCTTGAAGGCTCTTTTCAATTAGGAGGCCTCACTGTTCCATTCAGACTCTCGAATGAAGGCTCCTACACCTCTTTGCAAGCCGATTTTAACCGCGTTCCTCTGACATGGCTTAAGCAGCTCACTCCGTTTGAAGAAGGACAGGCCTCCGGGTATGCAAGCGCGGTTTTTGAAAATCAAAAATTAAAAATCCTCGAACTAAAAAATCTGCACCTGAGCAAGATTAAAATTAACAATTTTTCGTGTGATTCCATTAAAGGCCAAGCTACTTTGACGGGTCCATTCTTTGTCGAGACAGCGCTTCTCGTTGTGCAGAATCTATCGTATACCTCAGATCTATTCAAATGCACGGATGGAACAGCCACCATTTCTATTAAAGAAAACCAATTCTGCGAATGCTCTCTAAAGGGCGCTGTGAACAAAATTTCCGGAGAGCTGTATTGGCAGGGACCCTTCGAGAATATAGAAGGAGAATTTCTCGCGGCTGCAACGCTTTCAAAATGGATCGGCAATATTATTAATATCGACTCTCCCACGCATGTTAGAGGCTTCTTTCAACTCCACGATTCCGTATTAAAATGGAAAGCTGATTTTTTGACTTTTGCAGATAAACTGCTTGCTAAAGGAGAAATCGATCTCAATGCCATGAAGCACCTTACAACTTTTGAGGCGCCCTCCATCACACTTTCCAATTACTCTGCTCTCTTTCCTGAAGGTTCCGTTGAACTAAAAGGGACCATAGATGAAAAAGAGGCCAAGGCAACGTGCATAGGAACAGACATTTTATCGCAGACCGATTCTCAGATGTTGCAGATTCCAGGGAAAACCGGACCGCTTCATTTAAACTATTCTCTGGCAGACAGCAAGCTTACAGCTCACATGAGCCTGCCGCCCTCAACTCTTTACCTTAAAAAATTAAACTCCCCGATCTATCTTGAAAGCGGCGCGCTCTCCTGGAAAGAAGGCGTTTTAGAAATCACGTACTTGCAGGCATGTATTGAGGAGATCGCATTCCAAGGAGATCTTGCATACTGGCACACACCCAAACCGCATCTCCAGCTCACAAGCCGCACTCTGGAAGGTTCCGTGCAGGACCTGTCAATCTTCGATAGAAGATTGAATGGATGGGATGGCCATTTTGCCTGTGGAAAAGAAGAGTTTCTCCTCGACATGGATCTCGAAGGCGGAGCCCCCCACTTTCATGTCAAAGCAAAGATAGATCAGCTCGGCCATCGTTTTACCCCAGAAATTTCACTTTCTCAAGGCGCTTTTTGCTTCTCATACGAATCTGTGGGCGGTCATATTCAAATAGACGGGATGAAAGGCATCGTGTCATTAAATGAAACAGCGCTTCCGTTCCTTCTTCCCAAGCTTACCGGAAAAGAAAACCATTTTTCTTTTGCTTTAGAGATCCCGTGCGAGCAAATTGTCCTTGCAGGAGAATTTGATGCACATACGATCACGCTTGCCAAAGCAAATGTAGGAGCTTCGAAAATAACCCAGCCTCTTCATATTGCTTATGGTGAGGATAACTTACAGGTCAAAGGGGGAGCCGTCATTCAGCTTGAAAACGTGCCCCGCTATCTTTCATTTGTTCAAGCTGCAGGCTTTCTAAAAGAGGCCTCTCTACCCTCGATGCACGGAACTCTGGAGATGTGCGGATCATCGTCACTTGAAAAAGCCTCGCTCGATATTGTCTCGGACGGAATCTATATCGGCGATTTAAAGATACCGTCCTTCAAAGGGCATATCATCAGAGAAAAAGATCGTTTTGAGTCGGAGAACTTTTCTATCGGAGAGGCCGCCATCAGCGGCCATGCACTCTATAACGATGGCTCATGGTTATTTCCACAATGGACAGCCCTTTGGAAAGAGCTGCGTGTCCACGGCTCAGCCCGGCTGGAAAACAGCATCTGTTCTATGAACGTACAGGGCGCTTGGAAAGATCAGGTCGCGCTCGACGGGTCTTTGCAGTGGAACATTAAAACCCGGCAAGGGAAAAACGGCCATCTGACGCTAGAGAAGGAAGCGTTAAAAGTTACCCTGTTTGCGAGTGATCTAAACTATAATGCCGGCAAGCTCGAAGCTTTTAGTGTTCAAACAACCGTCATTCATCCGCATTTAACGGAAGCGATCATCGCACCTCTTTCACTCAGCTGGACCCCTCAAAAGATCATCCTTCAAGGACCGCTGACTCAAGGGGCCTACAAAAATGATTTATTTACCTTGAAAGGTCGAGACATCCATGCCCTTTTTGAAAATGAGATATTGCATTTTCAATCGAGGCTTCACCTCAATGACACTCCCTTTAAAGCCAAAGGACATTTTTTTCCGCTTGAGCAAGGAAGAGGAGCCATGCTGCTGACAGAAGGGGAGCGCCGGATGGAGCTGACCTTCAGAACGTTTTCAGAGATTTCAACGATCGAAGGACAGCTTTTTGGGATCGACTGTTCTCTATCAAAAAAAGGAGCTCTCTACGAAGGGCGCATTAAAGTGGTAAGCAGCGATCCCATCGCTGCCATTTTCAATCAGCCCCAGTGGAATCAAATTCAGAATATTGAACTGTCCGGCCGCATGACGCCTTCCAGCTTCACAGGCACCATTTCAGGGGATGATGTGATGATTCAAGGATATCTTCTAAACCATCTTGAGGCAAACGTCGATTATCACCCCACACTCTTGGAAATTCGGCAGCTCAAAATTGAAGACAAAGCGGGCAAGCTCGATGTGAAAGAATGCCTCTGCACAAGGTCGCATCCGCTCAAAGCCTGGGAGATTGCCATCCCGCATCTAAGAGGGCAGCATATAGAGCCGTCGCTTCTACGCAAAATAGATGAAGTGCCCGGAAACCCCAAACCGTTTCAAATACGTCAGCTCACTCTGACAGACATCAAAGGCATTGCCGGCCGTCCTCTCACCTTTGCCGGACATGGCTCTCTCTATTTTACCCAGAAAGAAAAACGGGATCCCTCGCTCTTTGATCTTCCTCGCGCCTTCTTAAAAGATTGGGGGCTTGACATCGCACTTCTGTCACCCTCGCGTGGAACTGCCACTATCGAACTAAAGCAAGGAAAGATTGTGATCTCTTCACTCATCGATACCTTCAGCGACGGCGACCATTCAGTCTTCTATCTCGCGGAAAATGAACCCTCCTATATCGACTACAGCGGCTCGCTGTTTCTCAACTTACGCATGAAGCAGAATGTCGCGTTAAAACTCGTAGAGCCGTTCACACTTTCCGTACGAGGCACATGGCAAAAGCCGCTTTATACGCTGCGTTAAAGTTGATCTTTCCTCCTGAATGCTACCATTGTAAAAGTGAACATGAAAAACTCGGCGCGCCTCTTTGCAGCGCGTGCCTGACTTTTCTCGATCCAAGACCATCCGAAGGCGAGATTTTAATCACATTTGAATCGATAGGCCCAGCCCAAAGTTTGATGGCAGGCCTCAAAAAAGGATCATCGCCCAAACTGATCTCCCTGCTTGCCGCCTATATGGCCGTGCAATATTCACAAAGTGCACATCCGCTTCCCGATCTCATCACAGCTGTTCCTACATCGTGGTGGAGAAAATGGCAGATGGGGCAGGAGACAGCAGCCGAACTTGCAAAGGAGCTGTCAATACTTCTGGAAAGACCGTTTCTGCCTCTCCTAAAAAGAAAGCGCCAGCTTTACCGGCAAGATCTACTTTCGCGCGAAGAAAGATTACATCTTTCGTCCGAAGAATTTGTATATAAAACAAAGCAATCGCTTCATGGAAAAACACTGCTTCTCATCGACGATACGATTACGACGGGCGCAACGCTTGCCTGCTGCGCCGAAAGACTTTGGGAGGCGGCTCCCTCAAAAATCATTAAAATGGCGTGTGTTGATCGAGGCTACCTGAAGCAGTAACGTGCAGCTGGCCCATGATCGAGACGCCCTCATCCACCGAGATTTTAGGCGCTGTGATAGTGCCCCGAACCTCAGCCGAGCCTCTCAAAACAAGCCGTGTTTTCACCGTAATATTGCCTTCAACCTTTCCTGAAATCTCAGCTTCATCAACATGAATATCGGCCTTTACAAAGCCTTGGGCTCCAATGGTTAAACTGCGGCCGCCTTCAAACTCACCCTCAAAAAGGCCATGGATCACCGCATGCCCCTGAAACGCAATTTTCCCTATGATGGAGGTATTCTCACCCAGCACAAAATCAGGCTCTACTAGAGCCGCCGGAGGCTCAAAAATCGATGAGTCGTCCAGCTCCTCCATGATAGGAGCTTGGGCCTGCTGCGGTTTATTCAAAAGCTGCCTTGCGAATTTTAACATGGGTACAACCTCTTTTATCCCTCATACAGCGGTTTGCAAAATATTTACAATATTATTTAGCAAGCAGCTAAGGATTAAATACTTATGAATCCATTAAAACCCAAAGACTTTATTGGAAAAATTTGTTATAATTGTTCCATAATTATAGGAGAAAAATACAATGGCAATTCAATCGTTTGATAGACTATCAGCTCAACATAAACAAAAAATAGAAAAAGCCAGCATTCCTTATAAGCCCTCACCTGCTCCTCTGATCTTACACGGAATTGCAACCTTTATTGGTCTGCCTGCTGCTGGAATTGCTTTGATGGGTAGAGTTTCCAGCCCTATCAGCAATGTTAAAACGGCTGGTCTTGCTCTGGGTGCCGTCGCAGCTGTAGTCGCGTTTGCTATCCATTCTTACAAGTTTAGTCAGAAACAAGATACGGCCATCATGCTTGGACTTGACTCGTTAATTAGATCTAAGCTGGGTCTAAACAATTACATTAGAGTCGAATATAATGGGGAAAAATACAGGATCTATTCAAGCGTCGCTAATTCTAAAACAGCAGCATGTAACACACCGCTAAGCGATTTGCTGGATAATTAATTCTGATCTGAATAACCCAAATCATCACTTTACCAGCGCCGGTAAGCAGATCCAGTTATTAAAAATGGGGATTGTACTATTTTATGCAAGAGAATCGCCAGGCTTTACATAGAAAAAAATTGATATCTATTTCATCCATCGACTATTCTAGATTATCTAAATTTTTTTCCTAGAGGGTTTTGTATGGAAGAACCTAAGAATACAGAGCTTGTATCTGCAAGCTTATCTTTCGAATCGCTGAAAAAGCTCAATGAACATGGTGTAGAGTATTGGAGCGCCAGAGACCTTCAGCCCTGTTTGGGATATTCTGAGTGGAGAAAATTTGAAAACACCATTGAAAAGGGCATGAAATCCTGCAAACTATCTGGAAACAATCCTCAAAACCATTTTGTCGGCGCCGACAAAATGGTCGAGATTGGGAGTCATACAAAAAGGGAATTGTTCGATTATCACCTTTCACGTTTTGCCTGCTATCTCATAGCTCAAAATGGAGACCCAAGAAAACCGGAAATTGCTCAGGCACAAAAATACTTTGCGATCCAAACACGAAGACAAGAACTATCAGATGCGGAAGCAGCTGATAGGGAACGGTTAGAAATGAGAGAACAAGTATCTATTGAATTTAAGGCATTGTCCGGAGCTGCCCGAGATGCTGGTGTGCAGAACAAAATGTTCGGTCTTTTTCACGATGCTGGATACAAAGGACTCTATGGGGGATTAGGAGTTGATGCTATTAAGGCGCGGAAGGGCATCGATGCCAAAGAGCAACTTTTGGATCGAATGAATACAACTGAGTTATCCGCTAATCAATTTCGCATGACTCATACACGTGAAAAACTCAGGCAGGAAAATATCAAAGATCAAAGAGAAGCCATGGAAGTTCATGAGGCCGTGGGAAAGGAAGTTCGAGCTGCTATTGTTAAAATCGGTGTAGCTTTACCAGAAAACATCCCTGCTGCTGAGCCCATTCAAAATGTTAAGAAGCGACTAAAGACTTCTAAACCTAAATTAACCCTTGAACCTACAGACGCACTTGGCTTGATCCCATCTGAAAGTGTGGAATAGCTTTTCAGCTCTTATCTTCTAGATTTTGCCGGGCGATTTCGACTTGGCGGCGGAGGCTTTCGTCGCTTTGGAGCTGCTCACGAATTTTTTTCCAGGCATGCAGCAGGGTGGAATGGGTTTTGCCTCCGAAGGCGGAAGCGAGTTTCATGAGGGAATCGGTCATGAGTTCTTTGGCAAGATACATGGCAACCTGGCGGGGGAGCGCCACATCTTTTGTGCGGGAGGTGCCTTTGAGATCGCTGACGCGCACTTCAAAAATAGCAGAGACACATTTGAGGATATTTTCAACAGAGACACGCTTGAGCGGATGCTGCTGAAAGAGCTCGCCAAGGGTGTTTTCAACAACGTCTTCGGTCACTTCTTTGATTGATGAGGCGGGAGAAGGCGGAGAGTCTGTTGATGGCGCCTTCGAGCTGACGGACGTTGTGGAAGATATGCTCTGCAATGAAGAGAGCGATTTTATGCGGGAGCCTGATGCCGCGCAGCTCCGCTTTATGCTGGAGAATGGCCACGCGTGTTTCGAGGTCGGGGATGCCGACATGGGCGACAAGGCCCCACTCCATCCGGGCGATCATCCGCTCGGAGAGTTTGAGCTGCGCCGGAGGCTTGTCGCTAGTGATGACAATTTGTTTGTTTTGCTGAATGAGGCTCTCAAACGTATTGCAAAACTCTTCTTCGAAGTTGAGCCTGGATTGGAGAAATTGAATATCATCGATCAGAAAAACATCCAAAGAGCGGTAAAACCGTTTCATTTTATCCATCGATTTTTTCTTGAGATTGTCAACGATATCGTTGATGAATCCTTCGGTGGTGATGCAATGGATTTTTAAGCGGCGGTGGCTTTTAGAGATGGTATGGCCGATCGCATGCAGAAGATGGGTTTTCCCAAGGCCTACGCCGCCATGGATGAAGAGGGGGTTGTACGACTTGCCGGGATGTGTTGCAACGCCGAGGGCTGCAGATTTGACGAATTGGTTCGAGGGGCCTTCGATAAAATGATCAAACGTATAGAGAGGGTTGAGAGGGAGGTTATCGCTTTGGCTTGTGGGCTCTTCCGTAAACACGATCTGTTTTTTGGGCTGATCGGAAATCACAAACCGGAGCGCAAAATCACCGTTTGGTTTCACGGGAACAAAACCGAGAAGATCTTTTTTATAGTTTTGAAGAAGATATTCCTGCACAAAGATGTTGGGAACTTCTAGAACGAGTTCTTCGGAAGAACTTTCAATGACTTTGATGGGGGCAATCCAATTTTGAAATTCGGCAGCGGAGCACCGCTCTTCCATGTAAGCTAAGAAATCATTCCAAAGTTCTGTGTGGGTTTTGGTGAGCATGAACCTATTCCACTATTTTAAAATGTTGATTTTTGATGTATTTTTTCGCAGCTTCTGAAGCCACTTCGCAGTACATACTTAATAAAGTAGGACAAGAAGTGGCTTCTGAAGATGCGGAAAAAGACGCGAAAAGAAAGGTTTTAGAATATTGGAATAGGTTCATACGTCTGTTTTACCACGAAGGACTATGTATATGCAAGGAGAAGGGCAGAGGCTTGATTTGCAATATTTATATTGGCATCTTTCAAAAGTGAGTTTGCCTGAGCGAGCGCCTGTCTTCGGTAGCCAAGTGCAAAAAGAGCTTTTGCTCGATTGATGAGAGTCTCTGCGTGATGAGGATCGAGTTTAAGCGCCTCTTCAATTGTATTGAGCGCTTGAAGATTTTTTCCCACTTCCAAATAGACGGCCCCAAGCGTTTGAAGATCGTAAGGATTTTTATCGCTGAGAGTTGTCAGCGCTTCAAAAAAAGAGCGGGCGATATCGTATTTGCCCTGGCGAAGATAGGCGTAACCCAAGTAGCGGAGATCTTCGAGCGCCTCGCTGTCCCAACCCAAAATGTCTGACCATTGAACCGAGCTCATGCATCACCCCTTTTGGTACTGTTTACAGCGTGTGGTGATATCGATCAAGTCCTTATTCAAAAGTTGCATGACTTGGAGCAGTTTTAATAGACGTTTTTTCTCTTTCTTCCCACTCATCACTATCCTGATCATCCCCCTTGGTGCCTTCAATGCGGGTGATCATTGAATCTTGCTGTTCATCGGAGCCCAGGAAAGGGACGAGCTGGGAGCGGAAAATACGCCTGCGGAGAAAGAAAAATCCGGGCGGTTTTTGAAAAGTCGCCCATGAAGGGTGCAGCCTTGAGAGGCCAAAGAGAGTTTCGATCTCGGACTGGTTGGCAGGAAGGATGACCTCTGTCTGCGCATTCATCGCAGCCATCATCGAGTCGCGAATAATCGGCTTCGAATCTTCGAGGATCTTCTGGTCTTCGGCCCAGCGGATCGAGACGTCAAGAGGGAGATTGGAGACGGTTTTAGGTTCTGTCATGTTGTTCCCTACAGTCTAGCACGATTACTTTTTTTCTACCTATACCCCTAAATCAGTTTTGCAACAAGCAACTAACATGCATATCCAGCCGTGCAGCGATTTTGTCATCCTGTAAATGTATTTATTCCCACCAATTCCCACCTTTTTAGTTTTGATTGCAACTAACTAACTTACAGCGGGATATAAAGCTGTTCAAAGGCTTGGATTGGCAAAAAATGCCGAAAGAGCTTGAAGAATTGAGCTTTGAGTGTTAAATTGTGGCAAAAGGTGGAAGACAGAATGTCCCAGTTTTTTTTCAGCGGTTCAAATCATGCAAAGCTCGACGCGAAGAACAGATTCGTTCTCCCGCAGCAAATGCGTTTTGGCCTCGTAGAAAACGGTGTTTTGGAATTCACGATTGCTCTGGGTCTCGGCGGATGCCTCGCGATCTATAGACGCAGCGACATAGAGAAAATCGTCGAAAGATTTAAATCGAAGCAGCACCTTGCCAAATATCAAAAGTTTTTTACGTTGTTTTTCTCAACTCTGCACCAAACCTCATGCGACTCCGTAGGCCGGGTGATCATTCCTCCCGTTCTCAAGAAAGCAGTTGATATCCGAGGGGAAATCGTGGTTGCAGGGGTACTGAATAAAATTGAAATTTGGCCGAAAGAGAAATACGACGCCGATTTGAAGGCCTCCATGGATGGCCAATCAGGCGAGTTTAATTTAGCCGCCATGACGGAAGAGGCGTTTGCCCTTCTTGGCGAAGAGGAGACAATGAGACATGACCTCTCGCTCTGATCATACGTCTGTCATGTTGGAAGAATGTCTTAAGGGATTTGAAGGGAGTTTGCTGACGACCTTCTTTGAAGGAACTGTGGGAGCCGGCGGGCATGCCGAAGCGATTTTAAAAGCCCATCCGGAAATTGAAAGATATATCGGCTGCGATCAAGACCCAGAGGCCCTTCAAATTGCGAAAAGTCGGCTAGAGCCTTGGAAAAATAAAGTCGAGCTGATCCGAGGCAATTTTATCGATCTCGATACGATTCTCATGAAGAGGGGAATCAAAGAAGTAAGCGGTTTTTTTTTGACTTTGGGGTGTCATCTATGCAACTTGATCGCGGCGAAAAAGGTTTTAGTTTCATGAAAGAAGGTCCTCTCGATATGAGAATGGACCCGGACAGCGAGCTCACAGCAGCTGATATTGTTAATTCATATCCTGAAGAAAAATTAGGGCAGATCTTCCGTGATATGGGAGAAGAGCCTCAGTGGAGACGGGCAGCGCGCGCAATTGTTTATGCGCGTGACAATAAACCGATCGAAACTACGCTGGAACTTGCGGCGATTCTTAAAAGCTCTCTTGGCCTCAAGAAAGGTGGACGGCTTCATCCTGCAACGCTCATTTTCCAAGCGCTGCGCATCGTCGTCAACCGCGAGCTGGAAGCGATTGAAAAAGGACTGACAAAAGCGCTGAAGCTTTTATCTCCTTTGGGACGTCTTGGCGCCATCAGCTTTCATAGCTTAGAAGACAGAATTGTTAAAAACATCCTGCGCGACGCCTGCTACAAACCCAAAGATAAGCACGGGCACGGATTTTTAAAAATTTTAACCAAAAAACCATGGACTGCATCGCTTGAAGAGATCCGGGACAACCCAAGAGCTCGCAGCGCCAAAATGAGATTTGCCGAAAAAATATGAAAAGAATTTCTGAGCTCTCAACAATCTTTGTTCGATTTTTCTTAAGCGTTGCCTTTGCAAGCTTTGCTCTCTACTCGTATCTGACTGAGCAAAATAAATGCACAGAGCTTAAAATGCTTCTGCCTAAAATCGCCAAAGAAATTGAGGCGATCAAACAAGAGAATGCCCAGCTTGAATATCAGATCGTCTGCTTTGAGAGTCCGGAGCATTTACAGCAGCTCGCAAAAAATTCCGAGTATGCCCATCTCAAGTTTCCTTATTTCCAGGATGTACTGACTGTAAAAGAAGGCCTCGCTCTACAATGGCCTGCATCGGATGAAGAAGCTCGTATGATCAAGCCGAAAAGCACGATCGTTGTTGGCGCGAAGTAATTATTAATTAATAATTTTATGAACCCTGTTACGCTCAAAGATCTTAAACGTCTCATCGTTGTTGCTGTCTTTGTTTTTTTCCTCTTCACGCTACTCGTTTTGCAATTCTATCGAATTCAAATTATTGAGGGAGAGAAATGGAGCAAGGTAGCGAGCAAGCAGCACCGCTACGCCGTGATCGAGCCCGCGCGACGGGGTGTCTTTTATTCCAATACATCGCTGCGAAAAGGGCATCCCGAAAATCCACAGCCGCTCGTCATGGATGTGCCCCGGTTTCATCTCTATGCTGATCCGAAAGCGATCAAACCGGTGCATCATGCCAAGATCATTCAAACTTTGCAGAAAATCACCGGTATTAATGCTGAAGAAACAAAAAAACTGAAAGTTCAGCTCGAAAAAGAGAGCCGCAGCCGCAAATTGATGGTCTGGCTGACACCTGAAATGCATGACGCCATAGTAAAATGGTGGCAGCCGTACGCCAAATCCCACAAAATCCCACGCAACGCCCTTTTTTTCGTCCAAGACTATAAAAGGTCATACCCCTTCGGCAAGCTTTTGGGACAAATCCTCCATACTGTCCGATCCGAGCGCGATCCCGTTACACAGCAATGCGTGCCAACCGGCGGGCTTGAATATTCTCTCAATAAATATCTGAAAGGCGAAGACGGCAAAAGAGTCATCTTAAGATCTCCGCGCAGGCCTCTTGATATGGGCAAAGTCGTCAAAGAGCCTAAACACGGCGCCGATGTTTATCTCACCATCGACCACCATTTACAGGCCATTGCCGAAGAAGAAATAAAAAAGGCCGTGATTCAAGCCGAGGCAAAATGCGGCTGGGCGATCATGATGGATCCCTATACGGGAGAAATTTTAGCGTGGGCGCAATATCCGTTCTTTGAGCCGGCGAAATATCGCGAATATTTCAATGATCCGAAGAAACAGCAGGCAACCGTAATCAATGGAATCACCGTTCCTTTTGAGCCCGGATCGACAATAAAGGAGATGACGCTTGCTGTCGCACTTAAAGCAAATGAGGATCTAAAAAAACAGGGCAAGCCTCCGATTTGCATTCCTTCCGAAAAAATTAAAACCGCCACACGCAATTTCCCCGGCCGTGGCAAACCTCTTAAAGACACGCACTTTCATAAATTTCTGAATTTCGAAATGGCCCTTCAAAAATCATCTAACGTCTACATGGCGATAATGATGCAGCGCGTTGTCGAAACCTTAGGCGATCAGTGGTACCACGACACACTCGAGCAGCAGTTTGGCTTTGGCACTAAAACCGGAATCGAACTTCCCGCAGAAAGCGTCGGCTTCCTGCCGCAGATAAGAAAGCGGTACAAAAGCGGACGGGAAGAGTGGTCGAAGGGAACGCCTTATTCCTTGGCGATGGGACACAATATGCTCGCATCGGCTCTTCAGATGGTGCGAGGATATGCGATCCTTGCCAACGGCGGATTCGAGGTAAAGCCTACGCTTGTCAAAAAAATTGTCAGCCACTCCGGCGAAGTGCTCTTTGAGCATCCGCCTAAGGCACAAAAACGCATCTTGGATAAAGAGAGCGTAGATTTGATCGTCCGCGGTATGCGTTATGCCACCAAGCCTGGGGGAACCGCTAAGCGGGCTGATATTCCGGGTTATACAGAAGCCGGCAAAACAGGGACCTCTGAAAAAGTGATCAACGGCGTTTATTCAAAGAAAGACCATATATCAAGCTTCATCGGTTTTGCTCCGGCAACAAATCCCCGCTTTGTCCTCTCTATTGTCGTCGATGATCCCGCCTATAAATATATCCCCGGCGTCGGGAGAAATCAGATGGGGGGCATCTGCACCGCTCCCTGCTTTAGTGCGATCGGGCTTAAAACGCTTCAGTACCTTGGAGTGCCGCCGGATGACCTGAAGAACGATGCGTGGTTGCAAGAAATGACCAATCTGAAGAAACTCTATGATGAGTGGAACCATTAAAATGAAAATAAAAACTTTATTCAAAGACATTGACTCAATCGAGATCCGAGGCGGGAAAGATGTCGATATTACGGGGATCTCTGCCAATTCAAAAAGCATTGGCCCGGGATTTTTATTCATTGTTAAAAGGGGCCAAACTTTCAACGGATCGAAATTCATCCCCGAAGTGGTTGCAGCAGGCGCATCTGCGATACTCACAGATACCTACAACCCCTTCCTGACAGAGGTGAGCCAAGTTATTCATCCAGACCCTGCTTCCATCGAGCTGACCCTTGCCAAGCGGTTCTATCGCGACCCGGCAAGCAAAATGGAAATGATCGGTGTGACAGGCACCAATGGAAAGACCACCACAACATTTCTAATTAAATATCTTCTAGAGAAAAATAAAAAAGTCTGCGGCCTTATTGGAACGGTCATGTGGATGACAGGAAAGAAAGTATTTCCCTCGACGCATACAACGCCTGATGCATTAACTTTGACACGTCTTTTTTCAGAAATGGTCGATGCAGACGCCACTACCTCCATCATAGAAGTCACCTCCCACGCGCTTGAGCAAAAAAGAGTCTCAGGGATCGATTTCCAAACCGCCGTCTTTACCAACCTCACTCAGGATCATCTCGATTATCATAAAACGATGGATGCATACGCAGATGCCAAAGCGCTCCTCTTTAGTTCCCTTTCTTCCTCTGCATGGGCCGTGATCAATATCGACGATCCCGTCTCTTCCGTCATGATGCGCAGCTGCAAGGCGCACCTGTTAACCTACGGACTCATCTCGACGGCCAATTTAAGGGCCAGCGATCTGAAAATGACAGCGCGCTCGATGCGGTTCAATATTCATTATAAAGGGTCAGGTCCATCTACTTAAAACACAGCTCATTGGCAGATTCAACGTTTACAATATCTTAGCTGCCGCAGGCGTAGCTTTGATTCATGGGATGTCCCTTTCAGATATTTGCAAAGCAATGAAGAATTTTGCCGGAATCCCCGGCAGGCTCGAGCGGGTTTCCAATCGAAAAAAACTCCAAGTGTTTGTCGATTTCTCCCATACGCCCGATGCCCTGGAAAAAGCGCTTAAGACACTCCAGGAGTTTAACAAAGGACGTCTGATTACCGTCTACGGATGCGGCGGAGACCGCGACGCTCAAAAAAGGCCTCTCATGGGGCTCATCGCAGAAAAACTCTCCGATGTCGCCATCCTCACTTCCGACAACCCCCGCAGCGAGAATCCCGAAACAATAGCCAGACAGGTGCTTGAAGGATGCAAAGAGCCGGAAAAAACCATCGTAGAGCTCGACCGCCAGAGAGCGATTGCAAAAGCCATCAAGCTGGCCACTCCCAGAGATATTATCCTGATCGCAGGTAAAGGACACGAGACAACCCAAACCTTTGCCCATCGAACTATTCACTTCGACGATCGTGAAGTTGCCAAGGATGCTTGCGGCGGTTGACCTACCTATGCTACACTCCACCTTCATGCTGCGTCTTTGGTTTTTTTTACTATTTTTTCTCCCTCTTGCTGCTACCCAGCCAACGTATGGGCATAAACCGCTGCGCACGTACAAAGTCTCCCTGCCGCAGCATGCAAAACCTCTCGTCATTTTAGATCCAGGACATGGAGGCACCGATGAAGGCGCCAAAATTCATTACTTCATGGAAAAGCGGCTCACCCTCATGACAACGCTGCTCGTCAGAAAGTATCTTGAAGAGATGGGATACCGCGTTCTCATGACACGAAGCAAAGATGTTTTTATTCCGCTCCACCGGCGCGTTTCGATCGCCAACAAAACAAAAGCCGTTCTCTTTGCCAGTATCCATTATAACTCTTCGCCATCGACCGAAGCGCACGGCATCGAAATATTTTATTATGGGGGAAGCGACGCCAAGCGGATGAACTCTTCGCGTAAACTTGCCGGCTCCGTGCTTGGCGAGCTCGTTAGCCAGACCTCCGCACACTCGCGCGGCGTCAAAAGCGGCAACTTCCACGTCATCCGTGAAACCTCCATGCCTGCCATCCTCGTCGAAGGCGGCTTCATGACTAACAACGAAGAGCGCACCAACCTCCGTGATAAGCGCTACCTTGAAAAAATCGCCAAGGGCATCGCCCTCGGCATTGATAAGTATCTGAAGGTGTAAATTCTAATTATCTTCTTGTCTCACATTATGATATGAACGATATAATGATTTGAATGATAGAAATTTCATCATTCGTATCATTATATCCTTCATATCATATTTTATGGTTGAGCACTTGTGCTGCCTTTGCAAATAGCATGGCAAAAAATCGATATAATAGTATTATGTTGACTTAAGTGGGTCGGGACTACCCTACCGGCGTCTGAGCCTCAAGGACAACCTTGGGGCCTTTCGCTTTTAAGAGGAAAACATAACAGTTAGAGTGCCCATATATTTTCTGCTCTCGCAGAAAATAATTCTCTGTGTCCTCTGTGACTCTTCTTTCTCTGTGTAAAATCTTTCTTTAGTGTTCGCACAACGGTTTTGATTCTTTTTCTTCAAAAGACTATGATAGTAAGACTTGCCCTCGGCGCGAGTTGAACGCGCGACCTGCCGCTTAGGAGGCGGCCGCTCTATCCACCTGAGCTACGAGGACGCGGGAAATCATTTTACTGAGAAAGGGAAAACAATGGAAGCAGATATCGGGCTGATTGGTCTTGCCGTCATGGGGCAAAACCTGGTTTTAAATTTGAATGACCATGGCTATAAGGTTGTTGTCTTTAATCGGACTGTCTCGAAGGTGGATGATTTTCTTGAGGGGCCTGCCAAGGGAACAGAGGTGGTGGGAGCGCATTCATTGGGAGAATTTTTAAAGAAGCTGAAACGGCCCCGCAAAGTGATGATGATGGTGAAGGCGGGATCAGCGGTGGATGATTTGATTGAAGAGTGCCTTCCTTTTCTAGAGAAAGGAGATATTTTAATTGATGGCGGCAATAGCCTTTATCTGGATACCGAGAGAAGGGTCAAGGAGCTTGAGGAGAAAGGCATTTTGTTTCTGGGTGTTGGAGTCTCCGGCGGCGAAGAGGGCGCACGGCATGGCCCTTCCATTATGCCGGGCGGAAGCAAGGCCGCATGGCCGCATCTTAAGCCGATCTTCCAAGCGATTTCTGCTAAAGCCGATGACGGCTCTCCATGCTGCGACTGGGTGGGTGAAGGCGGCGCAGGGCATTATGTCAAAATGGTGCACAACGGCATCGAATATGGCGATATGCAGCTGATTGCCGAGGCGTATCAACTGCTTAAAGATCTTGCAGGTTGCAGTTCGAATGAGATGGGAGAGATTTTCTCCAAATGGAATGAGGGCGAGCTGAAGAGTTATTTAATTGAAATCACGGCGCAGATTTTTGAAAAGAAAGACACCGATGGAAAGCTGCTGCTGGATAAAATTTTGGATGTGGCAGGGCAGAAGGGGACAGGCAAGTGGACGGGGATTAATGCCCTTGAGCTCGGCATTCCTGTGACGCTGATTGCCGAATCTGTTTTTGCACGGTATCTTTCATCGCTCAAAGAGGAAAGGGTGGAGGCATCCCAGCTTTATAAGAGTGCAAAAAAACCTATCGGAATTGATGTCGATCACATTAAGTCGGCTCTCTATGCGTCTAAAATTGTGAGTTATGCACAGGGCTTCATGCTGATGCAAGCAGCTGCCAAAGAAATGAAATGGAATCTGAATTACGGGACGATTGCGCTTCTCTGGAGAGGCGGATGCATCATCAGAAGTCAGTTTTTAGGCGATATTCAGAAAGCTTTTGCGAAGAACCATGCGCTGCCGTCGCTGCTGCTCGATCCCTTTTTTGTGAAGGAGATTAGCAGGTCGGCTCAAGGATGGAGAGAGACGGTTGCCTCTGCAGTACTCGCAGGAGTGCCGGTGCCTACGCTGGCCTCTGCGCTCACATTCTTCGATGGGTATATTACGGCTCACCTTCCTGCGAACCTGATCCAGGCTCAGAGGGATTTTTTCGGCGCTCATACCTATGAGAGGATTGATCAGCCCAGAGGGAAATTTTTCCATACACAATGGATTTAACAAAGGAGACACAATGAAGTGGATCACAGCATTTTTTTTATTATTTACAGCACCCGCATTTACACAGGAGAATGCACCTATGAGTGAAAAGAACCCGGTCATGAGAGTCGAAACAACACTTGGAACATTTGAAGTGACATTGTTCCCAAAAATCGCGCCAAAAACATGCGAGAATTTTATGAAGCTTTCTGAGAAAAATTATTATAATGGAACCAAGTTCCATCGGATTATCCCACAATTCATGATCCAGGGAGGAGATCCTCTAGGAAATGGAACTGGCGGAAAGTCTATCTGGGGAAGAGCCTTTGAAGATGAGTGTAAGAATGATGTTAAATTTGACAAACCTGGTCTTTTGGCAATGGCAAATTCCGGTCCGAATACGAATGGAAGCCAGTTTTTCATTACAACTGCAAAGACAAATTGGCTTGATATGCGCCATACGATCTTTGGCGAGGTGACATCAGGATATGAAGTGATTAAGAAAATTGAAGCAATGGGGTCTAATAGTGGAGCCCCCAAAGAAAAAGTTGAAATCTTGAAAATTACTCAGTTGCCTTAAGCACTTCCATGAAAGCAGATTGGGGAATATTGACTTTCCCAATCTCTTTCATTCGTTTCTTTCCTTCTTTCTGCTTTTCCCACAGCTTTCTTTTGCGTGTGATATCGCCGCCGTAGCATTTTGCCGTGACGTTCTTGGTGATGGCGCGGATGGTCTCGCGTGCGATCACTTTGCCGCCGATGGCAGCTTGCACAGGGACTTTAAATTGCTGCATGGGGATCACTTCAACGAGCTTTTTACAGATGGCTCTGCCGCGTCCTTCCGCTTTGCTGCGGTGGACAAGGCATGAGAAGGCATCGACAGGCTCTTCATTCACGCGCACTTCAAGTTTGATGATATCGCTTTGCTCGTAGCAGTTAAATTCATAATCAAACGAGCCGTAGCCGCGCGTGACCGATTTGAGTTTGTCGTTAAAGTCGGTGATGATCTCATTGAGCGGGAGGTGGTAGGTGAGTAAAAGACGGGTCGCGTCCATCGTTTCTGTTTTTTCGAGCTTGCCGCGCTTGTCCATGCCAAGGCTCATGATCGCGCCTAAATATTCGGCAGGGGCCATGATGTGGCATGTAACCCACGGCTCTTCAACGAAGTTGATCTGCGCCGGGTCAGGATAGTGAGCAACGTTATCGATAGAAAGATTCTCGCCGTTTGTGAGAAAAAATTTGTAGACGACGGAAGGAGCTGTCGTGATGATATCGAGATTGAAGTGGCGGTGGAGCCTTTCGAAAACAATTTCCAAGTGAAGCAGGCCGAGAAATCCGCAGCGGAAACCAAAGCCGAGCGCCATGCTGCTCTCTTGTTCGACATAGAGCGCTGAGTCATTGAGCTGAAGCTTATTAAGCGCGTCGCGCAGCGTCTCAAAATCGCTGGAGTCGACAGGATAGATTCCTGCGAAGACGACAGGTGCGATCACGCGGAAACCGGGAAGAGGCTCATCTGCGGGCATCTTTGCGGTCGTGAGCGTATCGCCGATTTTGACATCTGATGTTTTTTTGATATTGGCAATGACGTAGCCGACTTCGCCGGGGCGGAGTTTTTCAACAGCTATAGCTTGGGGAATAAAAATCCCGACTTCAAGCACTTCAAATTCTTTGTCAGACGCCATCATCATGACAAGCGTCTTTTTGGTGATCTCTCCGCTGATCACGCGGACATACACCATCACGCCGCGATAGACGTCATAATGGGAATCAAAAATCAGGGCTCGTAATAGATCGTCGGCCGGCTCTTTCGGCGGCGGAACAAGAACGAGGATGCTCTCGAGGATCTCTTTGATCCCAACGCCCATTTTAGCAGAGCACAGGATTGCATTGGTCGTTTCAATGCCGATCACATCTTCGATCTGTTTTTTCACCGACTCTACGTCAGCAGAGGGGAGGTCGATTTTGTTGATCACGGGCAGAATCTCTAAATTTCGTTCGATGGCCAGGTGAACGTTGGCGAGTGTTTGCGCTTGGACGCCTTGGACGGCATCGACGACAAGGAGCGCCCCTTCGCAGGCGGAGAGGGAGCGGGAGACTTCATAGGAGAAGTCGACGTGGCCGGGCGTATCGATGAAATTGATCTGATAGATTTGGCCGTCTTCGGCTTTATACCGCATGGTGACGGGATGGGCTTTGATCGTGATGCCGCGCTCGCGCTCGAGATCCATATTGTCGAGGACCTGCTCTTCCATATCCCGGTCGGCAATTGTCCCCGTGAGCTGCAGGAGCCGGTCTGCGATGGTCGATTTGCCATGGTCGATGTGGGCAATAATAGAAAAGTTTCGAATGAGTTTACGGTCGTACATAAGCGTTAATTCATTGTATGTGAACGCTCCCCAGGAGTCAACGAGTCAAATAAAAACTTGATAGTTATAAAAATTGTTCAAATGTGGTATCATTGGCGCACTTATGATGAGTGTAAGATTAGATTCACTAAATCCAGCATCAGTAGAAAAAGACCCTAATTCTTTTAGTAGATGGTCTTACATTGCAAGCGCCTATATGGTGTCGGTTTCCATGGGAGCCGTCTTATTAAAAATCGTCGGTTACGTCAGCTCTGCACACATTTTTTATTGCGCTGCCGGCGCTGTCACATTGCGTGTTTTGTCTGAGGTGTCTATAGACTTTGCGTTTGATGCTGCATTTACCGGTACTACACGACTGGGCGAAGGATCAACATTCCCATATGCGGGTCAAAATTATTATATCGCTCATACTCTTGGTGACGGCGCTTGCGGAGCTCATGCAATTTTAGGAGAAAAAGTATCGGGCACCTATCAACGTGAAGGTGTTCGAGAATATTACCGGCAAGAATTGGAAAGAAAGCTGATTAATCCGTCTTTTAGAGAAAAATTTAATAGTTGCTTGATTGGTCTTCTAAAAGACGATTCCACGATCAATGCAAGGGCTATTTTTGGAAAGATTGAAGGGCAGGTCAAAGACCTAAAAGTGGAAATTAACGAGATAAAATCGGATCAAACCAGACTTAAAGCCGAGCAAAGTGCACTATTTGATGAGGCTCTTGCTGATGCGAATTGCCGGCCGATTATCGATCATGTTCTTGGGGAGAATAAAAATAGTCCAAACTTGCATGTTAAAATCAGTGAAGATTTGAATGGGATTATTGAAGCCCTTGCGGTGTCTGGATATTGGAAACAGGCTTAACGCTAACCTAAGTGCCATTCTCGAAAGTGAAAGGATATTGGAGCGATCATATCAATTATTCGTTGAGACAGATGAAGTTTTTGACGCCTACTCTCAAACGATTTGTGAGAAACTATTGGTTCACGCCGCAGGAAATCGGCCTCATGGCCCATCTGTTTAATAAAAGAGTAACCGTCTTCAATCAACTTCCAAATGGAACTATTCAGATCGCAGCAATTGAAGGCGATGAGACGCATGAGAACGTGGCAGTCTTCCATTCAGGCAACCACTACTCTAGATGCGAGCCTGTGTAGAGTATTCTCTTCTTCAGTAACCAACAAAAAAATGATATAAATGATTTAATGATATGAATGATAAAAAATCCATCGTTCATATCATTAAATCATTTATATCATTTTTTTTGTTTGCTCGTTTCGTAAACATTCCAATTTTTTGGTACTTTCAAAATAGCTTGTGAAAGAGACGAGCTATATCTTGGTACGTCAAATAAATGAAGAATAAGATCAGCAGGATGACAAATGGGATGATCCATCGTTCCATTGTTTTGGATTTGATCGGTTTGCCTGTGGCGATTTCAATGGCTGAAAAGAGAATATGCCCTCCGTCGAAGACGGGGATCGGAAGAAGGTTTAGGATCGCGAGGTTGAGGCTGACGAAGCCGAGCCAATAGAGCGCGTCTTTGATTCCTTTGGACCAGCTGGTTTGAAGCGCTTGAACAATCCCGACGGGGCCACTCATGTTTTTAGCGGGCATGGCGCCTGAAAAGAGGCTGGTCAATGTCTTCCAGGTATTTTCTAAAACATTTCCAAATTGTTTCGTAGGAAGGGGATTGAAAGTGACCGTGCGGTCGCCGAGGCGTCCGCCCAGCATGAGCCGTTTTTGCTCTTGCTCCAGCTGATTCATAAGCATTTCTCTTTGCTGGGGATTTTCGATCTGTTCGATTCTGCTTTTCGCAGATTCATATACAGCTGTCATCTGTTGACGCTCTTTAGGATCGAGGTCCAGCTCAGAGAGGGGTTTTAAGCGGACGGGTTTCAGCATTTGGAGGTCGCCTGAGAGGGTTAATGGAGTAGGAGTGCCGATCGAATGGATGATCCGGCTGAGTTCCTTGGTATCAAAAGAAGCTTCAAAGTCTGCATCGGCTTTATCCCATGGCATGGTTGCAGCGGGTGATTTTTTTTGAACAATCACGAGGGCCGACCGTTCTTGAAGCTGTTTAAAAAGATCAAAAACAGTTTCGATGGGTGTGCCGTTTATTGCAACGATGCGATCGCCGGATTGGATTTTTTCGGACAGGTCGTTTTCAGGAGAGACTTCCTCTGCGCTCGAGTTCATGAAAGAGAGCGTGTCTTCAATCACGCCCGAAGAATTTATTTGATACGGGATAAAGAATAGGTCTGTAAGCCGTCCGTTCAATGAAGCGGCATGCTTCCAATCATCAAGTTCATGTTTGAAAGTTTGCGAGAGCCGGAGATCATTGATTTTGAGACGCGGGGCTTTAATTTGGTAATAGGTGCCTTGACGCTCAAGGGTGAGGAGCGTTGTGGAATCATTTAAAATCGATGTGAGTTGGTAAAAAGAAAACACGAGGGATCCATCAACCCAAATCACGCGGTCGCCCACTTCAATACCGCTGTTTCTTAATGGAGATGCTGGTGAGGTATAGTCATTTAAGATCAAATATTGCGCAGGTGCAATGCCGAATTGATTGATCCTGTCCTGGGGAGAAGGCGCTTTGGGAAGAGCAGCCGTGAAAGGAACTTTTGTTCCATTCCAATAATTGAGATGAACGCCCTGGATTTGATTTTCCTTATCGCTTAAGGCGATCTTCATCAGGAGGTCTGGATATCCGTCATACGTTTTACCATTGACGGAAGAGAGGACATCGCCTGGAAGAATGTTATCTGATTTCAGTGCTGAGTCGGTGTCGACATAACCGACGATGTGAGTCAGTTGGTTGAAAGGCTTGTTTTGTCCGCCGGCCATCCAGATGAATGTGAAAGCGACAAAGGCAAAGATAATATTGACAACAGGTCCAGCAAGGGCGACCAGAATCCGCTGGAAAGGAGTTTTCCCATAAAAACCATCGGGAATTTGGCTGGGCTCGATTCCTGCTTTTTTTTCCATTCCCGCCATGCGTACATAGCCGCCGAAGGGGAGGATGCAGAGCTGCCATTTGACGCCATTGACAGTCCACTGGCGGATAGCAGGGCCGAATCCAATCGAAAACACTTCAACTTTGATGCCGATCTTGCGCGCAACCAGATAGTGGCCCAGTTCGTGGATGAAGATTAAAAATCCGAGACCCAGGATGGCTAAAACAAGATAAAAGATATTTATAAGCATCATGAAATATTTCCAATAGGTTATGAATTCTTAGTAATTAAACCTTTCGCACGCCTAAAAGTCAATGCGGCAGAGATAAAGTATCCGAAGGAGAGAAGTGTTACAATGAGTCCTCCGGTCGAGAGGGGAACCTGGATGACGGATAAAAGATGTCTTGATAGCGCCACGCCAAAGATGGAGAAGCCGATGCCGATGGCCATGGTGGCAAAGAGAAGCGATATCAGGCGCTTGCAATAGTGGCGGGCGATGAGGGTAGGTCCGACAAGAAAAGCCAGAACGAGAAGAACGCCGACGGCTCTGATGGAGACGACAAGAGTCAGTGCGGTGAGCGCCATTTGAAGATAATGATAGCGTGTGACTTTTAGGCCTGAGGAAGCGGCTAGTTGTGGATCAAAAGCTGAGAGGGCCCAGGGTCTAAAGGCGATGAGGGTTGCAATACTATTAATCAGAGCTACAAGCGCTGCATAAGAGATATCGGATCTGCCTAAAGCATCGACATTGCCGGTGATCACTTCGACGCCGATATGGCTGCTGCGGGTATAGAGGGTGACAAGAAGGATGCCGAGGGCAAAGAGAGTTGTAAAGACAAGGCCGATGGAGGCATCTTCCTGCAATTTGAAAAAACGGCGCACGCCTTCGGTAAATAAAATTGTGAGAAATGCCGAAACAATGCTGGCGGCTATCAAGAGGGGAATGCTTAAGCCCAGATCTGAAGTTGTTTGAAGGGTGAGTAGAAAACAAATGACGATTCCAAGCAGCGTGGTATGGGAGAGGGAGTTGGCGAGCATGGTCATTTTTCTAAGGGTGAGGAATGTTCCAAGCAGGCCTGTTGAAATTGAAATGGCGATAAGGACGAGCAGCTGCACCTCATCGGACGCAAGATTTACGAGGGGAAGCTGTCCGGTCAGGCGCTTAAATAGGACTGCAAAGAACTCAAAAAAGTTGACGCCCCAATATGGATTCATGGTTTTTCTCCTGGAGGTCTGGGAGGTATGGGCTGCTGGTGGGGATCTTTCACGGGGTTGTTGAGAAGGAGGGTGAGCTGCATTTCAAGCGCAGGAGAAAAAAGATGCTCGAGCTCTTCGGCTGTCCGGTGCACTTTGTCGACGTTTTGTCCAAGATATTCCACGAGATAAACTTCCCAGAGACGATGAAGCCGGACAATTTTTTGAGCTTTAAGTTCACCGCTGGGGGTGAGTGCGCCGTCTTTAGAGAGCCATCCTTTCATGCGCAGTGAGAATTTAATCAGCGGGGAGACTTCCGCCTGGAGCTTCGGTTTTTTCCAAATGAGCTTGAGTCCATTTTCCATTCGGCATCTAAAACGGAAGATCTGCATGCGGATGAGACGGACCAGCAGGCCGCTCTTTGGAGCGATGAGCAAACTGACAAGACAAAGAAACGAGGAGGAGAGAAGGATCATTGGCCCGGAAGGAAGAGAAAACTGATTGGAAGAGAGTTTATAGGAGAGAAGGTTGCCAAGGAGCGCGCTTGCGAGGCCAAAGCCGCTTGCAATCAGCAGCATTGAGGAAAATTTTTGCGACCACGGCCTTGCAGCGACTGCAGGCCCAATAAGCATGCCGGCCATCAAGACGACTCCAACGCTGCGGATACCTAGAATGATCGCAATGACGATGAGTAAAAATGTGGCTGTCTCAAGCGGTTTATACCGCAGTCCTAGCGACTGCGCAAAGATCGTATCGAAGTTGATCAGTTTAAGGCGGGAATAGAAGAGGATGAGAAAACAGATGAGAACGGCTGTGAAGCTGCCGTAGAGAATCGCTTGATCCGATGTCATGGTCGCTGCTTGTCCATAGAGGTAGAGAAGCGACTGGCGGTATCCCACGGGGTGCGACTTTTGCATAATGGAGGCGAGTAAGATTCCCCATCCCATAAAAGCGGCCAGCACAAAGGTGAGCGCGCTGTCGGGTTTAACCTTGCCTCGTATTTCCATCCAGTTGACGCATTTGAGTCCAAGAAGTGAAAAAAGAAATCCTCCCAGCGTCATGGCTAAAAACATCCAGTTAGACATGTCAGCGGTCAAAAAAGATAAAATAAAAATGCCGACCAAGATTCCCGGAAAGGCTGCATGGGAGAGCGTCTCGCCGATCAAACTGCGGCGTCTTAGCAGCACAATGCAGCCGACGAGTGAAGAGGCAACTGCCATGCTTAGAGTGCCGAGCATGGATGTCCTGACAACAGGATTCGTAAAAAAATCGATCACAAAAGCCCTGATGTTTGTTTCTTGGCAAGAGCCACTGCTTCATCCAGAAGATGAGATCCCCGTCCATAGGTCTTTGCAAGATTTTGTGACGTGAGAACTTCTCCGGTAGGGCCTGCCGCAATGAGGCAGGTATTGAGGAGTACGAGCCAGTCGAATACTTTTTGCGCTGTGATCAGATCGTGATGCACCATCACAATGGTTTTACCCTGAGATTTGAGTTTAGAGAAAAGCTCGAGGAGTGTTTTTTCAGTAGCCAGATCGATTCCGGCAAAAGGCTCGTCGAGTAAAAAAAGATCTGCGTCCTGCACGAGCGCTCTGGCTATGAAAAGCCTTTGCTGCTGTCCGCCGGAGAGTTCGCCGATCTGCCGATGGGAGAGTTCTTCCATTTCAACTAGCTTGAGGGCATGCAGGGCCGCTTCTTTGTCTGCTTTTGAAGCCCACTTTAAGAGGCCCATTTTGCTGAACCGCCCCATCATGACGAGATCATAGGCCGTCATTGGAAAATCCCAATCGACGGAAGATCGTTGGGGGACGTAGGCGACTTTTTGCCTGACTTCGGATAGAGGTGCGCCGAAGAAGTGGACGCTACCGCTCAGAGGCTCTATAAGTCCGAGAATAGCTTTTAAGAGCGTGCTTTTGCCAGCTCCATTAGGTCCAATAATTCCGATGAAGGATCCTGTAGGAAGAGCAAAAGAGATGTCCCAGAGAACAGCGGTTTGGTGGTAATTGACGCTGAGCTCTTCTACTTCAAGAGCTTTCACGGCGAGCTCCCATTTTCATACCAGGCGTCATAGAGGATAGTTGTATTATGTTTCATCATCTCTTCATAAGTCAGCGTTTTTGATTCGAGGTCGCTGAGCGTGTCGGAAAAAAGAGTATGGGAAGATATTTCAACGGTGAAGCCTTTTTCGCGGCAGATGTCGACAATTTTATTCAAAGAGTCCCGGCTGACATTAGATTCGGGAAAGAGTATTCGAATATGATTTTTCTGCAGATGGTCGATGACACGCTGCAAATCTTGAAATCCGAGCTGTCCGTCGGGAGAGAGTCCCTCGGGTGCACAGAACCGATCTTTCCACGACCCTTCCTGCTCAAGGTAGCGTCTTGCAAAATAGTTGAATGCATCGTGGCTTGTAATGAGATACCGTTTCTCTTGGGGGATTGATTTGAGTTTACTTTGCATCCACAGGTCTAATTCGAGTAATTCTTTTTTGACAATTGACCCTTTCATCTCGTAGTAGGAGGCCCCTTCAGGATCGGCTTTGGAAAGGTGGGAGACGATGGGATCGACTCCTTTTTCCCAGAGAGAAACATCGAGCCATATGTGAGGATCTGCCTGGCCTCGATCTTGAAGGATCAAAGAGGGATCTTGCCGGTGAATTTCATCGCCTAGCGCTACCGCGTGAGGATTCTCCTGCAGCTGAGATTTTAAACTTGCGCTATGCTCAAGGCCGAGGCCATTAAAGAAAATAAGCTGCGCAACGGAAAATTTTTCATCGTCGCCCTTCACAAGTTCATAGCTGTGAGGATCCATCGAGCGGTCCATCAAAGAGAGATGGTCGATTCTCTCGCCCCCAATGCGGGAGACGAGATCGTCGATGATCGGCGTGGTGCAAAGAACTTTAACTCGGCTGCTGGGCGCTCGCCATTCATCCAGGCGTGAAGGAGAATTTTGGCATCCGAAGAATCCCAAGAGCAATCCAAGGCAGATTAAAAAACAAACAAGATATCTCATTACAACTATTATGAACTTATCCGGCTAAAATTTCCATTGTATTATAGGCAGGGATCAATTCTATCCAAATCTATTCAAATGTTATCAAATCGGGGTAAAAGTAGTTATCAGATTTCATTTTAATTAATCCTTCTTGCCCTAATATTATGTTTTTTTATAAACTCCCAAAAAACTCTAATTCTAAAGGAGAAAGAAATGAGTCACGATACAGTAGAACCTAGAACAAAAAATCTCAAGGAGATTGAAGATATAATTTCACGTGCCATTAAAAAAGTAGGCGCGAAGCGTGAAAACGACATCTGCCGCTATATTCCGATGACTTCCGGGGGATATATGCACCATTTTACTCTGAAAAAAATGAAAACCAAGCAGCCAAGCGAGCTCGGTTCAATGATTGAAAAATTCATTATCAATAGCGACCGCCCAGGCATGGTTGCTCCAAAGCAAAGAGCCCCAAGAGGATCCCGTAAACGCCGTGATCATCTCACATTTACCCGCACTCAGCTCGAGCGCATGCTGGCGATTGCAAGACTTGCCGGAGATAAAGAAATGGTTTCCGTTCTTTCTCCAAAAAGATCTCTTGCTACTTGCAAACGTGAACTTATTTCTTCAATCCGTCATAACCGTTTAGAGCCCGAGCTTTGGAACGCCTATGTTGAAGCGATGAATGCACAGCAAATGATTCAGAACAGCGAACTTTTCAACCAAGTTAGCAAATAATTTTCTTTCCAGGCCTGCAATCTTCCGATTGCAGGCCTTTTTTGTTTAGAGGTAGTTGCGAAACTCAGGGTTCGTCGATTTTAGGGATTATTTTGACCGATTTTCGATTCAAATTGCGGGGGTCATATACCGAAAGTGGATATTACCCCCGCAATTTGAATCAAAAATCGGTTCAAAAGAACCCTAAAAATCGACAGAACCTGAGTTTTGCAACTACCTCTTTATATAAATATTTTTAATCCTTGAAATTTCAGTCAGATCTGTTAAACTGGACATCTCTTTGAAAAAAAAGATTGGGGGAAGCTATTTCTCCGAATTACACATATAAACACTAGAGGAAAAAAACAAATGTCAACGCAAGCAAATGCAAAACCACAATTTGGTAAATGGCGGTCCTTTTTTTGGCCTATCCAGAACTGGGAACTTAAGAAATTTATTCCTATGGCCATGCTCTTTTTCTTTATCAACTTCAATTACACCATTTTACGCGATACGAAAGATGCGCTGATTGTTAACGCTCCTGGTTCAGGCGCTGAAGCAATTCCGTTCTTGAAAGTGTGGGGAGTTCTTCCATTTGCGATCCTCTTTATGTTGCTCTACTCAAAGCTGAGCAACGTACTTAGCAAACCCAAACTGTTTTACTCGATGATCTCCATATTTATCGGGTTCTTTGCGATCTTTGCGCTGGTTCTTTATCCTAACCGCGATGCGCTCCATCCTAATGTGTTCTGCGATAACCTTCTAACGACTCTTCCAAAAGGGTTTACCGGATTGATCGCGATCATCAGAAACTGGACGTTCTCCCTGTTCTACATCATGTCAGAGCTTTGGGGCAGCGTTGCACTATCACTCTTGTTCTGGGGCTTTGCCAACGACACGACTCGTGCAGCGGAATCAAAACGATTCTACGGAGTATTTGGTATCGGCGGAAACCTAGCGATGATCGTCTCCGGATGGTTCATTATCTACTTCTCTAATATACGCGACCACATTCCTGCTGGCGCCGATGCTTGGGGAATGTCTCTCAACTACATGGTTGCAATGGTGCTTGTCTCTGCCTTCATCATTATGGGAATCTACTGGTGGATCAATAAAAATGTGTTAACAGATACACGTTTCTATGATACGTCCGAGCAGCAAAAAGCGAAGAAAGAGAAGCCAAAAATGTCTCTGGGCGAGAGCTTCAAATACTTGGCCCGCTCAAGATATGTCTGCCTCCTCGCTCTCCTCGTTATTTCTTACGGAGTTGCGATCAACCTCGTTGAAGTCACCTGGAAAGATCAGCTGAAAATGCTCATGAAAGGAGACTCAAACAACTATAGCGCGTTCATGGGAAAATTCTCACAGTACACCGGTATGGTAACAATCTTGATGATGCTCTTTGTCAGCAGTAACGTTATTAGACGTTTCGGATGGACAACAGCAGCGCTCATTACGCCGATCGTGCTCTTGGTCACCGGCGCAGGATTCTTCACGTTCATCATCTTCAAAGATTCCTTAGCAGGATTCATTGCGATGTTTGGAACATCCCCGCTGATGCTCGCCGTGGTATTTGGACAAATCCAAAATATTATGAGCAAGTCGACGAAGTACTCTCTCTTTGATCCTACCAAAGAGATGGCCTACATTCCTCTCGACCAAGAAGCGAAAGTTAAAGGTAAAGCCGCGATTGACGTCGTTGGTGCCCGCCTCGGTAAATCGGGCGGAGCGCTCGTTAACCAAGGGCTTATCCTTTTCTTGGGATCAATTGCCGTGATCACTCCTTATGTGGCAGCGATCATGTTCTTAATCATGTTCGTGTGGATCTGGGCTGCTAAAGGGCTCGGTAAAATGTTCAACACGCTCACTTCTGAGAAAGAAGCTCAAGCGAAAGCCGCTGATGATGCGAAAGCTCAACCTGAAATGGCAAAGACGACATCATAAGGTCGTTTTGAGACTGCTTCATAAAGCAAAAAACCCTTCCCCGGGTGACCGGGGAAGGGTTTTTTTTATGGCCTGTCTAAAAGCTTAGAAGTCCATTTGGAAATGAACCGTACCGCCAAAGAAAGCCAAGTCTCCATGACGTTTGTCTACGCCAACTGACCCGCTAACTGGGAGAGTAGCACTATTAACATTCAGATCCATGAATTGGTTGATTCCAAACCAATACGATGTATCACATAATAGAGCGACATGCACTCTGTTTTTGTTGTTGTTAAAGAACATATCCCAGCCAATTCCCAGATATCCATCCAGGTTTGCACGAATCATAGCGCTCGAGTCTTTAACGTGTACTTTCATATGAGAAGCACCGTTGAAGCCAAGAAGTTTTTGACGCGCTCTGAAGTTTCCAAGAACTAAAGATCCTGAGAGTCCTCCTTGGAATGACCAATGGTCAGCAAAATAATAGGTGCTATCCAAGCCAGCGCGAGGACCGATTCCCCATACGTTGCTCGTGTTTCTAAATGTTCCAGGAACTATAGAAGTTCCAGAAACTGCATCAAATGTATTTTTAAAAAGTTGTCTCATAAATACGGAACGAATACCGATAAAGGGACGAACATTAAATTTGGGAGAGAGTGTAGTTGTTCTTCCCAATGTCAGATCTCCAAGACCAAAATTCAATCTCCAATAAGATTTTGTTTGATTTCCAGCCTGTCCTTGAAGGAAAGGGAAAACGCTTGGGAAGAGAGCATCAGTGCTGCTTCCAATTGCGTGCTGCTCTTCTGTGTTATCTGAATAGAGATAAGTTCCACGAAGCTTTACATCCCAAACATCCGATGTGTAGACGCCAACGCCTAAGCGAACACCTGAGCTTAAATCATATTCTGGTGATTTTGGACGAACTTTAAGGTCGATAGTTCCACTTTCAGTGGACTGTTTAGTTCGAACAGCATAATGCATATCTTCTTGATACGGTTTCCAAAAAAGATAATCGAGCTCTACAAGTCCGCTGCGATTGTCAACACACACTGGTTTAGGGTGTAGTTGCTCTATTTCTGGGTTTGTGTGGCTTGACCAGGCCTGTATTTGGCTTTGGGCAACCAAGGTCGTTAATAACATAATAGATGGGTATAACTTCATCATAAGATTCTCCTTATAAGCCAACGTATCTCTTATTTGAAAATTTTACGTCAACGAAAAAGTTTGAGAACTCCTCAGAAATCAGTTTGGAGATTAAATGTGAGGCCCATCAATCCGAGATTTCCATGATCTTGTGAAAGCACGGTGACAGGTTTGAAAAAGTCATTCATATCAAACCAAAGCGAGCCTTCGAACTGAATATTGGGCGCGAGTCGAACCGTATTGTTTCTGAACCAACGCTCCCATCCAAGACCGATCGCTCCCTCTAGATTGATGCGTATAACATCATCTTTGTCTCTTGCAACGATTTTGCTTGGGAATGAATTGTTTAAAGGAGTGACAGATGAGAATGTTGTGCTTTTAACGTTATAATGTCCGTAAAGCAAAGAGGTTGCAAAGTTGCCAAGGAAAGACCAATTCCCGGTGAATTTAAAATCAAAGTTAGAGCCAACACGCGGACCGATTCCCCAAAAGTTTTGATGCATCGAAACTTTTGTTTTTCCCGACTCTGTTATTAAACTTCCGCTGGAGTTGACTGTGATATCTCCGGAACTTCTGGAGATGAATTTATCATAAATCAGAGCGGCTCTAAGCCCGATATAAGGGTGAACCGTGATTTGACGGGTCATTGCAAACAGTCTTCCTGCCATGAGATCCCACACAAAATAGTTCAGATGCCACTGTGCCTCTGTACGATCACTGAGAATAAAGAGAAGGGGCGCGTAGTTGGCCGACAGTCCTTTAAATTCATCTAGATTTCCATGGGCATGATCTTCGGCATCGCCGTACAGATAGGTTGTATAAATGCTGATATCCCATTTGTCATGTTTCGGAAGATACCGGCCGACGCCCAGCCGAACGCCGGAGTTCCATTTGAACTCGGGTTTTTTTACTTTGATCTCAAAATCAGAGGCGCTCGCTCCAAAGGCATTTGCAAAAATCATGTCGCCGTATTCGAGTTCCCCCAGAGACGGTTTCATCAGAAGATAACTTTCTTCGACAAACCAGCCTTGATCGTCATTCATCGGGAAATGGGTGTCATAGGCAGCAGCAGGCGAGGTATTTATCGATCTGCTTCCCCAAGCTTCAACTGATGAACCCATGAAAAGTACCGGTGAAATTAACAGCATCCATTTTTTCATAGAGTCTCCTTTAAAAATCTGCTTGCAAATTGAAACTAAAGCCCATCAAAATCAAATTACCTTGCCGTCTGATGTTGGTGAAATTGGGGGTCACAGCCTGCAGGTTCTTTGATTGTGTTAAAAAGAACTGGTTGGTGTCAAACCAGCACGAGGCTTCAAAAAGTATCGAGGGAACCAGCCGAACCGTATGGTTTTTAACCCATGTTTCATAGCCCATGCCAAGAGACGTATCGAGGTTAGCCCGGATGCAGTAGCGGTTGTCTTTGCTATGAAATCGATTGGATTGGACAGCACCTGCCGAGACAAATGAGGTGCTGGTTTTCTGCTTTACATTATAGTATCCATAAAAGAGAGCTCCTGAAAAGCTGCCCAGGAAAGACCATGCATCTTTAAAGATGAATTGCAAATCAACGCCGGCTCTTGGGCCGATTCCCCAATATCTGTCCGACGCTTTGTATTTGGCGTTTAATAGTTGAGCAATTCCTAGGCCTCTAGGATGATCCGAATAGTTTGTTTTGTAATCCTTATAGATGAGCGCCGTTCTGATTCCTATAAAAGGATGGGCGACAATCGTTTTCAGGATGTTATATTCTCTGCCGGCGGAAAGGTCCCAGTTGAAGAAGTTAAGGCGCCATGTCATTTCGCCTTTTGTAGCGCCGCCTTCAAAAGTGGGGTTCCAAAGAGGTGTTAAAAGAGCTCCCTTGGAGCGCTGAGGGGAAGAAGAATCGTCTTCCTGGGCGTAGAAATAGGTGGTGAAGAGAGTGATATCCCAACGGTCATGATTGGCAAGATACCGTCCGATTCCTATTCTTGCCCCCGAATACCAATCGAAGTCCGGTTTTTCAAGTCGCATGGACATCTCAACATCCGATGCGCTTGCCTTAGTCGTCAACCTGCCTGCATAGTCGCTGTCATCTTCATACGGTTTCATGATGAGATAAGTCTCTTTCGTAAACCACTGCTGATCCGGGTTCAGGGGAAAGCTATACTTATTCTCAGCAGCAGGATCGACGGTTTTGGGAGGCTCGGCATAGTTGCTTCCCCAGGCGAGCAGCGAGCTGGAAGCCATGCATGACAGGGTCTGAATCCATCGGTTCATTTCGTCTTCTCCGTAATTTTAGAAATCTACTTGCAGGTTGACTGTGAAGCCTAAAAAGCCCAAATCGCCCATTCTTCGGATCGAATTCATCCCCCAATCAGGAACGCCGGGAGTTGTTGGAATGGGAAGGTTGGTTGCAGCCCAGTTGTTAATCAAAAACCAATTGGAGACTTCAAAGATGAAGGAAGGCGCCATGCGAACAGAGTGTTTGCGTACCCATTTTTCCCATCCAAGGCCGATATTTCCTTCAAAGTTGGCTCTCATGACGGTGTCGGCATCACGGATCTTTAGTTCGGCAGATGGAGACGGAGGGTGGGCCTCATCCAGAATAAATCCATTGAGACGCTCATGAATGTGATACCGTCCCATCACGATTGCACCGGATAATCCTCCCTGAAAAGACCATCCTTTGCCAAAATAAAACGCAAAATCAGATCCCACACGCGGACCTATGCCCCAAACGTTATTGGTTGCTCTAAATCGGGTATGTCGTAAAAAGAAGTCGCCGCCCGTGTTGACATCGAGGCTGTCATTCCTGTTAGAGTATTTTTCGTAGATCAGCATGGTACGGAGGCAGATGAAGGGATGAAGAACAACTTTTGGAGTGAGTGAGTAAAGCCTTCCAAGCGCCAGATCCCATGTGAAGTAGTTAATGCGCCAGTTCAATTCTGTCTTGGCCGATCTTCCAAGCAGGCTGGGATTCCAACCATCTGCGATCACGATAAGCCCTGCAATATTGGGCATCAGATCGGAACTCAAATTATTGTTTCCTTTGATATTTTTTTTTGCATCGGAATAAAAATACGTTGTCGCTAACGTTACATCCCATAGTTCATGATGAGGCAGATATTTTCCTGCGGTTACTCTTACACCTGTTCCCCATTTAAATTTGACGCTCTGTGTTTTGTCTTTGTCTTTTAATGGAGCCGTCGAGGTTGTTGTTTGGGTAAATCCTGTATCAATATCTCCTTGATAAGGCCTCCAGACTAGAAGGCTTGGTTTGACAAACCACTCTTGATCTGTATTGAGAGGGAATGATGCATCGGAAAGTGGTAAAGGAGGAGGAGATTGGAGCGTTGGAGTTTTATAACTTGAATTTCCCCAGCCGTGCAAAGTCGCTGAGAGTAGTGTCAAACTGCTGAGCCACTTAGTTATCATAAAAATTCTCCATAAGAGTGGAATTTTTACTTAACGACTCGTTTAAGTGCAAACAAAAAAAACCTATCTCAATTTTACTTGAGATAGGTTTGTGTGAGAAAAGAAACTTACTTTTTTTCTTCGTCGACGATTTCTACTTCTGCGTCTTGGATATCAGGACCTTTATTAGGCTCTGCCTGAGAAGCTGCAGGCCCGGCGTTTTGCTGCGCCTGCTGCATTGCTTCACCCATCTTCTGCATGAACGTATTCAGTTCGTCCGATGCATGCTTGATGACTGTGCTGTCTTGTCCTTCAAGAGCTTTCTTCACGCTGTCAATACGGGTCTGTATTTGCTGCATGAGCTCTTCAGGAAGCTTGTCCTTATAGTCCGTGATCGCTTTTTGCGCGCGGAAAGCAAGAGAGTCGGCTTCATTGCGAATCTCAACTTCTTCTTTCTTCTTCTTATCATCTTCAGCATGTTCTTCGGCATCTTTGAGCATCCGTTTGATCTCAGACTCAGAAAGTCCTGATTTCGCTTCGATGCGAATTTTTTGCTCTTTGCCCGATTGCAGATCTTTAGCAGAGACATGCAAGATTCCGTCTGCATCGATGTCGAAGCAAACTTCAATTTGAGGCATGCCGCGCGGTGCAGGTGGAATATCGGTCAGGTCAAAATTACCGATCTTTTTATTGTCTGACGCCATTTTGCGCTCGCCTTGCAGAACAGCAATCGTTACAGCAGGCTGATTGTCAGCAGCTGTTGAGAAGACTTGCTTTTTCTGTGTCGGGATCGTTGTGTTGCGCTCAACAATCGGAGTCATCACTCCGCCGAGAGTCTCGATACCGAGCGTAAGCGGGATCACGTCAAGAAGAAGAATGTCTTTCACATCTCCTGTGAGGACGGCGCCTTGAATTGCGGCTCCGACTGCAACGACTTCATCAGGGTTGACGCCTTTATGTGGCTCTCTTCCGAAGATCTCTTTTACTTTGCGCTCAACTGATGGCATCCTTGTCATACCGCCCACAAGAATCACTTCTTGGATTTGGTCTTTTGTAAGGCCGGCGTCTTTAAGAGCTTTAAGGCAAGGCTCTGTACATCTTTCGATGAGGCTGTGAGCCAGAGATTCAAGCTTAGATCGCGATAGCGTCAGTGCCAAGTGTTTAGGACCTGTCGCATCAACCGTGATAAACGGCTGGTTGATCTCGGATGTCTGTGTTCCGGAAAGCTCGATCTTTGCTTTTTCAGCAGCATCGCGCAGGCGTTGGAGCGCCATCTTATCTTTGGAGAGGTCAATGCCATGCTCTTTTTTAAACTCGTCGAGCATCCATTGCAGGATGACGTTATCGAAATCGTCGCCGCCCAGGTGCGTGTCTCCATTGGTTGCGAGCACTTCAAAAACTCCGTCGCCGATCTCCAGGATCGAAATATCAAACGTTCCTCCGCCGAGGTCGAATACGGCAATTTTTTTGTCTTGTCCTTTATCGAATCCGTAGGCCAATGCAGCAGCAGTCGGCTCAGGGATAATCCGTTTTACATCTAGCCCTGCAATGCGGCCGGCATCTTTAGTCGATTGGCGCTGAGAGTCGTTAAAGTAGGCAGGAACCGTAATAACGGCTTCTGTGATTTTTTCGCCCAGATACGCTTCGGCAGTTTCTTTCATTTTCACTAAAACTTGAGCAGCAACTTCTTCGGGCGATACGAGTTTTCCGTCGATTTCAAAGACGGCGTCGCCGTTTCCGTTCTGCGTTACTTTGTAAGGAACGATCTTGGCTTCATCCAAAACTTCTTTATGCTTGCGGCCGATAAATCGTTTGGAAGAAGAGATCGTTCTCTCTGGGTTCATCACGGCTTGACGCTTCGCAGGAACTCCAACGACGCGCTCATCTCCTTTATAACCTACGACTGAAGGCGTTGTACGGCCTCCTTCAATGTTCGCGATGACGACCGGAGTGCCTCCCTCCATGATAGAAACGCACGAATTCGTGGTTCCCAGGTCGATCCCGATTATTTTACTTTTTTTCTTCTGTGTTGACATGGTCTTTCTCCTGATTAATTATTTTTTTTGCAACTTTTACGCGGGCTGCTCGGATGACGCGGTCTCCGGATCGATACCCTTTTATAAATTCTTTCAAGACGATCCCGTCGGGGACTGCATCCGTTTCTTCTGTTTCAACTGCTTCATGTTTCGAGGAATCGAAAAATTCTCCCTCCGAAACAAAAGGCGTGATTCCGTTTGAGCTTAAGACTTCTTTAAATTGATTCAAGATCATCTGAAAGCCCATCGCCCAGTTTTTTACTTCGCCTGACATTTGATCGGCAAACTTGAGTGCATTTTCAAGCTGATCGATAGGGGCGAGTAGATCGGATATGACGTTGTCCATTGCATAACGCATCATATCGTGCTTTTCTTTCTGCATGCGCCGGCGTGTATTGTCTACATCGGCCAAAAGGCGAAGATATTTATCTTTATAATCGATAATCTCTTCAACCGTTGGTGCAGCTGGGATTTCGTTTTCTGTTTCAGTCATTTTTTTTCTCCAATAGTAAATGCAGCGGCTCGTTTTGAGGCTGGCGGTAAGATATTTTAAATTTATACAAGCTCTTGGTCAGCGAAGTTGAGATGGCGTCTGCTGCAGCAAGAAGGACGCCAAAGAGCTTGCGGTAAGGAATGCGGTGAGGGCCTAAGATGGCGATTGCGCCGACAACGTTTTGATGGATGCGGTAGGGAATGGCTATCGCTGAGCAGCCTTGCAGGGCGCCGCCAATCCAGCAGCTTAAGTTCCCATTTTTTGAACATTCCTGAAGCAGCGTTTGAAGAGCTTCTCTATTCTCAAAAAGTCCCAGCCCTTCAGCCAGAGCCGTCGCATCATTAAAATCTGCAAAAGCCAGCAGTTTTGAAAATCCGGTTTTTGTGATGTCTTCATGAGAGAAGTGGGTTGATCCGACTAAATGGCGGAGCATCGCTTCGCTATAGAAGCGGGCGGCAAGCTCTTCTTCTTCCGGAGAAAGCGTCGGCTTATCAAGGCCTGTCAATTTCCAGTGGAAATATCCTTCCAGCCTTTTGATCGTAAAATTGCTGAGCCGTTTGTCAGTATAAAGCGTTTCGGTATGAACGAGGCCAAAGTCGGTAATAAGGATGCAAAGGCAGCGGTGCGAGTCGACGGCAACCAACTTGACGTCTGTTACAAAATCTTGATCGAAGCGCGGAGAGGATAGAAAGACGGCGCAGCCCGTCGCCTCAGATACCGTTTCGGCAGCGTGCTGCAGGTAGCTGGCGAGTTCACGTGTCTCTTTAAGGAGGGATTTTTTTAGCTGTTTGGAATCTTTTTCTTCAATTTGAGGGGACTTGAGATGGGCCTCGGCATAGAGCTGATAGGCCAGGGAGGTGGGGGTCCTTCCGCCGGAGGAGTGCTGTTGTTTTAGGAGGCCTTCTTCTTCCAGCTTGGAGAAGTAGTTGCGGATAGTGGCTGAGCTGAGCGCTTCGAACCCATTCTCTCTGAGCGTGTTAGATCCGACGGGTTTGCCGGTCTCCAGGTAGAGCTCGATCAGACCCATCAGTACGAGCCTTTCCCGTTGATCCTTAGGAGGTTTTCGAGGGAGGCTCTGGAGTAGGTTTCGGGGTGCTGTTTTTGTCATAATCGTAATTATATAAGGGCGATTATGAAAAGGCAAGCATTTTTAGCAGTCTTTGCATCCGAGCGCTAAATAATCACTTTAATGACTGATTGTCAATGATCTACAATGATAGGATCTTTGAGTATCAGGGGGAGTACATCTAAAATCGAGGGGGACCATTCGAGTCCTTTACGGTACACAAGCCTCTGAGACAGGAAGTCGGCGATGATCGCTTTTTTATGGAGGTCGGGGACGTCCTTTAATATGCGGCCCTCGTACTTTGTCCTTAATAAGGGGAGGCAGTAGTTAAGGAGGCATTTGATCAGGGGGTCTTTAGGGTCGCTCGAGAGCGTCTCCTTATTAAGGAACAGAAGAAGCTCATCGGTATAATGGTTGATCTGCTGGGAAATCAGCTCGGACACCTCGGTTAAAGGCTTTTGCCCATGGGCGGCAAGAAGCGTTTGCGCTTCGTCTCTGCAGCGGTTTTCGATGACTGTTAAAATTTCTTCAACAAGGGTGCTTTTGTGCTTAATAAATTCTTCTTCACTCAAAACGAGGCCGGATAGCACTTCAAAAGAAGAGCAAATTACCCCTCCTTTATTAGCAGAGCTATCCTTGATAATAATAACGCCGATTTTTTCAAGGGCTCTTCGCGCTCCGGGAGAAAGATACAGGTTGCCGCCTTCGACGATGGCTTTTGAAGTCGGTTTTCCCGTTTCATCCAGGAAATCGCGGTAGTTATTTTCATTCAGAGTGCGTGGCCGTCCGCCGCCGGGAATGAAAATATCGGCACTTGCCTGATGGACCGTCATGCGAAGAAGGTGGTTCATCTCGTTTCCCGAAACCCATTCTTCGACAACTTTCCCTTTCTCTTTTTTGAGCAGCAGCGTCTGCTGCGCATAAGCGCTCTCTTCCCGCCGTGTTTTTGTATCAAGCAGGAAACCTCCATCATGGAGTTTTTCTGCCGGATAAAAGCGGATCGGCTTGCTCTCATTGAAGAGGCCGGCCACAATGGAAAGATCAAGCCCTTCCGGATCAAAAATCGTTCCCGACACATCGATTGTTGCCACGAGCTTAGCTGTTTTGGGGTAGAACTTGAACAAGTTATTCATCTGATTGCCGGCTACATCACCATCGGGCCCGCCGGTCATTTTAATCGTGAAAGGATCTTTTTTAGGATCGATCTTTAAATACTTGAGCACTTCTTCCATATAGATGTTCACGCCGCGCGAGGTGACGCCATATTCTTTATGGTTGATGCCGGCGCCGGGCTTGCTCGACATAAACGTGGTGCCCGGTTTGTAGTTGTAGTATTTGGAATAGTTCGAGATCCAGACGATCATGTCGTTGTGCATATTTTCGTCAGGGCCGAGGTAGATGTACTCCGGCTTTTTGTAATAGTCGACGATCATTTTTGGACGAAGCTTTCCATCAGGATCGCAGTTAATAATCGTGAGGAAGCATTCGATGTACGATCGTTGCGATTGATGGAGATATTCAAGCTTCTGCTCTTGTTTGAATGCGAGTAGTTTTTCATTCACGACATCGGGCAAAACTCCTGCATCTTCCAGCTCAAAGCGGTAAATATCTTCTTCCGATTTCATCCGTTCATAAGGCTCCAGCAGGATGACTCCTTTGGCTCCTCCTTCCGGAATGTCTTTGTTTTTTTTCTGCTGAGTAAATGCCAGGTTGTAACACTCAGAGAAAAGGGAATTTCGATCGGAGACAAGCTGCTCGCTTTTCTCCGGATAGACCGTTCTAAGGCCGCCGCGGGCTAAGTCTCTAAAGCGGATATGGAATCCAATAAAATAGAGCCCTTTCATGAAAAAGACGGCAAAAGGAAGCTCGGGGAATTTATCAGCACGGTTGAAGGGAACGTGGTCCAGATACGCCGGATCAAGCCTGAATGATAAAGCCGTTTTATTGTTGCGATAGGCATTTGTTTTCAACATAAATTCGATGAAATTCATGCCCTGCTTCAAGATGTTCTTGCGGCGCGTGTCATTCGCCTCTTGTCCGGTGTCGATTTGATCGACGAGCAGCAGGAGTTTGTCGCGTATTTCTTTGTAGGCTTTGAGGTCAGTTTTTTCCGGATTGAACTTTTTATCAAATGCTTCTGTCAGCTTGACCGTGAGCTCCGGATGGCGGCAGATCCCTTCTTCAATATTAGAAAATGAATAGAGATAAGGATCGGCTTGCACCAGCACCTGATGGATAAAATGAACCATCGCTTTGATAAAATTTCCCTGGTTGCCGCTGATCAGTTTTGAATCGACAAATGTCGTCTCAATCGCTTCCTGCCCCGGGAAGTATTTGACAGTCACAAGTTCTTTCAGAAAATCATCGAGATCGGTCTCATCCCACGCGGCGCCGCCTTTGGCTCCGTGGATTGCCAGCGACATCAGAAGAATGTTTTGCTTGCTGTAAGGATTGACATAGGTTGCCGCCACTCTTTTCAAGGCAAGGCCGTGCCGATGGATCACGCGAGTCAAACGATACAAAAAGTCTTGCTTCGGAACATTTCTCCAGGCTAGGACAATTTGAAGAGACGGCGTATCTTTTTTCTGCGCCCAATCTTCATTGCGCCGGATTTCAATTTGGCACGGATCCCGTTTTTCAGCTCTAAGGAGCACATCAAATGCCAAGATCAGCCGCTCGCGTGTTAATGATCTTAAAAAACGGGGAGACATCGATTTCAGTAAAGTTTCAAACTTCTCCGGTGTAACTTCGGGACTCCGCTCTTTCAGCTTTTCAAAAATCTCTTTAGGGTTTTCGAGGGCGAGAGAGGCATATTGATCCGGAAGCTGTGAAAAATTGACGACGGCTACTCTTAGCGGAAGTTTTACTTTTGCAAAGGGAGGCGGCGCATTTGAGACGAATGTTCTATAGTTCTGGATCCACCTTTGCCTGAAATGTTTTAAAATCTGCAGATCGGCGTCGGGGGTGTCCAGGCAGAGCGCAATCGCTTTATTTTTGATGAGAATGGTAGAGAAGTATTCCTGCAGATCAAATCCCATAAGGCTGTGGGTGACAAGGCGCAGTGTTTCAGTGTCGGCATCTTCGAAAAAGCTGGGAGGAAGATGGTCCTGAATCCATTTATACGCCTTTTCAAATTCAGCCGTTTCCTGGCCGAGCGCTTCATGTAAAGGCTCTTTGTTATCTGTCATGTTTTAAATCTTTTTCAATGTTTTTTATAAGTTTTTTATCCGAATAAAAAGAATAAACCGAGACGAGCCTTGCGACTAAGATTGCAATATAAAACTGGCCGATGATGCCTTCGATGACAGCGACAGTCTGACCAACATCAAGCGCCGCTGTGATATCTCCATATCCAATCGTCAGAAGGGTAATAAAGCTGAAATAAAGCATCTCGGATAAAAAGTGGGTGTAGTTTGTGATTTGAACAACATGGGTTGTTGCAAAATGTATTGTGTCCGGCACGATCAGTTCAACAAAGCAGTAAAGGTAGGCAAACATAAAAGCGATCATAAAGTAGGCGCAGATCACGCCTCGCAGCGTCTCCATGGTGACGCGCGCTCTTTTAACCACATCATAAAGAATTGATGTTGCAATACAGCCGATAAAGAGCACTGATACAAATACGTTGAGAGTCAGAATTGTTTGATGATGATCTAAAAAATTACCCCAGGTGAGAACAAACGTCGGAATACCCAAAATAATTGCAAGGATCCGCACGCCTCTGTGGTGTTTGACGTTGAAGATCGATAGAAAAAACACAAGAGTCAGGCATCCTTTCCAAATGGATAGATAGACAAAGCCTCGGTCATAAGGGCGCAGAATGAACAGTAAAAAAAGAAAGACCAGAAGCGGGCTATAATATCCTGAAAAAAAATGCGTGAGCCGTTTCCAAAGTTTCATGACATCCCCCTAAAAGTATCTTTAAAGGATTTGCTATTTTGAAACCATTGATAAGTCCGTCAGTCTGATAAAAATCATCTTAATTTACCCACAGCTTGTGGGTAAAATTACAACGATTCAAGCTTAGACTCACAAGAATCGTTCCACCTTCATACAGGATTGAGGGAATCCAAAGTAAGAGTTGGATCGATGATGTGCAAGTTGCTAGTACCCAATGAGATAATTGTTCCATAGCTGTGGGACGATTGGAAAAATAAAAATGCTTTGTTGGGTATTGAACAAAATATGCCTGCCATGTATTATAAAAATATAAATGGGTTGGGACTACCCGGCCGGCGTCTAAACCTCTGGGTCACCGGGGGTTTTTCGCTTTCTAGGGGTAAAGATGAAGTCCATGCCCTAATGCTAAACCTTCAGCATTTTTATGAAGTTTTCTCTCTAATACTTTCATTGCACGATTTGATTGATGTGGGCGGAAAGTAGATAATCCTATAGGACGAGCGACCAAGTCAGCAAATTGGAGACCTTCCGAATTTGTTTTTTTATCCGCTATTACAATCTCAAAGGGAAGTATCTTTTGAAGTGAGTTTTGTCCAGAACAAACACGTCGAAACTCTAGCTCTAAATCAATATCTTCTTTGCGTCCACGTGCTTCACAAATCACATAGGTAAGTCGATCTTCTTGTCCATGTACATGCAGAAAGGAATATAATTTTTCTAAACCAATCTGCATAGCCAAATGATAAATATGCATTACAGGTAATGACTGTTTATTTATTCTATTCTTATCGATGACTGTTGCAAAAAGAGTGAAATTTATTTGACCAACGAGAAAATGCAATTTATCTAAAAATGATTCTCTTTCTTCTTTACCGAGCATCTTAAATGGGCCTAGTTTCTTACGAATATCATTTTCATGTAAAATAACCATGTCATGCCCAAACGTTTCAAATTTAAGCATCCTGAGTGCAGGTGTAACAACTTGTGCGTAATTTTCTTTCTGAAAAACACAGAATGAAAGGACAAAGACAGGATATTCTTTGTCAATTGAAGTGATGCTATGATCGCCACTTTCATCGACATATACAATATAGTCGCTATGTTTTAGATCTGCAATTTTCATTTTTCTCAAGCCAAATGAAAAATTCTATCTTGTTAAGAAATATTTATCTATCTCGAATTTTCTCAATGATAAAAGTCTATTTCTTGAGCAATCTCAGGCTATTGAGGCCGACAAGAACGGTTCCGCCTTCGTGAAGGATGACGGCAAGCCAGAGAGGAACCCAGCCGAGAAGCGCGGGTGTTGTTGCAAACAGAATGACAATCAGAGCCAAAGAGAGGTTCTGAATCAGGATCTGGCGCGTTTTGTGGGCTTTTTTCACAAGCCAGGTTAAAAGGCTCAGATCGTCGTGGATCAAAACGATATCGGAGGCGTCGACAGCTGTCGCGCTTCCAATCTTTCCCATTGAGACGCCAACCGTGGCGCGGGCTAAGGCCGGCGCATCGTTGATCCCGTCGCCGACCATCATGAGTTCATTTTTCGTCGTAAGTTCAGTGATTTTTTGAAGCTTGTCCTCAGGCCGTAAGTCGGCATACACTTCATCAATTCCTGCCTCTTTTGCAATCGGAGCCGCGTTGACAAGATGATCGCCTGTGAGCATTACGACTTTTAAATTCTCATTTTTCAGGCTTGCGATCGTTTCTTTCACATGCGCCCTAAGCGCATCCTGAAACTCAAAAAGAACAACCGATCCATCGACAAAGAGATAGGTCGACATTTTTTCTATGGGAGGAAGTAAGAATGCGGAGCCGATCTTTTGCTGAATGAAATCTCGGTGGCCGATGGCCACTTTTTGGCCATCGATCGTTCCTTCGAGTCCATAGCCTGACACCGACTGAAAATCATCTACCGATTTAAGAGAGATGTTTTTTTGTTTTGCAAGATCGATCAGCGCTTTTGCAATCGGATGCACGGCATTTCTTTCCAGCGAGGCAGCGATGAATAAAGCTTTGTCCTTATCAAGAGTGGGTCCGTAAACTTGCATTTCATCCGTACATAATAGATCACCTGTCGTCAGCGTTCCTGTTTTGTCAAGCGCGATAGTCTTGCACCGAGTGACAGCGTCCAGAACGATGCCTCCCTTAGGAAGAACGCCGCGCTTTGCGCAGCTGCTGATCGCGCTTAAATAAGCCGTCGGCGTGGCCAAGATCAGCGCACAGGGAGATGCGGCGATCAAAAAGGCCAGCGCTCGATAGACGCCCCCTTCCGTCCCCAAATAAGGAATCCCAAGCAGGTAGGGAAGAACACCTGCAAAAAAGGCTGCGAGTAAAATGATGGAGGAGGCGTAAATTTTCCCAAAACGGTCTAAAAATTGCTCAACTTTCGGCTTCGCCTCTTGTGCGTGAGTGATCAGTTTAATAATGCGGCTGAGTGTTGAGTCTCTGCTGCTGCGCGTCACGCGGATCGTCAGTGTGCCGTCAAAGTTGCCGGCGCCGGCAGGGACTTCGTCGCCTGCCTGTTTGGCCATGGGTGCGCTCTCGCCTGTTAAGTAAACCAAATTCACATACGATCTGCCCTCTATAACAATGCCATCCAGGGGAATGATCTCGCCGGCTTTCACGAGTATCAGAGTTCCCACGGCGATATCACGCACAGCTGTTTCAATCAGATGACCTTCGGGCCCCACCACAGATGCGCTTCGCGGCGAGAGCCGGTTAAGATGGATCACGCTGCTGCGGGTCTTTTCGCCGACCACCATTTCCATTCCTGCAGAGAGCTCAAAGAGCACGAGAAGCAGCGCTCCTTCCATCTCGCTTCCGATTGCAACGGAGAGAAGAGCGGCCAGGGTCATGAGGACGTCGATATTGATATCCCATCTCGATAAATCTTTCAGCGCGTTGATAAGAGCCGGCGTTCCCACAAAGAGATAAACCATGCTTAAGGCAAGCGTCGATCCGAGCGGCGATGTGAATGAAAGAATGAAGGCAAGCGCCAGTAAAACAGCTGCCAGGATGGATGATCTCAGCGGAAGATTTTTCCCCCACTTTCTTGAATCGGGCGTCAGAAATGGGGAGATCGTCTCTTCTTGGTTAGAGGCGAAAAACTCATCAAATGAATAAGGCGTTGTCATATAACCATGAGGTTTTTCAGTAAATAAATGGCTCCCAGCCCAAAACTCACTAAAGCAAGATTCCAGATAATGGCTTCGACAGCGCGATTTTTTTCAAGATGGGCCATGAGCCAGGCGGAGCCTGCGCAAACAACTGCTATTGCCGCTCCGAAAAACCAAATCCCTCCGTATAATCCGAGCAGGCAGAGTCCCCCTGCGCTGATCACACCGGCGGCTGCGCCAAGACACTGTTTGATGGGATGCTCGTAGACTTCCAGGGTAAGACCCATCTCTTCTTCCAGCATCACGCGCAGAAGCCGATTATCGTCGGATGAGAGCGTTGAAACCACGTCTTTAAGAAGCTGTCCAGTAAATCCTTTCGCTTTATAGAGAGCGGTGAGCTCTTCCTCTTCTTCCGCGCGAGCGTGTTCGATCTCCCACCGCTCTTCTTCGATGAGGCGATGCAGCCGCTCCAGCCGCGCCCAGCCCAGAAGTGCGCTGCGTCCCACTTTCCAAACCAAAAGCCCGCACGCTGCAATAAAAAGGATCAAAAATGAATTTCCAATAAGAAGAAATAAAATGCCCAGAATATAAGCGGTCTCTCTTGCACTATCGGCTCCTGCAGCAAGATGCCCCGGCATTTCAGTGCCATGAATTTCTGCAGAAGCAATCGCGCCGCGCGTCCTTGCTTCTCTTAAATGTTCTGCAACTGACTTACCGCCAAAGTGATCATTTTTCATTTTTCTAACATGTGAGTTAACAGACGGCACATATCGAGATGATCTTGAACAGCCATCACTTCCCGGATCGAGTGCATCGAGAGAAGGGGGATTCCCATATCAACGGTCGGCATTCCCATCTGGGATGCAAAAACCGGCCCTATCGTGCTGCCGCTGCCCATATCGGATCTGCCGGCAAAAGACTGGTAGGGGAGTTTGAGCTCTTTGCAGGCAGAGACCACTAAGGCCGCTGTCTTTGCGTCGGTGACATATTTTTTAGAGGCGTTGTATTTAATGACAATCCCTTTGCCCGGAATCGATTGATGATTTGAATCGTATTTTTTTGCATAGTTAGGGTTGTAGGCATGCGAGACGTCCACCGATGCGCATAGAGAAGAGGCTTTTAGACATTGCCACTCTTCTTCATCCATCTTATAAAAATGTTGAATCCGTTTTAACACATCATAGGCAAATGTTGAGCCTGCGCCTTCAGCTGATTGAGAACCGATTTCTTCGGCATCCCATAAGAACATCATTTGAATCGTGGAGTTCATCTTTGCAGAGGCAATCGCCGCCATGCATGCGTGGGACGACGCCAGATTGTCCAGGCGATAAGAGGCGAGCATTTCGTCTTTCATTCCCAAACGGCGCGGAGCTTCCAAAGGAACCAGAAAGAGATCAAACGCCAGCAGATGTTTAAAGTTCACATACTCTTTTAAGAGCGGCTCGAGCTGCGGTTTTTCAGTCGGATTCAGCGTTAAAATAGGACGCAGCTGATCTTGTTTGTCAATCACGAGACCCTTATCGTTGACCTCACGGTCCAGATGGATCGCAATTTGCGGGATGACCAGCGGAACTTCATCAAGGAAAACAAGCTTCTCTTCAATTTTTCCTTGAGCGTTTTCAACAACGAGTCTTCCGGCGATCCCTAAGTCGCGGTTCATCCAGGAAGAAAGAAGAGGCCCGCCGTAAATTTCGACTCCGAGTTGATGAAATGTCTCCGATTGAATGTCGGCATTCGGCTTCAGCTTGAGACCGGGGCTATCGGTATGCGCACCAATGATGCGGATCCGCTCCGGCGCCGATTTAGGAATCGTAAACGCACAGACCGAACCACCTCGCTTTAGCAAATACCGCCCTCCTTTTTTCAGTTTCCACGCCTTGCCTTCTTCAAGGGGCGTAAAACCTACCAATTCCAGCCGCTCGCAGGTCGAATCGACGGCATGCCAGGCGGTAGGGGACTCTTGGAGGTAATGCGTTAAATCATCTAACAGGTGGGACATAATTCTTTTACTCCGTTCAAATATTTATGTAACACGAGAGGGATTTCCACAGAACCATCTTTTCGTTGGTTGTTCTCCAGCAGCGCTACCATGAGACGCGAAGTTGCAAGCCCTGAGCCATTTAAGGTGTAAACAAGCTCGGGTTTGCCGTCTTTATGTTTATATCTGATCATCGAACGCCGCGCTTGGAAATCTCCGCAGCTAGAAATGGAGGAGACTTCGTAATACCGATTCTGGCCGGGAAGCCACACTTCGACATCGACCGTCTTCATCGCAGCAAACGACATGTCGCCGGTGACCAGCAGCATGTTTCTATAGTGCAGGTTAAGCCCTTGCAGGATCTCTTCGGCGCTTGCAATCATTTGCTGGAACATCGCTTCGGCCTGATCGGGGAGGGTAAAGGCAAACATCTCCACTTTATTGAACTGATGCATCCGGATCAGTCCGCGCTCCTGGCTTCCGGCGGCACCTGCCTCCCTTCTAAAGCAGGGAGTATAGGCCACATAACGCTTCGGAAGTTCTTCATCGGAGAAAATTTCATCCATGTGAAGACCGTTCAGCACCGTCTCCGATGTTGGGATCAAATACAGGTTGTAGTCGTCATCCTTAATTTTAAACAGCTGATGCTCGAATTTGGGAAGCTGCGCTGAGGCGAACATCGTCTCTTGCCTGATGAGATGCGGCGGAAGCCAAAACTCAAAACCGTTCTCCAAATGAATGTCGATCATGTAATTGAGAAGGGCCCACTCAAGTCTTGCGCCCATATTTTTATAGGCAGGCCAGCCGCTGCCGGAAGTTTTTGCTGCCCGCTTAAAATCAAAGAGGTGAAGCTTTTCATTCAGCTCCACATGATTTTTAAACTCGAAATCAAACTCTTTTTTTTCTCCCCACGATTTGATGCAAACATTTTCTTTGGGGTCATAAGAAATTTTTATATCTTCAATTGGCAGATTAGGTAGAAGCGCCAGTTCATGCTGCAGCTGCTTTTCAATCTCTGTCCTCTCATGATTCAGCACGCTGACCTTATCGCCAAGACCTGCCACTTCCTGCATCACCGCAGAAACATCTTCACCCTTCCGCTTTCTGTCGCCGATTTCTTTAGAGAACGCATTCCGCTTCGACTGGAGATTTTCCACCTCGACAATCACTTCGCGGATCTGTTCATCCAATTTTAAAATCGATTGCAAACTGATTGAAGGATCTTTTCTCTTGAGAAGCTCTTCAATCTTTACCGGATCTTTTCTAATCAGTTTTATATCTAACATATCCTACCTTCAAAGCCTCCAATTATATAGAAAAACCCTCTACTATGTACATGAGAAAATAACACTTGAGATTAATGGGCAGGTGAGTAAACTTGATAAAGTTCTAAATTTAATCAGGAGGATTTTTATGGCATTATCAACAGCTTTAACGTACATCACACCTACTATAGTGGATTCTGTCGTCACTTGCTGGAAAGCAAGAGGGGATATTCTTCAAAAAGACGCATATGACCATGCTTTTATGAAAGTGACACGAACTGTAGCTGCAGTTGCAGGATTAGCAGCATTTGTTCAATTTGGCTCTAAACTCTGCTGGGATCATAAGTACATTGCTGCGGCTTTAGCAGCGACTGCTTTTCCTGCTACAGCTTACCAGTTGCCTTTCGTTGCAGCAATGTATCTGAGCGGTAAGGGCGGATTGACAGCATTAAAGTCCCAAGCATGGGCCGGTGTTGCTAAAAATATCGGTTTTGCTCTAACAGCAGCTCTGCTTTCTTCAAAAGCAACTCAAGCATTTGTTACGGATTATACTAAACAGTACATCTAAAATTGATTGCAAAGCCTGGATCATCAGATCCAGGCTCTTTTTCCAATCCTGCCCATCCTGTAATCTTTTTGCTTCCAATTTCATTCTTGCACTTTGAGGCCACCGACAATGGCTCGAAGAAAAAAACGTTGTGATAAAAAATAGGGCTTTCTGTAGAATTTGTCCGTTACTGTTAATTTTTAACAAAGGAGATAACAATGGCAGGAGCTGTAAGAAATGATGCGACATCAGTAGGTGCTGCAGTACTGAACTCTTTCGAAAGAAGAGGTATTTTGACTGCTACATCGACATTGATCGCGAGAAGCTATATTTTGATTAATCTAGCCGGTGGTGCTAGCGATGCTGGAAAAATCGTCATCAGAGGGGCACAACTCGTTCTGAATTGCGTTTTAGACGGCATACAAGCTGCCGCAGGTCGATTTAATGGAAAAGATCAGAACAATCAAGATTTTCCGCCATTCCATCAAAGATGGTTAGCTCATGCTAAGGAAGCGTATAATGGCACATCTGAGACAGAAAAAGTGCCTACATTTGCTTGGAACACCGCTAAGAAAATTGCAATTTTTGTGGTTGCTTGGGATGTTGCCACTCTCCTCGGAGGACGGGCGCCTGCAGCATACTCTACTGTATTATCCTATATGGGACCTCTTTCAGTTAATACTGAGTGGAATGGACCTCTTCTTTGGGCTATGAAAGAATATGCCCCAGAAGCTGTAAACGCATTTAGAAACTTTAAATATTTCGTTTAATTTTTTTAGGTGGATTTTTAACCATTTTCCGAAGTTTACGCATCTCTTGATGCGAGCTTCGGAAAATGGTCTTTTTTTTGCTTCAAATTAAAAATTTAATTTTACTTCAAGGGTTAATTGCCAAGATCTCATTTCTGTGTTATGATGGGTCGAAATTCACATTGGCTATAGATGAAAAAAAGTGCATATCCAGTTCCACAGAATCCATTAATCCTTCGTTTTCACCGTCTGATTGACGCGTTTGCGAAGTCTGATGACGAGAGGGATTTTTATCTCGATCGCGTTGAGGGGTTTATCCTCTTTGTCGACCTAGATAAAGGCCAAAAAGAGCTCGATGACTTATCCGCAGAACTCACCGATCATGCCGAGAGATATGCGATTATCCCCAAGATGACGTTCTATGAAACTAAAAAGTTTATGGAAGGGTTTGTTAACGAAAAAGTTTACGACATCGATACCAAGGAAAAGCTCCTCGATGTGATCCAATCGAAAGAAGCGCGGGAAAACTTCCTGGAGTTCATCTACGACCATCTGACAGAGCTTGAAAAATGGCAGCAATATTACGTCGAACGGATGAGAATCCGCTTAATTGAGTGGCTGAGATCGCAAGAGTTCGTCTTTGTCTTCGAAGAAGATCTCGATATTCCTAAAATTGTGATGGAAAAAGTGAAACAGCAGATCTTTGACGCCAAAGTGGGCAAAGATGTTGCCAATGCTAGAGAGACGCTTTCTGTCAAAGCCAAAACCTACTACTCCAGCGAAGCGCTCAATCCGCGGCCCAAGCGGGGACGTCCTCCCAAGCAACAAGTTAAAGTTGAGATCGAGCCTCAGCTCACCGGAGATATTTTTGCGACGGTTCCGACGCTTTGCCGCACATTCCTTTACCTGCCGGATATCACCAGCGCGTCAGCGATTACCTTCTCGTCACGCTACGATTCAGAAGCAGAGCTTCTTGCAAGCCTTCGCGGCACTGTCCGCGTCAAAGTCGATACCAAACTGGAAGCGCTATCGCAGCGGCTTGAATCCCTCCGCCAGCTTTCTAACAGACTTTCCGGCATTGAAGACATTGTGGGCGAGCGCGAGTCCAAGCTTCTAAAGGCTGTGTCTCAGCAAGAGCCTGCCCTGCCTCCTGCAGTTGAAGACCTTACTCCGAAAAAACGGGGCATTCTTGATGTCGTCAAAGGATTCCTGCCGCGCCGTAAAGAGAAAAAAGAAGGCGCTGAAGAAACACCTCAAGTTAAGAATCCTTCTGTCAAAAAAGTGACTCCCATCCATTACAAGAAGAAGAAAGAATGACGATGGAAGCAGCAGTCCTAAGAGATACATCGCTGGCGCTAAAAGCATTCGAAATAATGCTCCTCACCCGCTATATGGACGACAAATGCTTTAAACTCTCCCGTCAAAATAAAGGGGGCACATTCCAGCTCTCCGTCGCAGGCCATGAGCTTGTCGGAGCCGTTGGTGCGCTCAGCTTAATTCCCGGAAAAGACTGGGGCCTTCCTTACTATAGAGACCGCGGCTTTGCGCTCGGCCTTGGATCTTCTCTCACCGATTTATTAGGCGCTTTTCTCGCTAGAGAAGTTCCCCACCACTCAGGCGGGCGGATGATGCCGGAGCACTTTACCCATAAAGAGCTTAGAATCCCGTGCCAGTCCAGCTGCGTCGGCTCTCAATTTTTACATGCCGTCGGCATTGCCAAAGGCGTACAGATTTTAGGCGAAGACGATGTTGTTTATGTTTCAGGAGGAGAAGGTTCGACATCGCAAGGCGATTTCCACGAATCTCTTAACTTCACATGCATCCACAAGCTCGGTGTGATTTTTGTCATCCAGGATAACGGATGGGCTATTTCTGTTCCTAAAAAAGAGCAAACAGCCGGCGGAAATATTGCGCTGATTGCCCGAGGCTACGAGGGGCTTGCCGTCTTTGAAGTCGACGGATGTGATTTTGAAGAGACATCTAAAGCTTATAAAGAAGCAGTTGCCAAAGCACGTGCCGGAGACGGTCCTAGCGTCATCGTGGCAAAAGTGCCGCGCATCGGCCCTCACAGCAACAGCGACGATCCATTAAAATACCGCGAAAAAGTGTGCCTTGATTCAGAAAAAGTGAAAGATCCGATTCCTCGCATGGAGAAGTGGCTTGTTGAAACAGGCACGGCATCACAAGAAGAAATTGATGAAATGAAGAAAAAGGCGTTCGATCAAATCGAAGCCGCATCTCTTGTTGCAGAACAAATTCCGTTCCCCGACAAATCAACTGCTGATCATAACGTTTTTGCTCCGACACCGGAAATTCCTCTTGAAGAGCCTAAAGTAGCCGGCGAGTCTGTTGTGATCGTCGATGCTTTAAATCACGGTCTCGATGAAGAGATGGAACGCGATTCTCATGTTGTGGTCTTCGGAGAAGATGTCGCCCATGGAAAGGGAGGCGTTTTCGGCGTCACGCGCCATCTGACAGCGAAATACGGCCCCGACCGCTGCTTCAATACGCCGCTCGCAGAATCCACCGTCATTGGAATAGCTCTCGGCATGTCGCTTGTGGATAAAATTAAGCCCGTCGCTGAAATCCAATTTGCCGACTACCTCTGGACAGGAATCAACCAGCTTTTCAATGAAGTCGCCAGCTTCCATTACCGCTCGAACGGTGAATTTAATCTCCCTCTTGTCATCCGCATGCCGTATGGCGGCTATATTCAGGGCGGACCGTACCACTCTCAAAGCATCGAAGCATTTTTAGCCCACTGCCCGGGTCTCAAAATTGTCATCCCAAGCAACGCCTCCGATGCAAAACGTCTTTTAAAAGCTGCGATCCGCGATCCTAATCCGGTTGTTTTCCTGGAGCATAAAGGAATTTACCGCCAGCGCGTCTTCTGCGCACGTCCTGAGACAGGCAAAGACGACCTGCTCCCTCTTGGCAAAGCAGCCGTTGTCAGAGAAGGCTCCGATATCACCTTTGTAGGCTGGGGCATGATGATGTGCATGGTTGCTGAAGTGGCTGAAAATCTCTCCAAAGAAGGGATCAACGTCGAAGTGATCGATCTTCGCACCATTGTTCCTCTTGATATCAAAACAGTTCTTGCTTCCGTTAAAAAGACCGGCAAACTCGTCATCGCTCACGAAGCGCCTAAATTCGGCGGCTTCGGCGCTGAGATCTCCGCTCAGATCATGGAGCACGCATTCCCGTATCTCGACGCTCCTGTTGTGCGTGTCGGCGGCAAAAATTGCGCTGTTCCGTATTGCAAAGACCTCGAAGACGCGGTCCTTCCGCAGCGCCACGATCTAGAGAAAGCGCTCCGAGAGCTAGCTCTCTACTAAAATTAATCGAGTTTGTTCGAATGAATAACTTTTTCTAATATAGCGATTAATACAGGAATATCTTCAGTAACTGTACTCCAAATAATGCGATGGCTAATGTCGAAATACCCATGAATCAGTTGATTTCTCATGCCAATCACTTTTTTCCAAGGAATTTCAGAAATTTTCTCCTTGGATTGGGGGGAAATCGCGTTTGCGGCTTCACCTATCAAAAGTAATTCACGAATAACCCCGCCTAGAAGAAGTCTATCTTCTTCTAGATCAGTGGGGGTTTTATTAAGAATATGCTGACAAACAGCCTGGGCTGCATCGAGCATGTGCTTAAGCCGATTTAAATCCTTCTTGTCCATATATGAGGTATGATTGTTGTATTACATCTTTTCTAAAAAGTTTACTTATATCTTCAGGGGTTCTTAGGTCGATTTCTCTACCAAGGTTATCAGAAAGCTCTTCTTTCATTTCGACAAAGCTGAAAAGCCCGGGAATATGGTTTGGATCGAATTCCACTAAGATATCAATGTCACTGGCATCGGAAAAATGATCTGTCAATATTGACCCAAAAAGAGCCAATTTAATGATATGGTGCGATTTGCAAAATTTTTCAATCCAGCTTTTGGGAAGATCTATTTTTGGTTTACCGGTATGCATACAATCCCTTATCTCGTCTATGCCGATTCATACAATTTATAACATGATAACATTTTACATGCTATGACCATCGTTTCATCGCTCTTTTGGCTTGAGAGAACAAAAATGATATGAACGATAAAAAAAAAATATTTCCCTCCATATTCTATCGTTCATATCGTTATATCGTTTAAATAAAAATTTCTAGAATATTCATCCGGCGTGTTATATCAAGAAAAAACACTCTAGGAGTTGTAATGTCCAAAATAGGCAAAGGTTTTTTATATGTTTTAGCACTGATTATCGTCGTGCTTGCAGTTCTCTATGTCACAAGCGCCATTAAGGCTGGGCAGTCCAAGAATAATAATGAGCAAGCTCCTACCAATTTAAATGAAAATGAAGTCAACGTCTACCTCAACCAGACTTATGGAGATCAGTGGTATGGACCGGGGTTCTACTTTGGTCTATGGTTTACAAGTATCTATGCCTATCAAACCTGGCGCTATAACCATAGAGATTATCCATCAAATCGCCACTACTATAACCATGATCATCCTGTTCACTATCATGGGCATGATCATGGTGAACGGCATAATGAAGGAGGGCGAGGCGGCCATGGAGGTGAACATGGAGGCGGCGGCCATGGAGGTGGGCATGGGGGTGGAGGTCATGGCGGGGGCGGCCATAAATAGGTTCGTAGTTAGAATGTCCTAAGGCAGGATTGATTTTTCTTGGCCAGAAGCTGAACTTTACTTTCGAGTTGTTCTTCCAGAAGAGCGTTTCGCTGCTCATCAGAAAGAGCGTTCCACTGATTGAAAAGAGAATCTAAAAGCCTTGATTGCTGATTGGACAACTCTGCATCTGCAGTCTCTTGCAATGCGGAAGCATTCAATATAAGTGCGTCGAGAGTGCTTTCAATGACGTTTCGATAATCCATATAAATTTTTTCCTCATAACTAAATACTGATCTCTTTTTCTCTGTCTGTAGCTTGAGGAAAAAAATATGTCAAATATTTTTTTTAAAAAATGATAGATTTACTGATTTGATGTTGAAAAGCGATGGAAAGCTCGGACGGGATTTGAAGCGTGTCGAGCGTGCTTTGGATCACTTCAAGAGCTCTTTGAGGGTGATTGCATTCTTCGGAGAGATGCGCCAGGTGGATGTGTTTGAGTCCGGGGTGCGCGACTTCTGAGAGGAGCTCGGCGCATTGCTGATTGGAGAGATGCCCCTGGCGGCTTAAGACGCGCTGCTTGTAGATCATGGGACGCGGGGAGGAGTGCACCATCGAAGGCTCGTGGTTGGCTTCGATGTAGAGATAGTCGCAACCTTTGAGATGATTTTTCACGAGCGTTGTCGCAAAGCCGAGATCAGTGCAGAAACCGAGTTTGAGATCGGATGTTCGGATGGTGAAGGCAACGGGATCGAGCGTGTCGTGCTGGATGCTGAAGGGATGGATTTCAAGATCGCCGAACTCAAATGTTTCTCCGGTGGAGAAGATTTTAAATTTGGGGAATTCATCGAGCGTTTCCAAGATGGCGTGCGCGGTGTCGCTGTTGGCAAAGACAGGGATTTTGTGTTTGACGGCGATAGAGGCAAGGCCTCGGATGTGATCGACATGTTCATGTGTGATTAAAATAGCGTCGATATCGGTGATGTCGATTCCGATGAGCTGCAGTTTTTCCTGGGTGGCTTTAGCGGAGATGCCGGCATCAACTAAGATGCGCGTATTTTCTGTTCCAAGAAAAATTGAATTTCCTTTGGAGCCGGAAGCTAACGGACAGAATCCTCTCATGAGGTAGGAGTATCATCTAATGTGGCTTTCTTTTTCCAGTAAAAGAGCAGGCATGCGATGCCGACGATGGCAAAAGAAGAAGAAGAAACATAGGGGCTTATAGGAGGTGGTATTTCTTCGAGTTCTATGAGGATCTGATCGAGTTCATCTTCTGCGGAAGGAAAATAATCCCAAACAAATGCAATGACAGCAAATACAAGAAGAAGATAGCCCATCATTTTCAGGCGCTTGTTGAGCTCTTTTTCAAGTGCGATTGGATTCGTCGTTGTTTTCAATTAACACTCTTCTTGGTTTGCTTCCTTCCTGGGAACTAATAACGCCATGCATCTCTAGCTCATCCATTAAACTTGCAGCCCTGGCATAACCGATTTTGAGTTTTCGTTGCAAGTACGTTGTTGATGCGCTCTGTGTTTCGATGACGATGGCCTTGGCTTGGTCGTAAAGTGAATCGCGAGGGCCGTCATCCTCTTCGCCATCGGTAAGCTGCTGCGCCATCGAATCAAATGAAGAGATGAGATAATTCGGCGATGCCTGGTCGCAGATGAATCGAACAACGCGGTTGATGTCTTCATCGCTGACGTACGCTCCTTGTGCGCGGAGAAGATGCGAAGTGCCCGGCGGAAGGAATAACATATCGCCGTTGCCCAGCAAACTTTCTGCGCCGTTTTCATCTAAAATAATTTGTGAGTTTACCCGGCTGGCCACTTTAAACGCAATCCGTGTTGGGAAGTTGGCTTTAATAAGTCCGGTGATCACTTCGCGCGAGGGGCGCTGCGTTGCTAGCACGAGATGGATGCCGACGGCTCTAGCCATCTGAGCGATCCTGGCGATCGGTGTTTCAAGATCGGAGCTCGACGCCATCATTAGATCTGCAAATTCGTCGATGATTCCGACAATCGCGGGCATTCTTTCGGGGACGGAGACGCTTAAGGAAGATTCAAGCTCGGGATTGGGTGTGCGGGCATTGAAGGCGGTGATATTGCGCAGGCCCAGGTGTTTCAAGATGTCATAACGGCTTTGCATCTCTTTGACCATCCAGTTGAGCGCGGCGTAGGCGCCATGCGGCTCGGTGATCACAGGCGCGATCAGGTGCGGCAGCTGCGTGTACGGCGTCAGCTCGACTTTTTTAGGATCGATCATGATCAGTTTTATCTCATCGGGCGTAGCATTCATCAAAATCGACATGATGAGGGTGTTGATGCAGACCGATTTTCCGGAACCGGTAGCACCAGCAATCAAGCAGTGCGGCATCTTGGCCAGATCGCTCACCATGTTCTCGCCGGAGACGGTTTTTCCTAAAATCACGGGAACGAGCAATTTTCGAGAGCCCTGCTGGTAAGAGATGAGCATCTCTTTAAAGCTGACTTCTTGCGGATAAGGCGAGGGGACTTCAACGCCGACGGCGGCTTTCCCTGGGATCGGCGCGATGATGCGGATCGATTTGGCCTGCAGTTTCAGCGCGATATCGTTTTCAAGCGCGGTGATTTTTTGAACTTTCACGCCGACAGCCGGATGGATTTCAAACGAAGTGATGGTAGGGCCGCAGTTGATATCCCCGACCTTTGCTTCAATCCCAAAGCTGAGCAGCGTCTCTTCCAAAATCTCGGCTTGCCGCTTAAGCTCTTTTTTAAGCAGCGGCTGGTCGACTTTTTTGGGGTTCGTCAGCAGCGATGGGGGAGGGAGCTCAAATCCGCCGGAAGATGATTTTGCAGGGCGGGCGCTCTTTTTTTCTTCCCGTTCAAGAAGGGTGCGAATCCGGATCTCGGGAGATTCCTGTTTGGGAGGAGGTGCTGCAGGCGCTGGTTTCGACAAGCTTTTCTCAATCTGCTCGGCATTGGTGAAGAGGGGAGCCTGCTCTTCTTTCTCCTGAAAGAGCCGCTGGATGAGATCGACGATTTTCACGTTGGTGAGGAACATGAATGAAATGAAGGCAGTCATCGTGAAGGTGATGCCGACGCCTAAATTCCCGAGCAGCCTTTCCATGTTATAGCGGGGCAGGTCGTGGTAGAGGTAATAGAGGGGAACGCCGCCCAGATAGTGCCTCAGTGAATCATGCGGATACGGAAATTGAAACGAGACGATTTCGGAGAGGATTTTGTGTTTGAGAGCGCCCGGCATCGGCATTCCTAGCTCTGCGCTTAAATTAAAGAGCATCCCGAGCGAGAGCGTAAAAAGGGCCATGTAGAATGATTTCGATCCCAGAGAGGGAACTTCTCCTTTGATCAGATAGCTCCAGCCGATCCATCCTATGAAGGCGAGAAGTGGATAGACCGTCAGCCCAAAAAGATAGAGGAGCGTCCAGGCGTATCCGTGGCCGATGAGCCCCAGCCAGTTGGTGCTTTGATCCGTCAAATCATAGCTAAAAAGGCACAGGAGCGTGACAAACGTCCCTAAGATAAACGCGACTCCGCGCGCTTCGGGATGAGATGTTGCAACATTTTTTTCTTTCTTAGCCATCTATATCACTGTTAACAAAATTGCGACAATCAAGCAATACCAAGCAAACGGTCTAAAGACTCCTTTTTCAAGAAGCGGCACCGCAAAGCGCACAACGCCAAGGCCGACGAGCGCCGAAACGCCGAGGCCAATGAAGCAGGCGCTACTATCAAACGCAATCACTGGCTGCTTTGCTAGCTTGACCGTTTCCAGAAACGCGCCGCCAAGGGCCGCCGGAATCGAGAGGATAAATGAAAAACGGACCGCCTCGCGCACGCTCAGCCCGCGCCACACGCCGCCCGTAATGGTGCTGGCGCTGCGGGAGATGCCCGGGACCAAAGCGACGCTTTGCATCGTCCCGATCCAGAGCGCGTCTTTCCAGGTCGGGGTTTCGCTAGAGCCTTTTCTGATCCTGCTGATGGCAAACAGCAAAAGGGCTGTGACCAAAAGACATGCTCCCAAAAGGCGGGGCTGCGAGGCCCAGAGTCTGATAGGCGATAGTAGAAAATAGGCGGGGATGAGCGGAAGCAGCGCTGCGATATAGAGCAGAATCTTTTTAGGCTGCACGAAGAAAATTTCGTATAAATCCTTTCTGAAAAAGATCACCAGCGCAATCACCGTTCCTACATGGCAGGCAAGATCAAAAATGACGGTTTCTTCCCCAGCGGGGATGCTCAGCCATGATTTGAATATTTTTAGATGCGCCGAAGAGCTGATAGGAAAAAATTCAGTGCACCCTTGAACGACACCTAATATTAACGCGTGAAGCCAATCCATGATGTGTCCTTAAGAAAATGGGGCGATCGACGGGGCTCGAACCCGCGACATCTGGAACCACAATCCAGTGCTCTAACCAACTGAGCTACGATCGCCATAGGGCAAGGGAGGAGAGTGTAATGGATCGATACCGTTTACGTCAAATTCAAGAAAAAGCTATACACGCCTGCATTCACAGAATGAATCAGTTATCCTGGCTTTTTACGTTAAAATAAAGACTTTATCCAGGGGGGTAAAATGATTGGAGTTAAAGTGAAAAATACATTAGAATAGATGCAAGTTTTTAACCATTTTAGGAGAAAGCCATGCAATTATTACCTTTGCCAATCAGTTCAGCCTTTCATGTTTTGAGTAACTTCTCAAATAGAACAAAGCTTGAAGATAAGTTTAACACGAACACGATGCAATGGGATAAAACGGATAAAATGGTTTACAATTCAGCAGTGTATGTTCTGTATAATACTGCTATTGCTGTTGCAGGATTTGCAGCTGTAAGCATATTCGCCGACAAATGGCACAATTGTTGGCTGCCTGTTACCTTGTTCGCACTTAAGGTATTTCCTGATTCTGCTTGGATTGGAATAACCGGATACGGGACTGTAGTTGGAGCGGTAGGCGTTGTTCAGGCTATAAAGGAGCGCAATCCGACTCAACTAGCTGCATACGCTGCCTTAACTTTATTTTCTTATTTTGGAACAACTCTTCGTCAAGATGAAATACATCCCACGATACAGGAATTTCTTTATATCTAATCGGTTTTTATGTTAAAATAAAGACTTTGTCCAGAGGTTAAAATGATTGGAGTTAAAGTGAAAAATACGTTAGAATAGATGCAAGTTTTTAACCATTTTAGGAGAAAAATATGAACTTTGATTCAGTGGCACCTTATCTGCCATCCCCTGTATCTGCTGTAATATACTACGCACAAGATGGCCATCTTTCCACTGATGTGTGTAAACAGACATTGGTTGATACAGCCCTTGCTGTAGCAGGTTATGTTGTTTTGTCCAGATACGCAGGACAATGTGGTCTTAATTTAGCGACCGCTGTTCTTGGGGCTTCTCTCATTTTCCCAAACGCTGCTAAATATGGAATTGCTACATACTTTGCTGTCACCAATATTAACGCTGCTGTCAATGCAAGACGTGATGTGCCGGGTTTAGTAACACATTTGGCTATAGCTACGATTTGTTATATTACAACGACATATAAATTTGATGAATGCATGCAAAAATATTTCTATAAAAAACTCTGTAAGGTCATCTGATTTCTCGACAACCCGGATCTCTGGATCCGGGT